>NZ_JACJOZ010000103.1:0-555962 GCF_014695795.1 Phormidium sp. FACHB-592
CTCATCGGTCAGGTCACTGTCGTAGTAAGGCTGACTCATATCCTCAAGCCATGTAGATGTCACTCTTCTGGTATCGCGCCTTTGTGACCGTAGTTGTCTTCTACTTCACATACATTTACAAACAGTTTCTTACCGCAGCAAACAATCGCATGAATAGTAATAGCTTTCTTAAAAGAGTAAAAAGAACCGCTTTTAAGCATCGTCCAGTACTTGAACAGGGTCAGCGCAAGCTTTCTGTCTGATTGGCGATCGCACCCTTAACCTAGTTCTCCTACTCAAAGCAGAGGTAACTATGCATTGGTTAAGGCAAGCTTAAGAATGGACGTTTGAAATGGTGTCATCCATTCTTTGACTAATGAGTAAGAAAAAGAAAGACAAGAAAGATAAAAAAGATAAGAAAAGCAAACAGAAGAAGCACAAAACAGGTAACAGCCCCTTAAGTAAAGCTGGCAAGAACGCTGCTACTCTGGGCACAGCACTGGTTGGAGCCGTTGCTGCTGAGGGCGCACAAGCCACGCTTACCAAAATGGTTGAACAAGGAGCAGCTAGCGATCGACTAGATACGGTTCGGCACACCCTTAAAGATGCGGCAGGTGCCATCAAAAACGTAGCGAGCGCCGTACACAATGCGCTTGACGATGCTGATACAGGCGTAGTTGATGCCGCTACATCCTTGACAGACAAAGCGAAAGATACCGCTGAAGGTACTCAAGCATCGGCTGAAAAAGCAGTTGAAGTCGCCGTTGACACGCTAAAAGATGTCATTGGTGGGGCAAAGTCCTCCATCAAACCAGGCAAAAAGCACAAAGCCTAAAGTACTGCTCTCAAACGGCATTCTAATGGTTACGCATACCGTTAGAATGCGCCGAGGCTTTACTTTAGAACGATCGTCCTCACTGCTGACCAGTTAATGGCTTGAGCGATCGTGTTCTACCTTACTGTTGAGTAGACTCATTTGTTGGAGTTTTCAGTTGCCAGCCGGGTTTCACAACCTGACGAGCGCGGGCAATCACCAGGCAATCATTTGGCACATCCTCAGTAATGGTTGAACCTGCCGCAATGTTTACGCCTTCGCCAATCGTAATAGGTGCCACCAGCACACTATTTGCGCCCGTTTTTGTGCGATCGCCAATCTGGGTGCGGTGCTTCTTCACACCGTCATAGTTCGCTGTAATTGTGCCTGCACCCACATTCACCTGATTGCCAGCAGTCGTATCGCCCAGATACGAGAGGTGAGCAATGTTCGTGCGATCGCCCAGCGTCGTGTTTTTCAACTCCACAAAATTACCAATGCGGCAGCCAGTGCCCGTTTCTACGTGTCCTCGCAGATGAGCATAGGGACCAACGCGCGTGTCTGCTGCTACCGTACTATCGCTAATTACCGAATAGAGCGCCGTCACATTTTTACCAATGCGGCTGTTTTCAATTAGGCTACCCGGACCAATGCGGCTACCAGCCTGAATCGTTGTCGTGCCACGTAGATGGGTTTGTGGCTCCACCACTACATCCGCCTCTAGTACTACTGTGTCGTCGATCGTAATGCTGTTGGGGTCGATTAACGTAACTCCAGCCGCCATCCAGTCATCCTTAATACGCCTTTGCAGGATGTCATACGCAGCGGCAAGCTGTTTGCGATCGTTAATGCCAAGAATCTCTTGTTCATCCTCCACATCCACTGCCATGACCGGAGACAGATAGTTCACAACATCTGTCAAATAATATTCTTTCTGATCATTATCAGCCGTCAACTTTGGCAACACCGCTGCCAGGTCAGCCCAGCGAAAGCAATAAACCCCAGCATTAATGCGGCAATTCTGTCGTTGCGGCGCTGTGCAATCACGGTCTTCCACAATCTGCTGCACCACATTTCGATCGTCACAAAATACTCGTCCGTAGCCCTTGGGGTTGGGCAGTTGGGCAGTCAGGATGGTTGCTGCATTCTGGTGCTCTCGATGGGTCTGCAACAGGTGCTTGAGGGTTTGGGGACGCAACAACGGCACATCCCCATTGAGGATCAGCAGATCGCCCTCAAACTCATGCAATGGCGATAAAAGCTGCTGTACTGCGTGTCCGGTGCCCAGTTGTTCACGTTGTTCTACGAATTCAAGGGTGTTGCCATCGTCTCTCTGAGCAAATGCCTGTTTGATCAGTTCACTCCGATAGCCTACAATCACCAGTCGTCGATCGACATCCACTGCTGAGGCACTACCCAGTACCCATTCGACTAGCGTTTTACCCCCCAACCGATGCAGCACTTTGGGCAAGCCCGATTTCATCCGAGTGCCACGCCCAGCCGCCAAAATTGCCACCGCTACCATTGTTGTTTGCGCCAGTTAGTTTGCTGTAGAACGTCGTTTGCAGTGGAACCGTTTGCCGTGAAACCTGATGCATCGATCCCGCTACCACTCTGCCCCTTAACGCTCTACAGAATACCATCCACCCTACTGACATGAAAAACGTCACCACTGATATGACCATCGCTTTCTTAAAGAAGTCAGCGGTCTTGATGTTAAATATTCTAAGTTGGATAACGATTCAAGCGCTGTTGCTAGGCTGTGTGAGGCAGCGAGGCTAGCTCAAGCAACGCTGCGCCAGACAATGATTCGCTTGCTTCTAAAGAGACTGTGTTGATGAACTCTTTAAACTGCTCGATCAATGCAGGATTGCGCCAGCCCTTTGCCGTTTCTTCCTCCAAGATGCCAACTGCTTCGATCGGAGTAAAAGCCTTCTTATAAGGGCGTTCGCTCGTAAGTGCATCGAAGATATCGATGACTTGAAAAACTTGCGCTAGATGAGGAATCTGGTCGCCTTTAAGACCGTCAGGGTAGCCTGTGCCGTCCCAGCGCTCATGATGGTAGCGAATAATTGGCAATACGCCGCGCATGGTTCGTAGCGGTTGACAGATTTTTACGCCAATGAGTACGTGCTGCTGCATCAGCACCCACTCCTCTGGGGTAAATTTACCTGGCTTCAGCAAAATAGCATCAGGAACACCAACTTTGCCGATGTCATGCAGGTAACCGCCCCACATCAAATCGCGGATTTCGATGCGCGACAGTCCCAAAAATTCACCAAAGGCTTTGCCATGCGCGACGAGCCGTTCGCAATGGTCACCTGTATTAGGGTCACGGCTTTCTACAGTTTGTGCGATCGAAAAGAGGACTCGTTCAGCGTGGTCAAGGTCTTCGTTAAGGCGTTTTTGGTGAACGAGCGATTTGACGCGAGCAGACAGTTCCAGTTGGTCAAACGGTTTAGTTAAAAAGTCATCGCCGCCTGCTTCAATGCCTTTCAGCCGAGCGCGACGATCATCCAGCGCTGTCACAAAAACAACAGGGGTCAGGCGGGTCTGCTCATCCTGCTTAAGACGACGGCACACTTCAAACCCGTCCATACCGGGCATCATAACATCCAGTAAAATCAGGTCAGGATTAGTTGCAACAACAGAGTCTAAGGCTACGGGACCACTATCAGCCTCTACAACGTCGTAACCTTCGACCGACAGCAGTGCAACCGCCGTGAGCCGACTGGAGGGGTTGTCATCCACAACTAAAACTCTGGGCAGCTCTGTATAAAAGCGATTCACTTGGGCAAACCTCATGGTGACGATGGACTACATCTGCCTCATTCATCGCAGTCAGACAGATGCTGCATTGGCTTCTTAGGGCATTGCAGTTACAGTATGATCCATTGTCCGAGGTGGTAAATCAGGCTTTCTACGGAGATTAGACCCGTGAGGCGCTAGTGAGTTCACTAAGGTTTAGCTCAAATCTACTCAACGGCAGAGCCATTTAGCAAGGCAACAGCTTTATTTAACGGGCTTTATACCGCTCAGTTACGTTCCATAAAGCAGTATGTACCTGTTACTAAACTTTAGTTGGCACGGAAGGCAGCGGCGGCTCAAGGCAATCGAGCGATACATTGACTTGAGATGCTAGCAATTGCTTAACAGGGATAAGCGGTAGTGCTACGCTGCTGCGATCGTGAATTGGGTAGCTTTCCCCTAAAATTTCAAAGCGGCAGCGGCGACACAGCCAATATGGCTGACTAGAACGAATGTGCCGCAGTAAAATATCAGAGCATAAAGGGCAGTGCGCCATTTTGTTACCAGTTGAATCTTTGTGATTTAAATCAATACTGTCAAGGCTGCGCTCTTAGTGTCTCAAAGCTGCGATCGTTTAGTGACCATCCGAAGAGATAACTTGTCCGCAACAGACTCTTTTGCTTGTTAGGACATTGCTAGAGCACACTTTCTCAATCACCCAGGAAACTGACACAACTATTGTGGTTATACCTGCCTAGAGATGCCTGTATCTGCCACTACAACTTAAACTAATTTCATAGAGGCAACATAAATTGGCTTCCTAGCTTCTAAGGCTCTTTATAAAAGGCTCTTTATAAAATGCCGCTACGTACATATATTTAAGATGCCTTAAGTCTGGGTAGAGCGGTCTGTAGAAGCCGTCTTGCCATTTACTCAAACGTCAACAAGTGAGCATTGAAGCACCTGTCAACTTAGTAATTTGTAAGGAAAGTAAGCTTCTGCATGGTTAGGCGAAGGCAAGACATATCCTGACATGAAGATTTGACGGTACGTGATTTGTGTCCCTAAGTATGTGATCTGTGTCCCTAAGTAACTGGACGTAATTAAATTAAAAATGCTTTTTGGGGAAAGGGGGAAAGGCTCCCAAACGACTTTTTACTAAATCATGGAAGCTACGACTGATGAGAGCCAGAATCGAGGATGAAATTGTGTTTTTGCACCGCGAAGATGTGCCGGAATACAAGAAAGGGGGTTCGGTTGTACGGAACAGCTATTTTTGGGCATTGCGATCGATCGCGGCTCAGGCATATCGGCAACGCGATTGGGAGTACGAAGCGGAGGTCTGGTTGGCGCTCCAGCGGATGCTACTGTCTTTTACTGAATCGGGCTACCTGGGCTTGCGAGAAACCCAACTAGAGTTTCCGGCTGACGCTGAAATTCCAGCCGTGTTGAAGCCAATTGCAACCTGGGAATGATGGGCTACTTTTCAAGCGTGGTACTGGCAGCCTCTGTTACGTTTGTTACTGCCGCTCCCTTACCTTCACTTTGTAGCGATCGGTTGAAGACTCCACATGACTGCACAGTTACAAGGTGAATTTGTAGATAGAATCGGGCTGTGGTGTGATCGCCGACAACAGCTAGGACGTGGTGCTGTTTTGGAACCGTTGTCTCAGGTCACGGATCGCAGCGCTAGTGTTGCGATCGTAGGCAAGTTGCAGGCAGCGATCGACAATGAGCTGAAGGTCGATCATCGGAAAGTAACGGCTTTGAGCTACCAGGCAATAGGCATTGTCCTGAAGCTGGTGGATGCAAAGCTGATGCCGCCTATAAAGCCACACTTCTGGCACTCGATAAGGCAAATAATCATCAACATCAGAATAGCTGGTGATATCAATCTCAAGCACCAAATCGGGTGGCGGATCGACACGCCAATCAATGCGCTTCTTACCTAAAACCGCTTCCCAGTTATTGATGTAAAAGCAGTAATCTGGCTCAATTCCGCTTTCCTCCGGCAGTTTCATCGTTACCGGAGTAAAAGCATCATATTCACGCTCAAAGTGATCCAGCAACGTTGTAATCATATTGGCAATGATATGAGCATCTTTCCCATAGTGCGGCAAAGGAGACATTAAAAGCACTTCTCCATGTCGATACTTGAGTCGAGGTAGCGAACCGTCGCCCCGCTGCTGGCTCAGACTCTCATACTCATCCCAGGTGGCAGGAAGCCGCAGCACTGTACCAGGACGCAGTTGAATGTTCTCACGGGAGACGAGCGCAAACATGGCTATCAGTGCAGAAGGGTACTTTTATTATCTCAGGTATAGCAAAAGGCTAAAGGATTAAGGCTAAGGGATTAAGTAAAACCCTTACCAGAAGCCGAACTGGGAACCTCAATCTGTCTTAACTCTCTCTTCAACGGTTATGGAAAGGCGGGTGGAGAACTTTGCAAGAGAGGGCAATCGCCTGAAACTCAAAAGGGGTGAACTGTCGTCCACCCCTTGATCGCTTACTGTATTGTTAGCACTTCTGACGGCAAGCGTTTGAATGCTAGTCGCTCATTTTCCACATCGACAAAGATAGTATCACCACTGGTAAACTCGCCCCGCAGAATAGCTTTAGCAATCTGTGTTTCGAGTTCACGCTGGATGGCGCGTTTGAGAGGACGGGCACCAAAAATAGGGTCGTAGCCGACTTCTGCCAGGAAATCTAGCGCACTGTCAGAGAGCTTGAGTGACATTTTGCGATCGGCAAGACGAGTGCCCAACCGCAAGGTCTGAAGCTTGACGATTTGCCGCAGTTCTGATCGCTGCAAGGTGTGAAAGATAATGATTTCGTCAATGCGATTGAGAAATTCGGGGCGGAAGCTGGTACGCATCGCATCCATCACCCGCGATCGCATCTCGTCATACCGATTATCATCCCCTGCAAGATCCAGGATGTATTGCGAACCGATGTTGCTCGTCATAATGATCACGGTGTTTTTGAAGTCCACCGTATGCCCTTGGGCATCCGTCACGCGCCCGTCATCTAGAATTTGCAGCATCACGTTAAAGACATCGGGATGCGCTTTCTCAATTTCGTCAAACAGAATGACAGCATAGGGACGACGACGAATCGCTTCGGTCAACTGTCCACCTTCGTCATAGCCTACATAACCTGGAGGCGCACCAATCAAACGTGATACTGATTGCTTCTCCATGTACTCAGACATATCAATGCGAACCAGCGCGTCTTCGGTATCGAAGAGGTACGCTGCAAGCGCTTTGGCAAGTTCAGTTTTACCAACGCCTGTAGGTCCCAGGAAGATGAAGCTAGCAGTCGGTCGGTTGGGATCTGCCAAGCCTGCCCGCGATCGCTGGATAGCATCGGCAACCGCTGTCACTGCCTCTTGCTGACCAATCACACGCTCGTGCAGTTCATCTTCTAAGTGCAGCAACTTTTGCATTTCTGATTCCACCAGTTTGCTGATGGGAATGCCCGTCCACTTGGAGATAATTTCGGCAATATCTGCCTCAGTGACTTCTTTCTGCAAAAGAGACTTGCCGCTAGATTGGGTCGAAGAAAGTTTACCTTCAGCCTCTTGCAGTTGGCGATTGAGATCTGCCAGTTTGCCGTACTTCAGTTCTGCAGCACGGTTTAAGTCATAGTCGCGTTCTGCCTGCTGAATCTGAATGTTGAGGTGATCCATCTCTTCTTTAAGCGTCTGGATGTGATCCATAACACCCTTTTCCGCCTGCCATTGGGCATTCAAAGCGCTCTGTGTCTCTTTCAAATCAGCTAACTCACGATCGAGTCGTTCGAGACGATCGCGAGAAGCGGCATCTGTTTCCTTTTGTAGCGACAGGCGCTCCATCTCAAGCTGCAGAATTTTGCGATCGACCTCATCCAGTTCTTCTGGCTTGGACGTTTTTTCCATCTTGAGCTTGGCAGCGGCTTCGTCGATCAGGTCGATCGCCTTATCTGGCAAGAAGCGATCGGCGATATAGCGTGCAGACAATGTGGCTGCTGCAATCAGCGCATTATCAGAAATATTGACCCCGTGGTGCAGTTCATAGCGTTCACGCAAGCCGCGTAGAATCGAGATCGAATCTTCGACACTGGGTTGATCGACATACACTTGCTGAAAGCGTCGCTCTAGCGCAGCATCTTTTTCAATGTACTTGCGATACTCGTCCAGCGTGGTCGCACCGATACAGCGGAGTTCCCCACGAGCTAGCATAGGCTTCAGCAGGTTACCTGCATCCATTGCGCCTTGTGTGGCACCAGCACCAACCACGGTATGAATCTCGTCAATAAAGAGCACTAGTTGCCCTCTCGACTCCGTGACTTCTTTAAGGACTGCTTTCAACCGCTCCTCAAATTCGCCCCGATACTTTGCACCCGCAATCAGCGCGCCCATATCCAACGCAATGAGTTTGCGATCGCGCAATGATTCTGGCACGTCACCACTAACAATTCGTTGGGCAAGACCTTCAGCGATCGCCGTTTTGCCCACACCCGGTTCGCCAATAAGCACAGGGTTGTTTTTGGTACGGCGCGACAAGATTTGAATCGTACGGCGAATCTCATCATCGCGACCAATCACAGGGTCGAGCTTGCCATCCCGTGCGAACTGCGTCAAGTCGCGTCCGTACTTTTCTAAAGACTCGTACTTACCTTCCGGGTTTTGGTCTGTCACCTTTTGACTCCCTCGAATCTGGTCGATCGCCGTTCTTAGCTTTGCCTCATCCAGTCTAAATTCTGTAAATAAGCTTCTGCCAAAGCGATCGTCTTTGGCATAGCCAAGCAGCAAATGCTCTACTGAAATGAACTCATCACTGAACTGCTTGCGATAGCCGTCAGCACGATCAAGCAAAGCATCTAGACTACGCCCCAGATACATGGACGTGCTGCTACCAGAGACCTTCGGCTGCTTACGAATAAACTCGTCCGTTCGCTCTCGCACTTGTTGCACATTCAAGTTCAATTTATTGAAGACACTGCTAGCAAGTCCGTCCTGCTCCAGCAGTGCCTTCATAAGATGCTCTGACTCAATCTGCTGATGCTGTGCCTGCTTTACAAGCTCTTGAGTGCGAGCGATTGCCTCCCAGGCTTTTTCGGTAAATTGATTGGGGTTGGTTGGCTGCATAGTCCCCTCACTATAGTGTTTCAGTTTAATGGCATACGGTTATTGTAAGGACGTAAGCACGATCGCAAGGGTCGGTGTTCACTCCTTTTAGAGGCGTATTGCCGAAGGTAGCAAAAGGCCGCTGCTAAAGTGCTGCCGCCATAGTGCCACCGCATCGATGGCAAACAAGCCTTGCCGCCACTAAATCTTCATAATCAATTAATACTCTAGATGTAGCATCCGAGGGAGAAGCTCGTCGCTTCTGACCCTAAATCTAGAGAACAATCGCGCTCAACTACGCCTCAACAACAAAACTCTACGTTCATTTGCTGAAGATTGTGGTTTAAGTAAGTAGCAAGTACGTAAAATCACGAGGGTAAGCAGCCAAAAACCACCCAATCAGGTGAGTCATTCGGTTAGCGCCTTACCAACTTGCTTTCAGTAGCATAGTGCCACACGCAGCCCTGTTTCGCTTGCGCCTCCCTTGCCCTTAAAGCATCTGAGTCATAGCGAGCCTTGAAAGCTAACAGTCGATCGCCTAGCTAATGCACCAAATAGACTCACATTCAGGGGTAAAAAGTCCAGCCGTGGAATCTGACCGTAGCACTACTCAGCTCATTAATTTTTTGCAGAAGGAACTAGCTCTTTCGGCAGCAGCGATCGCCATGGCGCTGCGCTACCGTGAGCAAGATCCAGGTCCGTTACCAATGATCCTCTGGCAATATGGCTTGGTTTCGCTAGAGCAGCTAGAGCAGATTTTCGACTGGTTGGAAGGGTGACAGAGTTTTGAGTGCTTAAGATTGAGCATTGAATGATTTTAGACAAAAAAGTCCCTACTTAAGCCGCAGCACTCTTACACAGTTTTAGGTAAAGGAAGGAATCGAGCGAGTCTGAGCGACTTAGCTTCAGTCTATTTCCCTACTAACTACTGCATTCTGCTGAAATTAGTCTCAAGAAATCACTCTTACTGTCGGCTCATCTTGTTTAAGAGCAAAAGTGCACCAGCTATGCCAACAAAGTGAGCCAAGATGACTTGAAGACTCGCCAAGATAGTAAACATATCGAGCGATTGCACGACCTGAGATGGATTAATTGCAAAGCCAGAACCCTGGCTTACAGAAGCTTTGCCTACTAACACACCTGTAATTGCCTCTGCCCCAAAAATTGCTACTAGCATTCCTCCCAAACTGACATACAAGCCAGTGCGTAGAATCTGAATTACTTCAGCCTTCTTTGGACGCGTTGTTTTGTTAACTAACTGCCTACCAACTAGCACGTAGCGAAACGCCCAGTAGATACTAAAGCAAAGGGTGAAAATGCTAAAAGTGGTTAGCGCTACGCCTGCAAAAGTACTGAAGCTACTAGAACTTGGATTATTTGGGTTGGCAAAACGGCTGGGACTGAACAAGGTAGCAAAGATAAGGACGACGCTAGAGACAACAGTCAGCACAACCTGAATCCATAGGCAAACCCAACCAGTAAGACGGAATCCTTTGCCAATCTGTTGCAGGTTTGTTGCTGAGGAGCCTGACCGGTTAACCATAATCGTTCAAAATGCTTAAGAGCGTCATTCTACCAGTCTCTCACGCTAGCGCTGACCCAGTTCAAAAAAGGATTAAGTCAAGCTATAGTTGCGGCATCTCCTGGTGCAACCCTGATACGCTAGCTGCATCTTCTTAATCTTGCGGTGACACTATGTCGGAAGTATCTTCATTGCCTCATTCACACGCACTTCCACCACTGCGGATTCTTATTGTAGAAGACGACCCAATGATGCAACTAGGGTTGGAGCAATGCTTGGAAGACTACCCTCAACTTACAGTGGTTGGGCAAGCAAGCGATGGCTACTTGGGCGTTGAAGCTGCACTGAAGCTCAAACCTGATGTCGTTGTAATGGATATTGGCTTACCGCGACTGGATGGCATTGCAGCAACACAGCAGATTAAAGCAGCACTGCCTGATGTGCGCGTTGTGATGCTGACCTCCCATACAACCGAAACTGAAGTCATTGCAGCACTGTCAAGTGGTGCAGACGCTTACTGTATTAAAGGTACAAATGTTGAACGGCTGATTGCTGCGATCGCGGCTGCCCAAGAGGGTGCAACCTATCTTGACCCACAGATTGCCCGTCGCGTCATCCAACATCTCCAGCCGCCGACGGTCAACAGCAACATTGGTCAGCTATCACAGCGAGAGCAACAGGTACTTGAGCTAATGGTTCAAGGTCAAAGTAACCCTGAAATTGCCGCTGTACTTTACCTTAGCCCCAATACGGTGAAAACCCATATTCGCGGCATTATGAATAAGCTTGCGGTTGACGATCGTGTTCAGGCAGCCGTTGTCGCCTTACGCTCTGGTTTAGTCAAGTAACCCTGACAGGTCAGACCCACCTTACTTGCAGCTGAAACATCAGTCAAGCAGCGGCTAAGGGCAAAAAAGTGATGCCACTGCATGTTAAAAAAGGTTAATCGACTAGCTAATCACCTTTTTCTACAGCGGGACACTTTTCTGGCTGTCACCCTCTCAGCTACCTTAGGTACGAAATCGACCTATTGTTAAGAGCGTAAGCTTGATACTTTTTCAGTGAACAATATTCAGATTAGGATCTAGAATCAGGGTGTGCAAGTTTGTAGTTCCTAATCGTCAGAGACTAAATTGACCACTGTCCTGCTTTTTTTTTGACCTCTGAACGAAAGTCTGCTTAAAGGCTCAACTTCTTAATTCGGGCATTTTTTGGTCAGCAACAAGGGAAATCGAAAGCGAATGAGGCTGCTGATATTGTTCTTGCAATCGAGGTTTCTACTTTCTAAAGTTGCTTTTTGAGCCTGCCACAGGTTGCCTTTGTCGCTTACTCGGCATTTGCTTTATCCGGCAACTAGGCTAAGAAAGGCAAGAGCCTAACTTACACATCCAAAGGCATACTTTTTTTTACGTTGAGCACGAATTTAATGCTTTTGGATGATGTTGAGTAAGGGGGGGTGGTCGATAGTGTGGTTATGTTGTCTGCGGTTCATTTGCGGCGCTTTGCAGCCAATGTGAACAAAGTTGTGATTATTTTGGATGGGAAAGATGAAGTTCGACGATATCTATCAATTTTTTCAAGCGCCGCCGCCGTTCTATCTCAACAAGGAGCTGGCAGTATGTTACGTACTCGCCGTTCTATCGCGTGGTGACTCCTATGGCACCGAGCTGATTCAACTACTAGAGACCGAGTACCCGAGCTATCGTCTTTCTGACACAGTTTTATATAGTGCGCTGAAGTTCTTAGAGGACGAGCAAATTATTGAAGGTTATTGGAAAAAAGTTGAAGGTCGGGGTCGCCCTCGCCGGATGTACCAAATCCGTTCAGAGGTACAGCAACAGGCTCAAGATTTGACTCGTCTTTGGTACGAGTATGTCAAAGACCACAGCACGATGGCTCACTCAAAGGGGTTAGCTGCTACTACTAACTAGAGCAGTTAGCTAATAGGGTTGCTAGCGCAGTTGATGTTGCGATCGCCTTTTTGACGCTTTAGTTTGTGTTCATTCACTGTCGTAAGCCAGTCGAGTCCTAATGAGGTAGAAGTGCATGAGCATTTGCTCGATTGGCTTAGTTGCAGAACTTAGGCATAGACTGTTAGGTGAACTGTTCTAAACAAGTTTGCAACAATGAGTGCCTCTGTACTGCCGTCAACCTTTGTGTTGGCTTTATTAATGTTAATTGGCTTGCTGTTCTTTATCAGGGCTTCGGTAAAGGATCGTATTGAGGTAGTGAGGCTGACCTCAGAGCAGCCAGAGCTATCGCTCTTAAACCAATTACAAGCTTACTTTACGCAGCGTGCCTACCAGATTGTGGCAACAGACGCAGCAAGGCTTCAGGTTACGTTTGAAGGCTTTGTTCGACCTAGTGTGGCGCTAGCCATTTTTCTAACGCTGTTAGCAGCGATCGGTTTACTTTGCCTTTCGCTAATGCTGTCTTATCTTTTCTCAGAGTTCTCTACTGGATTGTTGGCGTTACCGCTGCTGTCACCACTCGCTGGCGTTTTTTATTGGCGCAAGTCCGCACGTCCTGAGAGGGTTTTGCTGCAAGTAGAAAGCAATGATGCCCTGAATGCAGAGACAACTAGCGTGATTACTGTAACAGCTCATCGTGATGAACTAGCAGAACTTCAGAAGCGTATGCCGTTGAAGCGCGTTGAGTCTGAGATGTAGCCGGACTACGCTCGACAATCTGGTGGAGCGAACGTTTCCACTGTCTTTGTACAAGTAAACCATATAACCATATAGATTAAGCCCCGGCTGAATGCATTCAGCCGGGGCTTCTGATGTAATCGCTTGAGTATTGGAGGTTTTGAATGTAGCGAGCAGAAGCTGCCCGATCGCGCTCAGAACTATCACCTGAAACTCAACGAGTCTGAGCGACGACCGGAAGCTCATCAGATTCTTCATCCGACACTTTTAGGCTGGGGAACAGAAAATGGTTTTCTTCAACATACTGCGCCCCGAACAACCCTTTTTCAGCCCAGAAGTACCGATCTGTAGTATGCTCATTACGTTTCACAAGCAGTAAAGCCGGTGGCGCAATACCTTCTGAGTGAATAAATTTGCGAGCGGCTGTTACTGGTTTGTCCTCTCCGCATTCAATGCTAAATTGAGGCACATTCTCCAGAATTCTCCGCCCCTCCTGCCGTCTACGGCTTTTCCGCTTACGTCTCCTTGCCAATCCCGTTACCCCCTTTGTTGTCGATCAAGTGTAGTGATAGTTACAAAGACGACGCAAGTATAGCGATTCGGGGCTAGAATTTCAACTTCTTTTAACCCATTGATACAAAGATTTAAATCTTCTCAGAAATGCATTCATGTTTGGTAGTCGGCAGTTACTGAATAACGGTGGAAAGCCGTCGCTACAGGTCTTTTCACGTAAGTAAACCCTACTTCATTAAACTGCAACTTTTGTACAACTTAGCAAGGCATCTTAAGCAATCATCTTCTGCTTCAGCAAATTATCCAGCATTGTAGCGAAGAGAAGGAGCAAGGTTTCACCTGAAGGAACTGCGATTGTAGATTTTAGTGTCTAGATTTCAGTGTACCCGGAGCCGCTAAACAAGCAGGATTATAGAATTGCGTCGTGAAGGGCTTGCTCAGTTTTAAGCTCCATACAAGAGATTAACGAACTCAAGGCGTTTGTCGCGACTACGTTGCAAGCAAGACGCTTGCTTGCACTACGGCATCAATCGGGTAAAGGTCTTTAAGAGAAAACTTCCTTATTAAATGCAGTGCTTGAGACATAGATAACAGAGTTATGCTTGAGAGTAAACTTGCTGCGTTACCGCTTGCTTTTAGAAAACGCTTCATGCTGATGCTGACTAGTGCTGAATTCGTCGCCCTTTGTCGAGCGCAGGTAATACTCCTGACACAGGCGTTAGGGGCATCTTTAAGCGTAGTGTATCTAACGCAGGAATTAGTAGAGGGTGCAGAAACGCAGCTTATACCTATAGTTGCTTACCCAGAGACGGCTGTCGATTGGCAAGCGCAAGGGGGAGTACGATCGCTCCCGTCTACAATCGACACAGCTAAACCGCCTCTATGGCTACTGGCAGAACCGTATTCTGATTTGTCGCAAGCAGCACCACTCCCTGCAACTCTGGATCAAGCGTCAGTACAAGTAGCAGGGACAGAGTCTTTTACTAAGAGCGATCGTGCGCCACGTGCTGGCAGCGATACTGAGCCACAGCCCAAACAGCCACAACCAGAACATTCGCAGTCAGACCACGCAGCGCTGGTGCCTGAGCGCCGTATTGTCATGCCACTTATGCATGAAACGGCAGTGCTGGGTTTATTAGTGACAGAGCGCAACGATCGCCTGTGGACAGAATCGGAGCAGGCACAAATTCACCAGATTGCTGAGACTTTAGCGATCGCACGTGTCCTCGATCAGCGTGACCAGTGGCTTGAGCACGAGCAGCGACAGCAGTTGCAAGCACAGCAGCACGACCTGTTAGATAATCTGTTGCATCAGTTCCGCAACTCACTGACTACGCTCCAGACTTTTGGCAAGTTAATTCTTAAGCGACTGTTGCCAGAAGATGCGAACCGAGACGTTGCCGCTAGCCTTGTACGTGAAACATCTCGCTTACGCGACTTAGCCCAGCAGCTTGAATGGGCAGTTGCTGAGACAGATGCGCTGAAACCGCAGCCGTTGACATTACCTCCTGCCTTTGGCAGGAGATTGCAGGAGCAACAGCAAGATGTAGCGACAGACCAACACCTAACAGGCTCTCAGCAGCAGGAGTCGCAAACGTTGCCACTCTTACCAGCCGCCGACTTTCTTTCGAGAACAGCCTTCGTGCTGGAGCCTTGCCCGCTAGCAATGGCACTCGAACCACTACTGGCATCTGCTAGCGCAATCGCCCAAGAGCGATCGCTCACACTCCTGACTGACATTCCCAACGATCTGCCGTCTGTGTTTGCTAGTAGGCAGCTACTGCAAGAAGTATTGAGTAACGCGATCGACAATGCCCTGAAGTACACGCCTGCTGGAGGGCTGGTTTTAGTAGAGGCAGGTGTGAGAGAAGGCAAAAAGCGAGCAGTAGAAATTGCGATCTCGGATACTGGACCCGGCATTCCACCCAAAGATCTGCCGCATATTTTTGAGCGTCGCTACCGGGGCGTGCAGGCTCAAACAGCGATACCTGGAAGTGGTCTGGGTTTAGCGATTGCGCGTGCCTTAGTCACACAAATGCAGGGTGAAATTTACGTGTTTAGCCCTGCCCAGGTCAATAGTGTGGATCAGAACGTTGTTGCAGCTCTGACAGCACATGGACAAGGCACAACGGTGATGGTGCGGTTGGCGATCGCTGAAGCCTCAAAGCTGACGCTATCAGAACAACAAGCACCTTGAGAGCATTGAGGGATGAAAGCTGCTTCGGGAACCAAGGATCTTCGCCCTGGATGTGACGGAAGCCTTTCACAAAACCCAAAAGCTGACTGCACATAGAGCTTTGTTTAAGCTGTTTCAACCAGCCGCCAACCCTAACAACTGCCGACATTAAGTTGGGGTACAGCTATGCTATACCCCAACAGAATCGCCTCAATCAATGGAGCTTCAATCTGTGGAGCTTCAACCCGTAGTCTTGCTCTTAACGAATCACAAGGTCTGACGCAAGCGTCAAGTTCAGATCCGTATTGGGGTTAATGGCAATCAGATCCACCTTATCCCTACCAAGAAAGAAGCCAGCCAGTGCACCAACAGCGGCACCAGGAAGCACCTCCTCAGCCTTAATGACGCGATCGCCCGTGACAGCAGAAATACCAGCCGCAGCACCTGCCCCTACAACAGTACCTCCAATCAATCTACCAACATTCGTCCCTCTACTTACACTCTCAGTCCGGGTGATAACTTCAGAATTAGCACTCACAGGAAGCTCAGTACCATTTGGCAAGACAATCTGGCTAGCAACGAATTGAGCGCCTCCCTGAGCTATTTGCAGTTGCCCAACCACGGCGCTATTGACCGGAATCAGCACTGCGCCTTGAGCATCCACAATATTCTGCGACACCTTAAGGGTTACAGGAACAGGATTCGGTTCATTTCGAGCCAGCAAAATCCTGTCAGCTCTTTCATAGCGCACAGGAATCGATGCTCCAGCCGGAATGCGTACACCTTGTGGTACTGCGCCAACAATATAGGGCGAATTAATGGCTGACACTTGCCCAGCACTCACCAGTGCTTGATAGACAAACGCTGCAACTTCGGCACGTGTGGCTGCTTGATTTGGGTTTAGGGTTTTGACGTCAGGGTAGTTGACGACAATCTGCCGTTGAGTAGCGGCAGCAATGCTAGGACGAGCGTACTCAGGAATGTTGGCTACATCGCTATATGCTACTAGAACACTATCGACGGGAGCAGTGGCAGCATAGTTCAATCCGTTCGCCAACGACACCAGCACTTGGGCACGGGGAATATTTTCGTCTGGTCTAAAGGCATTACCGGGATAGCCTGCCAAAAAGCCAGTTGTATATGCTGCTTGGATCGCATTTGTTGCCCAGAAGCCAGCCGGGATATCAGTAAATTGCACAGGTTGGCGGACAGGCTGTCTGTTAAAGGCCTTGCTAACAATGGCGGCAAATTGAGCACGAGTTACGGGTTCTTCAGGACGAAACGAGCCATCAGGAAACCCAGCAATAACGCCGCGGTTGACGAGTGCTTGAATAAACCCGCTTGCCCAGTAGCTCGAAGGCACGTCTGGAAAGGCGGTTTGGGCAGAGGCAGGAGCAGTGATCACGATCGGTGCAACCGTGCCCGTAGCCATACCGAGAGCAACTAAAATGGCTGTCCCAGATTTCCACGCATTGACATAAGACATAAGAAAGTTCTCCAAAGATACATTGACGATTCGTTAGTTTTATAGACCTTCAGCGAGTTTGAAGGTTCCAGAAAGAAAAAGACAGCGAAATATGCCGATTTTCAGCAAAAAGACCGTGATTGCGGCTATCACGATCGGGATTTATTTCCCTTCTTCTACACTTAGAGACGCATGGATATGCCATTAGTTGCCTTTAAAGTCACAGACAATCAGCAAAGCATTTTGCCCTAAGTAGCCGTGATGATACCTGTTCAGCGCCTAAACGCACGATTATTTTCCTCGTATGGTTGGCGCAAGCGACGAGCAAGCGCTTGAAATTAGCCCAGCACGATTCAAGAGGCTTAAATTCTTCCTTTGAAAACGATCGCACTCTCTGTTTTACCAGGAAGATGTAACTGAAGCGACATAGCAACAGTCATTTAGGTTAGGGCAGGAGAACTAGTGAGTAGGAACAACTCCCACACATCCTTCTCTTCCATGCCCCAAGTGCTTCAACGATAGGGATAGAACGTAGCATTACTTGCAGGAATTGGCGATGATTCTTGACACGGTGGACTTACAGGCAATGCGGGACTGCTGCCGGGATGAGGTGGCATTTGAGCGGCTTCAAAACATTCTGGCGAAATATTTGAAGTCTCCAGAACCAGAACCAGAGCCACCTCATATTTGGTACAAAGCCATTTTGCAGGCACTGCCCGATCGCGTGTTTTTGGTTAATCGACAAGGCGATAGCCTGGACTTCAAGGGCACAGCAGAGGATGCCGAGTACGGGTTTAGCCGCGAAACCGTTGTCGGTAGCAATCTGCGGGAATTTCTCCCTGACGCGATCGCCCAGCGCTGTTTAGACGCGATCGCCCGTACCCTTGACTCTGGCACTCTGCAAACGCTGGAGTATCAGCTTACCCACGACCGAGGTTCACAGATTGGAGAACAGCGGGATTACGAAGTGCGGTTAGTTGTGAGTGGCGCAGGAGAAGTACTTGGTATTGAGCGTGACGTTACCGATCGCAAACGTGCAGAAGCAGCACTGCGCGAGCGGGAGCATCGCTATCGCTCGCTCTACAACAACACACCCGCAATGCTCCAATCGACCGATCGCCGCGATTGTTTAATCAGCGTCAGCGAGCACTGGCTCTCGTCACTCGGCTACACACGCAGTGAGGTACTGGGGCGCAAAGCCGTAGAGTTTATGACTCCAGCCTCACGTCATTATGCTGAAACAGTTGTACTGCCAGCCTACTTCAGCACTGGTCTGTGTACTGACGTACCCTATCAATTTGTGAAGAAAAACGGCGAAATCATGGACGTGTTGCTGTCTGCGATCGCTGAGCGAGACTCAGACGGGGCAACCCTACGCTCCCTGTCAGTTTTAACGGATGTAACGGAGCGTAGACGGGCAGAGCAAGCCAGCGATCGTGAACGTCGCCTCTTTGCGTCAGGTTCAGTGGTTGTCTTTCGCTGGCGAGCAGAAACGGGCTTCCCAGTTGAGTATGTGTCTGCCAATGTGCATCAGTTTGGCTACGAGCCAGAGACATTCACGTCTGGCAAACTCCTTTATGGCGATATTATCTACCCGGATGATGCGACTCGAGTTGAGACTGAAGTGGCGGCAAGCGTCGCTGCCAAAGCAACCGCTATTGAACAAGATTACCGAATCGTACAGGCGGATGGAGACGTTCGCTGGGTCTATGACTTTTGTAGCTTGATTTACAACGAAGCGGGAGACGTAACCCATTACGAAGGCTACATTCTAGACATCACCGAACGGAAGCGATCGGAACAAGCACTACGCGAATCCGAGGAAAAATTTTCGATCGTCTTTCAGCGTAGCCCCACTGCAATGACCCTCACAACCTTACAAGCCGCTCCCCTATCGCGCGTCATCGACGTTAACGACAGCTTCTTACAGATTACAGGCTACCAGCGGGAAGAGATCATTGGGCTTACAATCCCCGCCTTAAACATTTGGGTCGATTTAGGAGCACGTGCCACCATGCTGCAAATGCTTCAAGAGTGTGGCTCAGTTCGTAACTTAGAAATAAAATTCCGTCGCAAATCGGGTGAAATTGGCGTAGCACTCCTCTCTGCAGAAATCATTCGCCTTAAAGGCGTTTCCTGCCTGCTCACGGTTTCATTCGATATCACTGATCGCAAACGCACGGAAGAAGCCCTCCAAGTCAGTGAAGCACGCAACCTGGCGTTTTTAAATGCAATCCCCGACATGATGTTCCGCATCCGTCGGGACGGTATGTATCTAGACTGCAAAGCCGAGCAAGAGAATGACTTTGTCACTCCAGCCAGTGACATGATCGGCAAAACCATCTACGAAGTGCTACCTCCAGAAACGGCGGAGCAGCGGATGGCATACATTACACGCACGCTAACAACGGGCGAAATCCAGATTTTTGAGTATCAACTACGTAACCAAGGCGAATTGCGTGACTACGAAGCCCGCTTGGTTGTGAGTGGTAAAGATGAGGTACTGGCAATTGTGCGCGACATTACGCAGCGCAAACGCGCGATCGCCCAGCTACAGGCAAATGCTGACCGCGATCGTCTGCTAGGGTTAATCGCTCTCCGCATTCGGCGATCGCTCAATCTCGATCAAATTCTTACGACCACCGTAGCCGAAGTTCGTCAATTTCTGACCGTCGATCGCGTCTTCATCGGTCAAATTGATGCAGCATGGCATGGCAAAGTTGTTGCAGAATCTGCCGCAGCCGAATGGGGGTCAATTCTTACCTGGATTGCCGATGACATCTACCTGCGCGAAATTCGAGCGCTGTTTGCTCAAGGACAGGTGCAAGCGATCGACGATACTGCAACCGCAACCGTATCACCCCTATTGGCAGATTATTACAAGCGCTGCCACATTCAAGCCAGCCTGGGAGTGCCCATTATCCTCGGCGAGGAGTTCTTTGGTGTACTGGTTGCCAATCAGTGTGACCGCCCCCGTCACTGGACAGCTTTCGAGACTCAGCTTTTAGAGCAATTGGCAGTGCAAGTGGCGATCGCGATTCAGCAGGCAGAGCTGTACCATCAAGTGCAAACCCTTGCTAGCAGCCTGGAACAACAGGTGCAGGAACGTACAGCTCAACTCCAACAAAACATGCTGGCACTTCAGGAACTTAGTCAAACCAAAGACGACTTTTTGAATGCTGTTTCTCATGATCTGCGGACACCCATCATGGGCACGATGATGGTACTCAAAAACCTACAGCAGAAACCAGGCGATACGGTTGTGCTTAAACGCTCGATTTTGGAGCGGATGGTGCAAAGCAGCGACCGTCAACTTAGTATGATCAACTCCTTACTAGAAGCACACTCCAGCGAAACTTGGGGCATTAATCTGCACTGCGAACAGCTCAACTTAAGCAATCTAGTACGCGCAATCGTCGATGATCTAGAGCCGCTGTTGCTTGAGAACCAGGCAACGCTGAACAATCAAATTTCCGCTGCCTTCCCTTTGGTTACTGCTGATTCCACGATGCTGCGGCGCGTGTTTGAGAATCTCCTTACCAATGCGTTGAAGCATAATCCACCCGGACTACATTTAACGCTAGAGGCAACGATCGCCAGTGACATGATCCGCTGTAGTGTGCAAGACAATGGAGTCGGTATGACCCCAGACGAATGTGATTCCCTCTTTGACCGTTACACTCGTGGCACACGCGCCCGTCGTTCAACTGGTATCGGCTTAGGTCTTTATCTTTGTCGGCAAATCATTACAGCTCATGGTGGGCAGATTGGCGCAATTAGTGCGCCTGGGCAGGGTGCAACCTTTTGGTTTACCCTACCGCTAGCAGCTTAAGCAGCATGGCTAAGACTTCTAACCTTGTTATTTACTTGAGCCTTTCATGAAAATACTCGTGCTAAATGCTGGATCAAGCAGCCAAAAAAGCTGTCTCTATGATCTAACAGAGGACAAACTCTCTGAGCCACAGCCACCGCTTTGGGATGCTCACGTCGATTGGACGCATCAGCAGAATGTTGCTGAAATTAAAGTCAAAACAGCTCATGGAGCAGTCCTTGAAGAAGCACTGCCAGCAGACGATCGCCCTGCCATCACTGCCCATCTGCTCGCTACGCTCTGGCAAGGCAAAACAAAAGTGATCGAAACACTTGCCGAAATTGATGCCGTTGGACATCGGGTCGTTCATGGTGGACGGGAGTATCTCGCTAGCACTTACGTAACTGATGAAGTAAAGGCAGCGATCGCTCGACTAGCCGTGCTTGCTCCTGCCCATAACCCTGCCAACCTGGAAGGTATTGAAGCTGTTGAGCGCGTCTTGCCCTCAACACCACAAGTTGCTGTTTTCGACACTGCCTTTCATGCCCATATGCCTTTAGAAGCGGCTACCTACCCCATTCCCTACGAATGGCTTACTAAGGACTTGCGACGCTACGGCTTTCATGGCATCAGCCATCAATACTGCACGCACCGTACCGCACAAATTCTACAGACTGATCCTGCCGCCCTAAAGTTGATTATCTGTCACCTGGGTAATGGCTGTTCGCTAGCAGCCGTTCGTGAAGGGCACAGCATCGATACGACTATGGGTTTTACGCCATTAGACGGTCTGATGATGGGCAGTCGATCGGGTGCCATTGACCCTGGCATCTTAATCTACTTACTACGTCAAGAGGGCTACACGGCAGATCAGCTTAACCAGATGCTTAATCAAGACTCAGGCTTGAAAGGCATTTCCGGTGTATCAAGCGATCTGCGCCAAATCCAAGCTGCAATCGCCACAGGCAACGAGCGTGCCAAACTTTCGTTTGCTATGTACATTCATCGGCTGCGCTCTTACATTGGAGCCATGCTAGCTAGCCTAGGCGGACTAGATGCACTGGTTTTCACTGCTGGGGTTGGCGAAAACTCATCGGCAGTGAGGGCTGCTGCCTGCGAAGCTTTCAGCTTTCTAGGGCTCAAGCTAGATTTAGAAAAGAATCAGCAGACACCCGTTGACCAAGACATTGCGATGTCTGACTCAACAGTCCGTGTCCTTGTCATTCACACTCAAGAAGATTGGGCGATCGCTCAGGAATGTTGGCATTTACACACTAAGAACGCATGAACCAGTAAAAGCGCAGCGATACGCTGTTGAACTGGGTTACGTTCTGCTATGAAAGGTTGCGCCCTAAACGCCAGCTAAAGACAAAAGTATGTTGATCAAACACTGACGTTAGTCTTCTGACCCAACCATCAGTTTTTGGAGCGACTCTAGTCCCTTTTTAACCCGACGAGAAACCGTAACAGCACTAATACCAAGACGCTCGGCAGTTTCTTTTTGGGTCAAGTCGTGGAGAAAGACGAACTCTAGGATTTCACGCGTTCGGTTTTCTAGTTGCACTAACGACTGCTGTAGGCGCAACTGGTCTTCTTGCGCTAGTTGGAAGCTGCGATATTGTGTATCCGGTACTAATTCCCCTAGTGACGATGCTCCTTCGTCTTCATCCCGGACGGGTGCATCTAGACTAAGAATGGCACGGTTACGGCAAGCCAGTTTAATCTCTTGCCACTCAGCCAATGTGATATCGATCGCTACTGCAATTTCTGAGTCGATGGGTTGACGCTTCAGCTTGACCTGCAAATCACGTACTGCTAGGACTGCTTGCCGTTCAAGCGCTTGCCAACGTCGGGGAATGCGAACAGAAGGACTTTTATCGCGCAGATAGTGTTGAATCTCACCCCGTATATAGGGAATGGCAAAGGAACTAAAAGCGTGCCCTTTTGAGATGTCGAAACGTTCGATTGCCCGAATCAAACCGATCGAGCCAACCTGTAGCAAATCCTCGTAACCCTCAGTACACTGGTGAATCCAGTGATGCGCTTCCTTTCTAACTAAACCAATGTTAAGTTCAACCAGTTGATTTCGCACCTGAGGACAGGGCGATTGTTGATAGACCCGCAAAAGTTGTAAACTCTCGCTTTTCAATTCACAGTTTACTGTCGTTAGCATGACGAATTTCAGTCGGTAGAGCAAGTGATATCAGGAAGAATCAAACGCCGTCTTAGTTGATGTTCAGCAGGGCACACTGGGCGGAAAAATCACTCTAGGAATGGGTCTTGCAAACAACTAACCATTCGACTAAAGAACTCAATGACTTCAGTTGAACTGCACTCCAGCGACCAGAGCCTTCAGAGTTTTTTCTGAGAAACCAAGTTGGTGTGCTGACGTTCTACTGCTGTTGATTAACACTATTCGTTCACACAGATTCACAGCAACGGCATTTTTACGGATCTGATAATAAAGTCAAAGCGGCTCATCACTGGTTGTTCACTAGCGGTTGCAATACTGTTACAAGTTGGAGTTTCGGCAAAGAATCGACTTCCTGAAATTATACGACTACAACGTTGATTCTACGGAAAGGCAAAGCAGCAGCACTTTTCATTGTGTTTTTTTTTGGTTATAGATACAGATCCCTTATTTACCGTTAAGCAGAATTTCAAGTAAAAAAGTGTAATGTAAAAGCTCAAAAAAAGGGGCTCTATGCCCCCTAAAAAGTAGATCAATTAGCAACATGAAGTGAAAACCCGCTTCATCTAAGACTCAGGAACAAGCTTTCAAAGCTTAGACCGCCGCTGGTTCAACACGAGCATAGAAAAGACCACTGATCCTGACGTCGCTGGGTTTTTTAGAACCCATGTCTGTCTCGGATGGCTGTTCACTCTCAAAAGTGCCGGCAATTTCGCCTGTTACATTGTCAATCTTGGCAACCTGGAGCGAAATTCGACCCTTATCAAGCTGAAACTGCTTTGTGTTTTCCTTTGCTAATTCTTCAGCATCTCCCTGAGCAGGAAGACCGACCGCATTGCCATAACCAGCAGTCAAACCACGACCTTTTGGGTCAAGGAAGTTTGCCGTGCGGTAAGAGGGTACCTTAAACGAGCCTTCGAAGTCAGTAGCAGTACTGATACTACCTAACCCAGGCTGAGTAGTGGCGACTAAGCTCTTAATGGTAAACAAAAACGGAACGCGCTCACCACCAGGAAGCTGCACAGTAATGGCTTGAAAGTCAATACCATCTTGTTCAACGAACGTAAGACTACCATCAGGGTTTAGGTTTAGTTTGCCTTCAACCGACTCAATAGTAGATGTGTAGCGGGTCATTAGTTTAGCGGAAACAAATTCTGCTTTTTGCCGTTTGTTTGTAGATTCCTCTTTGATGAGAAAGCTCGTTGGCTGCAAACAAAGAGAGGTAAGTGTGTAGGACTTATCAGCTTCGATCGGTATTGAACCACGAGATGTTGCTTCTAGCACTGGACAACTATTAGCCAAGCCCGTGCCTCGAATTTGATCGTACGTTAGGGCTTCTCTAGCAAAAGCGGGGGGCGTAGAAAAAACAGTCATTAGACTGACGCATAATGCCAGAAGTGCAACGGTTAAAGCGCGGTACTTCATGAAAACCTCAATATCAACGTAAATATTTTTTGACAATGAAACCAAAAGCTGAATCTTAACGAGCTTCACCCATTAAGACGGGAGCCTTGCCTTAGCGACAACTGTGACAACAGGCAAGAAGACTCTACTAGAACCCAGTACCTAAATCTCTGGGAGCATGCCCCAAGTCTTCAGTGAGACAGGATGAAGTATATCTCTGCCTTACTGAAGGCTTAATTCCTAGACACGATCGAACTAAGACTTCATTCTGAATTTTACACGGCAATGTAGCTTTTACTTGATCTACACAATAAAGTTAGCGCTGACAGTTGCACTTAATACCAGCAGTTGCAGCTACTAGCATTAAAGGGCAGGATGGCAGGTGATGCACTTGACGGACTAATGTCAGATACTAGCTAGATGATTAGGTAGTGTTTAGGGATTTTACTTTGATGAGCGATCGCGATTGTGTTAAGGCACAGCATTTTGAAGCTAGTCTCCAGTCCATTGCTGAGACTATTCGGCAGGTAGCCCGTGACCGTCAAGGTGATAATTTAGCCCTGTTGTCTTTACTGAGGCTGCTAGAAGGCTTGCATCAAGAGATCCGTGATAGCCTATTTCAGGATTCTCTACCTGATAATCGTCAGGCACTCTACAGCTTACTAAAGGATATTGAAGCGTCTGGTGGCTGGCCCTATATCCACCGCATGAAACTACAGTCATTACTAAGCAATTTTCAAGACACAGCGGTTAAAGACCCAGCATCAAGTTTTGCCAGCTTTATTCCTCTTGCAGGCGATGATGAAACGCTCCTTTAAGCACCCGTGTTCATGCAACAGTTGCTTGTTGCCAGTGCAACCACACCCAAAGATAAACAGAAGGCAGTAGGCTCAGTCGATTGCACAAACGATCAAACTAATCTCAACCGACGCTGCATGCGTAACACCAGTCGCAACAGCAATCAAAACACAAAGTGCCAAGAACTGTCGCTCCTAGCACTTTGCGAATGAATTCAAAGACTGCCAGATGGCACTCTTAAGAGTCTTTATTGGTTTCTCTGCTTGCCGTCTGAATGTAGAGGATGAGTAGAAAAACTGCTGGAACCAGCACGAATAGGATGCTTGCAATAAACCCTAACTCATTGACTTGCATAAAATTACCCGACTAGCGCTGCATCGACACTAACAGGATACCACTGTGCGATCTTCCTGACTGAAAATAGGGTTGTGAACGAACTACACGTTGATCGGTAAGAACGCTCTACTTAAGTAGTCATTCTGTCTGTTTAAGCAGTCATTCTGTAAGAAGCGCACACTATGGTTTCTGAAGCAGAAAGGCGTTTGGGTTTAGGGCGATCGCACTCCAAGTTCAAAAGCCTTCATTTTGTAGAAGGCTTAGTTTTAATAGTTACATCACCATTCACTAGAGCCTGACACGCTAGCCGATAGGTAGGAGGTTTCTTCTTCAGTTTGACCTTTTCCGTGTCGGTGAGGGGCGAAAGATGCTCCATGCCTTCAACAACTTCGACAAGGCACGTGCCACATTGACCGTAGCCACTACAGTTGGTCATTTTTCCCACAAAGGTATAAATGTCAATGCGGTTCTCGATTGCCTTTAGTCTAAGGTTTGCACCATCTGCCACAACGACTTCACGATCTTCTTTCAAAAACTTAATGGTTGTCATGCCTTAGATTCCGTTTACAAAAAGTAGCTGTGGTGATTACAGGGAGATATGGTTGTGAGCAGAAGATACCAATTGGGCTTGGTGCCTGCATTCAGCTAGAAGCAGAACATTATTAAGAAGATAGAGACCGTACGCTGTGTACGCTAGAGCCAAAAGTTTGGGGACGTTAATACCATTCCTTAAACCTCATCTACGTCCCTAAAACTTCGGTAACATTTGATAGCCTCAACGCCTTGCTGTTACGTAAGTTTACAAGACTATGCCTGGCTTGCTCAAAACTTTGGCATAACCCTCTTTTGCTTGCAATCGGTTCTCACACTGGTTACACTTCTTTGTACGTCTTCATTTTCACAAACATCGCTGGTGGGCTGCAATCTAGCTCTTGTCAGACCGCCGAATTAAGAGCCAGATTGAGAAGCGTGAGGTTGAATGAGCCTCAGACTTGGTAGAGATACTAAATGTCTGGCGCTTTAAAAAATGTTTAGGAATACGTCGAACTAGAGCTATTCACAAGGAGGAGCGTAGTCAATGGGACTACCCTGGTACCGAGTACATACTGTTCTTATCAATGATCCAGGTCGGCTAATCGCAACGCACCTGATGCACACTGCACTTGTGGCAGGGTGGGCAGGTTCCATGGCTCTCTATGAGCTTGCGATCTTCGATCCGAGTGACCCAGTTCTCAATCCGATCTGGCGTCAAGGGATGTTTGTTATGCCGTTTATGGCACGGTTGGGTGTCACAGGCTCTTGGAGTGGCTGGAGCATCACTGGCGAGACAGGAGTTAATCCTGGCTTTTGGTCGTTTGAGGGTGTTGCGGCTGCTCACATTGTCCTGTCCGGTCTGTTGTTTCTAGCAGCCTGCTGGCACTGGGTTTACTGGGATCTGGAGCTTTTTAGAGATCCTCGTACTGGTGAGCCAGCGCTTGATTTGCCAAAGATGTTTGGCATTCATTTGTTTTTGTCTGGTTTGCTCTGCTTTGGCTTTGGTGCCTTCCATCTAACAGGACTGTTTGGTCCTGGTATGTGGGTATCTGATCCTTACGGTCTAACTGGTAGCGTTCAACCTGTAGCGCCTGAATGGGGTCCAGCTGGGTTTAATCCTTTCAACCCAGGTGGGGTTGTGGCGCATCACATCGCCGCAGGCATTGTTGGCATCATTGCTGGTCTTTTTCACCTGAGTGTTCGTCCCCCAGAGCGTTTGTACAAAGCGCTGCGGATGGGGAACATTGAAACAGTGCTTTCTAGCAGTATTGCAGCAGTGTTTTTTGCAGCGTTCGTCGTTGCTGGCACGATGTGGTTTGGTAGCGCAACAACACCGATCGAATTGTTTGGTCCAACGCGCTATCAGTGGGATAGCGGTTTCTTTAAGCAAGAGATCGATCGTCGCGTGCAGACAAGTGTTGCTGATGGAAGCAGCTTAGTAGATGCCTATGCAGCGATTCCTGAGAAACTTGCTTTCTACGACTATGTTGGCAATAGCCCTGCGAAGGGTGGTTTGTTCCGCACGGGTCAAATGAACAAAGGTGATGGCATTGCTCAGGCTTGGTTGGGTCATCCAGTCTTTAAAGACAGCGAAGGGCGAGAGCTATCAGTGCGCCGCCTGCCTAACTTCTTTGAGAACTTTCCAGTTGTCCTGACTGATAAAGATGGCATTGTGCGTGCTGATATTCCGTTCCGCAAAGCAGAGTCTAAGTACAGCTTTGAACAAAACGGTGTGACAGCAAGCTTCTACGGAGGGGTATTGAACGGTCAAACGTTTAAAGATCCTGCCACTGTTAAGCGCTATGCACGTGCGAGCCAACTGGGTGAACCATTTGAGTTCGATCGTGAGACGCTGAATTCTGATGGTGTATTCCGTACTAGCCCTCGTGGTTGGTTTACCTTTGGTCATGCAGTATTCGCGCTGCTGTTCTTCTTTGGTCATATCTGGCATGGCACTCGTACCATCTTCCGGGATGTGTTTGCAGGTGTTGATCCAGACCTCTCCGAAGAGCAAGTAGAGTGGGGCTTCTATCAGAAGCTCGGTGATAAGAGTACTCGCCGCAAAGAAGCCGTTTAGGCGTTCGTAGAATTAAGGGGCTACAACTGAATCTGCTGAAGATTGACCATTATCGATCATCATGTAGAGACTGTTAGCCCCTTTTATGGTTAGGTCGACAGACTGGTTTTGCAAAGAGGTTGAGATTTTTTGGTATGGAAAGCGTTGCTTACATTTTGATTATTACGTTGGCGCTAGGCGTGCTCTTTTTTGCGATCGCCTTTCGTGAACCCCCCCGCATTGGCAAATAGTTTGAAATCTTCCTTGCGTAGCTATTGCAATGACTTTAGTTGCAATAGCTATGTAAGTGGTGCCTATATTAGTTTGATAATTCAGTTATTTTTAGCTCAAGATTCAGAAAAAGTACGGACTACTCCTGGCTTCTAGCGTTTAGAACAAAGGAGTGACTGTTCTTTTAGCTGTAAAGTAGTGATCGCTAAGTTTTTCGTTCTATATTTGCTTTTGAACTGTAGTCAGCCACCAACGTACGGATTGTCTTCTAACCCGCTGAGCCTCTCGATCCGCGCTGCCCAATTGAAGGATTTGGCTGCTCTCGTTGAGCTTCTTTCAGATAGCTTTTATCCGAATGTTGGCTTCATGCGCTGGTTTCTTCCGCTTTTGCGAGTAGGCGTGTACGAAGATCTGCGCTATCGTTTACGCTCGTCTTCGGCATCAGATTATGTGTGTCTTGTGGCTGTGATCTTGCCATCTACGGGTGAGGCGACTGCGAGACGCGATCTGGTAGGAACGGTGGAAATTACCTTTCGTTCAACTAGCCCCTTTCAGTTTCGCAGTCTGCCTTACCCGTATGTTTCAAATTTGGCTGTATACTCGGACGTGCGCAGGCGAGGTGTGGCACAAAAGCTCTTAGGGGCATGTGAGTCGATCGCTCTAGAGGGCGGCTTTCAAGACCTCTACCTGCATGTGCTAGAAGACAACCATCAGGCAAGGCGATTGTACGAGAAGGCAGGCTATCGGGTGATGCAAGCTGATCCTTTTTGGCGCGGTTGGCTTTTTCAGCAGCCGCGAAGATTACTTTTACACAAGCGTTTGGCGGCACCTTTTTCTCAAACGGCGGATGCTATCTTGCAGTGACCAACGATCGAACGTTTTGCAACACTCACGCTTGCTCTTTTCTCAACCTTAGTTAAGTAGCACCATTAAAACTAAAACAACAGACAATAGCCTGGAAAAACGAGCCGTGTTAACTCATTTTTGACCAGGCTTGGCATGTCTATAAGCGATACGGTTCAATGGTGGAAGGTACGATCGTGCTAGACAAGTAACGGTCTGAACCCGTGTTTCACAGAGACCTGCCCGATCTGCTCCATTTTTTCAACCGTGATATGGTTGCGCCCCCAGGAGAAGTTAGTGTGCCATTTCTCAAATTCAAGCAGCATGGACTCGGCGAAACAAGCAAAAAGCTGGCGAGCGGGAACATCCATATTGACGATGTTCATAATGCGCCAATCAATATCCAGAGAATGCTCGACAATGCCTCCATTTAAGACACAAAGACCTGGCCCCTGAACTTTGGTTGCTAAATTTTTTGGATAGCCACCATCAATCAGCAAACAAGGCTGTTTTAAGGTCGCCGGGTCAATCTCCACACCTTTCGGCATACTGGCGACCCAGACAACAATATCTGCTTGAGGCAAGGCTTCTTGCAAACCCATAATCTTGCCGCGGCCCAGTTCGTCCTGTAACGCTTGGAGGCGTTCCTGGTTACGAGCAATCAGTAAGAGTTCAGCCACATCTGTGCGAGTGTTAAGCCAGCGACAGACCGCACTACCAATGTCTCCGGTTGCGCCACACACAGCAACAGTAGCGGTAGAAAGATTAATACCCAGTGCCTTTGATGCCTGCTCAACCTGGCGGCAGATAATATATGCAGTGTGGGTATTTCCGGTTGTAAAGCGCTCAAACTCCAGCATCACATTCCGTACTTGCCGAACCTGCTGTAAGTTAAAGTTTTCAAAGATGATGGAGGAAAATCCACCCAGTGCAGTGATGTTGATCCCATGCTTCTGGGCGTGCGCCATTGCATTAATAATCTTGCGAGTAGCAGCCTTGATACGACGAGCAGCTAACATCTCTGGTAGAAAGCAAGATTCGACGTATCGACCTTCAATAGTCTGACCCGTAATGCTTGTAACCTTGATAGTATCGACGATCTGGGGCGGGGCACTGCACCAAAAATCAAGACCTTGGTTAGCGTATTCGGGGTACCCTAATTCTTCGGCAACTGATTGAGCGTGCTCTAGGCTTGTGAGATGACCAATTAAACCAAACATGAACGACTCTGCAAACTTAAGAATTTGATGGAAGTAGCTTGATGAGCATCTTTTAACTAACGCGTGTTAGAAGATACTGCCTAGAATGACTCATCTATTAGCAGATAAGCCAGTACCGATTTGAAAGAGTGATGGAATCAATCACTTATGCTGAGAGGAGTTAGTAGCGATCGCCACTAACTCCCGTAAATTACTGCTGCTTAGAGCAAGCAATATCATTGAGGGCTGGCTGCCATTGCTATTAAGTAGCAGATGGATTGCAGCAAAAACACTTTATAGATACATGAGTAGGATCAAAGTGTTCAGCCCACACTGGCTACAACGTTAGGCAGCAGAAAGACCAAGAGCAGACATCCGCATGATTTCGCGAGTGGTAAAGCCAATATTTTCCAGTGCTTCACCGTACTGAATCATAAAGTCTTCTACAAGCGATTCTTTTTCCATGCCCAGTACGTGAGCATCCTTTTCTACTTGATTAAGCATTTGCCAAACTAGAGGAAGATTTTGGCGGTTTGCCGTTTCCAGTTCTGCTTTAGCGGTTTCAAAGTTAGCTTTCAGCCATTCTTCGCCAAAATTGAGGTGGCTGTATTCGTCTTTAACCACGCCTTCAGTAATTTTGCGGGCAAAATCGTCGGCTACTGGAATGTAGATGTTGTAGGCGGCGATCGCAAAGCACTCAATGATCAATGATTGAATCAGTAAGCAGGTCACAATGTTGCCCTGGGCAGCAGCAGCCTGAAAATTTTCGTGTAGTTTGGAGAAGAACTGGCGAGCAAAGTCTAGATCAGGTGTGACCTTGAGGTTGCGTCCACATGCTTCAAAGCCTTTCTTGTGGCGATTCTCCATTTTCGCTAGACTGAATAACTGTTCGCTCTGATCAGGGATTAATTCAGCCAGCCTAATGTAGTTTTCGTTTGCCTCCTGTTCACCCTCAATCACAATCGCGTTAATGCGGCTGTAGGCATCTTTGTAGACTTCACTGTAAAAATCGATTGCTGCACTTGCCTCAAGCTGCGGCATAAGTCTATTGTCTCCTTAGGAATGCAGCCGATACTGATTCGGCGTTGGGACGATTATGGTAAGAAATTTGGCGCAATGCAACGAAAGTGTAAAATTCGTGCCTATCTCACTTTAGCTCTTTCCTGTAAGGGAATTGACTAATTAACGGAAGATTCAGTTCCCATGTGGGGAAATCGCAATTCAGAGTCGTTATCAGCGTCTGTTTACATTAGATTCAGTAAAAAAGAGCACATTTAGAGCTGAGAATCCGTAGATTACGCTGATCGAATGGTGTGCCTACATAGTGCCAGTGCGTTCTTCTCTCACGTTATGCCACCAGAAACCGTCCGTTCAATACCAGCAAATGGTTCCAGCATATTTGCCTTGATCAGCTTCCTTTTGCTGGTATTAGGTGCTGGGCTTGTGTTGTTGCCGTTAGGCATTGTGGCAGCGACTTCTTTTTTGCCGCCTGCAACGGCTGGCAAAGTCTCTGGTTGGTCTTGGCAATCGTATCGTCAGGCATGGCTTCAAGGGAGCTTTCTGCTGGCGTTTGTAAATTCTACTGTTGTAGGACTAGTAGTTACAGGTGGGCAAATTGTCACTTCTGCGTTGGCAGGCTATGCGCTGGCACGCTTGCAGTTTCGCGGCAGGCAGGCGCTTTTACTCATCATGCTGGCAACATTGGTAATTCCGTTTCAGATGTTGGTGATCCCCATTTTTCTAGTCTTAAAGTGGGGGCATTTGATCAATACTTACGGTGCGCTGGTTTTGCCAACGATCGCCAACGGCTTTGGCATTTTTCTACTACGACAATACTTTCAGACCATTCCGATCGAGCTAGAGGAAGCAGCAGCGCTTGATGGTGCAAGTCGGCTGCAAATCTTGTGGCGCATTATGCTGCCGCTTGCCCGACCGGCTTTGACCACACTTTTTCTTTTTACCTTTATTGGCGAGTGGAATGATCTGTTTAAACCGTTAGTGTTTACCACACGTCCAGAGCTAAAAACGGTGCAACTAGCTCTGGCAGAGTTTCAAGAGCAATTTACTAATGATTGGTCGTTGCTCATGGCAGCGGTTGTGATTGCTACGCTGCCGATCGTACTGCTTTTCTTGCTGGGTCAGCGCCAGTTCATTCGAGGCATTGCGACCACGGGCATCAAGAATTGAAGATTGCCTCTAAGGACTTCACACGTAACGTCCTTAGAGGCACGACTACTTAAAAACCACTATTTAGAGGCTAGTGTTGACCCACGATCGCAGCAGTTCATTCACTTGATCAGGTATCTCATCGTGAGGACAGTGACCCGCACGGAGATAGTACTCAGTCAATTGCGGATGATACTGGCGGAACTTTTCGCCCCGCTCTCTAGCGTTGATCCAAGGATCAGCTTCACCCCATAACATCAGCAAGGGACAAGTAAGCTGACCCAGTAACACATCAACCTTTTCACCTTGAGGCGTGCGGAAGACCGAGGCAAACACCTTAGGCGCACCCGGATCACAGGAGGGCTGATAGATTTCCTCGACGAGCTGGTCTGTTACAGCCGTTTGATCTAAGTAAACGTTCTCTAACGTCTTGCGGATCAGTGTTTTTTGGCGCACATACTGGAACAAGAGAAAACTTGCCCAATCCTGACGAAACAACGTTTGGGCAACTTTACCCATAACCTCGCGTATAGGGTCAGGTTTAGTCGTGCCCTGAATGTCTGTGAACGGTCCAGCGCTGTTGATAAGCACTAACCTGGCTGCGGATTCAGGACGTTGAGCAGCGACGCAAAGAGCAGCATAGCCGCCCAAAGAGTTGCCTACAAGGACAACGGGTTGACCAATCACTTGCGTAATAAAGTCGTGAAGCTGATCGCGCCATAGATCGCCACTGTAAGCTCGATCGGGCTTTGCTGATCGCCCAAAGCCTAAAAGATCGATCGCCCAAACTTCAAAGTCTTCACTCAAGCCAGCGATCGACTTGCGCCAGTGGTCTGTAGACGCACCGAACCCATGAATCAGCAGCAGGGGCGGACGTTCTGCTTGACGGGTGCCAGCTTTGACATAGTAAATCGGCTGCTGTTGCCACTGCCAATATTGACCAGGCTTTGGTGGCGAAAGTGGAGGAGCTTGCATTATTTAGGGAAATCAGAATCACCTTCAACATTTTAGCGTGATGCCTATCGCTGAAAGCTTTCAGGAGTTAGCTTTTGTCTGTAGGGAGGTTAGGTATGACGTCCCTACAGATGGTCTTTCGCCTGCTTCTTTAGGCTGCAAGTGCTGCTGGGGCTTCTGACATTTCGGTTGGCACACCATCCTGAACAAGGGAGGGGGATTTACCACTCTTTTGAATGAAATTGCTAATCATCGCGAGCATAGCGTTTACTTTACGCGTACGCCAAGTGTCGATGACGGCATCGACTTCACCTGCGGTCAAACGTCGCTCAAGCGCTTCTCGCAAATAGGCAGCGTGTCCCGTTTCGTCACTGGCGACACTCAAAATACCCTTCTTGAGGTTGGCGCTTACAGGCTCATCCTCCGGTAGCACGTTTGCCATACGCACAAAGTCCTTACTAGCATCCAGTTCTAGAATGTATGTGCTTGCTAGAAAGGCAATCCAGTCGATCGCCTCTGGTTTTAGCTCTGCTGAGGTATAGCCCTCAAAATAGGCATCAAAGAACGGGTTGCGCTTTGGCTCACCGGCTTTTTCTACTGATTTAGGCGTATTCTTAAAATCAATGACCTGCTTATTAAGTTGCCTCAGGGCATGGGCAAAGATTTGACCATGACGACGCTCATCGTTAGCATGACGGGTCAGCTTCTCTGCCAGCCAAAGATCGCCTTCAGTAGCCGCACGATCGCGCAACGTCTCTAAAAACGGCACAGAGCCGGATTCTGCTAGCTGCAAGCTTGCCAGAGTATTTGGACGGGTTAGCGGGTCGCGCATATTACGGGCAGTGATAAACGCGGCAGCACCAGAACCAACCAGATGTAACACTTGGGTGAGAAAGTTCATAGCTGTGTGAGAACGTGCTTACAGACGACATCCTAACGTTCTTCGTCAAAAGAGGCAGAGGCGTTAACTACTAATTTGAGTAGCAGCCGCAGCAGTCTTGTTGATAGGCTTAACAGTGGTCAGCTTTGGGGTGTGAGGCGTTTGCTTTCTCAACCAAATATCAGTCATTTTTGGGGGTTACGGTGCGTTTGTTTAAAACCGTTGCTGGCTTGCGTTGCTATCTCAACCGCTATCGCTCCGGTCAACATCTCTCCTCCGATCGCACAAATGTCGATCCCGCGGTCATCGGTGAACCAATTTCCGCAGCAGGTGTTTCTATCGGGTTAGTACCGACAATGGGATCACTTCATGTAGGACATTTGAGCCTGATCCAGAAGGCACGGCAAGAGAATCAACTGGTTGTAGTGAGTATTTTTGTCAATCCACTTCAGTTCGGACCGACTGAAGATTTTCAGCAGTATCCCCGGACGCTGGAACAAGATCAGGCATTGTGTGAGCAAGCTGGGGTAGATGTGATTTTTGCGCCAAGTGCAGGGGAGATGGGAGTCGGGAGCCGGGAGTCGGGAGTTGAGAGTCGGGAGCTAGAACACAAAAGATTCCCTTCGGGAACGTCTCGCACTTCTGAAATACCGAAGACTACACAACACTCACAACTTAACGCTCAAAACGCTTCCCTCTTACTCCTCACTCCTTACTCCTCACCCACTCAAGTGGTGCCGCCTGAAGCAATGCTGTCTGTTCTATGTGGTCGATCGCGGGTAGGGCACTTTCAAGGCGTAGCAACGATCGTGACGAAACTGCTTAATATTGTGCAACCACAGCGAGCGTATTTTGGGCAGAAAGACGCGCAACAGTTGACAATTATTCGGCGGCTCGTTGAGGACTTGAATTTGCCCGTGGCGATCGTCGGCTGCCCCATTGTGCGTGAACCGAGTGGGCTAGCGTACAGTTCGCGGAATCAGTATTTGACCCCAGAGCAGAAAGCACAGGCGGCAGCGCTTTACCGTGGGCTGAGTCAGGCTGAACAAGCGTTTCGGGCAGGCGAACGATCTGTCGAGGCATTGCTTAAGACAGTGCAAGCAATACTGGAACCTGTAACGGCGATCGTGCCAGAGTATATCGAATTAGTTCATCCATCAACGTTGGAGCCTTTAGAGATGATTGAGGAAAGTGGCTTACTGGCGATCGCGGGTCGTCTTGGTTCGACTCGCCTGATTGACAACATTCTTTTGTCGAGCCGTAAGCCGATTGTGGCGATCGATGGTCCCGCTGGTGCTGGCAAATCGACTGTTTCTCGCCAGGTCGCCCAAAGGCTCGATCTGCTGTATTTGGACACAGGGGCAATGTATCGTGCGTTGACCTGGCTGGTGTTAGAGTCTGGGGTTGCTATTGACGATGAGCCCAGCATTGCAGAATTGGCTAGCCAGTGTGAGATTGAGCTTGATGCTCAGCCAACGCCCATAGAGAAGCAATCTAGAGCCATCAACGTCTCGGTTAATGGTCAGGATGTGACGCAGGCGATTCGGAGCCTAGAGGTAACGTCAAAGGTCTCTGCGATCGCCGCGCAGCCGATTGTTCGCAACGAATTGGTGCGTCAACAGCGTCGTTATGGAAAAAACGGCGGCATTGTGATCGATGGTCGCGATATTGGCACATATGTCTTTCCTGACGCAGAACTCAAGCTTTTCTTGACGGCTTCAGTGCAAGAACGGGCACGCCGACGACAGCAGGACTTGAAAAATCAGGGCAAGGACATCATTAGCCTGGATGAACTAGAGCAGGCAATTTACGATCGCGATCTCAAAGACAGCACCCGTGCGCTGGCTCCCCTACGTCAAGCAGAGGATGCGATCGAGATCCAAACGGACAATCTTAGTATTGCCGAAGTAGTCGATCGCATTGTGCAGCTTTACCAGGAACGAGCAATTATCAACGCATAAATTCCAGCCCAGAATGAGGCGCGATCGATCTTTTTGAATCGATCGCACCTTTGCAAACAGTAGTTCGTAGTGAGGGGCGAGTGCCAGAACCACTACATGACTAAACTCTGCTTCGCTTTCACCATGTTTAAGACGGTTAGCTAAAACACGAAGCGCTAAAGCTTTGACTCGTATTAGTGAGTCTTCACCGCTTGATCCATGAGCAAGAACGCCTGACGAGTCAGTTACTTCTGCAATCCAGCATCCATAATCTTGTTCAAGCTCTATGTCAGAGCCATGAGCTTCTCCATAAATACAACAATCACCAGTAGAGTAAGCTTGCGAAGCATAACCGACTCTACTGGTGATTTTCAGTCTAGAAATGATTGACTGTGTTACTGGACGGGGGTTAGCACTTTTTCAGTTACAGCTTCGGGGTTAGCTTCGGGTGAGTCTTTTTCAGACGGTGGCACAAGCTGCCAGAACTTAGGCAAGTACTCAGACCAGTTTGCCAGGATAGTTTTGGCTTTTTGGCTGCCGGTGCGATCGACATACAACCCAATCAACGCTCTCAACTGTTGCTCTCCGGCAGGCGTGATCACCCGCTGGACTTTCACAATTTCTGGATTGACTTTGGTGGGGAAGCTGCCGTCTTCATCCAGGAAGTACGCCAAGCCGCCTGTCATCCCTGCACCCACATTGCGTCCAGTGTTGCCCAGTACGACAATTACGCCGCCCGTCATGTATTCGCAGCAGTGATCCCCAGCACCTTCAACGACCGCTTGCGCCTTGGAGTTGCGAACAGCAAAGCGCTCACCTGCCTGACCATACGCTAGAAGCGTTCCGCCCGTTGCACCATATAGACAGGTATTGCCGATAATGACGTTGTCGGAGGGGTTATAGGTTGCAGCCGCAGGTGGCACGATCACTATGTCGCCACCATGCAAGCCTTTGCCCACATAGTCGTTTGCTTCGCCTTCTAAATTGAGCGTGATACCAGGAAGGTTGAAAGCTCCAAAGCTTTGACCCACGCTGCCTTTGAAGTTGAGCGTAAGATGTCCGCCAAAACCGCTGTTGCCGTATTGACGTGCGATCGTCCCTGCAATGCGTGCGCCGATCGTCCGATCCGTATTCACTACTTCCAGATCTTTAGTCACGCTGGTCTGGTTAGCGATCGCAGCTTGAATGTCTGGCTCACTCAACAGTTGGTCATCTAGAACAGAACCATTGCTGTGGACAGTTTCGTGAGTTAGCCAGGTGCGATCATCCCGAGTATCAGGCAGTTGCGTCAGGCAATCGAGATTTAGTCTGTGGGTTTTGGGGATTGTTACACCCTCTCGCACCTTCAGCAGGTCAGCACGACCAATAATGTCATGCAGGGAGCGATAACCCAGCTTTGCTAGCAGCGATCGAGCTTCTTCGGCAATAAAGAGGAAGAAATTGACCACCTGCTCCGGCATCCCAGGGAATCGCTTGCGTAGATCTTCGCGCTGGCTGGCAACCCCCACCGGGCAAGCGTTGGTGTGGCAGATCCGCGCCATAATGCAGCCTTCCGCAATCATCGCAATGGAGCCAAAGCCAAACTCTTCGCCACCCATCAGCGCTGCCATCAGCACATCCCAGCCTGTTTTGATGCCGCCATCAACCCGTAGCACAACGCGATCGCGCAGTTGGTTTTGCATTAACACCCGATGCACTTCTGTTAATCCCAGTTCCCACGGACTACCCGCATGTTTGATGGAACTTAACGGCGAGGCACCTGTACCGCCATCGTGACCCGAAACCTGGATGATGTCGGCATTTGCCTTTGCCACGCCTGCCGCGATCGTGCCAATGCCGACTTCTGCCACCAGCTTGACTGAAACCTGCGCTTCAGGATTAATTTGATGCAGGTCAAAGATCAACTGAGCCAGATCCTCGATCGAGTAAATGTCGTGATGCGGAGGTGGGGAAATCAACGTGACACCCGGCTTCGATCGACGCAACATCGCAATATATGGACTCACCTTAGGTCCAGGGAGCTGCCCCCCTTCTCCTGGCTTCGCGCCTTGCGCCATTTTGATTTCAAGCTGTTTGGCGCTTATGAGATACTCTGGCGTCACCCCAAAGCGACCGGAAGCGACCTGCTTAATAGCAGAATTAGCGGTATCACCATTCCGCAATCCTTTCAGGTGAGGAAACTGCGGCGAAAGCCCCTTCTCATCCACATTGTCGAGAGCCAGGAACCGAGTCGGATCTTCGCCCCCTTCACCAGAGTTAGATTTGCCGCCAATGCGGTTCATAGCGATCGCCAGCGTTTCGTGTGCCTCGCGTGACAAGGCTCCTAACGACATACCGCCCGTGCAGAAGCGCTGGACGATCGCACTAGCAGGTTCCACCTCGTCTAAAGGAATGGAGGGGCGATCGCTTTTCACATCTAGCAAATCGCGCAACGCCGTCAGAGGACGATCGTCTAGGTATTTTTTGTACAGTGTGTAGTGGTCATAGCTCTTGTCTGCCACAGCTTTGTGCAGATGCTTCGCCATTTCCGGACTGTTCATGTGATATTCGCCGCCAGGACGATAGTTGACGAAGCCATAGTTTTCCAGCTTCTTAATATGCAGCTCTGGAAACGCACGCTGATGGAACGAAACTACTTCCTGCGCTAGATCAGCTATGCTCAAGCCGCCCAACCGTGAAGCTGTACCCGCAAAGCCTAGATGCAACAAGTCACCACCAATGCCGATCGCCTCAAAAATTTGGGCACCGTGGTAGCTCGACAGTAGCGAAATGCCCATCTTGGACAGGATTTTGAGTAGCCCCTCTTCGATCGCCTTGCGGTAATTGCCTTGAGCCGCAGACAGAGTAATCGCCTTCAGCTTGCCCCGTTCCATAAAGCTCTGGGTTTTAGGGTCAGTCCACCACTGGCGAACCGTTTCTAGCGCTAGGTAGGGACAAACGCCGCTCGCGCCATAGCCAATCAGGCACGCAAAATGGTGCGTACTCCAGCACTGGGCAGTATCCGCAATCAGCGAGGCTTTCATCCGCAAGCCCTGACGAATCAGGTGATGATGCACTGCCCCGATCGCCAGTAGTGGCGGAATATAGGTGTAATCCTCGCTCAGGCTGGGGCTACCAGGTTGAACGGCGCGATCGCTCAAGATCAAGATTTTCTTGCCTGTGCGAACGGCTTCTGTAGCTTTCTGGCAAAGTGCTGTCACCGCACGCTGTAGACCATCGGGTCCTTGTGAAAGCTCAAATAGCGTCGAAAGCTCAGCAGTTTCAAATCCAGATTGGCGAATCTGATCCAGTTCTGCATCACTTAGAACAGGGGACTCTAGCTTGAGCAAATGGGCGTACTTCGCACCTGCTTCAAGCAGATTGCCTCGTTCGCCTAGTTGAATTGCCAGCGACATAACCAGCTTTTCACGCAGAGGGTCGATCGGCGGATTCGTTACCTGAGCAAAGCGCTGCTTAAAGTAGTCGTACAGCAAGCGTGGTTTGGCAGACAGCACTGCCAGTGGTACATCGTCACCCATGCAGAAGGTTGGCTCTTTGCCCTGTGCGCCCATTTCCTGGATGATCATCTCTACGTCTTCTGCCGTGTAGCCAAAGGCAGTCTGATAGCGCAGCAGGTTTCCAGTAGGAATGTACGGCACATTCTCGGCAAATGGCTCGTGCTTGAGGTCGTAGCGGTTTTGCTTGAGCCACTCACCGTAAGGCTTCGCGCTAGCAACCCGCTGCTTGATTTCCCAGTTTTTTTGAATCTCGTGCGTCTCCAGATCGACCGCGATCATCTGACCTGGACCTAGACGACCTTTCTCAATAATGTCCGCTTCGGGCAAATCCACAACGCCTGCCTCAGAGGCAACCACAATGTAGCCGTCGCGTGTGATGCTGTAGCGAGCAGGACGTAAGCCATTGCGATCGAGCGTCGCACCGACAACCTTACCGTCACTAAACACCAGCAACGCAGGACCATCCCAGGGTTCCTGAATACCGCTGTAGTATTCGTAGAAGTCCGTAATTTCAGGATAGTTGACTAGATCTGGCTGGTTTTTATATGCTTCTGGCACCATGATCATCAGTGCCTCCTGTGGACTGCGACCCGACCACACCAGGAGTTCAAAAACGTTGTCCAGGTTGGCAGAATCGCTGTTGTCAAGATTCACGGTGGGTTTCAGGTCGGCAATTCGATCGCCCCAGCAGGAGTGAGCCAGATCTGCATCCCGCGCTACCATCCAGTTAACGTTACCCAGCAGCGTATTGATTTCGCCGTTGTGACCCAGTAGCCGCATCGGTTGTGCGAGAGGCCAGCGCGGTAGCGTGTTTGTACTAAAGCGACGGTGGTAGACCGCAAAAGTACTCTTATACGCTGGGTTCTTCAGATCAGTGTAAAAATCACCTAACACAGCCGATCGCACCATGCCTTTGTAGACGATCGTGCGGCTTGAAAACGAACAGAAATAGAAGTCATCAAACGTAGTTTGCAGCGCAGAAACAGTTATTTCTGCCCGAATGGCATTATTAACACGTTTACGGGTGAGATAAAGTTGCCGCTCCAGTGCCTCACCTTGCTGCTCAGACTGCACCAAAACCTGCTCAATTTGAGGCAAGTTCTCACGCGCTTGCTTACCCAAAAGCTCAGGCAGCGTTGGCACAACTCGCCACCCCAAAACGGTTAAGCCTTCTTCAACGGCAATCCGCTCCATAACCTGGCGGGCACTCGCGGCTGCCTCTACCTTCGCTGGCAAAAAGACCATTCCCACTCCAATCTGGGCAGGTGTAGCAGCTTGAATGCCTTCATCCGCGAGCCATTGCTGCAACAAATCCCAAGGAAGAGCCGTCATCAAACCAGCACCGTCCCCAGAGTCCTGATCAGCGCTACAGCCACCTCGATGCTCCAAACAGGTGAGTGCTGCCAGCGCTTTTTCTATCAATGCGTGACTGACACGCCCCTGCTGATCGGCAATAAACCCTACACCGCAAGCATCGCGCTCTTCTACCAACCAAGGCTGACCAGCGTACACACCCGTTCCCTGATTCTGATCGTGATTCACAGTTGTTCTATCCATGAGATGGCCCGGTTCGTTTGTTGATAAAAGGTGTAGTGGTATTCAGCAGCGCTGATCTGGTACGTATCGCTGATCTCGCACTTGTAGTTGTAGGAGCAATGTCAAAAGATCTTAAGGATAAAACTTCAAAATTGAGCAGAACGGGCGAGCGCTCCAACTCAACAAGAAAATATCAATCAGTAGCGTCAATCCGATTCTACATAGAATATGTGCTTTACGAAGGCTAGCCAATCGCCTTTCGTTCAGTCGGCACTACAACCCGGTTACTAGCCTGTTAGCAGCTATATCCCTTTCCAACACTTCATGCTAGCTGCAAGCGCCAACAGCATTTGTTACAACCTTGACTACGATCGCGACCTTCCAGATAACGGTAACTACGCGATCAAGCGTTGGGTACACATTCCGTAGGACGAGCATTCTATAAAAAATACCTTGCTCTTGCAATCCCTCACCGATAGCAACGCCTTTAAATCTGTTGCTATAGGCTCAAAAAATCTTGCCTTAAGTTGCTTACGTAGGAGTTGTTTCTGTAGCTGCGGTTACGCTTCGACACACCATGCTGACAACTACAGAAGTAAAAAGCAGGTTAGTCGATTAGCCCCTAGTTTGGGCTGGCAACATTGACACCATGAGCTTAGTCATAATTCTCTGACAGTTGGGGCAGCTAGGTTGGGTGAGTGATTCACTAAAAAGCAATAAGCTGCTCAAACCGTTGCCCGGTTTCTGCTACGTTCATAAAATTAACTTGCCTTTCCTTATATCTCCTGTTGCCAGAGGAAAATTGTGATCAGACGTGATGTCAATCAGCGGTTCAAGCAATCAGTCAGTTCAGCAGGCGATCGATGCCACCGATCGCGTTATGCCCAAAGCCTCCTTTTCATCACAGGGTTGCTTACCTTAAGCTGTCTAGTGCCACAGCTAAGTGCTGTTGCTACGACCCCTCATAATCAAGCTTTACAGAACCAACCGACACAGAACCAATCCTTATTGAGTCAACCCAATCTTGTGAGCCAAGCCCCATCCTTGCCTGCACAAAGCCAACAGGGGAATCAGATTCTGTTAAACGGTCGTATGTTGCCTGCTGCCTGGACGCAATGGTCTGCTGGCGGACAACGCCTTGGCATCACTGAGGCAGGACTCTCGCAAGGGATTGGAGTCGAACTGCTCGACACCGCCGATGCTACGAGACAACCTGTGCAGTGGTTTTCTGACCCCACTACCGCACCATTGAAGCTGCCAACACGACTCACTGGAGCACTTCGCTATCTTGATATTACCGAATTAGCACAGCGATCTGGTTGGCAGCTACAGGTCAATGGTGCCGTTTTGCAAATCAACTCACCACCCGCCACGGTGAAAGCGATACGGCAGGGGAAGCAGCCCTGGGGCGATCGTCTTGTCATTGAACTCGATCGCTCAGCACCCTGGCAAATCGACCAACAGAAACAGGAAGTTGTTTTAACGCTGGATGCACAGATCCCTGCCACCACCCTTCAAAGCTTCAAACCTGGCATTGGCAATCGGCTTAAAGCCATCAAGATTGAACCTGGAACGAATCAGACACGGATTCGGCTGAGTCTTTCTAGTGCCTTACGCCCTCGCGTATGGAGCCTCCCTAATACCAATCGCCTGATTGTGGATATTCGTCCTGATTCAATCGTCGATCGCGATATCCTCTGGGCACCAGGACTTCGCTGGCGTACCCAAACGCTTACTGTAGATGCCGCACGCTTTCCAGTAGTCTGGCTGGAAGTTGATCCCCGTCAACCCGGAATTAGCCTGAAGCCGATTCTGCCTAACCCTGGCACGCTAGCAGGCACGGCTCCCCTGCTTCGTACCGCACAACAGGCTCAGGTTGCAGCAGCAATCAATAGCGGGTTTTTCAATCGCAATAATCAGTTGCCGCTGGGTGCTGTTCGGCTAGATGGACGCTGGCTCTCTGGTCCCATTCTAGGACGGGGCGCAATTGCCTGGAACGCCACGGGTGAAACCAAAATTGCTCGCCTCACCCTCCAAGAAGCCCTTGTGACTTCAAAGGGACAGCTGTTACCGCTCACTCATCTTAATAGCGCCTACGTTCAAGCTGGTATTGCTCGCTATACCAGCGGTTGGGGCACCAGCTACAGCCCTTTCACAGACAACGAAATTCTCGTGACCGTGCAAAACAACCAGGTCGTGAGCCAACAACCCCTTGGTGCCGCTGGCAGCACTACTGTTCCGATTCCTGCTACTGGGTATGTGTTAGCGGTGCGCTCGAATCGTAATGCTGCCGCCACACTAGCCGTTGGCACATCATTGCAGTTGGAGACTGCCATTACACCAGGTGACTTCAACCGTTATGAGCAAATCATCGGCGGTGGACCACTCCTCCTCCAAAACCGTCAAATTGTGCTGGATGCCAAAGCCGAACAATTCAGCAATGCGTTTGTGATTGAGAAGGCAAGTCGCAGCGCGATCGGGCAGACTGCTGATGGTAAGTTGCTCATTGCCGCTGTCCATACCGATCTAGATGGTAGTGGAGCCACGCTGACTAACATTGCCCAAATCATGCAGCAGTTAGGTGCCGTCAATGCGCTTAACCTTGACGGCGGTAGCTCGACGACACTGTATCTGGGTGGACAACTGCTCGATCGACTGCCTCGTACTGCTGCCCGCGTCCACAATGGCATTGGTGTCTTTGTGCAACCCAGTCGTTAAGCCTGATGTTTAAGCCTCACTGTAGTACGCGATCGAGCATGAACAATACTCAGTCACTTGAAGCTTCAGCAGTTAGTGAGGCTTTAGCGCTTTAGCTAGCTTTGCAGAGAGTAAGTTAATACAAGCTTATGACTCACGCATCAAACAGGATAGTTGAGTCTCCTCTTAAGTCTTTTTGTTAAAGCCTCTTCGCTAAGCTAAGTTTGGAGCGCGTCACTACTACATGAAGATTACGTGTGAATTTAGTCAATTAAACCTGTACAGATAGAACCGTCACGAAGAATTTGTTAGGTTGATTCTCGGCATAATCAGCTTGTCTACACCTATTTCATTCTGCCGACAGCGCTTACTCAGGTACTCAGCAAAATAGGATTAAGGTTTCACCATTCGGAAACCAGTCATGTCCCTAGTAGAAAACTTTTGAAAGAGATAGCCAATATGCTTCAATCCCAAGAAACCCATCAAAGCCCCTCTCTTACGTTGCCTCTGAATGGCAGTCAAAATACAGTTGCAGCTACGGAGTTAAGACCCTGGGGTTCTTTTACAATTCTGGAAGAAGGACGAGGCTACAAAATTAAGCGCATTGAGGTGAAGTCCGGTCATCGTTTAAGCCTTCAGATGCACCACCATCGGAGTGAGCACTGGATTGTAGTGTCAGGAACAGCAAAAGTTGTTTGTGGCGATCAAGAACACGTCCTGAGCAGCAATCAATCAACCTATGTTCCACAATGTACTCCCCATCGCCTGGAAAACCCTGGTGTTATTCCACTCGTCTTGATCGAAGTGCAGAATGGAGAATATTTAGGAGAGGATGATATTGTTCGCTTTCAAGACGATTACGCTCGTGCCCAATAAACTGCCGACCACTAGTAATTAACTTGTTCAACAGCCTTATACTACGAACCAACGCATTGTGCGATTTTGTAGAACGTCCGTAAACCCCCTTACCCTTAGACTGCTTCTGTTAGGAGGCTGAGGGTAAGGGGAGTTAGTTAAATATTCGTGCAAACTACTTTATCTAACAGCGCCTTCCATAACCGTTTTGTTGCTTCGCGCTGCTGTAAGGTATTGGTAGAGTAGTCACTTTTAATAATTTCGATGATACGTCTCAGTCATGCAGCCATCAGCGAAATTGCCAGGCTGAAGGCAAAACGTCATGAGCCAGATCTTAAGTTTCGTCTTAGTGTCCAGCCAAGTTGCTGTTTGGCACTAGCTTACACGATGATCTTTGATGCAGTTACTTACCCAGATGACCAGTTGTACGATTGTAGCGGCATTCAGGTTATCGTTGATCCCGAAAGTCTTACAGCTGTTAATGGTCTTACCATTGATTACTCTGAAGACTTGATGGGAGGTGGTTTCCGGTTTCATAATCCAAATGCAAACCAGAGCTGCGGTTGCGGCAACTCCTTTTCGCTTAATTAAGGTGTCGTAACCCAACAGCGCTCTAAATTACTTAGTTCTTCTTTGTTTAGTGGCAAGCAGACTAGAACAAGCGGCTCAAAAGATTCTGTTGACATAAGCTCGGTGTTGTTAGTACCATTAGAGTTTGCAAAAGTCTAGTCCAACAGAATCGCATACGTCTTGTACCATGCCCACTATTCAGCAACTCATACGCACTGAGCGTCAAAAGACGCAGAAGAAAACCAAGTCGCCTGCTTTAAAGAGTTGCCCTCAGCGTCGTGGTGTCTGCACGCGGGTTTATACAACAACACCCAAAAAGCCCAACTCAGCGCTTCGTAAAGTCGCCAGAGTGCGTCTGACTTCTGGATACGAAGTTACAGCTTATATTCCAGGGATCGGTCACAACTTACAGGAACACTCTGTTGTCATGATTCGGGGTGGTCGGGTAAAAGACCTTCCAGGCGTGCGCTACCACATTATTCGTGGCACGCTAGACACTGCAGGAGTCAAAGACCGTAAGCAAGCTCGTTCTAAATATGGTGCTAAGCGCCCGAAAAAATAGGCTTTTATTCAGCTAAGGCTATCAAACCTAAGTATTTTTTGGTAGCACTTAGTTTTTGGTAGCCTGGTTAATGTAATGTTCTTGTGGTTTGGCGCAATTGCCTGCCGCTTTGAAACTGAGGTTAATGCTGCTGTAGTCTGGCAGCTAATCATTCTTTTTATCGCTTGCCTTTGCTTCTAGCGGCAGCGAAATCTATTCTGGCTCTAACACGTTCTACTTTTTTCAAGGCTCATTATGTCTCGTCGTACTGCTATACAGAAACGTCCTGTTCCACCAGATCCAGTTCACAATTCTCGCTTGGTTAGCATGATGGTTCGACGTATTATGCATCACGGGAAAAAGTCCGTGGCATCGCACATCATCTATGACGCGTTTGAGGCGATCGCACAGCGTACTGGCGCTGACCCGATCGAAGTATTTGAGCGAGCGGTTAAAAATGCAACTCCTCTAGTTGAAGTTAAAGCACGACGCGTTGGTGGTGCTACTTATCAGGTGCCTATGGAGGTTCGTTCCGAACGTGGTACAGCACTGGCACTTCGCTGGTTAATCCAATATTCACGTCAGCGACCCGGTCGTACGATGGCAGGTAAGCTTGCAAACGAGCTGATGGACGCTGCTAACGAAACAGGTAGCGCGATTCGCAAGCGTGAAGAGACCCACCGGATGGCAGAGGCAAACAAGGCATTTGCACACTACCGTTATTAGGGCATTGGTGTGGAAACTACTCCCCTGAGTTCCGTACAGAACGTCTAAAATTAGTTATGGAAGTAGCAGCACGGTCATAGCTGCGGAAGAGGCAAAGGAGGCAGTTGTGTCACGTACCATCCCAATTGAACGGGTCCGAAACATTGGGATCGCAGCCCATATTGATGCTGGCAAAACCACAACCACCGAGCGCATTTTGTTCTACTCGGGAGTGGTTCATAAAATTGGCGAAGTTCACGAAGGTACAGCTACCACTGACTGGATGGCTCAGGAGCGTGAGCGGGGCATCACTATTACGGCTGCTGCGATCAGCACAAATTGGAAAGACCATCAAATTAACATCATTGATACGCCTGGGCACGTCGATTTTACGATCGAGGTTGAGCGCTCCATGCGAGTTCTTGACGGTGTCATTGCAGTCTTTTGTTCGGTCGGCGGCGTACAACCGCAATCTGAAACGGTCTGGCGACAAGCTGATCGCTACAAGGTACCTCGGTTTGTCTTTGTTAATAAGATGGACCGCACTGGAGCAAACTTTTACAAGGTTTACGGGCAGATCCGCGAGCGACTGCGAGCGAATGCTGTACCGATTCAGCTACCGATTGGCAGTGAAAGTAACTTAAGAGGCATTGTAGATTTAGTACGAATGCGTGCCTTTATCTACAACAATGATTTAGGGACTGACATTGAAGAAACAGACATTCCTGAGGATGTCCAGGCTTTGGCTAGTGAATATCGTCTCAAGTTGATTGAGTCTGTTGCAGAAACTGATGATGCGCTGACTGCTAAATACTTGGATGGCGAAGAGTTTACAGAAACTGAAATTAAGGCAGCGTTGCGAAAGGGTACGATCGATGGCACGATCGTGCCAATGCTTTGTGGCTCTGCCTTTAAGAACAAAGGCATTCAGTTAATGTTGGACGCTGTGATTGACTATCTGCCAGCTCCAATTGACGTACCACCGATTCAAGGTCATTTGGCTGATGGTGGATCAGTTGAGCGACATGCAGACGACACAGAGCCAATGTCAGCATTAGCCTTTAAAATTATGGCTGATCCCTACGGTCGATTAACGTTCATTCGGGTTTATTCTGGCGTTCTAAAAAAGGGTAGCTATGTTCTGAACTCTACTAAGGACAAAAAGGAAAGAGTTTCTCGCCTGATCATTCTAAAGGCTGACGATCGCATTGAAGTGGATGAAATGAGAGCGGGTGATCTAGGCGCTGTTTTAGGGCTTAAGGACACATTCACAGGCGATACGATCTGTGACGAAGCTGCGCCTGTAATCTTAGAATCACTCTTTGTACCAGAGCCAGTTATTTCGGTTGCGGTAGAGCCAAAGACAAAACAAGACATGGAGAAGCTATCAAAGGCACTCCAGTCGCTCTCTGAAGAAGACCCCACTTTTAGGGTAAATGTCGATCCAGAAACGAATCAGACAGTGATTGCTGGGATGGGAGAACTTCACCTAGAAATCCTGGTAGACCGAATGCTTCGGGAGTTTAAGGTTGAGGCAAATGTGGGTGCGCCTCAAGTCGCTTATCGAGAGACGATCCGAAAAGCTGTCAAGGCTGAAGGAAAGTTTGTTCGTCAAAGCGGTGGCAAAGGTCAATACGGTCATGTAGTGATTGAATTGGAGCCTACGGAACCTGGTAGCGGTCTCGAGTTTATCTCGAAGATTGTTGGCGGTGCAGTGCCTAAGGAGTACATTGGTCCAGCAGAGCAAGGCATGAAGGAGGCTTGTGAGTCAGGCATCCTTGCCGGCTATCCAGTGATTGACCTCAAAGCAACGTTAGTAGATGGTTCCTATCACGACGTTGATTCTTCCGAAATGGCATTTAAGATTGCTGGTTCAATGGCAATTAAGAGCGCTGTAATGAAGGCTTCACCTGTTCTCCTAGAGCCTATGATGAAGGTTGAAGTTGAGGTTCCTGAAGACTTTCTGGGTCCTGTTATGGGTAACTTGATTTCCCGTAGAGGTCAAATCGAGGCTCAGGGAGTCGAGCAGGGGCTTGCCAAAGTAACCACAAAGGTTCCATTGGCAGAGATGTTTGGATATGCTACAGATATACGGTCAATGACCCAAGGTCGGGGCATATTCACGATGGAGTTTAGCCATTACGATGAGGTTCCTCGTAGTGTGGCTGAAACAATCATCGCTAAGAGTAAAGGGAACGCATAATCAGGAAGAGGAATAACTAAGTCATGGCACGTGCAAAGTTTGAACGGAATAAACCCCACGTCAACATCGGTACCATTGGTCACGTTGACCACGGTAAAACAACACTAACCGCTGCGATCACAATGACTTTATCGGCATTGGGGCAGGCAGCAGCTAAAAAGTACGACGAAATCGATGCTGCACCAGAAGAAAAAGCGCGGGGCATCACGATCAATACGGCTCACGTTGAGTATGAAACGGCGGAGCGGCATTATGCTCACGTTGATTGCCCAGGACACGCTGACTATGTGAAGAATATGATCACTGGGGCAGCACAAATGGATGGTGGCATTCTTGTTGTGTCAGCAGCTGATGGTCCCATGCCTCAAACGCGTGAACACATTCTTTTGGCAAGACAGGTTGGTGTTCCACGGCTAGTTGTTTTTCTAAATAAGAAAGACATGGTGGATGACGATGAGCTTTTAGAGCTTGTTGAATTGGAAGTTCGTGAACTGCTAAGTTCCTACGACTTCCCTGGTGACGATATTCCGATTGTAGCTGGGTCTGCACTACAAGCACTCGAAGCAATGACTGCTAGCCCTAAGACGAAACGTGGTGAAAACGAGTGGGTTGACAAGATTTACGAGCTGATGGACAGTGTGGACTCATATATCCCTACTCCAGAACGTGATATCGATAAGCCGTTCTTGATGGCAGTTGAAGATGTTTTCTCGATCACAGGTCGGGGAACCGTTGCGACTGGTCGGATCGAACGGGGAGAAGTGAAGGTCGGCGACACTGTTGAGCTAGTAGGTATCCGTGACACTCGTTCTACGACCGTAACGGGTATCGAAATGTTCAAGAAGAGCCTTGAAAAAGGTATGGCTGGCGACAATGCAGGTGTCTTGCTGCGGGGTCTGCAAAAGGATGATATTGAGCGTGGTATGGTTATCGCCAAACCAAAATCGATTACACCTCACACCAAGTTTGAGTCTGAGGTGTACATTCTGAAGAAGGAAGAAGGGGGTCGTCACACGCCATTCTTCCCTGGTTACCGTCCTCAATTTTATGTGCGGACGACAGATGTAACCGGTACGATCAGCGACTTCACAACAGATGAAGGTGGCGAGGCAGAAATGGTGATGCCAGGCGATCGCATCAAAATGACTGTTGAACTCATCAACCCAATTGCCATTGAGCAAGGAATGCGTTTCGCTATTCGTGAAGGTGGGCGTACGGTTGGAGCCGGAGTCGTTGCGAAGATCCTTAAGTAGTTGAAATTCAGGAGTTAGCTATTAGTGATCAAATTCAAGCTTGGTTCCTAATAGCTTTAACTTCTGGACGATTGAAAGGATTAGGAATTAATCCGTTTCATCAAACAAGACCGATAGCTGAATGCTGAATGCTGAATGCTATCGGTTAATTAGAACCTTGAAAATTTATTAGTATCCCGATGGCAACTATTCAGCAACAAAAGATTCGCATCCGACTTAAGGCATTTGATCGTCGTCTTCTTGATACATCCTGTGAGAAGATTGTCGATACGGCAAATCGTACAAACGCTACTGCGGTTGGACCAATTCCCCTTCCGACCAGACGACGGATTTATTGTGTCCTTCGCTCTCCGCATGTGGACAAGGACTCGCGTGAGCACTTCGAAACTCGCACGCACCAACGTATTATTGATATTTACCAGCCTTCCTCAAAGACAATTGACGCTTTGATGAAGCTTGATTTGCCTGCTGGTGTCGATATTGAAGTGAAGCTCTAGATGCAAAATGGGGTGGGTAAAGTCTACCCCTTTAATAAGTTCGCTAAACATATAAGGGCTTTTACACATCTATATTTTAGTCCAGCTATATTTTACACTTTTACAAATTGGCGAGAACTGCCCTTCTACTGCCCTTCTTATTTCAGATACGGTACAGTATGTAAAGAAGTACTGTCTCTTCATTTGATAAATAATGGCACCTTCTTCATCAATTGCGGTTCGAGAGCTTCCTCTTTTTCCTCTGCCAGAAGTGGTTCTGTTTCCAGGACGACCCCTTCCGTTACATATTTTTGAGTTTCGCTATCGAATCATGATGAACACGATTCTTGAGGGCGATCGACGTTTCGGGGTCGTTATGTGGGATCAAGCTCAAGGTAAACCAGCGGCAATTGGTTGCTGCGCTGAGATTATTGAATTTCAGCGGTTGCCTGATGATCGGATGAAAGTGTTGGCGCTAGGGCAACAGCGTTTTAGAGTGCTGGAATATGTGCGTGAAAAGCCCTATAGAGTAGGGCTAGTGGAATGGGTTGAGGACAATCCTCCTGAGCATGACCTGAAGCTCTCAGCAAGCAACGTCTCACAATTACTTCAAGATGTTGTTCGCCTTTCAGCAAAGTTAACTGGGCAAGAAATCGAGTTGCCGGAAACGATGCCGACATTACCGATCGAGTTGTCTTATTGGATTGCTAGCAATCTGTACGGGGTAGCAGAGGAACAGCAGGCGTTGCTAGAAATGCAGGACACGGCTGCAAGACTGAAACGTGAGGCAGAGATCCTTACCTCTACTCGTAACCATCTTGCTGCCCGCACTGTGTTGAAAGACACGTTGGATGATTCACTACAATAGACTCAGCGCTTGTTGCATCCAAGTCTGATGTGATTGCTGCGCTAATTGTGAGATTGGCGCTAGATCGTTGTATCAAAAACAATTTTGCTGCAAATGAAGTGAGTGAGCTGAGTTTAGTAGTTTTGTATACTTTGTGGGTGAATCTACTTAGTGAAAACTTTAAACAATTGTGAGTGGTGCATAAAGTTTCCGCGAAACCAGCGATGAACATTGGGCAGAACTAAGAACCCACAGTTATGGTTGGGGCATGAGCTGAAAGTCTCTTAGTTCCTACTCCCAGTTAAGGTTTTTATATGCAGAATGTACTTGTTCGTCCTCAAACTGCGGTTCTTCAACCTTTAGGCTCTTTGAATGCTGGTAATGTAACTGTTTTTCAACAACAACTGAATGCAGCGATTCAATCTGAGCATCACTCAAGTTTGTTAATTGACATGGCTCAGGTTGAATCGATCGATAGTGCTGGTCTGATGACACTGGTAACCGCACTGAGCATGGCACAACGCTTGAACAAGCGCTTTAGTCTTTGTGCTATCTCGCATTCCGTCCGGATTATCTTTGAATTGACTCAACTCGACCGTGCCTTTGAAATTTTGGAGGGACGTTACGCCTTTAGCGAAGCGACTGCGTAAGCAACACTTGAACGTACATTCACTAATTAGCCAGCAGGAGTGAGTAAATCTGAGCGCGCCTGCTGGCTTTCTCAGTTAAAGGAGGGTTAGCGACAAATCTGGTCTGAATAACATTGGTATACTAAGCAATGCCAAAAACGTGTTCAGGCAATGGACGCAAAAGGGAACCTCGTTATGACAGTTGCTGTTGAAGCATTGCTTACCCCAGACATTTTGAAGCCAGCTCGGTATCTTGGTAATGAGCTAGGCGCTATTCATAAACCCTGGGATGCAGTAACCGTCCGCTGGGTTCTGACCTATCCCGAAATTTACGAAGTCGGTGCTTCAAACCTCGGGCACATGATTTTGTATAGCATTCTCAATGCTCAACCACGCCAATTGTGCGATCGTGCTTACCTGCCTGCCTCTGATCTAGCAATCAAGCTGCGAAGTAGTCAAACTCCGCTGTTTGCAGTTGAATCACGGCGATCGCTGGCTGACTTTGACATTTTAGGCTTCAGCCTCAGCTACGAACTAGGCGCAACAAATATCCTTGAGATGCTGGCTCTAGCTGGCATTCCCCTAACTTGGAAAGCACGTCAGCAGGTTAAGGCGGATGAACAACAGGTATGGCAAAATCCTGATGCGACCTCTGTACACAATACGCAAGCGGCACCCGTTACATATCCGCTTATTTTTGCCGGTGGGCAAACAGCGACCTCTAACCCAGAACCTTATGCTGACTTCTTTGATTTTATTGCCCTAGGGGATGGCGAGGAGTTGCTACCAGAAATTGGGTTGGTACTAGAAGAAGGGAAGGTTGCCGGGTTAAGTCGGGAGGCACTATTGCTAGACCTGGCTCAGGTGCCAGGAGTCTATGTACCGCAGTTTTATGACATGACTCCTGATGGTTCAGTGCAGCCAAATCGCTCCGATGTGCCAACGCGCATTTTGCGGCGAGTGGCTGACCCCATGCCAGCTTACTCAATTGGTCTAGTCCCCTATGTCGAAACCGTACACGATCGCCTAACAGTAGAAATTCGACGGGGCTGCACACGAGGTTGCCGCTTCTGCCAGCCGGGTATGCTGACACGCCCAGCGCGGGATGTTGAACCGGCCGCAGTCGTTGAGGCGATCGAGCAAGGAATGCGAGCGACCGGCTATAACGAATTTTCGCTACTGTCGCTAAGTTGCTCAGATTATCTGGCGCTGCCTGCGGTTGGCATGGAAATTAAAAATCGCTTGAAGGACGAAAATATTTCGCTGTCGTTGCCCAGTCAACGGGTTGATCGCTTTGACGAAACCATTGCCAACATCCTCGGTGGCACCCGTCAGGGTGGGCTCACCTTTGCTCCAGAAGCAGGTACACAGCGACTGCGAGACATTGTAAATAAAGGCTTAACGAATGAGGAACTCCTACGTGGAGTTAAAACTGCCTGGGAGCAAGGTTGGGATAAGGTCAAGCTTTATTTCATGATTGGTCTGCCAGGTGAGACAGATGTAGATGTAGTGGGCATTGCTGACACAGTGCGCTGGCTCCAGCAGGAATGCAATGCCAAAGGCAGAAAGCGGCTGCACTTTAACATCACGATTTCTAATTTCACACCCAAGCCGCACACACCTTTTCAGTGGCATTCCGTTGCAACAGCAGAATTTGCACGGAAGCAACGGCTTTTGAGAGAAGAGTTTCGCCACATTCGGGGTTTAAAAGTTAATTTTACAGATGTTCGCCTTTCGGCAATGGAAGATTTTGTTGGTAGGGGCGATCGCCGACTCTCCTCAGTTATTCAGCGCGCCTGGGAACTAGGTGCAGGGATGGATGCTTGGTGGGAAAGCCTCGATCGCGCGTATGCTGCCTGGACACAAGCGATCGCCGAATCAGGGCTGGACTGGAAATACCGTCAGGTTGAAAGCGGCGAGTGGAATATCTTTGGCACAACTGAAGCCAGCATTCAACCCTCAGCCTCCAACCCTCATCCTTCGCTAGAGGCTCCGCTCCCCTGGGATCATCTCGATACAGGGATTGACAAGCAGTGGCTTAAAGAAGACTTGCAGCGAGCGTTGCAAGCAGCAATAGTACCAGACTGTTCTTTTGACGGCTGCTCTCATTGCGGAGTCTGTAGTACTGACTTTGGGCATAACGTAGTGGTAGCGCCACCTGCTCTGCCATCCTTTGCAGGTCACTTTGTACCGAATCAGCAGCGCGCTCAACGGGTGCGGGTATGGTTAGGCAAGCACGGTGAAATGGCATTAGTCAGTCATCTTGATTTGGTTCGCTTGTTCGATCGCGTGGTACGACGAGCCGCCCTACCAATCACTTTCACAGGTGGCTTTCATCCTGGACCACGGATTATTCCTGCAAGTGCCCTGCCGCTTGGTGTCACCAGTGCAGGCGAAATTGTCGATTTTGAGCTGACTGAAGTAATGGATCTGGCGGTCTTTCGGTCAAAGTTGGAGGCGCAGCTTCCGGCTGAAATCCCGATTTATCATGTTGAAACCGTTCCCATTAGTTCGCCAGCGGCAACTCAGCTTTTGGAGAAGGCAGAATATCTCATTACAGTTGGCATAGTACAACCAGATGCACCTGCTGCTATCCAGCCGCTTACTTTATCGACATGGCAGGAATGGGTAGACACAATTCAAGCCAGCGATGCTCTTTGGTTTCAGCACACGACCAAAGGAGGCAAAACTCAGGACATCAATCTGCGCGATCGCCTGTTTGACTTGAGAATTGAAGCGTTAGTCAGTGATACGTCGATCGTGCTGCGTTACCTTGGCAGTCATCGTAACGACGGTACGCTACTTCGCCCTGATCACGTCCTTTATATGCTTGAGCAGGTCTCACAGCAAGAACTACAACTGTTGCAGATACACCGCGAGCGGCTACTTTTAGCGACACCGGAACACTCAGAATTGCAACTAACTTGAATTTGTTTCATCGAAAAGAGTCAAAGAACGAAGGATTGAGGCGTTTCTAGGTGCTGTTTTTCGTTTTGGTGAATCGTCCAGGGTACAAACAATCGAAGGCTCAGAAAAGAAAGCCTATAGCAGTCGAAGAGAATATTAGGACAGATATAAACCTTGAAACGCCCTTTAAGCAAGGGCTTCTCTTCATCCCTCCTTCTACCGCCGAGCGGAAGCAAGCTACATCCTTTTGCTATACCGCTTTAAGCCTTCATCTCATACCTCCTTCCTGCTACTCCAGCTTATCGATTCTTGAACTTTAGTCGCAGAGAAATCTGTACACGCTATAATGCAACTCAACAGAGGCTGTTGCGGGTTGAAGACTCTTAGGGGTACCGCTAAGTAAGTCAGCATTTGATGCTGAAGGCAGCCTACTTTGTCAGACTTCTAGTCCATCTTTTACAGAGTTCGATACCTTTTCGCAAGAGAAGGTAATTGGCTGGTTTTATTGATTATTCATTCAGTGGTCTTTGCCATAGTCAACCGTTCTGAGGCTGTTAGAGACTGCCTCATTTCAGGATTGGCATCTTTTTATAGCCGTTGCATAGCTTCGGAGCTTGTACGTTATGCAGCGGCACCTTCGCACGAGTTAGAGGATTACCGACTTAGATCCTCCTGCTGCCGCCAACCTTTGAGGAAATTGAATGTCCAAACAAATTGTTATCGCAGAGCAGCATCGCATTGCTGCCGTTTTTTCAGAAGATCAGATTCAAGAACTTATTGTTGCAACGGGTAGCCATCAAGTTAGTGATGTTTATCTTGGCATCGTTGAGAACGTCTTACCAGGCATTGATGCAGCCTTTGTGAATATTGGTGATAGTGAACGCAACGGGTTTATTCATGTCACCGATTTAGGTCCGTTGAAGTTGCGCCGGATGGCTGGCTCGATTACCGAACTGTTGGCTCCTCAGCAAAAAGTGCTGGTGCAGATCATGAAGGAGCCAACGGGTAATAAGGGACCCCGGTTGACTGGTAATGTTTCACTTCCAGGGCGTTATTTAGTATTGATGCCTCACGGCAAGGGCGTAAACCTTTCCCGCCGTATTCGCAATGAAAACGAACGGAATCGGTTACGGGCGCTGGCGATTTTAGTCAAACCCGCAGGCATGGGCATTGTCGTCCGCACTGAAGCGGAAAATATGCCTGAAGACGCCATTATTGAAGATTTGGAGACACTGCAAAAGCAGTGGGAGATGGTGTTGCAAGAGGCAAACACCACTCGTGCACCGGCGCTGCTGAATCGGGATGATGACTTTATTCAGCGGGTGCTGCGGGATGTTTACAGTGCGGATGTCAATCGGATTGTGGTGGATTCACACACAGGGCTGAAGCGCGTTCGGCAGCAGTTGACGAATTGGGGTGGTGGTGATTTACCGCGGGGGGTGTTGATTGATCACCATCGCGATCGCGCCCCCATCATGGAATACTTCCGCATCAATGCCGCAATCCGAGAAGCGCTGAAGCCTAGGGTTGATTTACCATCGGGTGGCTATATTATTATCGAGCGAACGGAAGCGCTAACCGTAGTTGATGTTAACTCTGGTTCGTTTACACGCTCTGCAACAGCGCGTGAAACAGTGCTCTGGACGAACTGCGAAGCCGCCACCGAAATTGCTCGCCAGCTTCGACTCCGCAACATTGCTGGGGTGATTGTCATTGACTTCATTGACATGGATCAGCGCCGCGATCAGTTGCAGGTGCTAGAACACTTCAACAAAGCGTTGCGAGCCGATAAGTCGCGACCGCAAATTGCTCAACTTTCTGAACTGGGCTTGGTTGAGTTAACCCGCAAACGTCAGGGCAAGAATATTTACGAAATCTTTGGTCGTGCCTGCCCCACCTGTGGTGGGTTAGGCCATCTGGTGCATTTGCCGGGTGAGAATGACACCGCAGAGGGCGATATGGTTGAGCGTCCGGCAGCCGTAGCGCTAAGAGAATCGCGAACCGTTGATCGCAACATTACTGGGCGCGGGCGTGGGCGTGATCTGGTGCTTCCTAATGTTGTAAGTGCCCCAGAGCCAACGTGGGAAGACCGTAGCGAAGATATGGATGATAGTGATGATGTCCAAGAGCTTGGGCTGAACCACCCGAGTTATCAAGAGCTAGGTGGTAACAATCGCCGTCGCCGCCGTCGTCGTCCCGGTGATGAAGGACGCAGCGTGGGCCCGTCTTATCAAAGCGCTCCTACTTTGAAGCTTGATGCAGCAAACGATGGTGAAGCAACGGCTGCCCCAGAGTTACCGTTTACCAGCCGAGTCGACCGCGCCGATACCGGGCGCTCTGAGCGTCCAGAACGTCCAGCTCGGGGTCGAGGTGGTCGGGGTCGGAGTGGGCGTGATGGTGTGCCCGAATTATTGACTAATCGAGAGCTGACTCCAGCCAAGGAATTGGAACCAACGCTAGACGCTGCTTATGTTCCAGAAGCACCACCAGAGTTGAGCTATGTGGAGGAGCGTCGGGGTCGATCGCGGCGGGAGTCGTCAAGGGCACCACAAGAGCCGCCGGAAGTAGTCACCGTAGAAATGACTCCAGCAGAACAGGATATCTATGCCTGGATGGGCATTTCGCCATTGATACTGGCTAATCAGGAAGTAAAAAATCCGAAAGCAGCCGTCATTTCGGTAGTTTTGCCAGGGCAGGCTCCTCTAGAAGCAGAACCCGAGCAAATGACGCTAACATCCCAACTAGAGTCAGTAGTATTAGAGCCAGTAGTAGCGGCACCGAAGCCGAAACAGCGCGTGATTGAGACTGTGCCAACAGGTAGGCAAGCGAACACAGACTTGCTTGAAGCGAAAGAAGTGGCAGACGTTGCTTCAGCGCTGGAGCCTCAGTTTGACAGTGTCGAGACTGACAGCATAGAGCCGGAGGCAGTAGTACCCCCGCTAGATGAGTTGATCGAGGCTGAAGATGCACCTGTGACCCGTCGTCGCCGCCGCCGTTCTTCGGCAACAACGTCAGATTAGTGATGAGCCAAATCAAAGCTGACACGTATGCCAAACTTCGGGTGCTAAGTCAGGTTGAGTTTAAAGTCTTGACCTGACAAAATTTTTTGGCGCATACGCGTTGCTTCTTGCCTAGTTTTGATCGCCCTCGAGTGTCCTTTATGGAGCAACAACAACCTCTAACGCATCAGTTAACTCTGCCCGTTTTGGATGGCATAGTGCTGCCAGCACTGGTGGCTGGTGTAGACGAGGTGGGGCGGGGTGCCCTTTTCGGTCCTGTAGTAGCAGCGGCTGTGATTTTGTCTGTAGAGGCAGCGCCTATATTGACTAAAGCTGGTGTAACTGACAGCAAGCTTCTATCACCAGAGCGTCGGCTGCTGTTGGCAGAGGTAATTCGTGCTCATGCCCTGGCATATCAGGTAAGCTACGCTTCGGTCTGGGAAATCGATCGCCTTAATATCTTGCAAGCATCGCTGTTAGCGATGAAGCGCGCTGTACTTAAGCTAAAAGTAACACCAGCACTTTGCTTAATTGACGGTAATCAACGCATTCCAGGACTGGCGTTATCACAACAGACCGTTGTGCAAGGCGATCGACAGTCACTAGCGATCGCTGCTGCCAGCATTCTTGCCAAGGTTTGGCGTGACGAGCTAATGACACGTCTGGACGCCAAATACCCTGGCTACAATCTGGCAGCTAATAAAGGGTACGGCACGCCTGCCCATCGCCTAGCCTTACAAACGTATGGAGTTTCACGTCTGCATCGGCGATCATTCAGCCCGTGCCGCATCTAAAAGGTAACGGTGGGAAGTGAGAGTAAGGCAAAAGTCAGGCAATCGGGTTATTTGTCGGTGCAACAGACGGCTTCACTGCTGACATTTGACCCAGGTTTGAGCTTGCCCACGCACCGTAATCTGCTAAAAGATGGTGCATGAGGCGCTGCTTTACAGTCAGCAAAACGCTTTTAAGCAGCCCGTTACCGGTTGCTTCTAAAAATGGTTTTGGCGTAAAGTCGAGCGGTGGGGGCACATCAACCTGTACTTCTAGATCTGCCCTACCTTTCAAAACGGTTTTGCCGTTCGACTGCTGGGGCTGTAGCTTGCCCACCAGGTTCAGCTTAAAGCGCTGGTTAATGTACTCAACACCCCGAATTTCACAACCAACTGACTGTACGTACACGGTACCATCTGAATCAGCCCAAACGCGCAAATCTACAATTGGCTGAATGGTCAGCATCATGAAGTTCAACGGGCGCATCTTCAAGCGAAAACGATCGTCACCAAACGGCTCAATTTGGCTTGAAGCAGCGAGAGCAGCCACAACGCGCTGAGGCTGCCGCAAATAGTGTTGAATCGGAACAGGCTGCTCTGGAACTGCCATTTCAACAGCTTGAGAGGCAGTAAAGCGTGTATACATAGCTGAAAAGCCACGAGTAAGTGGTAGAAAAAATCAGGTAGTTACTATTAATCTTAAATAGATATGAAGGAATGTGACTGCACCTTTTTCAGTAGATCTACTTCAGTAGATTCACGCGCTTTCCTCTCACAGACTATTCTTGCAGAATTCTGAGCCACAACGCCCTTTTCGATGAGAAACATGAGAAGAATCATTGCTAGGGTGAGTTTTGATAGCGAGTTGATTTTCATCAGTAGAGGAAACAAATTCAGTCGGAGAACTAAATTAAGCACTACTTAGAAACTGGTTTCGACTGCGCTCAACCCGCCAGCCTACAGAACTGGGAGCCTTGAGCTTTTGACCTAAGCGCTCAACCCAAAGAGCACTCAAGCCGAGGGGTGCTTGGTCAAACGCGAAGTCGAAAGGCAGCTTATCAATCATTACGCCCAGCTACTTAAAGCTAAGAGAGTAATTAATGGGTAAATATAACTAAGTAAAGCTGTTTGGATTACTTACCAACCCGATCGCGCAACTGATTAGCCACCACTGATCTCATGCGTTATAGCTACCTGTCTTGCGGCTGAACAGGGTAATTTTAATGGCAAGCTAAGTAATGGCAGGCAGAACTAGAGAAGAAACGCTATGGCAGTATCGATCGCCCACCTAGGACCTATTGGCACCAATGCCGAAGCCGCTGCTCTTCAGTATGCAAGCTGGCTCACTGCAAGCACAGGACAAGAATCACTGCTCTGCCCTTACCCCAGCATTGCTCTCTCACTACGAGCCGTTGCTGAAGGTAATGCTGATGTAGCAGTTGTGCCGATCGAAAACTCGACTGAGGGCAGCGTTCCTGCCACATTGGATGGGCTATGGCGGTTTGGCAACTTGCAAATTCAGTGGGCGTTGATCTTGCCAATTTCACATGCGCTATTGTCTCAGGCTCCCGCGATCGACGCAATCCAGACGGTTTACTCTCATCCACAGGCGCTAGCTCAATGTCAAGGGTGGCTCGAAAAGTTTCTGCCCACAGCCCAGTTAATTCCCACTAGTTCGACCACTGAAGCGCTGCAATCGTTGGGGGAAGACGCTACAAGCGCCGCGATTTCTTCCCCTCGCGCTGCTGAATTGTATAACCTGCCTGTGCTCGCTGACTCGATCAACGACCATCCTGATAACTGCACGCGCTTCTGGATACTTAGCCAGCAACCGTCTCCTGGTGGTAGCCATACGTCACTCGCATTTACGGTTCACGATTTGCCGGGTTCCCTCGTTAAACCGTTACAAGTCTTTGCTAGCCGAGGCATTAACCTCAGCCATATTGAGTCACGTCCAACGAAGCGATCGCTTGGCGACTACTTGTTTTTTGTTGACCTAGAAGCCGATGCCCGCAAGCCCGACGTACAAGCAACGCTGGCAGAACTCGCCAAAGACACAGAAACGCTAAAAGTCTTCGGTAGCTATGATATTTTGCCCACTGCTAAAAGCTAAAGGAGGAAGGCCAAAGGCTAAACGTTTTGAGCATTAAGCTTGTTTTACCTTTTGCCTTTTCTCTACTCCCTGCTGCTTGCTACAGAGGGTTGAACAATGCTAACACCCAAAAACTCTCGAACAAGCTGAAGATAGGTTGACGGATCTTCTAGCATCGGAAAGTGAGCTGTGTCTGGTATTACGACGTATTGAATTTTGTCGCTTAAAGCAGCCGCTTGCCGCCCCATTTCAGCAGGGATGATGATGTCACGCTCGCCTGAAATCAGCAGCGTCGGGACAGTTAGACGTGCAAATTCTTGCGGCATCACCTCTGTTGCCTTTTTGCTGACGCAAGTAAAAATAGTGCCTAAGGCTGCACCATAATCTGCCATCAAAAAATCGTTCAGAAACGATCGACTAATAGCTGTAGGCAGGGGGCGGTGCAGAAAACGCTGCATGAACAGTCGATCGATAAATGGGAGTCCGTACAGCAAGCGTGGACGAAATTTGACGACGTACCCACCAAACTTATAGAAGGCATTAAAGGCTTTTTCGTCGTACTCAAAAATGCCGCTACAGGTAAGAACAGCGCGATCGACACGATCAGCATAGAGATTCAGGAAAAAAGTCGCAACAGACGCGCCCATCGAATGAGCATTCAAGGACACGCGCTGTAAGCCAAGCGCATCCAAAAGCCCAGCAAGATCGTCTGCGTAGCTTTCTAGCTCGTAGCTGAGTTCGGCAGCAGTTTCCGGTGGTTCAGCCAAAGGCGACTCGCTAACATTAGAGCGCGATCGCCCAAACCCACGCATATCGTAGAGAAGACAATCAAAGCGGTCGGAAAATTCCCTTGCTGTACTTTCCCAGTAGCGAGCAGAGCCACCCCAACCATGTATAAAGACAAAGACAGGTTTACCAGTAGGCTCCTGAGTGCCTGCCTCTGTAACCCACTCGTAATAGTGATTAAAACCGTTAACGCTGACGTAAGACATTTTTACAGATAGTAAACGTTGAGTGATGAGTTTCAAGTTCAACCGTCATGCAAAACTCATCACTCAACACTCACAACTATTTAAGCAGATTCAGGTTTTGTTAAGCTGATTCAGGCTTAGGCAACGACGATGGATGGATGATTAGTTCTGCGGTCGATCGCTTCTCAACCATCTCGCGCGTAATGCTACAGCGAGTCACGTCTTTACGAGAGGGCAATTCGTACATCACGTCTAGCATTAACTCCTCGACGATGCTGCGGAGCGCGCGAGCGCCTGTTTTGCGACGGTAGGCTTCTTGAGCGATCGCACGCACTGCATCCTGCCGGAACTCCAGCGTTACATTGTCCATTTTCAGAAGCTTTTGATACTGCTTCACCAGCGCGTTGCGAGGCTCGGTTAGAATCTCTGTCAGCGCATCTTCATCCAGCGGGTTTACTACAGCCATAACAGGCACTCGCCCGATAAACTCTGGAATCATACCAAACTTAACCAGATCATCCGGCTCCATGTGACGTAACACATCTGCCGTCCGTTTATCTTTCGGTTGTGCTTCTCCAGGCTGGATAAAGCCCATCGACTTCTTCCCAATGCGTTGCTCTACCGCTTTATCTAAACCAACAAAGGCACCACCACAAATAAAGAGGATATTGCCTGTATCAATTTGAATGCAGTCCTGATAAGGATGCTTGCGCCCACCCTGTGGCGGTACGTTGGCAACGGTTCCCTCCAACATCTTCAGCAGTGCTTGCTGCACACCTTCGCCAGAGACATCCCGCGTAATCGATGGGTTTTCACTCTTGCGAGCAATCTTATCGATTTCGTCAATGTAAATAATGCCTCGCTGGGCTTCTTCAACATCCAGATCGGCAACTTGCAGCAACCGCAGCAAAATGTTCTCGACATCTTCACCCACGTAGCCCGCTTCAGTCAGCGTGGTTGCATCAGCCACAGCAAACGGTACATCCAAAATTTCTGCTAGCGTTTGAGCGAGGAGAGTTTTGCCGCAGCCTGTAGGTCCGATTAAGAGAATGTTTGATTTTTGCAATTCAACGAGGTCATCAGTAGATGGCTTACTGCTGCCACCTTTTGATTGAATAAAGCTCAGACGCTTGTAGTGGTTGTAGACCGCAACCGACAACACCTTCTTAGCGTCATCTTGCCCGATGACGTGTTCATCAAGGTACTTTTTAATTTCTCTCGGTTTCGGGATCTGGTTAAGAGAAAGATTTGCAGACCGCGCCTTGCGTTTTTCGGGTGATTGTTCTCGCCGTGGCACTGGCTGCGGTGCTGCGGCGCTGGAATCGAACAACTCTTCATCCAGAATTTCGTTACAGAGGTCAACGCATTCATCACAAATGTAAACTCCCGGTCCGGCTATGAGCTTACGAACCTGCTCCTGAGACTTGCCGCAAAAGGAACATTTGAGATGGGAGTCATACTTGTTAGCCATATCTACCTCTTAGTTAACGGCGGCAACAGCCTCTCCAGCTTTAGGAAGATTTTGTCTGGAAATGACTTGGTCAACCAGTCCATAATCTTTTGCTTCAGCAGCGGACATGAAAAAGTCGCGCTCGGTATCCATTTCTACCCGTTCAAACGGTTGTCCCGTGTGGTGCGCCAGCAGTTCGCTCAACTTGCGCTTGTGGTAAAGAATTTCTTTTGCCTGGATTTCGATGTCAACGGCTTGCCCCTGAGCACCACCAAGGGGCTGATGGATCATGATGCGCGAGTTTGGCAAAGACATCCGCTTACCTTTAGCGCCTGCTGCTAGTAAGAATGCTCCCATGCTTGCTGCCAAGCCAAAGCAAATAGTAACAACATCAGAGCGTACTTGCTGCATGGTGTCATAAATTGCCATACCTGCGGTTACTGAACCGCCAGGGGAATTGATGTAAAGCTGAATGTCTTTTTCTGGGTCTTCAGCGTCCAAAAACAGCAGTTGAGCCACGATCGAGTCGGAAACGTTGTCGTCGATTGGTGTGCCCAGGAAGACAATGCGCTCTCTCAGCAGACGAGAGTAGATGTCAAACGCACGTTCACCGCGACCGGATTGCTCGACCACCATAGGCACCACATTGCTGGGACCTAGCGACGTGACATCTAGTGCATTCAAGCTGTTAATAGAGTAGTTAGGGGAACGGGATACAAACATAGTGGGTGTTATCGCCTGAAGTCACTGTAGACCGGGTTTACGAATCGGCATCAGCGATTTGCTGTGGGAATCGCATACGTATATCCAAACATTATGCCTTAACTAACTTGTGACTTGTGGGCGCATCGAGCGAAAAGCTCTGCTATTGTAGCCCGGTGTTGTGAGGCGTAGCGTCTTGCTCACATATCCTACTGACATAGGATAGACGAAATGTTACTCGCTGTCAGAGGATTCTGCTTTTGCTTTCGCCGCCTTACGTGCTTTTTTGGGTTTCTCGGTATCAGTAGTATTGTCGGTTGCGCTCGTCTCATCGCTAGCTCCTACGGCTTCAGTTGCTGGCAAGGCTGCGTCTAGAGCCACTGGTTCAGTTTCGGTTGCGTCAACGCCATCGGTGGTGCTACTAGCTTCAGTATCAACGACTGGCGTGACATCAATGGTGCTGTTAGCTGCTATTTCAGTTACTTCTGCATCATCGGCTTCCATGTCGTCCGCATCGGCATCATCCTCTGGCTTTGCCAGTGTGCCTTCAGGAACAAGCTCGACCGTAGACCGCTCAAGCAGCCAGTCCACAATTTTTTCTTTGAGTAAATCTTCGGTGACAACGGCTTGCAAACGATCGGGATCAATGTCGCGATCGCCAAGTTCTGCCATCAGTTCAGCCACTTTTGCCTTCACTTCATTCGGCTCAACCTTGATAGACTCCCGCTTAGCAACTTCGCCCAATGCCAGGGTGCGCTTGATGCGATCGATGGCCTCGGGGCGCGATCGCTCTTTCAACATCGGAATTGTGTCCTGGTTAAATAACCGCTTGACATCAATGCCCTGATTTTGGAGTTGCATCGCTGTCTGGTTGAGGAGATAGGTCATTTCTCGCTCAATCAAGGTTTCTGGCAGCTCAACCTCAATGTGTTTAAGCAGTTCATCTAGAATTGCCTGCTCTTTATTTGCCTTGGTTTTCTCGTCGGCTTCTTCGACGTAACGCGCTTCAAGTGACGATCGTAGCTCTGCCAGTGTTTCAAACTCACTGACTTCTTGAGCAAAATCGTCATCGAGTGCGGGTAGCTCTTTTTCTTTAATCTCTTTCAGAGTAATCGTAAAGATTGCGTCTCGACCAGCCAACGTTTCCTGTGTGTAATCGGCTGGAAACGGGATTGGAAGGTCTTTTGTCTCGCCTGGGTTCATCCCTACAATGCCATCAATGAAACCTTCAATGAACTTCCCTTCGGCCAGCTCTACCTGAAAGTCTTCCGCTTCGCCACCTGGAAATGGCTCCGGCTCGGCATCAGGATCATCGCTGACCAGCACGCCCTTGTAGTCAATAACAGTAGTGTCGCCGAATTGGGCAGCACGTCCTTCGACGGGGATCAAGGTTGCGGTTTGCTCTTGATATTGCTGGAGTACCTTCTCGACTCGTTCAGCATCGGGCTTGATTTCTTCTGCCTGAAGCTGAAAGTCAGTATATTGCTGGAGCGTTACCTCGGGCTGCACATCAACCGAAGCAGAAAACGTGAGTGCTGAACCAGGCGCAAACTGGCTCACCAACTCCTCAAAGGACGATCGCAGTTGAAAGTTACCCAGTGCGTCAATTTTTTCTTGCTCGATCGCCTGTTTCAGCGTCTCATCAATTAACTCTTCTAGCGCTGTTGCTTTCAATTGCATAGAGCCAAAACGCTGAACCAGCACCTGTCGTGGCACCTTGCCTTTACGAAACCCAGGAATATTGGCAGTACGAGTAAATTTTTGAATGACTTGCTCGTATGCCTTTTGAGACATTTCCGGCGTAATTTCAATTTCCAAGCCAATTTGGCTAGCGGGAAGTTTTTCCTGAGTAACTTTCATCGGTATATTCGCTACAGACAATTACTATTAGTGATGGATTCGGTCAGGCATGGCTCGAGGGTCGCAGAATCACTCACTCAACGTCAGACAAAGATCAAACATTCAAGAGCAGGCGATCGCTGTTCTCAACATCACCGCAGTAAGTAATCGTAACTGATTCTGCCAGAGGGTTAACGCTTAGTTTAGAAGAATCTTAACCATTGGGTCGATAGAGTGAAGCAAGATGGCAGCGATCGCTACAGAGTTTACTTAGGTTTACGAAAAATTGCGCCAGCCTTTGAACGCTACCCTCAGTTGTATGCTGGATGAAATGTATGCTGAATAAAAGTGCTAACTGAAGCCGCCGCAGCTTGCATTAATAACGTGTGATGAATGCGTAGAGCTTAAAGGCTCGTCATAAGGTAAGCAGACAGCAGTTAGCCCCAAGCGTAAGTTCATAGAGCAGTTGATTGTTTCTTGGCATGTAAGTTTCTTAGCGTGTAAATGATGAAGCTAAAAGCTGACGACTGAAAGCTCACACTTTTTATTGAAGGAGACTACGTTGGTTCATCCCTATCGGGTTGCTATTTTAGGGGCAACCGGTGCAGTCGGCACCGAACTACTAGAGCTATTGGAGCAGCGAGACTTTCCCCTGGCAGATCTGAAGCTACTGGCATCAGCACGATCGGCAGGACGGACGCTTACTTTCAAAGGAGAGCAGTTGCCTCTAGAAGCCGTCAATGACGATAGCTTCAAACAGATTGATCTAGTGTTAGCTTCGGCTGGCGCATCAGTGTCAAAGGCATGGGCAGCTAAAGCGGTTGCTGCTGGTGCTGTAGTTATTGATAACTCCAGTGCCTTTCGGCTGAACCCGACTGTGCCCTTGGTAGTGCCAGAGGTAAACCCCCAGGCAGCCGCAGCGCACCAGGGCATCATTGCAAACCCCAACTGCACAACGATTTTGATGGCAGTTGCCATCTATCCGTTACATCAAGTGCAACCTATCCGGCGGATTGTCGCAGCGACTTATCAGTCTGCTAGTGGCGCTGGGGCACGAGCAATGGAGGAAGTTAAAACGCAGACGCAGGCAATTTTGCAGGGACAAGAACCCGTCGCAGAGCTTTTCCCCTACCCACTGGCGTTCAATCTGTTTCCGCACAACTCTCCACTAAATGGAGAGGGCTATTGCGAAGAAGAAATGAAAATGGTTAACGAGACGCGTAAAATCTTTGGTGCTCCTAATTTGCGGGTAACAGCAACGTGTGTGCGGGTTCCCGTATTGCGGGCGCACTCTGAAGCAATTAACCTGGAGTTTGACCAACCGTTTGATGTGGCACAAGCGCGGGCTATCCTAAGTCAAGCCCCAGGCGTTAAGCTGGTGGAAGATTGGGAAGCAAACTACTTTCCCATGCCAATCGATGCCAGTGGCAAAGATGAGGTGCTCGTCGGGCGCATCCGCCAAGATCTATCCCATGCTGCTGGTTTGGAACTTTGGCTCTGCGGCGACCAGATTCGTAAGGGTGCAGCACTGAATGCGGTGCAGATTGCCGAGCTGTTGGTGCAGCAGAATTTAGTCCGACCAGCGATCGCTCTTGCCAATTAGAGCAATGAGCGGTTAGCTAGTGATCAGCATCTACCAGTCAGGCTGTTTAACCAGTCAATACATCAGTCCGACTGGCAAACAATTAACTAACAACTGAAACAATGTGGTGAATTTTGGACGTGTTTTAACTGCAATGATCACGCCGTTTAAAGAGGACGGCAGCGTTGATTTTGCGATCGCCGCCAAGCTTGCGTCCTACTTGGCAGAGCACGGCACCGATACGCTAGTCGTCTGTGGCACGACCGGCGAATCACCGACTCTGACCTGGGATGAAGAATACGAACTCTTCCAAGTGGTACGGCAAGCAGTGGCAGGCAACGCGAAGGTAATTGCGGGTACAGGGTCAAACTCAACGCGAGAAGCGATCGCAGCCACCCAAAAAGCAGCTAAACTAGGGCTAGATGGTTCGTTGCAGGTTGTGCCATACTACAACAAGCCTCCCCAAGAGGGGTTGTATCAGCACTTTAAGGCAATTGCGGAAGCTGCACCAGACATGCCGTTGATGCTTTACAACGTGCCAGGGCGCACTGGTCAGAATTTGCAGGCTGAAACAGTGGGTCGTCTTGCCAAAATCGAAAATATTGTGGCAATTAAGGAATCGACTGGAAATCTTGATCAAGCAAGTGAGATTCAGCGTTTGACACCACCCGAGTTTGCACTCTACTCTGGAGATGACTCAATCACTTTACCGCTGCTAGCAATCGGTGGTAAGGGTGTTGTCAGCGTTGCTAGTCATCTAGTTGGTTTACAGCTCCAGCAGATGATCCAGGCTTTTGAGACGGGTCAGCATGCGATCGCCACTAGGATTCACCTAGAGCTTCTCCCGTTGTTCAAAGCCTTGTTTATCACAGCTAACCCGATTCCTGTCAAAGCAGCGCTCAGGTTACAAGGTTGGCAAGTGGGTTCTACCCGTCTCCCGCTTGTTGATTCCACCACTGACTTGACTGAGACGCTAGCCTCAGTGATGGCAGAGTTAGCTCTCATTTAGGCATTAGCAACGCCATAAAGTTTCTCGACAACTAAATAGTTCACTACCTGCACCAACGACTTTTACCACCAAAGACGTTTGAATGACTGGCGCTAGTTTGAGCAGACCAACGCCTACACTCAATCCTTCGGAACGGTTTTATTAAAGCGTTTATCAAGAATTTTTATTCTTAAGCACCGTTATTGATTTGGGTCGCTGGCTGCAATTGTTTTAACCACCCTCAACTGCTCGTTTTTTACTCTTTACACCTCAATTAAGGATGCCAATGACCCAAAAGAACGCTTCACCTGTGCTGAAAATTATTCCCCTTGGTGGACTGCATGAGATCGGCAAGAACACCTGTGTCTTTGAGATCGATGATGAAATCATTTTGCTCGATGCTGGTCTTGCCTTTCCGACAGACGGCATGCACGGGGTAAACATTGTTCTGCCAGATATGACCTATCTGCGAGAGAACCGCCACAAAATTAAGGGCATGATTGTCACGCATGGTCACGAAGACCATATTGGCGGTATCGCATTTCATCTCAAGCAATTCGACATTCCTGTCATCTATGGTCCTCGTTTAGCCATGTCGCTACTGAAGGACAAGCTGAATGAAGCAGGTGTTGCGAAACGAACAGAACTGCGAACGGTTGGTCCACGCGACGTAGTGCGTTTAGGCAAATCGTTTTTCGTAGAATTCATTCGCAATACCCACTCGATGGCTGATAGCTTTACCGTCGCGATTCGTACCCCAGTCGGTGTGGTTATTCATACAGGCGACTTCAAAGTTGACCACACACCCGTTGATGGCGAGTATTTTGACTTTCAGCGACTGGCAGAATACGGCGAAAAAGGCGTTCAATGTCTGATCAGTGACTCGACCAATTCGGAAGTTGCAGGCAGCACACCCTCTGAACGGGCGGTCATTCCGGGTCTCGATCGCGCCTTCTCCCAAGCGCAGGGACGTTTGTTGGTCACGACGTTTGCATCGTCCGTTCACCGCATCAACATCATCCTAGAACTGGCGAAAAAGAACGGGCGCGTGGTGTCAGTGGTTGGGCGATCGATGCTGAATCTTATCGCTCATGCTCGTACTTTGGGTTATATCAAGTGCGAAGACAGCCTGTTTCAACCCCTGCATGTGCTCCAAAAGCTATCAGATGAGCATGTTTTGATCCTTACCACTGGTTCACAGGGTGAACCAATGTCAGCGATGACTCGCATTGCTAACGGTGAGCATCGTCAGGTCAAAATTCGTGAAGGCGATACAGTCGTCTTTTCGGCAAACCCGATTCCTGGAAACACGATCGCAGTCGTTAACACGATCGACAAGCTGATGATGAAGGGTGCCAAGGTCATTTACGGTAAGGAACATGGCATCCATGTGTCTGGGCACGGTTGTCAAGAAGACCAAAAGCTCATGCTGGGCTTAACCCGACCCAAGTTCTTTTTGCCCGTTCATGGGGAACACCGGATGCTGGTCAAGCATTCTCAGACGGCTCAGAGCGTTGGTGTACCGGCTGAGAATATGGTGATTATTGACAACGGTGATGTGGTGGAACTAACTGAAACCACAATGCGCGTAGCAGGCAAAGTGCCATCTGGTATTGAACTTGTTGATACGTCGCGCTCTGGAGTGGTCAACAATAAAGTGTTACGCGAGCGTCAGCAGCTTGCCGGTGACGGTATTGTTACAGTGGCTACAGCGATCGACTGGGCTGGTACAGTGATTGCAAAACCACAGGTACATTTGAGCGGTGTGGTGACATCGTTAGAGCGACCAAAACTGCAAACGGCAGTTGAGACAGCGATTAATGGCGTACTGCGCGATCGCTGGCAAGAATTTGCTCGGCCTGTGGGTACTGATGGACAGCTTGAGGTTGACTGGGTTGGTCTACAAACACAGATTGAACGCGAGATTCAACGGATGATGCGTCGAGATCTGCAAAGCAATCCGTTGCTAGTGTTTCTACTCCAAACACCGAATGAGCCACCTGTCCGAGAAGCAGCCCCTCGCGGTCGTCGTACTGCTGTCATTGCGTCGTAAGCGGATGATGGCGCTATCGGTAGCCAAAGCACGTTAGTCAAAAGCAAATTAAGCCGAGGCGTTAGTGATAGCGCCTCGTTTTTTGCGTTATACCCTGCTACGAGTAGCGGTCGTGCGGTCTGCCAGCACACAACTTGAAAGAGCGCGATCAGACGCAGCGCGCTTGGAGACCGCACACTCGTACAATGCCCGTTCGCGTGATTCTTGCCGAACTGAACCAGACATTGCCGCCTGTTGCAGCAGCATAAACGCATTAAAGTCATTGGCATCATACTTTTTCCGCAGAAGTTGCCGCAGTTGCTCTTCTGCTTCGACTGTCAGGCATCCAGTTGTAAAAGCATGTTGGACAATTTCACGAATCAGCATCATGGTAGGACTCGAAACCTTGCTAATACAATCAAATTGGTAATCAATGTAAAGAAAACGTTTTTAACGACTGATGTCTGGGCAGAATATGTTCTCTAAGAAAAAGTGAATTTGTCTTCGCCTATCTAAAAAATAAAGTTCTGTTAAAGATGTTAGAAAGTCGATGACGGAGGCGCAACGGAGTGAATAAAGTTATGTACCTAGGCTTTTAACCCATAAAGCCTACTGCTATCAAGGTAGAGACACTTGTTGATGCAGACAGCGGAGAGACTGTCTACAGAGCAGCAAGAAGCTGCTTAGAGTGTGATTTGAGTAATGGCGATGCGACCCGAGAAGCAGACATCGACATCACTCCCCACATCTCGCCGCCGCTTAGCGTACTCTCCCGCATACTGAAAGTAATCACCTTCAATACGATAGTTTCCGGGCAAAGGCTGCGTACAAGGTTGGCAAAAAACCATTTCTGGCATCGCTGTCGTCGCCTCTAGATGTGGCAAGTTGACGTTCCAAAACGTTCCAGGTTCCCAAGTACGCGAAAAAAGGGTCAGTAAAACCTGAGTCGTTAGGTGTGCAGCAAGGTTCCAATCGATCGCTCGTTTGCCCTGACGATAGTGCGATAAGGCAATGCCAGGGATGCGATACAGCGCTGCTTCGCGCACAGCCGCCACTGTACCGGAAATATAGACATCTGCCCCCAAGTTGCCGCCTGCATTGATGCCAGAGAGTACCCAGCGAGTATCGGGAGCCAAATGGTTAAGGGCGAGGCGGGTACAGTCTGCCGGAGTACCGTTAACAGCATATTCAGCCGTCGATCGCCGCTGTACGTGAATAGGCGTCGTCGTTGTTACCTGATGCCCACAGCCTGAGTGGGGCAATTGGGGTGCCACAATGATTGATTTGTCATCAATCTGACTAACAGCTTGGAGCAGCGATTGGATTCCAGGTGCGTCTACACCGTCGTCATTGGTCAAGATTAAAGTCATGAGAGTAAGAAACGTTTGAGTTTTGGGCGCTGCTGGATAGGCGTTAGTGCGTAAACTAAAGTAACAGGCGGAGCGGCGATCGCGGGTCTAGTAACAAGGTACAGGTTAGAGACTGAATGAGTGAGCTTAACGACCATGATCAAGCAGGATTTGGACTTATTCCTGCCTCACCACCTGGATTTCGATCGGGGTTTGTTGGCATTATTGGTCGCCCAAATGTCGGTAAATCAACGCTGATGAACTATCTGGTGGGGCAGAAAATTGCCATCACCTCTCCTGTAGCGCAAACGACTCGCAACCGCTTACGTGGCATTCTAACGACACCGACCGCTCAACTCATCTTTGTTGATACCCCTGGCATTCACAAGCCGCACCATCAGTTGGGCAAAGTCCTTGTCAAGAACGCCCAGGTTGCAATTCAATCGGTGGATGTTTTGCTATTTGTCGTAGACGGTTCGGTTGAGGCAGGCGGCGGCGATCGCTTCATCGCTAATTTGTTAACACATTGCCAAATACCAATCATTTTGGGCATCAACAAGGCAGATCAGCAGCCAGGGCAGGACGAAGTAGAAGCGCCAGAGAGCGAAGGGACAGGGGATGCGGATGCAGACAAGCAACAGTCAGATGTAGAAAGTAAGGCATCAAACACCAAAAACGCTGACAAAGCTGGCTTGACTCCTCACCCCACCGCCATACGGAAGCAAGATACGCCTCTCAGCCCTCACTTATTCGATCGCAGTTATCAGGAACTCGCCGCCAGCCAACAGTGGAACATTGCCAAATTCTCAGCGCTAACAGGCGAGGGACTAGAAGCACTACAGCAACAGCTCATTCAGCATTTGCAGCCGGGTCCTTACTATTACCCGCCCGATCTGGTCACGGATCAACCGGAGCGCTTCATTATGGGCGAGTTGATTCGAGAGCAGGTGCTGTTGCTAACGCGGGAAGAAGTGCCCCACTCAACGGCGATCGGGATCGATCGCGTTGAAGAAGAACCCACCATTACACGCATCCTCGCCACCATTTACATTGAGCGATCGTCCCAAAAAGGCATTCTCATTGGGAAGGGGGGAGAAATGCTGAAGGCGATCGGCTCAGCATCCCGTCAGCAAATCCAAAAATTAGTTGCAGGTAAGGTTTATCTAGAATTATTCGTCAAAGTACAGCCGAAGTGGCGACAGTCCAGCGCTCGGCTTGCTGAACTAGGCTACCGGGTCGAACCGTAGCTCAGTAAGTCTTCGGGTTAACCATCTAAATTGTCATCAGGTGTGACTGCTTAAAGCAGCGACAGGATGGTGAGGGAGCGATTGCCTTGACAGTGATACACTCTAGGCAGCATGAACAACCTGGCAAACGATTGTACGCTGCCAAGACCACCCATCGTACCTTGAACTGCTTGATAGTAGGCGATCGTGCCATGGACTGGGCAGCGAAAGCCGCCATGACGCGCTTCTAGCTCTTTCATCAATTCGTAGCCATGCTGGGGGCGCTCCGATAGAAGCCCAAGCAACATGAGTTTGATGTCCTCACGACGGGCGCGAGGCTCATCTCCCTACCCCCCGACAAACGAACCTCTATGCACTTCACCAATCGAGTGAACCGCAAGCACTAAGTGCAGACCGTCTGTCAGTAGCTCAAGCGGCATAGAGCATTGGCAGTTTGAGCCTCTGGTGGCAGCGTAAGATTAGTCGCACATTGCCGTTAACGGCTGGCGCTTCACAGGCGGTAGACAAAGTATAAATCAGTATCAGTGTGCATCGACCGGCCTGTGCAAGCGCTAGTTATGTGCAGGCACTAGATCTGCAAAATTGAAGAAGAGTATCGGGCTTACTGACGTCAACTTAACTTGCAATACTAATAATCTCAATCAATTGCCTACTCTAACAATCTCTTCTACAGAGCTATATTCTAGATAGCGCTCTATTTCTAAGACCCTATTCTTTACTATCGCCACCCGTCTATAGGCATTAGAATTACGGCTCACACTACCTGCTCCTTGAGGATAAATGTTATTTACCAACTCAAACTCCTTATCTCTAAATTCGAGCCACTTCAATTGAGCGCTTTCTAGAGCTTCTTGACCTTGGGAGCCAAGCTTAGCCTTTAGGTTTTTATAGACTCGATTTAGTTCTGTATCCCATCGATCGTACGCCTTGACCACGCACTGAAACTCACCGTTAGTACTTGAATTTTTTGCTATGCAATCCTCCAATTCTCTATCAATTGGATGCTTAAATATCAGCTCATAACTGACTGAATCAGGGCTAAGTAACCGAGGAAGGGTTGAGAGAAAATTTTTCCATTTAGAAATCTTTTCACCATAAATACTAAGGGTAGGAACATCAACCTGGACAATTCCCCTTTCCCAGTAATTTATCGTTGTTGATTCTGGAGTAGTTAATTCAAAATCCTGTTTGACTTGATCTGCAAGTTGCTTTGAAATTCTAAAAATTCCTTGTGACTTTTGCCCACCTTTAACTTTTGTAGTCGTTTCTGTAAAAAAAGACCACGCAAGACCGTAAAAAGCTCGATCCCTGTCAAACTCATAGATAGATATTTCGAATATTTTGGCAATGTAGACATCTAAAAAACTTAACTGACCGCCAGGATATACAGGTTCACCTAACCGTTCGTAAGGCAATGGTGCTACAAGTCTCCAAGGTCCTTGCGTTAGAGGCTCATAGCCTTCTACAGAAATTAACTCTGTAATTTCAAGAGGTGACTGAGATCTCAAATTCTCTAAACTTTCTTGCCCTTCTTGATACATGATGTAATCTCCTTTCTTTACACTCACATTCTAAACAATTCGATCAACTAGAGAAACATATCAATCAAGGACTGCCCATTGAAAACCTCTGTTCGATCAACTAGAGAAACATATCAATCAAGGACTGCCCATTGAAAACCTCTGGTGCAGCAGCATAACTATGTATTAAGTGTCAAAGCTGCTGCATAACACCCTGACTTTTCAGGATTATCTTGCATATTTGCGGGACAATATCCCTTTCTTAGGGAATTAAAGAGAAAATTTATAGTTTAAGTCCGGGAATTTGGGGTGTTATCCGTCATTTTTAATGGTTAATCCTGGAGCTTGAGGTGTTATCCAGCCTTTTTGCTGAATACCATCCTTAATGACGGAGTTATCAAGCATCGATCGAGTGCTGCCCCCCAGCACCTCGGTTACTTACTCAAGTTAAACCAACGATCGCTGGCGACCTCTAAACAGTTTGCATCTGCTTAAGCACCTGTCGGATGACGGTAGTGGGCACTTGATCGGTAACGATCGCGGCTCCAATCTGAGTGGGCAACACAAAGCGTACCTGTCCTGCTTCTACTTTCTTATCGGCTTGAAGAGAAGTGAGAATGGCATCAAGGTCAATGCCAGCCGGTAAGCGAGTCGGCAAGTGGGCGTTTTGCAGCAACGTGAGTTGGCGCTGGGCATCGGCTTTTTGCCAAAGTTGGAGCGCTACGGCAATCTCTGCGGCAGCAACCATGCCGATCGCGACGGCTTCGCCATGATTGACGACCTGATAACCTGTGAGGCTTTCGACTGCGTGACCAATCGTGTGTCCATAGTTCAAGATCGCCCGTAGTCCAGCTTCTTTTTCATCTTTGCTGACAATGTGTGCCTTTGCCTGACAGGAATGGGTCAGCATTGCTTGCAAGAGATCGGCACTTAGGTTAGCAAGCTGATCGAGCTGGGGCGCAGCTTCTAGTTGAGAGAATAGATCGGCATCCCAAATCACACCGTATTTGATGACTTCTGCGATCGCGGCACGAAATTCTCGAACAGGTAAGGTTTGTAAGACTTGCGGATCAATCAGCACCAAACGCGGCTGGTGAAAGGCACCAATTAGGTTTTTGCCATGAGGATGGTTGACCCCTGTTTTGCCACCGATCGCTGCATCCACCATTGCCAAAAGGGTGGTGGGTACTTGTACTACGTTTACACCACGTAGCCAGGTTGCTGCCGCGAAGCCTGTCATGTCACCAATGATGCCACCGCCAAGGGCAACAAAGGTAGACGAGCGCTCCAGATGGTTTGCCAGCGCTGCGTCGTAAATTTGGGTTAACGTCTCCAATGTTTTGTGTTGCTCACCGTCTGGTAAGAGGCAAGTCGCCACCGTAAAGCCCGCCTGCTCTAGAGCGGCGATCGCGCGTGTGCCATAGTGCTGAAAAACCGCTGGATTTGACACTAGCAAAACGTTTTTACCTAACTTTAGCGGTCGAGTTTCAGTGCCTTGCATCCAGGTACCAAGCTGATCCAGGCTACTAGGGGCGATCGCCACCTCGTATGAGTGCTGCGGAAGGTTAACGGGAATGAGAGCTTGCATGATGAGTGAGGAGAGGTGAGGTGAGGAGTGAGGGGATAGGAGTTAGAGCTTAAACAGGGGCATAGATGAGCAAAAGCCGGGCGAATGTCATGCTTCCCAGCAGACTTATTGGTTGAATGTCCTTTTGATTGCCCCTAGCGCATCAAGGCAAAAGTAAGCGACAAGTGATGATCTAGCAAAGAGCCTCTCTCGCAACCATTTTGTACTTCTGCCTTTTGCCTTCTGCCTTCTGCCTTCTTGCGCTACAGCTCTAGTTTATTCGCTTCGATCGCCCTGAAGTGCTCCATAGTTTTGTATAGTTTTGCTAGTCCTACGGAGCATACACATGGAATTTTTGCTTTTCCCCCTTCTCTTGGGTGGTGTCTTTACTTTAGCGATCGGGCTGTTTTTTACCTTCCGTGCCGCTAAGTTGATCTAGCTACCACTTTCTCCTGGCTGGTGATCGCGGTAACTGCCTTTTCTGGCTCTGTCTGATGAGTCGCTTTCTCTGCCAGATAAGCAGCTAGCTGCGTTTCAACTTCATGGCGCACAAGCTGACGGTAGTGGAGAAAATGCTCTAGCAAACCGCAGTTGCTCATATAAGGCACAAAGACTGCTGGGTTGCGCTGGAGCATTGAGAAAAGCTGCCGCCAGAATTGACCCCGTGTGCTGCGCTTAATGCCTTGCCGCCAAAAAATGGTCAATACAGCACGTAGTTCAACCCATTCCAACATCTGAAACGGGCGCTTGTGCGGTGCTGGTTGCATGTTCATAAAATGGCGATAGACGCGTGCGAGGTAACGACTGGGTTCGTAAAGCTCCCAGAAGCAATCAACGTATTCCTTCGCCAAATCTTCGATTGGGCGTGTAGGAATAAAGTTCATCAGCCCCATCTGTTGTCCAGTTAGATTTTTACTGGATGCCAGCAAGCGTCCTTCTTTTTCCAGCCGATGCCACAGGGCAGTATTGGGCAGGGCATGGAGTACGCCGAACATCGCTTTGGGGATGGCAGTAGCTTCGACGAACTCAATGATGCGATCGCCCGCTCCAACTTTTTCGCCGTCAAAACCGAGGATGAACCCTGCCATCACTGACAGACCTTTGCGGTTAATCGTTTGCACCGATTCGATCAGCGAATTGCGCGTATTCTGAAACTTCTGGGTCATTGCCAGACTTTCTGTATCGGGTGTTTCAATACCCAAAAAGACAGCCGTAAAGTTCGCGGCAATCATCAAGTCGAGCAATTCTTCATCCTGCGCCAAATCTACCGATGCTTCGGTACTTAACCGGAAGGGATACTGGCGCGCCGCCATCCAGGGACCCAGTTCGCGCAGCAACAGCTTCACGTTTCGCTTGTTGCCAATGAAGTTGTCATCCACCATGAAAACCGATCGCCGCCAGCCCAGATCGTACAGCGCTTGCAGTTCTGCCAACAGTTGCGCAGGCGTTTTTGTGCGCGGCTTGCGTCCATACAACACGATAATGTCGCAAAACTCGCACTGAAAGGGGCAACCTCGCGAGAACTGCACCGACATTTCAATGTAAGCGCTGAGATCCAACAGGTCAAAGCGTGGAACGGGCGTACCTGACACATCAGGCTTTTCACCCTCGGGTGCACGCAAAATGCCTGACGTTTCGCCTCGTTGCAGTGCGTCTACTAGCATTGGCAGAGTAATTTCTCCTTCATCCAAAACCAAAAAGTCGGCTCCCGCTTCCTGCGCAGCATCAGGTACAGATGTGACATACGGACCACCCACTGCTACCCGCTTGCCCCGGCGCTTGGCTTCATGAATGAGGTGGAGCAAATCAGGCTTTTGAACAATCATCCCCGATAGAATCACCAGATCTGCCCAAGCCCAGTCAGCTTCGGTTTCTGATCGCACATTGCGGTCAACCAGCCGAAACTCCCACGTCTGCGGCAGGATAGCAGCAACCGTAATCATGCCGAGCGGTGGCAGTGACGCTTTGCGATCGATTAGCTCCAGTGCTTTATCAAACGACCAAAACGATTCTGGAAACAACGGGTAAAGAAGTAAAACATTCATCAAATAAAAAGCCTCAAACCAAAACTGATAGCGTATGCAAAGTCACTCAAGCTTACCCCGTACTTTCAGCTTTACGTTGCTTGTTGAAGCGGTCAGGAGGCAGAAGGCAAAAGGCAGAAGGCAAAGGGCAAAAGGCAGAAGGTAAAAAGCTAACCGCTGATGGCTGAACGCTGAATACTGATAGCTGAACGCTCATAGCTCACCAGTACATCAAAAAAGGCTTCCCAAACAGCGATTGGGAAGCCTCAATGCACTTAATTACAATCAGTCACAGAAGCTAATGCTTTCAATTGCCTCATGGCAGCTCAAAACCAGGTATTGCGGGAAGGGTTTTGGGCTGCAAAATGAGTCCAGGTACCAAGCGTGGCAGCAATAAGCCAACCGCTGAAAAGTACTACTGCTAAGGTCAACATAAGTCCTCCTTTGAGTGATTAAGGTTCACTATTGGTGGTCTGTACCGAAGTACATGCTCACGCTAACAATGGGATCAAGCGCCTGCAACGTTTCTTAATGAAAACGAGGAATTGTAACGGATTGATACATGAACCTCAGTTGTAAGGTTTAGCCACTCATCCACAGTCCGGCTTCTAACCCTCGAAACCGTACACCTTTAAACCGAATTGCGATCGCCCCACATCATCACAGCGCATGAGAAGACGATCGCGCCCGCCTAGAAATCTGAGTAGTCCAATTGAGCCGCATTGCTCTAGTAGATTAATGTCCTATCTTCTCGGTAACAGTGGTGAGATTAATAGTGAACAACGGGCAGCAACCCCTTAGAATTTCAACTAGCAACCCATCTGGCACCACAAAGGGACAGCATGAGCGAACCAACCGAAACGATCTTTAGCAAAATTATCCGTAAAGAGATTCCCGCCGAAATTGTCTATGAAGACAACCTGGCACTCGCTTTTAAGGACGTAAACCCGCAAGCACCAGTGCATATTCTGGTGATTCCCAAACAGGCGATCGCCAAATTGTCGGATGCCGAAGCACCAGACCACGCTCTTATGGGTCACCTGCTCCTTACCGCCAAGCGCGTTGCCGAGCAGGTTGGTCTTACTAATGGCTATCGTCTTGTCATCAACACGGGTGCGGACGGTGGGCAAACCGTTGATCACCTCCACTTGCATATTCTGGGTGGACGATCAATGGGATGGCCGCCGGGGTAGGAGAGTGAAGGGAGTGAAGGGAGCAAGGAAAGGCAAGAGGGAGAGCGGCAGCAGCAATAGAAATGTTTTGCCTTTCAAGGTTTGCTCTTTCTAAGTCGAACCAAGGGGAATGTTGCAGCTTGTGCATTGCGCCCCCGACTTCTCTTGCCGCCTCCGCCTCCCTTGCCCCCTCTGCTTCCCTTACCGCTTCTCACTCTCCCTACACGCTAAAATGAACCTAGAGTCGGAGGTAGACCAACGGTTTATACACGCCCCCTTGCCCGCTTAATTGAGCAACTGCAACACCTTCCAGGTGTTGGTCCTAAAACAGCACAGCGATTGGCACTGCACATTCTCCGGCGATCGGAAGATGAAGTGAAAGCGCTGGCAAATGCGCTGCTAGAAGCCAAGCAGCAAGTTGGCTATTGTTCGGTTTGCTTTCACCTTTCAGCCGAACCTGTCTGCGAAATTTGTCGTACACCCAGTCGTGATAGCCAGACAATCTGTGTGGTTGCAGACTCCAGGGATGTCATCGCGCTAGAAAAAACTCGTGAGTATCGCGGTAAATATCACGTTTTAGGCGGCTTGATCTCGCCAATGGATGGCATTGGTCCCGAACAACTGCACATTCAACCGTTGATTCGGCGGGTGAAGCAGCAAAATATTGCTGAAGTGATCATGGCGATTAGTCCCAGCGTGGAGGGCGAAACGACTACGCTTTACGTTGGACACTTGTTGAAGCATTTTACAAAAGTCACGCGCATCGCCTTTGGGTTACCAATGGGCGGCGACCTAGAATATGCCGATGAGGTAACACTAGCGAGGGCTCTAGAAGGTAGACGAGAGTTGGATTAGAGAAGCGATCAGCAGCCAGCTTTTGATAGCCTCCTCTCTCTTCTAACTTTTGACCTGAAACTTGCTTAAACAATGACCGCGATCGCTCGCTTAAAACCATGCTTACGCTGGGCAATTCTGGGCGGAACGCTTTTCTTTTTGGGCACCGTCCTCAAGCAGCACTGGCAAAAGGTTCTAGCCATCCGTTTAGAAAGCACGGGTTTAGCCTGTCTGGCGATCGCCCTTGGTATGACGCTACTTGCCCATATCTGTGCTGGCGGTGTCTGGAGTCGTCTTTTGCAAGATTTTCGCCAACCGGTGCAGGGAGTTTGGCTGGTGCAAGCCTATTTGAAAACGACGATCGCCAAGTATCTGCCTGGAAATGTCTGGCACTACTATGGGCGCATTACTGCGGCAACAAAAGCAGGCGCAACACTGGAAACTGCCACCGTGAGCGTCTTGCTAGAACCACTATTGATGGCGGCGGCGGCACTATTAATCGCCTTAATGGGGAGTCAGCCGATCGCAGCACAGTATGGCTTGCCTGTTCTAATGCTTCAGTGGTTGAGCCTGCTGGTCGTTTTAGCGTCTGTGCATCCCCGCATCATCAATCCATTAGTGCGGTATCTCGGCAAACTGAAGCAAAAAGCGACTAAAGCGCCGTCATCAATGTCGTTTGATCTGAAAGATTATCCCCTGGTGCCATTGCTGGGGGAGGTTGGTTTTTTGCTACTGCGGAGTGCAGGCTTTTTGTTCACCTTTCTGGCACTTAGCCCAGTGCTACCGAGTCAACTGCCGCTTTTGGTGAGTGCGTTTAGTGTGTCGTGGCTGCTCGGTCTAGTAGTTCCAGGCGCACCCGGAGGCATTGGCGTTTTTGAGGCAACGGCGATCGCGCTCCTGGGTCAAACGTTTTCACCGGGACTCTTGCTTAGTGTCGTAGCGCTCTATCGACTGGTCAGCATTCTGGCAGAAGTCGCGGGTGCAGGCTTGTCCTGGTTGGATGAACGGCTGTGAGTGGAGGACACGTTCGAGCGATCAACGTTTTTGGACTGACTCACAACCTCAACACACAACTGCAAGAACTCAATTTGAGAACTCATGGGCCAGCAATTCTGCGATCGCCTCAAGTTCTTCATTTTTTTGAAGAAGATCATCATCTAATGGTGGTGAAGTTAGATGCTGTTTGTTCAGAGATAAAAAGTCAATGAAATCTAAAACTTTCAGGACTTTAACTTCAGATAGGGAATGGAGCTTCCGCTCAATTTCTGCAATTAATGTTTTCATTTTCTCCTACTTAAGATACGAAGTTGCCCAACCATAACGAACCGGATCTTTATTGAGAAGATACTCTGCAACATCTCTACGTTTATCTTTATCTTTTGTCATTCTGACAATTCTTTCAATTTCATCATCTGTATCATCTGCTCCACGTTCGGCTGCCATCTCAAACCACTTATCACCCTCTGAATATTCACATCGGTCATAGTAAATTGCCCCCATTAAGGTGTAAGGCTGGTGGCTATCAGATTGACATTCCATCGCTTGGGCCACACATTTTTCTGCCTCATCTAGCTGACCAAGATCCCGAAATGCTGCGCCTCTTGTAACTAGCAAAGCAGCTTTCAGATCAGATTCTTGAATCTTATTCCAGTTAACACTTTCTGTAACTTTTAGCGCATTTTCAGATTCATCTGCTTTACGCCAGTTACTACTTGCACTGGGTAAGTTCCACCTATTGCCAGTTCGTTGATATTCTTTTTCATAAAACATTGCCTCCAGCTTGTAATAGGCAATCGCTATTTTTCCATGTCGAGAAAGGCGCCTTTCTTCAATAAGTTGAATTACTTGTTTGGGATCGAGTCGCTCCCCTCGCTCAAGCTTGAGCATAATTTCATAAAATGGAACGACTGCTAATTGCCCCACGATCTGATATTTTACTTTCAGTATCCTAAAGTGATGTTCTTTAGCAATCTCTGCTGTTTTAAGCAACGCTTCCTTGAGCAACCACTGGATATCATCCTCAGTTATCTCAGATTCTATATTTTTAAGAATCAGAAATAATTTGCTGGAAGGTTCAGAACTTTTATATTGAGTCGCTTGATATTTGGCTTTGAGTTTTTTGAAGAACTTTACATCCTTACGTTTTCGATCGATCGCAATTAACTGAGTTAGTTCCTGTTGCTCAAGCCATTCACATTCGCTCTTTTCAAGATCTTGTTTCTCTTCTAGTTTCTTTAGAGTGATATAGAGCGGGCTAGAAATAGATGCTTCTGGAAAAGAGTCAATACGATACTTTGCCTTCAAGTCTAAGAATTTAACTATAGCTTTCCTCTCATCCTCCTGCTGCCAATGAATTTGTAGTGTTTCCTCAAAATCACGATCCAAGAGCCAATCAGCCTCAAAATCAGACAATGGTTCTCTTGCATCCAGTTTTTTCAGAATTGCATAGAGAGGTTCTTCAAAAAAGTGACCTAGATGCCTGGTTGCTTTATAGCTAGTTTTTAATTTTGAAAAATTCAGGATATCTCGAATCAAGCTAGTCGTTTCTACAAGGTCATAACTATCTAGCAACTCAAGTTCTGAGTCTGCAGGAAAATCTCCAACCTCTAATTTCCAAAGTATCGGATAAATTGGACTAGCAATTGAAAGCTCTAAGGTTTCTGGAATTTTGTACTTAGGTCGCAGGCTCAGGAATTCAATTTCTAGTCTTTTGAAATCATCTGCCTGGTACTGCTGCAAGGAAACAATTTCAATGGCTTTGAAAAGGGAGTTCTGTTTCAACCATTGCAACTCTAAGTTTGTGATCTGAATGCCTAGTTCAGCTTTTCTTAGTATCAGATATAGGAAACTATCAGATCTAGCACTTTTATACTGATCTACTTGATATTTCTCTCTAAGAGCAGCAAAGTGCCTTTTCTGTAGCTCACTATTATCCATGCCTATATGACATTCAGTATTGATCGCCTAATCCCATCTTACCCACTATGCAATCAAGGAGCTACAGTCTGATAGGGAGGAGCCTCAAAACCACCTAACAACTTATTGGACTGAAACTTTTCGTGTAACACCCCAAATGGGTGGATAGGCAGATGGCTTTCGGCTAACACCCTAAATCGGGTGGATAGGTAGAATCTTTCCGAATAGTGTGCTCATTGGGTGGATAGGCAAAACATTTCTATATATTTTCAGAGTCACTGCGTAGGTGAGCAAATAAACTATCAAACACACTGTATGCTCTTTCTCCACGCTTGCTTTGCATGGGTGCCTAAAGCGCTTCTACCCAGTCGATCGCACCATACTCAATGCCACTGCTTCCGCTACTTTAATGCCGTCAATACCAGCCGAGAGAATGCCGCCTGCATAACCAGCGCCTTCGCCAGCGGGGTAAAGACCATTTGTATTCAGGCTTTGGTAATCGTCTTTGCGCTTAATGCGAATGGGCGATGAGGTACGCGTTTCAACCCCCGTCAACATGGCATCCGGCATAGCAAAGCCTTTGATCTGTTTGTTGAAGGCAGGCAATGCTTCGCGGATGGCTGCGATCGCATACTCAGGCAAGCTTGTACTCAAATCACCCAAACGCACTCCTGGCGCATAAGACGGTTGCACAGTACCGAATGACTGCGAGGGGCGATCGGCGAGAAAGTCTCCGACTAGCTGCCCCGGTGCATCATAAGTGCCGCCACCGAGTTCAAAGGCGCGTTCTTCTAGGCGACGTTGCAGAGCAATGCCAGCTAGTGGATGACCAGGATAGTCATCGGGCGTAATGCCCACTACGATCGCGCTATTGGCATTGCGTTCGTTGCGCGAGTATTGGCTCATGCCGTTGGTGACAACTCGCCCTGGTTCAGAGGCAGCGGCAACTACCAGACCGCCAGGACACATACAAAAGCTGTAAACCGATCGACCATTCTGGCAGTGATGCACCAGCTTGTAATCGGCAGCGCCTAAGAGTTTGTGACCCGCCTGTTCACCAAAGCGACACTGATCGATCAATGTCTGCGGATGCTCTACCCGAAAGCCAATGGAAAAGGGCTTCGGTTCGATATAAACGCCGCGATCAAACAACATTTGAAACGTGTCGCGGGCACTGTGACCCACTGCAAGCACCACATGATAGCTGGCGATGAATTCGCCGCTGGCAAGGGTTACGCCCTGCACCTGACCGTTTTCAATATGCAGATCTTCAACGCGACTTTGAAAGCGAATTTCGCCGCCCAGCGCTTCAATGCGGGCACGCAGACTTTGGACAATGCCGACCAGCTTGAAGGTGCCGATATGCGGTTTGTTGACGTAGAGAATTTCCGGTGAGGCTCCAGAATTAACCAGTTCGTTCAGCACCTTCCGCCCATAGTGGTTGGAATCTTTCACCTGGCTGTAGAGCTTGCCATCCGAAAACGTACCCGCGCCGCCTTCGCCAAACTGCGCGTTAGATTCTGGGTTCAGCCCGTCTTTCTTTTTCCAGAAAGCAAAGGTGTCTACGGTGCGATCTCGCACCGCTTTCCCACGTTCCAGCAAGATGGGACGAAATCCCATTTGCGCCAGCATCAGTCCAGCAAACATCCCGCAAGGTCCAGTCCCAATCACAATAGGACGGCTTGTGAGCTTAGCCGGAGCGTGAGCCACTAGCCGATAGCTCATATCTGGCGTAGGCATCACATGGGGATCTTTCTTGAGCCGCTGGAGGAGTTGCTTTTCTTGGGTCGTCTCAACATCCAGAATATAAACCAGCGCAATTTCCCCTTTCTTGCGAGCATCATGGCTACGCTTGAAAATGGTGTAGCGAATTAATGCCTCTGGCGCAATTTGCAGCTTTTTGAGAATCGCTGCTGCGATCGCCTCTTCAGGATGGTCAAGCGGCAGCTTGATTTCAGTAAGTCGTAACATAATCAGAAATTAAGATTCCTACCTGTAGGAGCATTCCATGGAACGTCCCTACAGCATTTGTTATTAGAAGGGCTACCTTTCTATTTTGCCTTTTACCTTTTGCCTTTTGCCTCCTACCCTCTGCCTTCTCAATACAGTTCATACTTCATCAATTGGCAGGGCAACGTACCGTTCAAGACGGCGATTCGTTGAGACGATTTCAGCCCGATCGACTGCGAGAGTTCTTTATTGCCACTTAGCACAAACGCCGTCCAGCCTTTGAAACGATGTTTCAACACATTGCCTAGCTGTTTGTAAAACGCACCTAAATCGCTGTCTCGTCCTAACCGTTCACCGTAGGGCGGATTGCAAAACAATACGCCGCTGTCTGCGGGGGCGGCAACGTCGGCAAGGTCGATCGGCGCAAAATAAACGTGCTTCAGCACACCGCAGTTGGTGGCGTTGACGATCGCCTGCTCAATCACTGCTTCACTGCGATCACTACCCCAAACCGGTGCAGGCAGGCTTTCTCGCTGACTGTCTTCTGCTTCCTGGATCAGTTTTTCTAACAGCGGCAGGTCAGCATCCAGCCAGGTTTCAAACCCAAAATGCTCTCGAAACAGCCCTGGTGCAATATTGAGCGCTTTCAGGCTGGCTTCCAGCGGTAGCGTGCCAGAGCCACACAGCGGATCGTAAAACATCTGCTCTGGCTGCCAACCCGATAGCTGAATGAGCGCTGCTGCCAGCGATTCTTTTAAGGGTGCTGCACCTACAGCCGGACGATACCCTCGACGATGCAGGCTTTTGCCGGAACTATCAAGACTAACGGTACACACATCGCGATCGATATGGACGCTGATCTGCACATCCGGCGATTGCAACTCCACATCCGAGCGATCGCCCACTGTTTCTTGCTGCTGCTCGACGATCGCCGTTTTTACCTGGAGCGCTGTGAAGTGGGTATGGTTAAGCTGATCGCTTTTGCCCGTCGCGTTTACCGCTAACGTCATCTCTGGCGTGAGATGCAGCGACCAATCGATCGTCTGAATGCCACGATAGAGATCCTCCGCATCCTTACAAGGAAACTCACCCAGCTTCATTAAAATGCGAAACGGCAAACGTGCCCAAAGGTTGACGCGATAGAGGAGCGAGCGATCGCCCTCAAACGCAGCCCCACAGAAACCTGGTACGACGGCATGAGCGCCTAGTTGCTCTAATTCCTGAGCTGCCAGCGTTTCTAGCCCCCGTGCCACTGTTGCAAAGTACTGATTCATACTGGCTAATTCACGCAGACTATCTGCACCTAGAGATGCACTAGCATAACGTTCCTCGAAGTTTCTCGTTGCTTAAGTAGCCAGAGGTTATAGAATCGTCTGGGCTAAGGAGTGCGATGATCGATAGCACAGCAAACCCATGTAGACGGTTTTGTAATGTTCTGTGGGGAGAGTCTTTGTGTCTCAGCAAACGCAGCGTGGGTTCAGTCGCCGGACAATTATTCGCAGTCTTTTAGCAGCGGGTGCTTTTGGAGCCACGTCGCGCCTCTGGACAGGCTGTACAGCACCGCCTCAACAAGCAGCATCTCCAACGCCAACAGCCGAAAAACCGCTGACGATCGGCTTTATCTATGTCGGGGCAAAAGACGATTACGGCTACAACCAGTCTCATGCTGAAGGCAAAGCGGCTGTTGCTCAACTAAGCGGCGTGCAGACCGTTGAAGAAGCAAGCGTGCCAGAGACAAAGGAGGTGGCAGAAACGATGCGTAACATGATTAAAGACAATGGCGCAACCGTTCTGTTTCCCACCTCTTACGGCTATTTCAACCCTCATAGCTTGCAGATTGCCCGCGAGTTTCCAGAGGTGCAGCTTTTTCACCCCAATCAGCCCTATAAGGACGGCTATCCCAAAAACGTGGGTTCCTTTTTTAGCGAGCTGGCTGAGCCTGCCTATCTGGCAGGGATCATCGCTGCCTATGCGTCCAAAACAGGCAAGCTAGGCTTTGTCGTACCTAAACCCATTCCAGTGGTCTTGCGGGAGGTCAACAGCTTTACCTTGGGGGCACGCAGCGTTAAACCGTCGATCGTCGTACAGGCTATCTTCACAGGCGATTGGTCGTTGCCTGTGAAAGAAGCAGAAGCAGCCAATAGCTTGATTGACCAGAACGCCGACGTGATTACCGGACGAGTAGATAACTTGAAGGTCATCATTACAACTGCTGAAAAACGTGGAGTCTTTTCGTCTGGCTACCACATCAATCAGGCGAGTTTAGCGCCAAAAGGCTACTTGACCGGAGTAGAGTGGAACTGGGGTAAGATTTACGCCCAGTATGCCGAACTGATTCGCGCAGGCAAAACGTTGATGAATGGGGGGATTCCACCGATCGTTGCCGGTGGGCTGAAGGAAGATTTCTGTCGGCTGTCTCCCTATGGTGCGGCAGTCAGCAGTGAGGCACAAAAAGCGGCTGAAGCAGCAAGAGCGAAACTCTTAGACGGGAGTTTAGCAATTTTCAAAGGCGAACTCAAAGACAACAAAGGCAACGTAGTGATTCCAAGCGGCATTTCCTACACACTCCAAGATCCTAAATTACAAAGTATGAATTGGCTGGTAGAAGGAGTGCGCGGTAATCCCTAACGAAAACTTGGAGGAGAAAAGTCTGACCGCTAGCGTGTTCGTCGATCGCCAGCGTTAGTTACGCTCCACCATGCTTTGCCGTCGATCGATTGATACACAGGAGCGTTAAGTATGTATGTGCGTCGAGTTTCAGAACTGTCTGCACAAGGGGCAAAGGTTGTTTTACGAGGGGCGATCGACCGTGCCACTGCGATGGGTGTACCTCAATGTGTAGCGGTAGTGGACACAGGCGGCAACCTGTTGGTGTTTGAGCGGATGGATGGAGCCAAGCTGCACAGCCAATTTTCTGCCATTCAGAAGGCATTTACAGCTATCTCTGCTAAAGCGCCAACCGGGCAACTCCCCACCGAGCTAGCGTTTGGTATTGCGCTGGCAACTAACAACCGCTTTGCTACGATCGCAGGTGGACTGCCTATCGAGCTTGAGGGAGAAATTGTTGGCGCGATCGGCGTCGGGTCAGGCAATGATGAGGAAGATATAGAGGTTGCTCAAGCTGGCATCGAGGCGTTGCAAAACGCGATCGCACACCACGCTTAGCCCACTGCTGCCGAGTGTTGCAAGAGCGGAATTTCGATGCGGAATTCGCAACCCTTGCCCGGTTCTGACTCACAGGTAAGGCGACCATTGTGTCGATCGACAATGATCTGATAGCTAATCGACAGCCCCAGACCTGTGCCTTTGCCCACTGGCTTTGTGGTGAAAAAGGGATCAAAGAGGCGAGTTCGCACCGCTTCTGACATGCCAATGCCATTGTCGATAATCCGAATGACGATCGAGTCGCCTGTGGTCGATCGCTCCGTGCAAATGGTAATCGTACTAGGATTCTCTCGAAGATCAGCCGCCGATCGTTCCTCATCCGCAGTCTCCAAGGCATCGATCGCGTTTGCCAAAATGTTCATAAAGACCTGGTTGAGTTGACCCACGTAGCACTCCACGTCCGGCAACACACCGTATTGCCTAATGATTTGAATGCCGGGATGATCGGATCTTGCTTTCAGCCGACTTTGCAAAATCATCAAGGTACTGTCAATGCCGTCATGGATGTTGACCGCTTTCACGTCGGCTTCATCCATGCGCGAGAAGTTACGAAGTGCCAGCACAATTTTTTGAATGCGCTCGGCACCAACCTTCATGGAGGTTAAAAGTTTAGGCAGATCTTCTAACAAAAACTCTAGATCGATCGCTGCAATTTCCCCTTGAATCGCAGCAACAGGCTGAGGATAGTGCCGCTGATAAAGCTCAATGAGATGTAAGAGATCCTGCGTATAGCTAGTCGCGTGGTTGAGGTTGCCATAGATAAAGTTAACGGGATTATTGATTTCGTGAGCAATACCCGCAACCATTTGCCCTAGGCTCGACATTTTCTCGGTTTGCACTAGCTGCATTTGCGTTCTTTGCAGCGTTTGCAAGGTGTGTTCAAGTTGCTGCGTTTGTTGGCGTAACTGAGCTTCTGATTGCTGTAGAGCAAGCTCTGCTGCTTTGCGTTCCGTAATATCTTCGATCGTGCCTAACAAACCGATGACATTCGCTTCGGAGTCATGAATCGGAATCTTGTTGACATCAATCCAGGCTGGTTTGCCATCTGCCTGCAACCGCTGCTCGATTAAATGTAGCACGGGGGTATCCGTTTCCATCACGGCTTGATCTTGTTCCTGGTAGAGCTTGGCTTCTTCCGGTGTCCAACAAAAGTCGTAATCGCTTTTCCCTACGACATCGCTCAGAGCACGCAGACCCGCTGCCTTTGCCCAATTACGGTTGCAGCCCAAATAATTTGAATTAATATCTTTCCAAAAGAGCGCCTGCGGAATACTGTCCAGGACGATTTGTAGCAGTTCAGCGCTTTGATTCAACTCTTGAGCACGCTGTGCCTCAGTGATCATTGTCAGAATGCAAACGATACCTACGTTCTGACCATTTGCGTCGTACAGTGGTATTTTTTGAGCATCGAACCAGAGCTGTTCGCCATCATTTTTAAGGCGAGAAGTAAGGCGATGGCACTGCGGTATGCCCGAAAGCATGGCTTCGCGATCGCGTGCCTCATATGCTGCCGCATCCTCCTTGCTCCAGGGCAAATCGTATTCTGTTTTGCCTTGAATCATCTGCGGATCAGCCAACCCAATCAGCGTTGCCCAACTCTGGTTACACCCCTGAAAAACCGAGTCACGGTCTTTCCAAAAAACGCATTGTGGGAGATGCGCCAAGATGGACTGAAGCAAATTGGTTGGTGCTGGTACTGACATTGTGGGGGCAGAAATACGCATAGTCCTTGAATGGGGCATGACAGAATATTTGATCAATTAGATGGTATAAGAGACCTCAAAGCGTTCTATAGCATTGCATGAGCAGTCAAACGGAGCATCGTCTTGAGTTATGCAGATGTTTTGACGCAGCAAGCTAAAGATAGATTGGAGGGGTAGAGCGCTTAACCGAAGAGAATGTTCCCATCCTTCAGTGGCTCTCGAGCACCAAAGCTGCCTGGCAGTCGCCGTAGCACTTGATAGTTTGAGAGCTATCATCCTATTGTTCCCCTGGCAGCCGAAGGGATGGCAATGAGCTTGAAAGTAGTCAGTATGACTACTGCTGCAAGCATAAATGATGATGATTAAAGAACGGGTTAACAGTGAACCGTTAACGGTAAGCAGTGGATGGGAAGCAAGACAAGCCAACTTCAGGTGCGATCGACGCTTGATGAACTCAGTCCAGTGCTGGATTGGTTTAATCAACTGCATCAGCCTGCTATACCAAAAACAATTTGGATGCAGTGTCAGACTGCTCTAGCTGAAGGCTTAACCAATGCGATTCGCCATGCACATACGGGTAAACCAGCAGAGACCCCTATTGAAATTGTGGTGACAATTCAAGCCCGATCGATCGAAATTCGGATCTGGGATGAGGGTGCTGCGTTTGATCTAGCCCAACGACTGGCAGCACTACCGCAGACAGTCAGCCCTGATGCGATCGGCGGACGTGGACTATTGCTTTTGCAGCAATTTTCTGACCATCTGAGCTATGTGAGATCGGGCGATCGTAACTGCCTGCTCATCGTCAAACACTACGCTGCAATGGCTTAGATGGGTGTAGCAAGGCGTATCATGATGTTGCCTTTGCCTCAAATCGGTAAAGTGAGGGAGCATTTGCAGTAACCGAATCACGTGTTGCATAATCAGACGGTTCAACAAGGGGAACCCAGGCAGCATCGAGCGTTGCCGAAAGCAAAATGCGTTGATCTGTGCATCCACTCTCAATCTTAGTCAAACTCTGTGAGGCATCCCGATGAGCTATCGTATGAATCGCCGCGCCTATGCGGAAACGTTTGGTCCCACCGTGGGCGATCGCGTCCGTTTAGCTGACACTGATTTGATCATTGAAGTTGAGCAGGATTACACGATCTATGGCGATGAAGTTAAATTTGGCGGCGGTAAGGTAATTCGGGACGGCATGGGACAGTCGCCAATTACAAATGCCGATGGCGCAGTGGATACGGTGATTACCAATGCGCTCATTCTCGACTGGTGGGGTATTGTCAAAGCGGATGTTGGGATCAAGCATGGCAAGATTCACGCGATCGGCAAAGCGGGCAATCCCTACATTCAAGACAATGTGACGATCGTGATTGGTCCCGGCACGGAAGTCATTGCAGGCGAGGGCATGATTCTCACCGCAGGCGGGATTGATAGCCACATTCACTTTATTTGTCCACAGCAGATTGAAGTGGCGATCGCCTCAGGGGTGACAACACTCATCGGTGGCGGAACGGGTCCCGCAGCAGGCACCAACGCGACAACCTGTACACCTGGCCCCTGGAACATGCACCGGATGCTACAAGCAGCAGATGCGTTTCCGATCAATATCGGCTTTTTGGGTAAAGGCAATAGCGCCAAGCCAGAAGCACTGGTAGAACAGGTGGAAGCAGGCGCAATGGGCTTAAAGCTGCACGAAGATTGGGGCACAACACCTGCAGCGATCGATACCTGCCTGAGCGTTGCGGATGAATACGATGTGCAGGTCGCTATCCACACCGACACGCTGAACGAAGCAGGCTTTGTCGAGGATACGATCGCTGCCTTCAAAAATCGCGTCATCCACACCTATCACACCGAAGGCGCAGGCGGCGGACACGCACCCGACATCATCAAAATCTGCGGCGAGATGAATGTGCTGCCCTCCTCCACTAACCCCACCCGTCCCTATACGCAAAACACGCTCGATGAACACCTGGATATGTTGATGGTTTGCCATCACCTTGATCCAGCGATCGCTGAAGATGTTGCCTTTGCCGAGTCCCGCATTCGCCGCGAGACGATCGCTGCTGAAGACATCCTGCATGACCTAGGCGCGTTCAGCATGCTATCGTCCGACTCACAGGCAATGGGACGCATCGGCGAAGTCATCATCCGCACCTGGCAAACCGCACATAAAATGAAGTTCGATCGCGGGTGGCTGGCTCCCACCACTGAAGACGGCGTCGAAGCACACAACCGCAACGACAACTTCCGCGCCAAACGCTATATTGCCAAGTACACAATCAATCCTGCGATCGCTCACGGCATCGCTGCCCATGTCGGTTCCATCGAAGTTGGCAAACTAGCAGACCTGTGCCTCTGGCGACCCGCTATGTTTGGCGTGAAGCCTGAAGTGGTGATCAAAGGTGGCTTGATTGGCTGGGCACAGATGGGTGATGCCAATGCCAGCATTCCAACCCCACAGCCTGTTCATATGCGCCCGATGTTCGCTAGCTTTGGAGGCGCGATCACGGCGACATCTCTCACCTTTGTCTCCAAAGCTGCCCTCAAAAAAGGCATTCCTGACCAACTCGGCTTGCAAAAAAAGGTAGTTGCGTCTTCCGGCACCCGCACGCTCACCAAAAAAGATCTGAAGCTCAACGATGCCACACCCAAAATGGAGGTAGACCCCGAAACCTACGAAGTCCGCGCTGATGGGCAACTCCTTACCTGCGAACCCGCCACTGTCCTCCCAATGGCACAACGCTACTTCTTGTTTTAGTCCAATGAAGAGCAGTGTTACATCGAACTATGCCGTTTGAGTGGGACGAAACCAACGCTCAGGCTAATCTTGCAAAGCACGGAGTAGCCTTTGCTGCTACAAGAACCGTATTCGACGATCCACTTGCTGCCTTTGATGATGAGTGGCATTCGATCGACGAGAAACAGAAAATCAACATCGGGGATGATCCTAATGCGATCACGCCAAGATACCGATGCCCTCGTATAAGAGACGCACGTTAAGATAGGCTGGTATCCTGTTCTTGATAGGAAGTTCTTGAGAGAAAGCGGGCTGATCGCTAACGGCTGATCGCTAAAAGTATGGCTATAATTCGCCTGATTCTGCTGCTGGGGCTGGCTGGAGGTTTGTTTCTCCTGGTTCAGTTCAACTGGTCGCCCTTACCACTGACGTTTTTGGGCATCCAAACCCCTGCCTTGCCGCTGGCGATATGGGTTTTAGGCGCGATCGGGGCTGGCATTGTCACCAATTTGTTGATCACCAGTTTATTTAGCGTCTCCAACTATTTTGCTGTTCGTGCCGCACGATCGCGGATGCGGCAAGCACCGCGTCAAACTGGCTTTCAAGCGCGTTCGACCGCACCATCATCGGAACCAGCCTCCTACGCACGCACAGCAACCGCACAAGCAACTGATAATGATGCTGACTGGAACAACTGGGAAGGCTATGAGGAGCCTCGTCAAGCAACCAGTGCGCGATCGCCTGTAGACAAAGACCCCATCGATGATTGGGATGAAGAACCTGAGGATGATTGGGATCTAGATGATTTTAGAGATGAGCCTGTTGATGCTCGCCCTGCGTCAAGAACCCGCAATGACTACGAAGCCAAGCAAGAACCAAAAACTACGTCTCGTAACGGCTCTGTATACTCCTATAGCTATAGCGACCCCAAAGATTCTGGTGTGGGCAAAACCGAACCAGTGATTGGTCAACCAGTAGTGGATGCAGACTATCGTGTCATTGTACCGCCGCTTCGCTCGTTAGATGATACCCCTGCCCCTACAGAATCCCCTGATCCAGACAGTGCTGATGACTGGTTTGAAGATGAGTTTGACGATCGCACCCCTCGACGCGATCGTCGTTAAATAAACATTACTGAAAGTAACGTTTGCAAACGCCACAGCGAATTCAACTTGAAGATAGTAGCGTTGCAGGGACCACAGGTGGGCAGATGCGAGTGCGATCGTGCTTACTTCTGTCAAGTGCGATCGTCCTCAGACAATTTCCTCCTCCAGGTCAGGTTTTCAGTTCATAGGATTGTTAAAATCCTGTTACATTGTTGGTGCAAGCTAGAGGTGACAAGCCTTACCTCATTGCACAAACTCTAATTAATGAGGACTGACGGACTGCCGCTAGCTACAAGCACACAGCCAAACCTCGTAACCCAAGCTAGCATCTGTAAACCAAGAATCTGCCCTCATGCCCAACGCTCTGCCGCTTAAGAAGCATCAACTCTCAACAGTTCCATCACCAGCCTTACCCATAGCCATTGCACCAAGCCAGCGAGGATTATTTGTCGCTGGCTTCATTATGACGATCTGGGCAGGGAGCCTAACGCTACTGCTGATGTCGCCACAACAGCATTCTTTCTGGACACCGTTTGCCGTACTTTGGCAGACCTTTCTGTATGCAGGGTTGTTTGTCACTGCTCATGATGCTATGCATGGGGTTGTGTCACCGCATCCTAAAATCAATCGTTTCGTTGGCACTTTGACACTGCTGCTGTATGGTTTGTTTTCTTACAGTCAGCTGTTTAAGACTCACTGGCAGCACCATCATCACCCAGCGAGCGAGCAAGACCCCGACTTTCACAATGGCAAGTATAAAAATCCATTTGCCTGGTATGTTTGCTTCTTACAGCGTTATTGGAGCTGGGGGCGTTTTCTGGGGCTAATTGCGTCGTTTCATGCCATGCATTTGCTGCTCCATGTGCCAGAAGCAAACTTAGTGCAGTTTTGGATTGTGCCTTCCATCTTGAGTTCAATACAGCTTTTTTACTTTGGGACGTATCTGCCTCACCGTGAGCCAGCAGGCGGCTACCAGAATGTGTTTCGTACTCAAAGCTCGTATCGTCCTTTATGGTGGTCGCTTTTAACGTGCTACCACTTTGGGTATCACCATGAGCATCACGAATACCCCCATGCCGCATGGTGGCAATTACCTGCGATCGTCGCACGCAGGGTTGATTAAGCCCCTATTGTTGGTTAAGACCTTCTTGATTGCAGGCAAACCAGAGAGGCTAAATGCGACCAGCGCTGAACGTATCACACTGCCTAACGCTGCCCGACTTCAAGCCGCGGGTAAACCACGCGACGCGCTGCTCCGACGACCCATGTGTAAAGCTTTCTGGCACGACGTAGCCGCCTGATTGCTGTTGTAGATAGTCATCCCCAATCTGACTGGCGGTGTCCATTGCCGCTTTGACATCTTGTCCATTGATGAGGTTACGCTCGGCAGTGAAATGCCCCCAAACGCCAGCGAAGCAATCAGCCTGTAACTCCAGCCGGACGGATAAGTTATTGGCTGTTGCCTTGTTCGAGCGGGTTTGTAGTTGCCTTACTTTTGTAGCGATGCCAAGTTCATTTTGTACATGATGCCCGACCTCATGAGCGATCGCATAGGCGCGAGCAAAATCAGCATCGGCACCAGCCGTTGCCTGCACCTGCTTGAAGAAGCTCATATCTAGATACACTTTGTCATCAGCGGGGCAGTAGAACGGTCCAGCGGCAGCCTGGGCAAACCCACAAGCTGAATTGACTCGGCTACTGAAAAGCACTAGCTTCGGCGGTTGATAGGTTGCCTGAAGCTGCTGCTTGAAAACGCGACTCCAGGTATCTTCCGTATCGCCTAAAACGGCTCTTACAAAATCCGAATCACGATCCTGGATAGGTTGCCCTTGTTGTGGCGGGGTAGGAGCAACATCACCACCTTGCAACAAACTTAAGATCTGAAGGGGACTAACGCCGAAGATTAGTCCCCCTACAACAGCGATAATTAACCCACCAATACCGACACCGCCTACGCCTCTTGGCACACCCCCAGACCCGCCCCGGTTGTCTTCCACATTGTTACTGCGGCGCAGGTCACTCCATTTCATAATGTCTTTCCCGTTCGTGTGTTTTTAAGAGGGTGTGCAGGCTTTTCAGCACTGAGATGCCTTGCTTTAATATCTACAGTAATCAGCAAAGGCGATCGCTAAGGCAAGAATCAAAAGATACAGATTTATAAGCGTTGTTTGAATGTTGCGTCTGGTTCAAATGCTGCTGGAACCACAGTAAACAAAATCACTTCAAGCCTTTGCTTCTTCAGGGCTACAGCAGGGCAGTAATGCTATAAAACTTAGCCCTTTCTGTCGGTTACAGAGGTGCTGTCGAGATCAAAGAAAATCCTTCACAATAGAGAGATGAGCTGATCATCAAGCCTGAACAAGGCGCTGAACTTTAGAGTGTTCAAGCTATCTGAGCAGTTCTACATCTGCCAACTCAACAGCATTAATAGTGAGCGGATACGGAGATACGATCGTGAAGTGGCAATTACTAGGATTGGGACTCAGCCTCGCCGTTAGCACTGCTGCTCCGGCTTTAGCAGTCGCACCAGCTTCAGTCGATGCAGGTGATAATGTAGCGTGGTCAAAGGTCGTCGAGAATCCTTTTGACGGCAAAGTTGTTTACGACCGGAACTATAAGTCTGGGTTTGTCTTTGTTAGCAGTTGGTCGAAGAATGGCATTGGCGTAACCTACAATCGCATCGGATCACGGTTCATTGGTTACGACACCGGCTTTGGTTACTCTGGCTTTGGCTTTGGGCGCTATCGAAAAGGCTTTGGGCTGGGCTTGGGGCTGTTCTCTGATATTGAGCCAGTCTATAACTACTACCTGACTGAAAGTGTACCGGACTCGATCAGCCTTGCGATCGGGGGCAAAATTTATACCTATAAGGATGGACCCGTCTCGCCGGAGCTAGCGGTTGCCCTCGCCAGCGCACCGTCCGGCAACATTGCGATTCGTCTCATTTGGGATGACGGCAGGACGAAGGATACGGAGATTGGCAAAGATACTGTCAAAGCCTGGAAGACTGTTTTTCAGCCCTTGTGAGGTAGTGCTGTCGATCGCTCCTATTCCTTTTCCATCGCTGAGGCTGCACTGGGTAACCAGCGATTCGCGATTGGCATCCGCCAGCCTGTACCAAAGGCACGATCGGTTACTTTGAGACCCGGAGGAGCCTGTCGCCGCTTAAACTCAGCCCGTGTCACCAGCTTCACAATCATGTTCACAATTTGAGGGTCGTAACCGCCTGCCACAATCTCGTCAGGGGTTTGATGGCTGTGGATCAACCGTGACAGAATTGCATCTAGCGTATCGTAGTCAGGTAGAGAATCTTGATCGACCTGTCCGGGCTTGAGTTCGGCGCTAGGAGGCTTGGTGAGAATGTTGTTGGGAATGAGTTCAGTTTTAAGTTTTAAGTTTTGAGTTTTAAGTACTGATGGCTGATGGCTGATGGCTGATAGCTGATGGCTATTCAACCATCGACATAAGGAATAGACGCGGGTTTTGGGGACATCGGCGATCGCGGCTAGCCCACCGTTCATATCGCCATACAGCGTGCAGTAGCCAACTGCCATTTCAGATTTATTGCCCGTTGAAAGCAGCAGGTGCCCAAATTTATTGGAGATTGCCATCAGCAGATTGCCGCGAATCCGCGACTGAATGTTTTCTTCTGCCAGCCCAAATTCGGTGCCTGCAAAGAGATCTATGAAGGTCTGGTCATACGACTGCATGAGGTTGCCGATGGGCAAGGTTTCGGTACGCATCCCCAGATTCTCAGCTAGTGCTAGTGCATCTTTAACAGAATGATCGGAACTGTAGGTGGAAGGCATAAGGACACCTAAAACATTCTCGCGACCGAGTGCTTCCACGGCAATCGCTGCCACCAGAGCCGAGTCAATCCCACCACTTAAGCCAATCACAACTTGCGAAAAGCCGCACTTCTGGGCGTAGTCTCGTACACCCAAAACCAGCGCTGCCCAGATCTCAGCATCATCACTGTCGGGCACGGCGTTAACGACACTGGGTTGCAAATCACCATCCCGAAACTCCAGCAGCACCAAATCAGTTTCAAAGGCGCGGGCACGGCAGACCAGGTCGCCCTGACGGTTAAAGGCAACGCTACAGCCGTCAAAAATCAGGTCATCATTACCACCTACTTGATTGGCGTAAATGACGGGTTGGGCAAACCGAGTTGCACTGTGCTTGAGCATCGCTTCGCGTAGCCGCTGCTTACCCACTGTGTAAGGCGATGCAGACAAGTTGATGGTGAGATCAACGCCTTGCTGCGCTAAATCGGCGATCGGGTTTACCGTATAGCTGCGTTTGCCCCAAAATTCTTCGTCGTTCCACAGGTCTTCGCAAATGGTGACACCGATGTGGAGAAAGGGGGGTGGAGAGAGGGGAGAGGGGGAAGGGGGAAAAGCAGTTTGAGTTACTTCTGCCTTCTGCAATGCCAGCACAAAATGATTTGCCTGCTGCCCTGGCTCGAAATAACGGTCTTCATCAAACACGTCGTAGGTCGGCAATAAGCGTTTGTGAAAGACGTGGCGAATTTTGCCATCTTCAAGGAGCGCCATGCTGTTAAACAGGGGTTTGCCGCCATGCAAGAGGGAGTTCGGGTTAAGCTCTACGGTGCCGACTAGGGCGATGAGCGATCGTGGTAGGTCGTGAGCTAGCTGCTCTAGAGTTTTTGCCATCGATGCGACAAAACCAGGGTGCATAAGCAAATCGCGGGGTGGATAGCCACATAGCGAAAGCTCTGGAGTAAGCAGCAACCGTGCGCCCTGATCGGCTGCTTGCTGTGCGGCAGCAAGAATTTTTTGAGCGTTGCCAGCTAGATCGCCGATGGTCGGATTGAGTTGTGCGATCGCAATTTTCATAGGAACCAACAACTAAAAATTAAATAAACACTAGAGGCTTATCTTTTAACGGTGCAAAGGCTTCGGCATCAAAACGATAGAGACTTGCAGGTCTGCCAGCACCTCTGGAGGCTTTTACACCCGTATCGGAGAGAAAACCCATCTTGAGAAGGCGCGATCGAAAGTTGGAATAATCCGAAAAGTTTTCACCCAAAACCGTTGTATAGAGTTGATACAAATCGCTGAGTGTAAACAGTTCCGGCAGCACTTCAAAGGCGACTGGGCTATATTCCAGCTTGTTCCTCAAACGTCGATGACCGTATTCCAGCACTTTATTGTGGTCAAAGGCGAGTTGAGGCACTTGATCGAGCGGATACCAGGCAATGCCGCTTACACCATCAGCAATCAGCTCCGCTTCGGCAAAACGGACGAGGGCAAAGTAGCTGACAGAGAGATAACGGACGCCGTAGCTATGTGCAGACTCGCGTGGGTCGCGATCAGGACCGCCAAACGTATAAAGCTGCTCCAGATAAAGGTTACGGGCACGGATTTTCTCAGCAAGGATGCGGTAAGCAGCATCTTCGAGCGATTCACCATGTCGTACCAGCGTGCCAGGAAAACTCCACTGTCCCAAAAAAGGTTCTTCTTGCCGCATGACCAGCAGCACCAGCAAGCGATTTTGTGCCGTATCGACGGAAAAAATGACGTTGTCAACGCCGACTTTGAAGTCTGCAAGGGCGCGATCGCTCAATGAATGGGTTGGTGAATGGGCTGTTTTTCGTTGGAGGCGTTCTGGCATGGGTATAGGTGCTCCCGGTGGATGTAAGCTTCGATGGGAGGTGTCAGGGCATCAGTGTCTCCATGCTCACGATACGCGGTGGAGGATATATCGGGACCCGTCAAATCCGCGATCGTCAATCGTGCGCCTCTTTGCCTCAATTCTGCCAGAGCCATTTCATTTGGTATAAAGCCTGGTCTTGGAATAATCAGTAGATTAACCCGCTCTAGCAGCGTTTCAATTTGATACCAGTTAGGCAGTTGGTAAATCAAATCAGACCCAACGACTAAAGTGAAGCTGGCATCTGTCCAAAGCGTTTCGGCAATTTCAAGCGTATGAATAGTACGCGGTTTACTGAGTTCTGGGTAAAGGAGCAGGTTGTGGCGAGGTGGGTTAATGTCGTCCAGCAACAGTTGCAGCATTGCCGTCCGATGGAGCAGCGACGTTTCATGCGACTTAAAAGGATTGTCGGCTGCCCACACGGCAACGCGATCGAAGTGCTGCGATAACCAAACTAAGATTGCTTGATGTCCGGCGGTCGGTGGATCAGCGCTGGTGCCAAAAAGAGCAATGTTAAGCATGGGGAGTGGGGGAGGGGTAGAGGGGTGAAAGGGGGGCGAGGGGAAAGGGGAAGGAGGTAAAGGGGTGAAGAGAATGGCTGATGGAAGTAAAAGTGTCTGGGGAAAAGGGCGCAAAGGTTGATTTGAGGCTCTAGGGATGCCGTTGGCGTTGGGTCTGAGCGATGAGGTCGAGTAGTGCCGTGGACGGTTCGACTGGGAGAGAAACTGGCTCGTCAATCTGGCGTACTGTGGCGGGGAGGCTGGCAACCGAATGGGTTGTGCGTTGAGCGATCGTCTCTAGCGTTTCAGCCGAGTGCAGGCGCTGTCCTTGTTTCATCACTAGCTGCATGAGCGGTTGTTCTCCAGTGAAGGTATCGGGTGAAGGTTCTGCTGACCGCTGTTCTACCATCAACCCGAGGCGATCGCCCACAGCCTGCCCCTGCTCATAGCTCCGAAAAATCTGCTTGCGTCCCGGATAACTCACTTTGCCTGTAGCCTCTTTCATCACAGGGATGCCATCAATTTCTACCAGTTTATAAACACCATTTACAGGTGTCCCTGTTACCAATTGAGTGCCCAGTCCGTAGCCATCAACGCAGGCTCCTGCCGCTTGAAGTTGAGTAATCTTGTATTCATCCAAATCGCCGCTGGCAAAGATGGGGACACTTGGCAGGAGTTGGCGCACTTGTTGAGATAGAGCTGCTAAATCACCAGAGTCAATGCGAATGCCTACCAGCTCGATTTCGTGCTGTTGCAATTTGGCAGCGAGGTGTTTGGCGGCGGTGATCGTATCAAACGTATCAAGCAACAGCGGCGCACCGGGAAAGTAGCGATGAAAAGCGGTGAATGCCTCTGCCTCCGTGCCTTCAGTTGCTGCTAATGCCATCACCAGAGAATGCGCCATTGTGCCGACGGGTTTGCGTCCCAGCTTCAGTGCTGCCAGCACATTAGAGGTTGCATCCAAGCCTGCTGCCAGGGCTGCACGCGCTGCCCAGAGTGATGCCTGAGGGCTGAAGGCGCGTCGCGTACCAAATTCATACAGCGTTGCGTGCGGTCCTGCGACATCGCGCAAACGGGCAGCACGGGTTGCAATTAAAGATTGATAGTTGAGCGTGTTGAGCAGGTACGTTTCGACCAGTTGTGCCTGCCAGAGGGGTGCTTCCACACGTAGCAACGGTTCATTAGCAAAAACGATCGTGCCTTCGGGGACTGCCCACACATCACCGCTGAAACGGCTGTCTGCCAACAATGACCAGAAGCGATCAGGCGCATGGGTAAAAATACCACTTGCCTGTAATGCCTCAATCTGCGCGTCATTAAACGCAAAGCGTTCTAAATAATCGAGTGCTTGTGCCAACCCCATTGCGACCAAATACCCAAAGCCTGGGGGCAGCCGACGGGCGAAGAGTTCAAAGCTGGCACGTCGCTGATCCAACCCTTCACCCACATAGCAGGCGGACATTGTGAGCTGGTAAAGGTCGGTTAGCAGGCTAGAGTCCTGCGGCAAAACAGTAAGCGACTCATCTGTTAAAAGGGAAGGGAGCGATGCCGCTACGCTTGCAGTTATCTGAGGCGCGATCGAAGTGGCTTGTTTGAGCGGCGATCGACTCGGCTCAAAACGACCGTCACCGTCAGTTGCTTGCTTTGTAGTCATTGGCGTACCTGGGCGATCGACTCGTTGCAGTGGTTTTTCTAATTATAGTTAGAAAAACCAAAACTAGAAAGAGCAAATTGCATCGTTTATCTAATTTTTTTGTTTTAACGCCTGCAATAAGACCAAAAGACAAGGACAAAGCTGTTTGCCCACCATTAAAATTGTTTCTTTTATAGTAATTTTCATTAAAACAGGCGGCTTTCGGCTCTATTCTCTATGTCGCAGTAGCAATGCAGCGATGTCTATTCCTAGGCAAATCTGCATCAACAATCGCTTATGCAGGGATGAACTGCTTCTTCTGCCTACTGCTCATGAGAGCGTATCCTAGCTTTGCCTCAGGTCAGGAGCGTGACGCTACCAGCATCAAGGTCATAGCAACCGCCCACAATCTTTAAAGTGCCTGCTTGCAGCCGTTCTGCCAATAGAGGCGATCGCTTAAGTTGTGCAATTTGATAGCGCACATTTGCCAGGACTGCTGTATCAATTAGAGCGGCTGTCGCGGCCTTGTGAGGTTCGATCGCGGGCAAAATAGCTTTCACAAGGCTACCAATCGCACCCGGCAGCACTTCACTGTTGACCGCAGCCGTAACTGCACCACAGCGCTCGTGACCCAGCACCATCAAAACAGGCGTGTCGAGCAGAACGATCGCATATTCAATGCTGCCAATCACTTCAGGCGTAGCAATATTGCCCGCAATACGGACATCAAAAATATCGCCAACGCCCTGGTCAAAAATCAGCTCAACTGGCACCCGCGAATCGGCACAGCTCAAAATAGTGGCAAACGGATGCTGGGCTTGAGACACTGCCTGCAAGCGAGCCGCCGATTGATCGGGATACTGGGGGTGGTGCTGCCTGAACCGCTGATTTCCTGCCATCAGTTTTTGGAGCGCTGCCTCTGGCTTAAGGGGTTGAGCCGTTGTAGGGGATAACTCAGCCGCTTGCGCCTGTTTGCTACGCCAGAAAAACGTGCTAGCGGCTACTAGCAGACTTGCAGCACTACTGGCGCTTTGTTTTAAGAAGCCGCGACGATCGATGAAGCGTTCTCTAAAATCCTGTCTCTCCTGTTTCATAGTGCTTTTGTAGGGACGCGGCAATCAAACAAAGTTAAACCGTCATTAGCTGGTTATGTGCTGAATCGTTAGAGCGGGTATATCTCCTGGAACCAGAGTGATAATGTACATCTCGAAGGAAACGTTGAAGCTTCAGTATACGGATAAGCGATCGTCAATGCTGTGACACAAATGCCGTGACAGACTGATACGATCAACGCCATCAGGTTTCGACTTTGAATAGCGACTGTGGATAAGAATGAGAAAACGCATGCTCATACTGCGGCAGTCAGGCGTGTTGCCTTACCGAATGACAGCGGGAAAGGCAGAAGTGCTGCTCGTTACTTCCACTCGGCGTAAACGTTGGATTGTGCCAAAAGGTTGGATTGCGCTGGGTTTGAGTGCGGCTGACTCAGCCGCCAAAGAAGCGTTAGAAGAAGCAGGCGTGAGTGGTCATGTAGTGACACCCGCGATCGAAACCTATGTCGATCGCAAGTGGGGTTACCCGTGCGAGATGGAGCTTTTTCTAATGCGCGTTGAAACCGTGCTTGACGATTGGTCAGAAGCCAAGCAACGAAAGCGGCAATGGTTGAGTCTGTCAGAAGCAGCGAAGCGTGTCAAAAGTAAAACGCTCAAACACCTTTTGATCAGGCTTGAGGCACAGCCAGCGCTGCTCGACCAGCATTAACTTGACCCGTGTTAACGAGCGGGTCAAGGTGTACCGCCCTTCACTGGCAGAGCCAATCCCTCTGCTATGATGGGAAACGCCTCTCACTTTTCGGTCTGGAGGTAGATTTCGTGCAGGGTCAGGGCGATCGCGCCTGCACGTGACCTAAATTAGAGGTTGCGGTGGCTGTTAAGCGCCTGAGCCTCTTACCGTAGCTAGAACCCTTATTTTTTGAAACTGACCCGTGCCAAAACCATCTATACCCAAACGCAGCCCAGCCCCCGCGCAGCGTGCCCCTCAAACACCTGTCTTGCCCCCACCTTTGGGCTTTGAGTATCAAGCCTTTGGTTTCTTAGCAGGCGAATTGTCCGCAGGTAAGGAGGGTTACTCCTTACGTGTTGATAACAAGCTGTTGACGTTGAGCGGCTGTAACGATCGGTTGCAGCGCTGGTTAAACACGCAGGAACTCCCGCTCACAGGCTTTTTCGGCTTGTATCCTAAATCGACTCGCAGTGGCACAACCTTTTGGCTAAAAAGCTTTGAAGCCTCTGCACCAGCAACGGAATTGGGTGTTTTTAACATTGATGGTCAACTAGTTTCAACGAATGGCGCACAGCAGTTATTGCGGATTCACCGTAATCAACCCAACTCCACTGCAAAACCTTTTTTGATTAAAGTGTCAGGATTTTTACCAGAATCAAAGCTAGGACAGTTTTGGGAATTAGAGTGCCTATGGGAAGATGAGCGGTTCTCGCTCCTAGATGGGCGACGTTTTGAGCTTTAGCCCCCTAACAGCAGTGGGAGCGTTACTTCAATCAAATTGCTTAGAGACTGTATGGATGTGGCAGCAGGTAAAACAAGCCTACTTAGAGACTGAGTTTCGACTGCGCTCAACCCGCCAATGCACAGGACTGAGAGCATTGAGACTTCGGCATGAACTTTCGACCTGAGCGCTCAAGCCGAAGGGCGCTCAGGCTTCGACGTTGATCTCAGCCGAAACGTTGAGCATGGAGTCGAAATGCGTCTTATCAATCATTACGCCTAGCTACCTAGCATGACGAGTTGTTGCGTTCTCGCTGCCTAATGTTCAGAAATTAAGCGCAGTAGATCGTCAGTCGATACCTTGCTGCTCATTTCTGCGCCTTCGAGCAAGCTATCAGCTAGATCACGTTTTTGCTGGTGTAAATCGACAATCTTTTCTTCGATCGTATTTTTCGCCACTAGCCGATAGATGGTGACAGGGCGCTGTTGCCCGATGCGATGGGCGCGATCGCTAGCCTGATCTTCTACTGCTGGGTTCCACCACGGGTCCATATGGATCACATAATCCGCTGCGGTAAGGTTCAAGCCGGTACCACCGGCTTTAAGGCTGATTAAAAAGACATCACCTTCGCCTGCTTGAAAGGCATTGACGCGCTTTTTGCGATCGGCAGCGGGGGTACTGCCATCTAAATATTGGTAGGTGATTTTCTGTTCATCTAAATACTCTCGAATCAAGTGCAAGTGCGCCACAAATTGACTAAAGACTAGCGCTTTATGCTTGTTTTCTAATAGTTCAGTCAGCACTTCGCCAAACAGTTGCAACTTAGAACTCGGCAGCACAATTTCTGGTTTGACAAGACGCGGATTGCAGCAGGCACGCCGCAAGCGCATGATTTCTGCTAGCACTTGCAGATGTTTGGCACCTGCTGTGGCGTCACTGTCAGAGAGCTTGGCAATCGCTTCTCGCCGCAAGGCTTCATAGAAGGCTGTTTCTTCTCGACTCAAATCAACCTGTAAGAGAATTTCTGTACGAGAGGGCAACTCTTGCAGGACTTGATTCTTTGTACGACGCAGCAAAAAGGGCTGGATTAGTTTTTTTAAGCGGTTACGAGCATCTTTATCCCCATAGCGTTCGATCGGTGTCGCAAAGCGTTCATTAAACGTATCTAAAGAACCCAGTAGGCCAGGATTGATGAAGCGAAAGAGGTTCCACAGTTCGCCCAGATGGTTTTCGATCGGCGTGCCTGTCGTCAGCACTTTAAACCCGCCCTGCAGATTCATTGCAGCTTGCGATCGCTTCGTAGCAAAGTTTTTAATGGATTGTGCTTCATCCAGGACGATCGTTTGCCATTGCACCTTTGCCAGCATCTCTGCTACATCTTCTTGCTGCAATAACCCGTAGCTACAGACCACAAAATCGAACGGTTGTAGCTGATCGAGTGTTTTTTGGCGATCGCCCCCACCAAACTGCATCGCGTTCAACGTGGGTGCAAAGCGCTGCGCTTCACTCAGCCAGTTCATGCAAACGGAGGTGGGAGCCACAATCAGCGTGGGACCTTCGGGCGCACGGGTGAGGATCACTGCCAAACCTTGCAGCGTTTTGCCCAAGCCCATATCATCCGCAAGGCAGGCTCCTACACCCCAATGCGCTAGGCGTGCCAGCCAGCGAAAGCCCTCCATCTGATAATCGCGCAGATCGGCTTGCAGGGTTGATGGCAGTTGGGGTTCAAAGTTTTGGATCTCCTTGAGGCGCTGAATATGCGCCTTCCAGTGTTTGTCTGCTTTGAGATCTCCCACTTCTTCCATCCAGTCTTCGACAGCAACGGCTGCAAGGGGATGGAGTTTCACGCCTTTGCCCGATCGCTCTGAAAAGTTCCGTAACTCATCCAACCGTTTGCGAAATTCTTGCGTCAGCGCTAGAAATTGTCCGTCACCCAGAGGAATAAAGCGACTGGGGCTTTTTTCTAGCAGTTGCATGAGCTGCTGCATATCTAGCACGAGTTGGTCATTAACTCTCAACTCACCTTCGGTCGCAAACCAATCGTTCTGGCGCTTGATGTTGAGCTTGAAATCCTTTAGACCAGACTGGTGCGACACACGGAATTTTTCACCTTCAGGATGCTCAATAACAATGCTGTCGCCCAGCGCTTGCAGTTCCAGCAATAGCTCCAGGCAGGCTTCTGGGTCGTCGATGAGCCATTCGTTATCCTGCTTTTCTTGGTGCAAAAAGGTGGGGCAGGCTGCGATCGCGGCATTTGCCAGCGTCTTTTCTTCCTTCAGGTTGCGCGTTGTCTGCAAGCGTTTGCCCTCGATCTCTGCGATCACCGTTTCGCCACCCGCGCCGGGACGATAATAAGGACCACCCTGAGCAAACGGACGCGCCAGCACTGCTACTTTCAACCCGCCGCTAGCAGGCAACAGGTGAACGTGCGGTTTGGGATCAGCAGGCACCTCTTCGGTGATCACGCCGCCCCCAATATCGGAATGCACCGTGACAATGCTGGACACCGCGTGAATGGCAGCTAGCACCCGTTCCTTAGCGGCAGCAGGCACTTCCAGACGGTTTTGAGTGCCCAAAATTTCGGCAATGCGACGATGCTCTGGCGTAATGTCAATGATTTTGAGCCGGGTGGGGCTTTCTTTGACCGTCAGAATCTCTTTGTTGTCCTGAAGTGCGGGCGAAAATTGCAGCGCGAGTCTATCGTCTTTAATTTTCTTCACCAGCAGTTCGGGTTCGCCTTTTACCACCTCGACCCGCGTAGTAGGTGCGTCTTCCCAAAAAACGAGCGGATGCCCGGCCAGGAGCGCGATCGCTTTGTCAGTAAAGGTGTAGTCCGTTTTGTTGCCCCAGCCGTAAGCATAGGTTTTAATTTGAGCACAAAGCTTCAGGTCTTGTGGGGTGAGATAGCCAAATTCCTCGGCGTTACTTTTCAGTCGCTTGAGGGCGATCGGTCTGCCCTTGCTCCAGTCACCTTTGGCATTCAGGGTTTGCTCACGCGGTTGCAGCACACAGCCACTGGTGGGATAGAAAGTGATAAACCAGGCAAGGCGCTGAGTCATGTCCGCTTTCGCAACCGCCTGAGGCTGATCTTTCCGCAAGTGGGACAGCGCATTCAGGCTCAGTTCCCACGCTTCTTGCGGTTGGATGAGGTCTGCCAGCGATCGCAGCTTACTGTCGGGTAGCAAGGCGGCTGCTTGTTTGCCGTAAGGGCTACGCGGCTTAAGTTTAACAAGCAGGTCGCCAACGGTTTTTGCTATCCAGAGATAGCCAGCAGCGGCGGCATCGTCGTAAAAGGGTTCTAAGAGCTTCGGCAGGTACTTTTTCGCCTGATCCAAATCAACCCAGTAGAGGCACAGGCAGGCAATCAAGGTTTGCAAGCTGTTGCCAGCTTTGTGGGTGGCGATCGACATCTGACTCACCCATGCTTTTTTGCCCAGATCGCCCTGCTGAACTTTGATCACATTCTCTAGCACTGCATAAGTGGGGCTGAGCCAGTGCTTTGTCTGTCGTGCAATGCTGGTGTACTCTGCGGCTTCTTCGAGGCGATCGGCAGACCCATCTTTGAGCAACGCCAGGATAAAAAACAAGCCACTCATGGACTGGAAGTAGACCTTGCGTTTTCCCGTGCCTTGCTTCAGCGCTTTCAACGCGGTGGAGTACTGGGCGATCGCAATCGCATCGTCCCCTTGCAAAAAGGCGAGATGACCCCGCAGCGACGCAAACTGATGCTGATAGTCTTCTGGCACCCGCTCAAGCAGTTGCTGTGCTTCTGGCAAGCGACCCCGCAACAACCATTGCTCCGTAAGCACAACCCGTTGCAAAACGGCACTCTGCTTGACACCATGTTTGGCGCTCTGTTTGTCAGCATTGGCGCTATCGTCCTTTAATAACGCCACCGCCGCATCCGCCGCTGTTAGCTCCAGAATGGAATAGTTGAGGATGCTGATGAGTGCCCCTTCATATAGTTCCGACGGCAGCGTCCGAAACCATGCCGGATCAAAGGGGTTATTGCAGATTTGCTGATAGATATCATCCAGAGAAAGCTTTTCTTTCTGATAGCTGTATCTGTAATAGTCCTCTAACTGCTTATTAATGAATTTGAGATCTTTGCGGTAAACGCCAACCCGAATTTCGCGAATCAATTGGCGATCGTTCCCAAACGAAACTGGTCCATCTTTCCAGCGCCGGGGAACTGGAAAGCCCTTTTGCACTGCCTCAACCAGACGTTCAAAGCGATTGACCTTGACCGCATCACGAGTCGCAATTTCTGCCAGCAATGGATTACATTGAGGACCTGCACCACTAGCTTGAGTTAACACTCCCAACTCAATTAAGCGATCGATATATGGCTTAATTGTTACCGTTGTGAAGTGTTTACCGCCGCGATCGTTCTCACTAAGGTAATTCCAACAGTTGAGAAACAAAGCGCGACTCGTTGGCTCATAAATCACTGAAGACAGTTGCACCATCACTTGCTCTAGCAACGGTAACTTGCGATATATCTGAACAAGGTGACTGCGAACTTGTTCGGGGTGAGGAGCTGCCTGAGTCATGATGCTTTGAAGATAGCGCGATCGTTTTCATCAGCCGTTGAGACAAACAAAGTGGCGATCGAGATCAGACCAATCATTTTTCAATGGTCATAAATTCTCTCACATTGCGCCAAATTCTGCTGTTTGGCTCACCTAATGCCAGCAAACTGAGGTGTCTTAAAAGGGCAAACTGCGAAGTCTCGGCAAGATCCCCACCTTTTGTATTAGAAGCAACCAGCTAGGATTGAACCAAAGAAGCCGGAGATCTATTGGGATGTCACCGTTTTTGTGTAGACGACGCGCTTTCTCTTCAAGTGTAGAGTAGACACTTTAGAAGTGAGATCGCAGCCACTTCTTCACCCTTCACTTCTTTAACAGAACCAGAAATCAGAAGCGTCCTGACGCGATCGCCGCTAAGATGCACGCGCTACAGGATAATGAGGCTGGACTGTTTTTGCGTTGCCTCCTAGCGCTATCTGATGCCCATGAAGTTTCGTTCGTTCCTCACCGTTTTGGCAGTTGTGGTGCTGGTGCTGCTGTTGTCCAGCGCTGGTGGGTTCTACTGGTTAGTGGGTCGCAATCCCAGCCGCCTGCTAAGTAATGAGCAGGGAAGCGTTCCCGGTGCCGCAATTTTTGTGCCGAAGCAAGCGCCAGTCATGGCATCACTGCTGTTGAACCCCGATCAGCTAGAAGCCTTTCAACTGGTATCGACCCGACCAGCAGAACGACGAAAGGTACGGCAGGAGCTAGCCCAGTTGAAGCAAAGTCTGCTGGCAACGACGGGCCTGGACTACGAGCGAGACGTGCAACCCTGGCTAGGGCAAGAAATTACGCTTGCCGTGACCACGCTGGATATTGATCGTGATACGGCAAATGGGCAACAGCCGGGCTACTTAATGGCGATCGCGACTCAAGAACCACAGCGATCGCGCGAGTTTTTGGAGTTGTTTTGGCAAAAGCGGGCGATCGCAGGTAGCGATCTAGTCTTTGAGCAATACAAGGGCGTGAAAATCATTGCTGCCAAAGCCTCAGCAGCAGAACCCGAAAGCGTCGCTACAGCACGCAAACCGAAACCATCCAAGTATCGTCTGCAACTAGAAGAGCCATCCGCACCGCCGACAGCCGCACCTCTGCCAACGCTTGCCAGTGCGGCTGTCGGCGATCGCTTCATCCTCTTTGCCAATCATCCTAAAGTGCTGCGCGAGGCAATCAACAACGTGCAAGCGCCTGACCTTAGCCTTGAGCGATCGACCGTCTTCACTCAGGCGATCACGGCGCTCATCCAGCCACGAGTGGCGCTAACATTCATCGATGTGCCCAAGCTCACTCAACTACTAGGAAAGAAGCTGACCGCCCAGGCAGTACAGCCAAAAACGGCAACGAATACGACAGGAACACTAGAGAAGTCACCAACACTCAATCAAACACTCATCGTTGGATTTGCACCTAATCAATACGGTCTGCTTGCTGAAACTGCCTTGCTGGCATCAGACAGGCAGACAGCCGATAACGACGCTGAGACGAAGACAACAGCCTTGCCCTTGCTAGCTCAACCTGTGGGAGCCTTGCAGTATATGCCCAGCAGCAGCGCGATCGCCGCTTCGGGGGCAGACCTCGATCGTCTGTGGACGCAGCTTACAAACGGGTTAGCACCCTATAAAACAGCAGCCCAAATCCTTGAACAACCACTGCAAGCCTTGCAAACCCGCTGGCAGCTTGACATTTCCGCCGATGTGTTTAGCTGGGCGAAGGGCGAATATGCGCTGGCAATGGTGCCTCCTGACCCAATCAGCGCTCCTGGAAAGCAACCTGACTGGCTTTTTGCAGCGCAACGCCCACAAACTGAGGCAGGTCAGCAGGCGATCGCCCATCTTGACGACCTCGCCAAACAGCAAGGCTTGAATGTAGGACCACTTACGATTGGCGATCGCACCGTTTCAGCCTGGACACGCCTTACTGCCGCTACAAACCGTGTGTCGCAACCGCTCAACTTACAGGCAGACGTGCAAGGCGTTCATGCCTCTTTAGGCAACTATGAACTGTTTGCAACCTCAGTGGCAGCAATGGACACAGCCCTCAAAGCTTCCGAGCATCCACTGTTGACCGATCGATTGTTCCAGCAAGCAACAGCATCCCTCTTACAGCCCAACAACGGCTACCTGTATTTCGACTGGGCAGCTAGCCAGACCTTTTTAGAGCAGCGCTTTCCAGTGCTGAAAGTACTTGAGCTAGCAGGTAAACCACTTTTCAGTCATCTACGATCGCTCACCCTTAGCAGCTACGGCGAGCAAGCAGGTGTACAGCGTGGCGGCGCACTGATTCAGCTAGAACAGCGCTAGGGCGTGTTATCAATTAAGCTACAGCAGTCGAAAAGAACGTTAGGACAGACCTAAACCTTGAAACCTCCTTGGAGCAAGGGCTTCTCCTCATCCCTCATCCTTTTTGTTATCGATAACGGTAGCCACCAGAAAAATTGCCCCTAGAAAATGCTTCGAGCGCTTGTCACCTGTTATGGCAAGCGCTCAGCATGGCTTAAGTTTTGCAAAAAGTGCTCAATCAAAGGATGGCTGACACATCCTAGAAGTTCAACTTTAGAAGAAAGAAGAAGAAAGATCTAGAAGTTCAACCTTAGAAGCGCAGAGTCCTACTTAAAGCCTGAGGCAAGACTAAATCAAGCGGTACGGGCTTAAGCAATATTAGGTGGTAATTCTGAGTCAGGCATACCCTGAGTTTGCGCCAGGTAAGACGCAATGAGTTCACTCACGTGTTCGCGCTGAATTTCAGTCCCTGTAACAGTGTTGCCAGGTGTATCAAAGAAAATGATGCTATGGATAATCTCCATGGCTAGCATCTGAAAAAGAATATGTGTGACGGGTATGGGTAGCGCTATCATCTGCGGATCGTGCATCGGATAAGGGCTGTTTGAGACATCCTTCAAGCTAGAGAAGGCGTAAATTACGTTTTTCTCCAGTTCTACTTGTGACTGATTTTGTAAAGTTGTGATCGCCCAGTCTTGATCTAACGTCTGCACAATGTAGTACTGTTCATGACGCAGTTGTGACGCTAAAGATTTCAGCACAGGGGCGATAGCTGTAACTAAGGCAGGCGTATTACCGTCTTGAGGAGCATCGTTGATGAGTTCCTGAATTTGTTTGTCAATATTCATTTTGAAGAGTAAACTCCTAATTAAATGAGTAAGTTGTAAAGCTTCCCTGCTTTGATCTAGACGTTGCCATCGTATTGTGGTCACAATTAGTTCAATTAATTCCAGTTATCGTTGAGTATGTAAGTACCGTGGGGGATATCTGCCGAAGCGTGGAGGCAATTTTTCAACTACTGCTTGATGAGTTAAAGCTGTCAACTAATGCGTCTGAGCAAAATTGCTTGGATGTATCCGATCGACTGGCAAAAGAAGTCGCTCGCATTTGTGTTGAGAGTAAGCGTATTCAAGCGTCTGGCGAGATTGATACTTGGGCAACAGCACTGGCACGACACCGCCTTCAGCAATGCTTGCATTATTACAAGCTAGGCTCGAAGCGAGGACGGGTAGAACTGCACAGCACGCTCAGTGCGATCGTGTATCGTTACATTACTCCCCCTCAGACCCAATCAAGCTATCAAGCACGTTTGACGCTGATCGAAGACTTTCTTCAAAGCTTCTACATGGAAGCGCTGAATGCTTTTCGACGTGAGACTCAGCTACCAGTAACCTACCAGCCACGGACACTGCTACAACTAGCAGAATACATGGCTTTTACTGAACGCTATGGTAAGCGTCGCATTCCTCTACCGGGACGGCGTAATCAACAGCTTATTATTCTGCGTGCCCAAACTTTTTCACAACAACAGCCGCTCGAAACACTAGTTGATATCGAACGTGCGGCTGATGGTGGCTCTAGTGAGGGTGACAGTCAATGGACAGCTGCTTCCATGCAGCAAGTGCGAGAGCAAATGGTGGCTCAGGAGCCAGAGCCGACGGAGGATAGCTTGCGTCAGGCTGTTGTAGCTGAGTTAATGACGTACCTGGAAGAGCGGAAGCAAACCGATTGCGCTGATTACTTTGCGCTCCGTCTGCAAGATTTGCCTGCCAATGAAATTGAGGTAATCTTAGGGCTGACACCCCGTCAACGGGATTACTTGCAGCAACGTTTTAAATATCACCTCATTCGCTTTGCGCTCTCGCACCGCTGGGAACTGGTGCATCAATGGTTGGAGGTAGACTTAGAGCGCAATCTCGGTTTAACGTTGCAGCAGTGGCAGACGTTTCAGGCACAGCTTGATCCTCAGCAGACTGAGTTGCTGCAACTGAAGCGAAAGCAGCTAACTGATGCGGCGATCGCTCAGTCGATCGGCTGCACGATAACACAAGTTCGCAAGCAGTGGTTTAAGCTACTTGAGCAAGCTTGGGAAATGCGTAATTATTTAGTGTCCGGACAAAGTGCGTCTTCCGATGAATAGGAACATATGCCATGAATGATGACTCGGACGCTCTCCAGAGGAATCTGCTCGAGCTACTTCAAGATCTGGTTCTTTTTACCACTTCAGATGACTCTGAGGTGGTTAATCCAGTTATTGATGGGAGCGATGGGCAAAGCGGCGCTTCAGTAATGAGTGCGCCGGATTTACTCATTTCACAGGATGCACCCTCTGTAGATTCCAGCCAATTTAAATTCGATGCTTCCTCTCAACGGAAAAACTTACTAAAACTTGGAGAGACACCTGCTGTGCAAGACCGTTTTCATACCCTGTTGAAACATCGGTTACAAAGCGAGATTCAACAAAACCTCCCCCTGTTCCCCTGGGAAACAGAAGTTCATGATTACGAAACCGAAAGTACCGTTGGGTTCGTAGACTCGGCTGTACTTGCTGCGCCTCCCGCAGCCGTAAACCAGAGCATTCCAGCTCAAGTTTGGCTCCATCAATTAAAAACACTGAATTTGCCTGTTGCTTTACCCGATCGACTTTTGGGGCAATTGCTAGAGCGCTGTCAAAACGTCGTTCAATCCTCTCTTTTAGAGGGTGCAAAGCTTGTAAAATCTGTCGAGGACTTGTTTCCTGGTCAGTCTCAATCACTGAATCAGCTTGCAGGGATGGTGATGACATCACCTGCTCGTTCAGGTGCTATGCCGCCGCCCTCTGGTGCCAACTACCCAACTAACTACGAGTCAGCAGTTCCAGCCCAGCAAATGGTGTTATCGCTTTTAGCGGCACGCGAAATCATTGCAGCACTAACGCTGACGGTTTCTCTTAGGCAGCCAACCTTAGAGCGCCAGTGGCTTACTGAATTAGGGGCTTTAAGCTTACAAGTAGATTACGGCTTGGATGCAACGGCTGCAAAACTACGCATTCAAGGCACCTTGCCCTGTGGTGGAACGCTTACACTGCGGAGTGAGCATTTAGAAGCAAGCGCTCAACGTGCTACGGCTGGTGTCCTAAGTGTGGAGCTATTTGACCTTGCCCCCCATCAGTCTGGCGTGTTGGAAGTTTGCTTGCCTGAACAAAAGCCGTTAGTTTTTGCCGTTCGCATTACTGACTAAACTGTGGATGAACATAGGATGAACGTCAGGGTGACAACTTTAGTGCATCAGTTAGCCTTTTCAAGTCGTGGGTATGATGGATCTGGTTGCATGACGATCGGACGTTGAACGTTAAAAGTAGATTGGACAGTCTCACTGATGGCAGAGAGGAAGTTCAGAGAGTGATTTCTGTTTCTCAGGCATCGCTCTGGCATAACAGTTTTGGATCAGGGAAGCGAGTTTAACGTTGTCGTCATTGCAGCCAGCAAACCGCATGATCTTTTTACCTGCTGATGTTTAGTCATTCTGGGGCTGGTGTTTCTGAGGGTGCAACGGTAGGAACGATCGCAGCTCGCTTTAAACAGCGCTTGCAGACCCTACCACCGGAAGTTGAAGAGTCGCTCTTACTACGGATACTAGTGCAGGTGATGGTGCTAGCTGGGATCGCCGCAACAGACGTAGCGGCATCGACTAGCATGAGTGTCTGGGCAATCCCCTTAAGCATTACAGGAGCATTCTGGAGCTGGCGACAGCGGCACAAGCGCAACATAGCGGTAAAGTTCTGCATTGCGATCGGAATGCTGCTGGCAATGGCAGCCTTTTTTGTGGGATTACGAGCCGAACTAAATGATACGCGGTTGGTTTTAGCGGAACTACTGGTGCAGCTTCAGGTGTTGCACAGCTTTGACCTTCCACGTCGTAAAGATCTAGGCTACTCAATGGTGATCGGGTTAATCCTGATTAGCGTTGCCTGTACGCTGAGCCAGACGATGACGTTTGGGCTGCTGCTGTTGTTGTTTTTGGCGATCGCGCTGCCTGTACTGGTATTGGATTACCGTTCCCGGTTGGGGTTGTCGAACCAGTTTTATCAGTCACCGTTACAACGCGCAGGGCTGTCTCCCAAACGATGGCTCGGCTTTATGTCGGTGATTTTGGTCATCGGGCTAATTGTTTTTGCTTGTTTGCCGCGTTTTCCGGGCTACCAACTGCGGTCATTTCCTGTCAGCCCACAGATTCAGCAAGATTTTCAAGACAACAGCCGTATTATCAACCCTGGCTATGTGCGCCCAGGTGATGGCAAAGGCGGCGGTGGCACTCCAGATCAGGGTCAAGGGAGTGGACCGGGCAAACTGAATGAGAATTTTTACTATGGTTTTAGTAGTCGTATTAACCAGAACTTGCGGGGAGCGCTGAAGCCTAGAGTCGTACTGCGGATACGATCTCAGGCAGAGGGCTTTTGGCGAGTGCTGGCGTTTGATCGCTATCTTGGGCAGGGTTGGGAGATTTCTCAGAATGATAAGACAGTCACAATTACGCGCCCTGAGTGGTCATATCAGTTCTTTTTGCCGCGACCGATCACACTAAATAAAACGAAAGAAATTGTTCAGACCTACACGGCTGTTTCAGATTTGCCGAATCTACTGCCATCCCTAGCCCAGCCAAAGGAGCTTTATTTTCCGACACGGCAAGTCGCGATCGACCTTAATGGCAACCTGCGATCGCCCCTGGAACTGCGTGAAGGGCTAACTTATACGGTTGTTTCGGAAGTACCGTATCGCGATCGCACCCGCCTTAGAGAAGCGTCGCCGAACTATCCAGCCAGTATTGCGGCTGACTATTTGGATGTGCCACCCAAAATTTTGGCGCGGGTACGGAAGCGCACACAAGAATTGCTCGCAACCTCGCCGAAGCCAATTACGTCTGCTTATGAAAAAGCGCTCTTTTTAGCTCAAGTTGTAAAGCAGCGCTACACGATTCAGCCTGAGTTGCCATTTCTGGAGCCAGATGAAGACCTGGTAGAAGCCTTTTTGTTCAAGTATCAAGGTGGCTACCCGGACTATTTTTCGACAGCACTGACAGTTATGCTGCGCTCAATTGATATACCAGCAAGGCTTGTAGCGGGTTTTGGACCGGGAGAATTTAATCCCTTTACAGGTTTGTACGTCGTTCGTAATACTGATGCTTACGCCATTACAGAGGTCTTTTTTCCTAAATATGGCTGGTTTGGCTTTGACCCGATTCCTGGTCATGAGTTAATTCCACCGTCGATTGAGGAGAGCCAAACCTTTAATGCCCTGCGATCGTTTTGGCGCTGGGTAGCAGGTTGGCTACCGTCACCCGTTACCAGTTGGCTCAGTCGGATTTTTGGCACACTGGCTGGTTGGATCGCGATTGCTCTTACACGGTTAATGGGGCTGCTTTCGCAAGGCTGGGTTGGACTCTTTGCAGGCTTACTACTGGCGATCGCGCTCGGATTTATAGGTTGGCTTCTATGGCGTGGTTGGCGTAGTTGGCGCTACCGTCGCTGGCTGGCAAAACTACCACCGATGGAAAGTCTGTATCAGCAAATGTTGCATTGGCAGGCACTTCAAGGCTTTCGTAAACGTCCGGCTCAAACTCCGCTGGAATACGCGCAGCAGGCACAGACAGTTCAACCGCTAGCTCAGTCAAGGGCGATCGACGATATTTCTCAAGCGTATGTTCGCTGGCGCTATGGGGGTCAAGTCCCCAACCTTACTCAGCTAAAGCAACGATTGCGCGACTTGAAACGTCCATCAACGACCCAGCGCCGTGTTACTTTAAAGCACCTGCTCAACCGTTCAACTGAAACGTAAGGCTATTTAGAGCTACAGTCTGCACTTAAGGTAAAGCTTACGTAGCCGGATATGGACAGTAAGCCAATAGCAGTCATGATTCAGCAGTGTCCTGGTTAGCTGTTTGCAGACAAGTCGACTATTTTTGTAGCTGGGATCTATTGCGATAGCTTAGGGAATAACGTTATACGATAGACAAACTGATACAAGTAGGAGGGGAAGAAAGTCAGAGATGCCCCTACCTGACTCTAAGCGCTATAGCAGCAACGGTACTTTCTAGGCTTCATACAGTGCAGCATGATGCTTAGAATGGGTTGGAGAGGCATGACGCGGCTGTTCAATAGTTACAAAAGCCTTTCAATAGTCACAAAAGCCTCATTGTCAGAAGGAGCACAGATAACTTACTGCATGAAGATTCTGTGTATGCCAGCCAATCACTTGTCGGGGATGTTATTGTCGGATGGAGACGGGCATACTGTAGGTAATGACTCTGTACGTTAATACAATTCATATTTTTAACGTCCCGCTGTAGAAGTAACTTTGGATGAGAAAGCTTATTTCTAGCTACGTTGCTTGACTGCTACTGCTAAGGCAGTAAGATTTATTAAGGGATGATGGTCAAAGCTTGCTTTAAGTCATCTGTAGATCGAAGGGAAGAAAAATCCTAAGTTTTACATTGATATCTGTCATTACTTGTCCTGAGAGAGCTAGTGGCTCTCCACTTGAAACTTAAACCTCATTATCATTATGCTTCGACCAGAACATCGCCAACCCGTTAGCCTGGATCGTCTACCAACCGCTTCAGACCGTAGTACGATACAGCCAACGCAAAGCCGTGTTTTGGCTCAGTCTTCTGACATTGAGGCGCTAACAGAAAGCTTGATGCCCAAAGGTATTAGTGCCAGTAAGCAAGCTGTGATTGAACGTCTTATTACCATGTGGGCTACAGCGCCCGAGCGTGATGTGGCTTAGGTTTTGATACTATTGGTTCTCATCTGCCAAGTTGTGTCATGTCTTCCTCCAACCGTCTTCCGCTTCTGATTTCAGTTGGATTGGTACTTTCAAGGCTTACTAAATTAAGCTTCGTTGAGTAATATTTTATCCGACAACAATTTATTTATTAGCAACCTCATCTACAATAACGCTATGGGGTTGTTTTTACGTGTTAATGTTTCAGCTTGAGTACTGCTGGAGTAGAGTTTGGCAGCCGCAACTAAGAGCATCGATTGAGGGTATTGCGAAACTGGCTAAGATGGCACTGTAGTCTTAGCAGTCTGTGTTCCTCGATCGCCGCCCTATACTCGTCGGGCAGTTGGCAAAATGGTTAGTGAAAGATCTCTGAAGCGTCTTCGAGAACTGATTCAGCGCATTGTAGAGGCAGAGACTGACGACTTCTTTGAACTTGCGAAAATAGCTGGACTTAATCCTTCTAAAGATTTTTCTACTGCAAACTTGAGTGGTCTAGATCTGCGCTCTGCTCAACTGAAAGGGGCAAATTTTATAGCGACCGATCTCTCGCAAGCCAATCTAGTAAATGCCAACTTGGCGGAAGCTAATTTAATTAATGCCAACCTAATTGGTGCAAAGCTCATTAATGCCACTTTAGATAGTGCCAGTTTGGTAAGCGCTGACATGATGGGCGTTAGCCTGGTCAATGCCACGCTTTTGAGTGCAAACCTTACAGGTGCGAACTTGACTAAAGCCAATTTAAGTCATGCTGATTTACGTCGCGCTGTATTAGTTGGCTGCAAGCTAGATGGTGCCATTCTGTACTTGGCATCGCTCAATCATGTCGATTTACGCCGTTCGAGTCTGACAACGGCTAACTTTAGAAGCGCTAATCTCTATGGCACAAACTTGAGCTATGCCGATCTGCGAGGAGCAGACTTGACTGATGCAAATTTGGCAGGTGCGACCTTTGAAAAGGCATTGCTTGGTGACAATCAGGGGTTGACTAAAGAGGTGATAGCAGATTTGCAACAGCGTGGTGCGATCGTCGATCACTAATTAGCTGACTCTGATTAGCTGACTAAAGATTACTGGTCTTAGCCTCAACGGCTCTAGCATTGCTGCTTCCTGGCACAATAGATTCAATGCACTACGAGGCAGTTCAAATGGGGTATCGATGCGAATGGGCGACAGGACAGTCTGTTGACCTCGAAAACGTTGATGAACAGACTCGTGTGACCCTCACTAATAGCAGCCCAGGACAGCAGCAGCAGTCGAGCAACCATGTTCAAACAGGACGCTGGACTGCACCACCCGAAATCTGGCGAGTCGCGATCGGTCTTGTAGTCAAATTGCTTACAGCTCAGGGCGAACAGTTTATCTACATACAGGGCAACCAAGTTAGTACGTCAACAGAAGCGCCATCCTGGGGTGATGCTCAACCCCTGCCAGTACACGTTGATTCAATGCCTGCTGCCATGTCTCCAAAGCCTTCGATGGCACCCATGCTGCCTTTACCACCGATGAAAATGGGTGATATGCAGATGGATCAAACGACGATGACGATGCAGATGGGAAACATGCGGATGGAGATGAACCCGATCAAGGCATCGAGTAAGCCATCACCTCAAACAGGAGGAGAACAACCATCCACGTCGGCTGTGCAACGAAATTTTTGTAGTCAATGTGGTAGCACGCTTAAACCTAGCGATCGCTTTTGTGCGCATTGTGGACATCGCCTTGACTAAGCTTAAGTAACGCTGCAAAACCTCTGCCGTTATGCGTTCGCTGCTTTAACTATGAGCGTTTATGTTTCCATCGGCTAAGGGCAACGTAAACCAAAACTGGGAACCTTTGCCAGGATGGCTAGCAACACCAACCTGCCCACCATGTGCTGTAATCACTTGCCGACAGCGATGTAAACCTAGCCCAATGCCCGTCAGATGCTGGTTGTCGATGCCCCGCACATAGAGTTGAAACAGTCGATCGCATTGGTTTTGGTCCATCCCCCGCCCATTGTCTGCGATCGCGCAGTGGATCATGCGGGGCGCAGCCGTTGTGGTGTCGATCGTGGCGTTGAGTGTGATAGTCAAACCGGGTGCATTGTGTTTAACCGCATTAAGCAATAAACTCTCAAACACTTGCCGCAGTTGCTGTAAATCCGCTTTGATGGGCGGCAGATCGCAAGGTACCTGAGCGCAGAGAGTAACATGGTTTTCTGACAAAAGTGGTTTCAGATTTGACAGAGCAATGTCTACAACTTGATGCAGATGCACGGGCTGGCAATGAAGTACGGTTGCAGGTGTGTCATCTGTATGACCTTCTAAAAGAGAATTCAGTAGATTGAGCTGATGGTCGCAGCTCTGCACCATGCGATCAAATTTTCCACAGGGCACGGGTACCGCTTCACAGTCTTTATGACGGCTTCTTAAACTGTTTAGCACCATTAACATTCCCTGTACCGGAGTCCGTAGGTCATGGGCAACGGCATGTAGGAGCAAATCTTTCACCTGATTGAGACTTTGCAGTTCCTGCATTCGCTGCTGCAACTCGGCGGTGCGGGCTTGCACCTGTCCTTCCAAACTCACTGTAAGCGTTTGAAGGTGCTGATAAAGCTGCCCTTGCTGGATCGCAATTTCCACCTGTGTCGCAAGTTGTTCTAGCAAATTGGTTTCTAGCGGCAACCAGTGGCGCGGTCCAGAGCATTGATTGACCAGCAGAATGCCAAACATTTTGTGATGCACCATGATGGGTACACCAATGCTTGCTTTAACTTGACAGTAGCGATAGTACTCAGCAATTAGTGGGGGCTTGTCTGCTTGAGCGGTATCGTCGATCGCCTTCACAGGCTTTATATTGCAGGGATTCTCTGAGGTTTTTTGCTTAAAAAGTGCCTCGATTTCCTGAGCCACCCGCTGATCTGATACCCAGCCTTGCACTGAAGTCCAACCGGGGCTTACTGACTCGGCGACCGTCAAGTTGTGTCCAGATAAGCCCTGCCCACAGGGATCGAGCCGTATGATAAAAACCTGATCAGCTTGTAGCAAATGACGAACTTCAGAAACAGTCGTGTTGAGAATTTCGTCTAGCTCTAGCGATCGCCGAATGCGCTGTGCTGTCTCCGCCAATAACCGCTCACGATCTGCTGCAAACCGCAGTTGAGCTTCTGCCTGCTGCCGTTCCGCTACGGCTGCCGCCAACATCAGCACAATGCCCATCGTGACACCCACAAAAGTCTGGAGTAGGAGGGTCGCCTGCTGTGTGTTGCCATTTGCATCCATCAAGAAAGGTCCTCGATGTTGCGTTAAGCCCCAAAAGGCAAGACTAGAAACAATAAAACCACTTACTACGGTACCCTGTTGCCCAAACCGCAGCGCCGCCCAGACAATGGGAGCAAGCGGTAAGATTTCTAACGGATACCGTGCTTTACCTGCGTGCATAGAAGCACAAAAAACAAACCAGCTCACGCTTAAGAGCAGCGTTACCCACAGCAAGGCTTCAAGGGTTCGCCATCGACGCCATTGGTGCTGCAATTGCTGCCACCATACCGACGCATTTGACCCGAATGGAACATTGTTAGGCAGGGGTTTGCTCAACCAAACCAGCAGCAGCGGAGCCATGACCAAAATGCCAATGCTGTCTCCCAGCGCGATCGCCCACCACTGACTGCTAAATTGCTGCCAGGGACTTAGACCAGCGATGCATGCATAGAGAGTACGAATAGTGGCATTGGGTATAGGGGATACCACAACTGCCAACGCGAGAAATTTGAGGGCACCCCGCAGGCTGTTGAGAGACGAAGACCAGCCGACCTGACGCAGTAGCGCTTTGCCAACGATCGCGCTTAGCGTCGTGCCAACGGCAGTGACTAGAGCAGCTGCCCCTGTCACTCCTACCGATACGGCTAGCAAAGAACTTCCCAGGCTAATGCCAACCCAGACATTAGTGCTGCCCAGTAGCAAAACGCCCAGAGCAATGCCCGCAGGAAACCAGATCGGTGAGGCTTCTAAGCCCAAATTTGCTACGAAAACCGTTAACCTACCCACTACAAAATAGGCTAGTGCGATCGCTCCCGTCTTGAGCAGGTATGCTCCTAATGGCACGGTCTTACGCTCCCCAAACAAGGGCGCGATCGCGACAGCAGACTGGCTAATAGTTTCAGTACTAGCATCTCTTTTCCCTTCTGGATAGCCTCTAGTGTTCCACCAAGAATTGCTTGAGCGTTTAAAGCCCTCAAACGACTCTTTAGATCAGCAGTAAGCCGCCTACGTAGATGTGACGGATAACCCACCATACATACTAGGGTGGCGTGTTAAGCGGAGGGATGGCTTCCCCCATCTGGATGAGCAAAGTAAGCAGCGGCAGCCATCAGGATTAAGGGACTGTTACTCTACTGTTCTACGTCTGATGTTGTATTGACTGTCACTTTTGCTACAGGGCTTGCAGGGGTGGCGATCACAGACGATGCTTTCTGTGCTAACAAAACTGTCACGATATGCGACAACAGACCGACCGGACCCGCGAACAAGCAGAGTACAAGGGAGTGAGCTGTCCAGACATTTGTCCGCTGCCCTTCCCAATAGATCCAGCGACCAACGAATAAATCCATCACTAGAAAATGTGCCCAGCCTGTTGCAGCAGCTCTTTCATCGCTAAAAAACTGAGCAATGTCTGCTAGTTTTGGGTTGGAAAGTGCCTGCGCCGTTTCAGTATTCAGCGTACCGAAAATGAAATAAAGGTAGAGTAACGCTAAAGCAACAAAGGGCAAGTAGGATGTCATCACTCGTTTAGTGATGTTCCAGTTAGGAAGCACAATCATCAAAGCCCAAAAGGGCAAGACAAAAAGATTGGCACCGTCAAAAAGTTGGGCGATCGTCATGAGAGAGTATGTCAAAAGTAAATGGCAGTCGTACTAAGCGGTAGTTATGGTCAGTCTAATCCTGAGTGAAAGGTCGTGTCGAAACTGCAAGGGAAACCGTCAGGCTCGCTTATTTGTTACGCTTCGTAACAGATAGTTTTTCTGGTACGGTTATGTCCCTGCTTCAAGTCCACCATTTGCATAAAGCCTATCGCGCTCAAGGCAAAACGACCCGTGCTGTCAAGGATGTATCACTTGAGATTGAGGCAAAGCAAGTGCTAGCGTTCTTGGGTCCGAATGGTGCAGGCAAAACGACAACCATCAAAATGATCGCCGGACTTGTGCTGCCGGATGAGGGAACCGTGAGCATTGCCGGACGCGACCCCCATCGCCAGCCACAAGCACTACGATCGGTGGGAGCAGTTTTGGAGGGTAGCCGCAATCTTTACTGGCGGTTGACTCCATCAGAAAATCTGGAGTATTTCGGGGTTTTAAGGGGTTTATCACGACGGGTCGCACGGCAGAGATCGCGAGCGTTGCTCGAACGGTTTGAGTTGAGCCATAAGAGTACGACGCGGGTACAAAAGCTCTCGCGGGGGATGCAGCAAAAGGTGGCGATCGCCGTAGCGTTGATTCATGAGCCACCGCTGCTGCTGTTAGATGAACCGACCCTAGGGTTGGATGTAGAGGCAACCCAAACGGTGAAGCGTCTGGTGCGCGAGATTGCCAGCGAAGGTCGAGCAATTCTTCTAACGACACACCAACTTGACATTGCCGAGGAATTGTCCGATCGCGTCGCGATTATCAACAATGGCGAAATAGTGACTGAGCAGCCGACGAAGGCGCTGATCCAGCAGTTTTCCAGAGCAGTCTACCGGGTGGAGTTGTCTGAACTGCCTGACGATCGCAGCGCTAAGTTGATGGCTCTGGGCGCGATCGTGGAAGGCACGGTGATTCATATTCCCGACCCTGCGTTACTTTATCCCGTGCTAGAGGTTTTGAACCCCTTACCGATCATTCGACTCGAAACCGAACGCGCCACGCTCACCGATATTTTTCTGAAGCTGACTCAAGCGCCGCCAGCCCAAGCGACCCTAACGCCAATGAATGTACCTGGAGGTGCCCATGTTTGAACTTCTTTTAGCAGAGTTAACGCGGGCTGGTATTCAGTTTCGGCGCTATCTCTTTGAAGCGGTCGGCGGCATTGTGATTTCAACTGCCGTCTTTTACGGGCTTTTCCTTAGCGTCAGCTACATTGCTGGTCCGGGGCTAGCGTTTGGCGATCGACTGGACGCCATTATTGTTGGCTACGTGCTTTGGACGCTGGTGCTGTTTATCATGGCAAACATTTCTGGCACTCTACAGCGAGAAGCTCAAACCGGCACGTTAGAGCAACTCTTTATTTCGCCCTTCAGTGCCTCACAGGTGTTTTTGGCGAGGGCAGTGGCGGATCTGCTGCTACAAGCGGGTCTAATCGCTGCCATTTTGGTGATTATCATGGCGTTAACTGGGCGCTGGCTAGCCTTTCCGCTGACTCTTTGGCTACCACTGCTAACAGTGCTGTTAGGAGCCTACGGATTGTCGTTTGCGATCGGCTCCCTAGCGTTGATGGTCAAACGTATTCAGCAGGTGTTGGGGATTTTTCAGTTTGCGCTCCTGTTTTTGCTTAGTGTACCAACTGAGGAATGGACGGGGAACCTGCGTCTGCTCGGTGATTTGTTGCCCATGAGTCCTGGTGCAGGGCTGTTGCGAAACGTCATGGCGCGACAGCAAGCGTTGGATCTACAGCAACTCAGCATTGCCCTAGTAAATGGTGGAGTTTACTTTGCGATCGGTCTCGTCCTTTTTCGTTGGGCAGAACGCTACACAAAGCGCCACGGCAACCTCAGCGACTACTAAGAAAACGTCTACGTAGCTGGACGTAATGATTGATAAGCTGCATTTCGAGATCAGCTGCATTTCGATTTTGCATTCGACTGAGCGCTCACGCCGAAGTCTCCATACTCTTAGTCTTGTATAGGCGGGTTGAGCGCAGTCGAAACTCGGTTTTTGGATGGTGATGGTGCTTCATTTAGCCCTTCTACTTGCAAACAGAATACTTGTAGGAGCAGGTTTAATAAAAAGGTGAGCGGCTAGGAAAGACTCTGACAAAACCGTATCCAACAGTCAATTTCTGCTTGGATCTCGTAAGGTGATTCTGTCGAGCCAACATTGTGGAACGAAAATGAGCCTGCGTACCGTCATTGCGACAAGATATGTCACCCCATTGCGCGAGGGTGGCTCACTGCCTGCCATAGTGGAAGCTGATGATGATGGCATGTATGTACTTAAATTTCGTGGCGCTGGTCAGGGAGCCAAGGCACTCATTGCCGAATTGGTAGCAGGAGAAATTGCCCGCACCATCGGGTTGCCAGTGCCTGAAATCGTCTTTGTTGAACTGGATGCTGACCTTGCCCGGACGGAACCTGACCCAGAGATCCAAGACCTGATTCGGGCGAGTGCTGGTCTGAACATTGCACTTGATTATTTACCTGGCTCCATTACATTTGACCCAATAGCAGGAAACGCTGAAGCCGATCTTGCGTCAGCGATCGTCTGGTTTGATGCGTATGTAACTAATATCGATCGCACGCCGCGCAATGCCAATCTGCTAGTCTGGCATCGGCGACTCTGGCTGATCGATCACGGTGCGGCGCTCTACTTTCACCACACCTGGAACCGTTACCGCGATCGGAGCCGTGACCGCTTCCCTGCGATTCAAGACCATGTGCTGCTCCGCTTTGCCAGTAGCCTACAAACGGTTGATGCAGCCTTAACCGAACGGCTCACGCCAGAACGCATTCATCAAATCGTGCAACTGATTCCTGATGCCTGGTTAGTAGACTCACCTTTTAGCGATAGCCGCCAACATCGCGATGCCTACAGTGAGTATTTGCTGAGACGATTGGAGCTACCGCGTGTTTTTCTAGAGGAGGCGCTCCATGCACGATCGCTTAACGTATGATTACGCCATCATTCGCGTGGTGCCAAAAGTAGAGCGCGAAGAGTTTGTTAACGTTGGTGTCATTGTTTCATGCGCTAGCAGTCGCTTCCTTGAGGCTCGCATTGAGCTGGATGAGCAGAGACTGTTGGCGATCGATGCCACGTTAGATCTAACGACAATTCGAGATTATCTAGCCGCCATTCCAATTGTTTGTGCAGGTGGTAAGCAAGCTGGCTCGATTGGTCAACTGCCGCAACGGGAGCGCTTCCACTGGCTCGTAGCACCCCGAAGCACCATGATCCAAACATCGCGGGTACATACAGGGCGTTGTAACCACTTACCTGCCATCATCGAACATTTGCTTAACACAATGGTACGTCCGTTGCGCACAACCCATTCGGCAATGACAACAGAGCCAACAGGAGGATACGAACAGCCGAAGTAACATCAGTGGGAAATGTTTCGGATGATACATTCTCAAGCGGAGCGATCGCCTTAATTGGAAAGCAGAGCCGCGATCGCTAACGCAGCCATGCCAGTGTCACGAAGGGCAGTGTCTAGCAGCCATCATCCCAAAACCGTCACCTAGAACCTTTAGTGGTTTGCTTCCACATAGCTCGTGTTTTTGGCAAGTCCTTGCGAATCAAAAATCATGCGATAGAGAGCGCTAACCAATGTCCCCTGATCAGTTAAAGTCCATAAAGTCTATGAATCAACCTGTTAAAGGCAACGCTATGTCTTTTGTCGATCGCTCCTTTGCTCTCTCACACCGTTTTGGGTACGTAGCTGCACTTGGAATGCTCGTCGGTGCATGCAGTAGCCCTACCCCTACACCGACTGCTTCTCCCTCAGCCCAGGCAAGCGGTAACGACTATACCGTTGGCATGGTCATTGTTGGTCCTAAAGATGACGGTGGGTGGAATCAGGCACAGTATGAGGGGATGCAGGAAGTCGTGCAAAAGGTGCCAGGGGTCAAATTTGACTATGTAGATAAGGTCAACCCTGCCGATCGCCCCAACGTGAAGGGCGCGCAAGTTGCTGACGAACTGATTGGCAAAGGTGCCAAGCTCGTGATCTTCAACTCCGACGACTTCAAAGACGATGCCCTGGCAACGGCAAAGAAACATCCAAACATCACCGTAGTCCATGCCTCCGGCGACTATGCATGGAAAGACGGCAAAAACTTCAAAAATCAGCCCAATCTCAGCAACATCATGGGGCGCATGGAATACGGCAAGATGATGGCTGGTTGCGCTGCCGCCTTAGGCACTCAAACAGGCAAAATTGGCTATCTGGGTCCCTTGATTAACGATGAAACCCGTCGCTATGCCTCGGCTGCCTATCTGGGTGCCAAATATTGCTGGGAAAACTACCTCAAAAAGAAGCCAGCCGATCTGAAGTTTAAAGTGACCTGGATTGGCTTCTGGTTCAATATTCCTGGCGTGACGCTTGACCCAACAAAGGTGGTCAATGACTACTTCAACGGCGGTTATGATGTGGTGATGTCGGGTATCGACACGCCTGAAGCCGCTACCGAAACGAAAAAAGCAGCGGCGGCAGGTAAAAAAGTGAAGTATGTTCACTATGACTTAAAGACAGGCTGCAACCTCGCTCCTGATGTGTGTCTTGGCGTACCCTACTACAACTGGGGTCTGCCCTACACCGATGCCGTCAAGAAAGCTAAGGACGGTAAGCTCACCAGTGAATTTGTCTGGCTGGGTCCCGATTGGAAAGACATTAACAGCCCTGACTCGATGATTGGCTTCTTACCTGGTAATGCACTGGGAGAGCAAAAGGCGACGATCGATACATTTATCAAAGGGTTGGGCGATGGCAGCGTCAATCCTTATAAAGGTCCGTTGAACTTCCAGGATGGCTCAGCGTATCTCAAGGCAGGTGAAACGGCGACTGAGCAACAGATTTGGTATATGCCGCAACTGCTAGCAGGCATGGAGGGGTCGAGTAAGTAGAAAGGTATAAAGGCTAAAGTATGAAGGCTAAAAGCTTTTACCCTTTAGCCTTTTCCATTCCCTTCGTCGCTTCTGCTATGAAAGTCGAGCTACAAAACATCTGCAAGCGGTTTGGCACGGTTCAGGCGAACGATGACGTTTCGCTGACTGTAGAGGCGGGCAGCATTCATGGACTGCTGGGCGAAAACGGAGCGGGCAAAAGTACGTTGGTGAAGGTGCTGAGTGGCTTTATTACCCGCGATCGCGGCACTCTGCTCCTTGATGGTAGGCCTGTAGAGGTGAAAACGCCTGCCGACGCGATCGCCGTTGGCATAGGGATGTTGCACCAAGACCCGCTCGATTTTCCGCCATTGTCGGTACTGGACAACTTTTTGGTCGGCAAATCGGGCAGTCTCTTTACCAACCGACGGCAAGCCTTTCGGGACTTTCAACGACTGGCGGCACAGTTTAACTTTGCTCTCAACGCTAACGAAAAGGTCAGCAACCTTACTGTTGGCGAACGGCAACAGCTTGAAATTTTGCGTCTGTTATCGCTGGGTGTAAAGACACTGATTCTAGATGAACCAACCACCGGCATTTCGGCATCGCAGAAAGACGAACTCTTTGCAGCGGCAGAACAACTGGCGGCACAGGGAAAGTCGATTATTTTTGTGTCGCACAAGCTGGAGGATGTGAACGCACTGTGCGATCGCGTTACCGTCATGCGTCACGGGCAGGTCGTTGGCAATTTGGAAATTCCCTGCCCTGACGAAGCCCTAGTAGAACTGATGTTTGGGCGCGAACTGGCACCACCTGTAAAACCAAAGACGCGGCAAGACGCGATCGCCCTGGAATTAAAAACGATTAGTCTAAGCACCGATCGCCTCAGCGTTAAAATTCCCGATCTCACCGTGCATCAAGGCGAAGTCATTGGGCTGGCAGGGCTGGAAGGCGGTGGTCAACAACTGCTGCTGCTGCTCTGCGCGGGGTTGCTCAAAGCGTCATCTGGCACCATTCGGGTCAATGATGTGGATATGACCGCCAAACTTTACCGCGAGTATCTCACGGCTGGCATTGGCTATTCACCTGCCGATCGCCTGCGAGATGGACTCATTCGAGGGCTATCCATTCACGAACACGTCGCCCTTCGCACACCCCCCAACGGTTTCTTTGTTGACTGGAAAGGGACGTTAGAAAAAGCGCTGCACGCGATCGCCCTGTTCAACATTCGTGGCAAACCCCAAACGCACGTCGAACGGCTTTCTGGCGGCAACCAGCAGCGGACTCAACTTGCCCTCCTACCTGTACCGCTCAACCTGTTACTGATGGAACATCCCACTCGCGGGTTGGATATTGAGTCGGTGCTCTGGGTCTGGCAGCAACTCATCGCTCGATGTGAAGGCGGCACTGCCATCATCTTCACCTCTTCTGACCTGGATGAAATCATGCAGTACAGCGATCGCGTGATCGTCTTCAGCGGTGATGTCGTCTCAGAACCGATCGATGTCGCAGAGCTGACGGTCGATCGGTTAGGGCAAATGATCGGTGGGAAGATGGGCGCTCAGTCTCAGAAACTATCCGTCAGCACCTAATTTGACTCTTTACAAGCCATTTTCTGCCTGTTCACCTTTGGGCAAGGACATTGAACGAACGGATGAGCAAAGTCCACAGTGGGTATTTGCTTCACCATCGCGGACATAGCGATCGCACCACCGAACTTTACCGTTGCTTTAACGTTAGTAACCACGCATGAAGCGTAAGTAACCACAGCTTCATCATTACTTACTCACGCTTGAGTGAACGTAACCATAGCTTGTCTGGAAGTAACCAACGTTTGAGCATAAGTAACCAACGTTTGAGCATAAGTAACCACAGCTTGAGCGTTAGTAACGATGACTTGAGTAGAAGTAACCACAGCTTAAGTGGAAGTTAGACGGCGTGTTTACGGTATACGCTCAATGATCTGGAGGCTTGCGATGCTCGATTTAGTTGTGGGGACAACCAAGCTTATAGCCCTTGTAGAAGGTTAATATACAGACAAGCTGCGGTCTAACGACCTCAATCAGGCTCTTAGACCGCGAGGTTTCAGCCTAATTATCTAAATCGAGATCTTAGACTGCAAGCGTCTGTCTAAGTGCCCTAATTAGGGTAGATAGACGGACGACATCTATCTAAACAGTAGTTAGCTTGCAGCATAACAAAATAGCAGTAGTTTTTAATGCCTGGTATCACGCAATTTTTTGAAACTGATTTCCCTGGGATTTTCTCCCTAGAGGTTCCAGTAGTTGTTCGACAAAGCACAAAGGAACATGTAGTTAAAGAAAGAATATTATTGGATTTTGAAGCACGAGTAAAGTACATTACGTTACTGCTTCCTCAAGGAATAGAGATCCGGTCGTTCCTCCTCTACATAACTACGAACTATATTGAACTGCTTAGTCTAAAGCAAGGAAAGATTTTAGTACCAGGGGGGAAAAGAATTCCAATAGGTACTAAGCTAAACGTGCAGGACTTAGGAGTGCAGGGAATAAATCTGATTTACAACGATTACAGTGGTCCTGAAGTTGATGCCAACACCCTTCCATTCACGGGTCGAATTTTTATTTATTCTGAAGAGGAGGTAGATTCAGACTTTCAAGCTCAAATCATTAGTCACGCTGAACCCCTCGGCATCCACTTTAGATTTCGAGGACCATTGTTTGCACAGGAACAAACTAGTCATATGGAGCCTATAGCGTTTATTTCACATGACTCTCGCGATAAAGACACGATTGTGCGTCCTCTTGCACAAGAGCTTCAAAGGATGATGCTTTCTGTTTGGTACGATGAGTTTTCTTTAGAAGTTGGAGATAGCTTAAGGGGAAGCATTGAGGCGGGACTGAAGCGATGTCAGAGGTGCATTTTTGTGCTTACTCCAAACTTCTTGGGCAAAGGTGGATGGCCCAAACGAGAGTATGATTCTATTTTTACAAGAGAGCTAGTAGAAGAACGCAACTTGATTCTGCCAATTTGGTCTGAAGTTACAAGAAACGAAGTTTTTGAATACAGCCCAACTTTAGCTGATCGTGTTGCATTGAATTGGAATCTAGGTCTTGATGAAGTTGCCAGTAGGTTGTACCGCAAACTAACCAAAGATGGAAGTTAAAGCTACAAGCTAACAAGCCCGTTGCACACTGAATCAAGGGGACGATTGGTTGAGCGGGAAGGGTTGCGGCGGCGGGTGAACGGACCCGTTAGACAGCCTTAAGTTGTCGATAGGGACAATATGAGTTTAGCCATCAAGGTTTAGAGACAGCTAGTGCGATCGTCTCTCTCGCCATCAATTAGGTTAAGCACCGTTAAGCTCTCGCCTGCAAATCATTGGTCGCAGCGAAACCAAACAACACTTATGCTTGAGCGTTTGAAAAGTGATACAAAAGAGAGCTTAAACAATGAAACCTAAAGAGTTTTATGTGGTGATTGAACGGGATGAAGACGGTATTTATGTGGGTGAGGTGCCGCAACTTAAAGTGTGCTATAGCTAGGGTGAAACTGTTGATGAACTAATGCAAAATATCCGTGAGGTCATTGCAATGTGCCTTGAGGAGCTTGAAGACGAAACAACCACTGAGTTCATTGGCATTCAGAAAGTGGTGGTCTAGTGGCAAAACTCCCTAGCCCAACTGGAGAAGAACTGATCGCTGCGCTTCAAAAGATTGGCTTCTCTGTAGTGAGGTAAAAAGGTAGCCATGTTTGCATGAAGCACGAAGACAATCGAGTGGTGTCTATCCCTGTTTATGCCCGTAAGACGATTGGCAAAGGTCTACTTCTGAAGATTCTTCGCGATGCTGATTTGACCAAAGAGGACTTGATCAATTTGTTGGGATGATTGGGCTACCGGAAAGAGGTTTTTGAGTACGATCGCTCAGGCTTAGCGACAAGAGGCGATCCGAGTCATTGTTAAAAGAACCCCTACGGCACTATTAGAGTCGCTGTCTGCCCTTCAACCAGGCAAACACATCATTCACGGTAAGAGCCAACGTTAAAGTGGGCAACACTGGAAGCACGTCATCACCGATCAATTCAGTCGGTAGTTGCTCTGGGCGAAACACTAAAATTACCCGTTCCTCTGGGTCAATTAACCAGCCCAACTGGGAACCATGCTTCAGGCAGTGCAGAATGTTGCGAATAACCTTAGTTGTTGTTTGGTCTGGCGAAAGAATTTCAATTGTCCAGTCAGGATAAGTTTCAAACGCATTGGCAACTTCACCATTTGCATCAAACGGAATCCGTTCCCAGTGGAAGACTGTGGCATCAGGCACGATCGATCTGCCACCAAAAGTACAACGTAATTCTGGGAATGCCATTGCGACCTGAGCAGCCTCTGCGATCTCATTGATCTGCTCACAAAATCTGAGTTGGAGACGAGAGTGTTTCCCCTGAGGCATCGGCTTTTGTTCTACTCGACCGTCGATAAATTCTCTCGCTGGCTTTGTTTCTGGTTGTTTTAGAAACTCTTCGAGTGTAAGGGTTGAGGGCTTTACAACACCTGTCATGTAAAAATGCTCCTGTCGCATCAATCACAGTTTGGCTTGGTGTGGCTGATCCTTGTAAGCGACTGTTTCTTTATGCTACTACCTCACCAAAGCGCGATCGCCCCTCGCTGTAAGGTTGGTTGAGTACCGTCAAGCATCTGTCAGGTGTCGGTTGATGCGAAACTCAACAGCAAGCGGTGCGATTGTTCATCTTCCTAATGCTATTGTTCTTCTCACCAGATGATGTAACGATGCCAAGACGGTAGAATCCTACACATCTAAGATCGAGTAGAACCTACTAAATTAAACCGATCGTGCTTACTTCTACAGCTATTGCGTGACACCCACGAGTCATTAATGTCTAAAACGTACTACTACCAGCTTGGCTCGATCGTCCTTGCCCTCATCTTGATTGCCGTCATCATTGTGCTAGCTGGCGCGTCTCCAGTGCAGGTCGTTAGCCGTATGTGTTCAGGCGCGTTCGGTACACCCGATCAGTTTGCGCGAGTCATTGCAACGTTAGCTCCGCTGCTGCTGTGTACCTGTGGCTTGCTGTTCACCTTTACGGCTGGACTGTATAACTTGGGGATTGAAGGGCAGATTGTGGCAGGTGGGATTGCCGCAACGGCTGGTATGCGCTTACTGCAAGATGTGCTTCCGGCTCCGTTGGTGATGCTGCTGGCGATCGTCATTGGCGCAGGCGGCGGCTTACTGTGGGGTTTATTGGCAGGCATTTTGAACGTCTACGGTCGCATTAACGAGATTTTTGCGGGACTGGGACTGAACTTTGCGGCACAGGGTTTGGCACTGTATCTCATTTTTGGTCCCTGGAAGCGAGAAGGCGTTGCATCTATGAGTGGTACTGAGCAGTTTCGTGAATCCCTCTGGCTACCAACCATTGGCAACACCGAAGCGAGTCCTATTTCACTGCTGCTGGCGATCGCGGTGCTTGCTTTGACGATCGTTGTGATGCGCGGCACCTACTTTGGCTTGCAGCTTCGAGCCGTTGGTCAAAACCTGAGAGCATCTTACGTCCTGGGCATTCCATCAGTACGTCAGTTGCTGAGTGCGTTTGCCATCTGCGGTGCGTTTGCAGGCATTGCCGGAGCGTTGCAAGTGCTCGCGGTTTTCCATCGCCTGATTCCTAGCATTTCCAGCAATCTCGGCTTTCTGGCATTGCTGATTGCCATGCTGGTGGGCTTTAATGCCTGGTTGATTCTGCCTGTCTCGTTCTTCTTTAGCGCTCTCAACATCGGTAGCCTCCAATTACCGTTGTCGCTCAATCTAGAATCATCTTTGGCAGGTGTAATCCAGGGAATGCTAGTGCTGTTTGTCCTGCTCGGTCGTGGGTTGAGCGATCGCAAACGCGCTGATGCCAGTTCTGGTACACCGCAAACCCGTCTTGAACCACCCACTGAGCAGTTGGGAGTCAAGGTTTAAAGGTAGCGCCAGAGTAAGCTCATGGTGTGCCAGGAATGTTTAAAAAGGCGTTGGGTTGGCTTGTCAGTGGATCGGAGGTGTTCAGCAAACTGATCGTCCTACTAAACACCTCCTCAAGAGCAAAGTATGCCCAGGCATCGCTCACCGAAATTGTCACCATCATGACCGGACGCATTGTGTCTGAGGCATCCATCACCATCTCCTTATTGGGTCGGAATCTAGATGCCTATGGAATTGTGACTGACCCAGAATTTTTGGCAGCGTTGCAAGCTGCGATCGCCACCTTTGTAAACGCGATTCAACAGGGTCAAACGGAAGGGACAGACTAGATTGATTGAAGGAAAGCTGTTCGATACGAACTAGAAGAATTCTTCAGCATGGAACCAGCCATTTTCTTTTCAGTTCCAGCCTTTCACATCACTTCCGCCGATAGTGTGCGGTCATGAAGTGATGCCACTGTCCATCATCACCCAACATATGCGAGGTCATGACTCGGTAATCGTCACTCTTGAACTCGATCACATCCCTGTACTTTGCCATCTTCTCATCGCCCGTCATGGAAGGTCCGTCCGAGTTGAGCGTTAGCACCGTTTCATTAGCATCCAATTCGCCCTCGTATACCCAGAGGTAGGTCATCATTGACCCAATCCAGGTGCCGACATAGCGCTGCTTTTGTGGGTCGTAGCCGAGAGTCATCAGTGTTGTTGCCGCACCGCCACCCGGCATCTCGCCCTGCCCTTCAGCTAAAAACCAAAGTCCACCCACGGATCGTACAGTCTCAGTTCCCGTTGGGTTTTCGGTAGGTTGACCTGATTCCATTTTTACTTCAGTTTCATATGTCCACTCCCCAACGAGTTTTTGCAGCCACTGATGCTCTTTTTGTGGCTCAGCATGCATGGGTGAGTCCGGTTGTGTTTGAGTTGTTTCCATTGTTTTTGCTCCTTGTGATGAATGATTTGGGAAAATTATTTGCTTTTCTCTTCCCTATACCGGATCTGTTGTGCTCTCAACTTTGCGTGGTAGCACTTGGCTCCATGTAGACGAGTTCCCAAATGTGACCGTCTAAATCCTGAAACCCGTGTGCGTACATGAAGCCGTGGTCTTGAGGTTCGTTGTAGGTTGTGCCCCCAGCGGCAACTGCCTGATGAACCAGTTCATCCACTTTTTCTCGGCTCTCAGTGGATAAGCACACCAGCACTTCAGTGCTTTTTGTGGCATCACAGATTGCTTTGGGTGTGAACGTCTTGAACTTCTCATGAGTCAAGAGCATGACGAAGATGGTTTCGGAGACAATCATGCAAGTAGCCGTTTCATCGGTGAATTGAGGATTGAACTGAAAGCCGAGTTGAGTGAAAAACTCGATCGACTGCTTGAGATCTTTGACGGGTAGGTTGACGAAAATTTGAGTACTCATGGTTTTCCTAATGTGATTTGTTGCCGTAGGAGTGGAAAGGTGTTGTGGATTGAATTTAAGGGCGATTACGAAGGCTCAAGTTACTTGCTCGCAGTTGATCATCCATGGTGTACCAAACTGATCAATCAACATGCCAAAGCGGACAGACCAGAAGGTTTGAGCGATCGACATCTTAACTTTTCCGTTTTCTGCTAGAGCGTGAAAAATGCGTTCTGCGTCGGCTGGTTCGGCAACGCTAATCTGCACGTAGAAGCCTTGAGGTGCTTCAAAATAATCAGGTGGACTGTCAGATCCCATCAATAGGCGATCTCCCAGGTCAAGACAAGCGTGCATGATTTTGTCGTGCCATTCAGCAGGTACGTGTTCTGCCGAAGGTGCTTCTTTATGAGTCATCATCATGGTGATCTTGCCACCAAGACATTGTTCATAGAACTTGAACGCTACCTCACAGTTGCCGTTGAACATGAGGTAAGGATTGATTTTCATGATTTACTCCTTGTGTTTAGTGCATGTAGGGGCGAGTTTAGATGGATTGCTTTGGTGTGTTCGATCGAGGTGCCAAACGCGCCTGGACAATCGTTCTACGGGTTGAGCGTGAAAACTGCTTGAGAGGTTTGTGGATCAAATGGCACTGAGATGTGTTCATGCAAAATCTGCCAGTTGCCCTGATTTTTCTGGCAAACAGCGGTGGCGCGCATCCACATTTGCATGGCGGGGTGGTCTTGTTCTCCCTTAAAGCGAAAGAGCCAGTGGGCAAACGCCAACTCGTCATTGACAGTAATGGTGAGGTCTTGTGTTTCCATCCCGAAAGCATCTGGAAAGTAAGGCAGGCAGTCTTTCCACAGTTGGCGAACTGCGTCTTTGCCTTGAGTTTGGAACGGGGGTTTGACATCAAAGAGAATGACCTCAGCGGCATAGCGAGACATGATTTGATCCACGTCTTTGGCACAAATGGCACGCTGTTGATCGCTAATCAGTTGACGAATTTCAGCTTCGTTGTCTGTATGAATGCTTTCTGGTGCCATTGTGGTGTCAGAACCTTGCATTTCCTGAAATCCGGCAGCGGCTTGCTGCACATCTTCTGGGAAATCCTCGAATTCCTGCACTTGGCGGATTTCGATCGTCTCGTTCTCTGAGGCAGGACAGCGAGATGCCCAGGCGATCGCTTCCTCTTGCGAATTCACTTGAATCATCCAGTAGCCACCCAGCACCTCTTTCACCTCGGGGGCAACCCCTTCTGTTACTTTTGGGTTTCCTCCCTTGAATGTGACTCGCGCTCCTACTGATGGGGGGCGCAACCCTTCAACGGTAAGCAGCACACCAGCCTGTTGAAGAGCTTCGTTGTATTTCATCATGGCTTCAATCGCTTTAGCATCCGGCATCACATCGGGAGCCGCACTCTCGTAACCTTTAGGAATCATGAGCATCATAAAGCGCATTACAGTCTCTCTTTGGGGTCTAAGTTTGTGGATAAAGGTTGTGGATAGTTGGATCGAGACGATCGGCAAATGAGCCGACCTAAAACAGGTAGATATTAGGGTTCTGGTAAACCCGCCACTTCAAGCACGGGACGAATCTCGACCGTGCCAACTCGCGCACCTGGAATCTGAGCAGCGATCGCGATCGCTTCATCGAGATCCTGCGCATTAATCAGAAAGAAGCCGCCCAGTTGTTCGCGCGTTTCGGCAAAGGGTCCATCTGTCACAAGTGAGTTACCCTCGCGCACCCGCACGTTGGTTGCCGTGGCGACGGGATGGAGCGGAGCGGTTGCCAAATACTGTCCCTTCGAGCTAAGTTGCTGCGCGAGTTGTGCAGATTCGACGTAACATTTCTCCCGCTCGGTTTCGCTCAGGGCGTTTTCATCCATGTAGATCAGCAGTAAATATTTCATTCGCTTGCCTCCATGCTTTCTCTTTGCAAGTAAGTCGAACGAGGTTAGCTCAAATCGACACCTCGCAGAAAATTTTTATCATTCGCTACGATCGAGCCTGACTGTCTTCGGTTCCTTCTGTAATTAAGTCGAACGGCAATGGCTCAAATCGACAGCTTGCCAAAATTTTTAGGTCAGGTATGGTTCTAAATGCAGAAACAGATGTCACCCAGGCGATCGCCTCGGTTTATCGCACTGATTGGGGGCGGATTGTTGCCACTCTGATTCGGCTGATAGGAGATTTCGATCTGGCTGAAGAAGCAGCACAGGAGGCTTTTGCAGCCGCCGTAAAACAGTGGCAAGCCAGTGGGATTCCTGATCTTCCGCGTGCCTGGCTCATCCGCACCGCTCGTTACAAAGCGATCGACCGTCTCCGACGACGGACACGGATGACGGAAAAATTGGAATGGTATGCCGCCTCTGGGTTAATTCCAAGTAGTGAGGAGCCAGCCTATGACTCGGATGAAATTCCGGATGATCGCTTGCGGCTTATCTTCACTTGCTGCCATCCAGCACTGGCGATCGAGACTCAGGTGGCTTTAACGCTACGAATGCTAGGCGGGCTGGAAACAGACGAAATTGCTCGCGCGTTCCTCGTACCCACAGCAACAATGGCACAACGACTAGTGCGTGCTAAACGCAAAATTCGGGATGCAGGTATTCCTTACAAGGTGCCCGACACGGCTGATCTGTCTTCACGGATCGGCGCAGTGCTGACAGTGATCTATCTCATTTTTAATGAGGGCTATGCAGCGACCAAAGGCGAGGCACTGGTGAGGGCTGACCTTTGCACCGAAGCCATTCGGCTGGCGCAACTGGTGAGGCAGCTCATGTCGCCCCAAACATCCTCAGAAGTAACGGCACTGGTAGCACTGATGTTGCTCCACGACTCCCGACGCGATGCCCGTTTGGATGAGGTTGGCGATCTAGTGCTGCTCGAAGATCAGAACCGTCAGCGCTGGAACCACCAACAGATTGCTGAAGCGTTGCCCCTTGTGGAAGAAGCATTGCGCGGTGGGACGGGGGTGTTTGCGCTGCAAGCGGCGATCGCAGCACTTCACTGTCAGGCAGCACGAGCCGAAGCAACAGACTGGGCGCAGATCGTGCAGCTTTATGAGGTGCTGGAACGGTTACAACCATCTCCGATCGTGTCGCTGAATCGGGCAGTGGCGATCGCCATGGTAGACAGCCCGCAGACAGCGATCGGGCTGCTGGATAGGCTTGCCACCGAACTCGACGGCTATCACCTGTTCCACGCTGCCCGTGCCGATCTACTACGCCGCATCGGAGCCTTAGAGGAAGCCGCTCAGAGCTACAAGCGAGCACTCACACTGGTCACGAATGACAGCGAACGTCGCTTTCTGGAGCGTCGGTTGCGCGAAGTTCAGCCCTAGAGTTCAGCATTGCTGGATAGGAACTGCGCTCCTAACTTCTGCAAGCGTCGTCCAATCCATTTGACGGGTGATGCCTTATCCACTCATCTTTTAGGTAATGACTGTTGGCTTATCCATCCCTGTATGAGTATGAATGCCAGCAATTTCATCTGCGATTTTGATCAGATCAGCAAGTGCTTTTTGAGGATCAAGCTGATGTTTGGCGATGTTCGGTTCGTAGCTTTCGAGATAGAGTCGTAGCGTTGCGCCCTGAGTACCCGTGCCCGAGAGCCGGAACACAATGCGAGAATCATCGGTAAAGCCAATCCGTACACCCTGCTTGGTGCTGATGCTGCCATCGATCGGATCGGTATAGCTAAAGTCATCCGTAAAGGCAACTTCGTAGGTACCAAACTTTTTGCCCTTTAGCGTGGGCATTTGCTCATAAACGCCTTGCATCAGTGTGGCAGCGCGATCGCTATCGACCCCTTCATAATCATGGCGTGAGTAAAAGTTGCGTCCGTACTGCTGCCAATGTTCTGTCACAATTTGCTCAACCGATTCTTGTCGAACTGCCAGGATGTTGAGCCAGAACAACACTGCCCACAGACCATCTTTTTCGCGGACGTGGTTGGAGCCTGTACCAAAGCTTTCTTCACCGCAGAGTGTAGCTTTGCCAGCATCAAGCAGATTGCCAAAAAACTTCCATCCTGTTGGCGTTTCGTAGGCTTCAATGCCAAGACGCTTCGCTACACGATCGGCAGCCTGACTCGTGGGCATCGATCGGGCAATGCCTGCTAAGCCATCTTTGTAACCGGGCACCAGTTTGGCGTTGGCGGCGAGCACAGCGAGGCTATCGCTAGGGTTCACAAAAAAGTGACGACCGAGAATCATGTTGCGATCGCCATCCCCATCAGAGGCGGCACCAAAGTCCGGTGCATTCTCGCCAAACAGCACCTCGACCAGATCATGCGCGTAAACAAGGTTGGGATCAGGATGCCCACCACCAAAGTCTTCTAAGGGAATACCATTCTGCACGGTGCCAGCAGGTGCACCCAGCGTGCCTTCAAACAGCGCATGAGCGTAGGGACCTGTGACCGCGTGAAGCGAGTCCATGCACATCCGAAACTGTCCGCTGGTCAAGAGCTGACGAATGCGATCGAAATCAAACAGCGATTCCATCAACTCAGCGTAATCTGCTACCGAGTCAATCACTTCAACGGTCATAGCGCCCAGAGAGAACTGACCGAGTTGATCGAGATCGATCGCCGGCGCGTCCAAAATTTTGTACTGGTCAATGACCTTACTGCGGGCAAAAATCGCGTCTGTCACCTTTTCGGGCGCGGGACCGCCATTGCCAGTGTTGTACTTAATGCCAAAGTCTTCTTTGGGACCGCCTGGATTGTGGCTAGCCGAAAGAATAATGCCGCCAAAAGCGTTGTTTTTACGAATGATACAGGATGCCGCAGGAGTAGAGAGGATGCCGCCCTGCCCCACTAGCACACGCCCAAACCCGTTTGCAGCTGCCATTCTAAGAATCAGTTGAATCGCCTCACGGTTGTAGTAGCGACCATCGCCACCGACCACCAGCGTTTGCCCTTCAAAGCCCTCTAGACTGTCAAAAATAGACTGAACAAAATTTTCCAGATAATGCGGTTGCTGGAACGTAGGCACTTTTTTACGCAGCCCAGAGGTTCCCGGTTTTTGATCAGCAAAGGGAGTGGTTGAAACGGTTTGTATATTCATGTAAATAGTCTTCTTACGCCGATGGTTGGGTCGTTACATTAGGGCGATCGCTGTCTGAACGTTAAGCAGAGAGGCGATATTTTTGGTGGGTGATTGATTGCCCGTAGGGGCACAACAATCTTATGCCCCTAACGAACGTATTGCCTTCTCGCGTTGAATCAGTGTCCGCTCCAAGCGCTTGCCGTCCGCAGATGCTACCCGCACACGATTATAAGCGCAATTGTTTCGATCGCTTAGTCTGACGCATCCTCGTGCGCAGGGGCAGTAGCAGCAGGCGTACCCGGGTATCGCCAGTTCAAAATTTCGGGCATATCAACACCGTACTCATAGGCATAGCGGATACACTCAATCTGCTGGTTCTTAAACGCTTCTTTGGCATGAGCGCCCGCCACATGAAGGCTGGGCACACGATCAATCACATCCATCGCAATGCTGTAGCGATCGATCTGGTTTTGAATTGCCAGTTCCAGAGGCGTGTTGATACTCCCTTTTTCCTTGTAGCCGCGCACATGGAGATTGTTATGGTTAGTGCGGCGATAGGTCAGCCGATGCACCAACCAGGGATAGCCGTGGAAGTTGAAAATAATTGGCTTATCAGTGGTAAACAAGCTATCAAAGTCGCGATCGGATAACCCATGCGGATGCTCCGTCTCTGATTGCAGCTTAAACAAATCAACTACGTTAATAAACCGCAGCTTGAGATTAGGAAAATGCTCCTTCAGCATCACGCTTGCCGCCAACGCTTCTAGTGTAGGAATATCGCCCGCACACGCCAGCACAACATCCGGTTCAACGCCTGCATCAGTGCTTGCCCACTCCCAAATGCCAAGCCCTTTAGTACAGTGCTGAATGGCTGCATCCATATCCAGATACTGCAAGTGCAACTGCTTGTCAGAGACAATGACGTTGACGTAATCCACACTCCGCAAGCAGTGGTCTGCAACCGACAGCAACGTATTGACATCAGGCGGCAGATAAATGCGAGTGACACTTGGGCTTTTGGTAAGAACAACATCCAAAAAGCCAGGATCTTGATGGGTAAAACCATTGTGGTCTTGCCGCCAGACCGTTGAGGTAATGAGCAAATTCAGCGAAGAAATGGATGCCCGCCAGGGAATGTGATTGCAGATATCCAGCCATTTGCAGTGCTGGTTAATCATGGAATCGATCACATGGACGAAGGACTCATAGGTGGAGAAAAAGCCATGCCGCCCTGTAAGAAGGTAGCCTTCTAGCCAACCTTCTAGCGTATGCTCACTCAACATTTCCATGACCCGACCATCTGCCGCTAGTTCGCCGCCATCAGCATCTTCGGGAAGGTACTCTGCAAGCCAGAGTTTTTTGCTTACCTCGTAGATGGCTGAGAGCTTGTTAGAGGTGTTTTCATCCGGTCCAAAGACGCGGAAATTGGTCATATTGAGGCGCATGACATCGCGGAGAAACACACCCAGCGGTCGAGTATTCTCTACCTGAAGGTGCCCAGGCGGAGAGGTAGCCGCAGCGTACTGGCGAAAATCAGGCAACTTGAGTTCTTTCCGCACTGAGCCACCGTTGGCGTGAGGATTTGAGCCTATACGGCGAACACCCTTAGGTGCGATGTCTTTTAGCTCTGCCAGCAGCGCCCCGCTCTCATCAAAAAGTTCCTCTGGCTTATAGCTCCGCAGCCACTCTTCCAAAACTTCAAAATGTCCGTCGTTTTTGGTTACATCGGACATAGGCACTTGATGGGCACGCCAAAATCCTTCAACCTTGTGTCCATCCACTTCACTAGGACCCGTCCAGCCCTTGGGTGTCCGTAAGACAATCATGGGAAAGCGGGCACGTTTGGCAATGCCGGTGCTGCGAGCCTCGGCTTGAATCTGTTTGATTTCGGCAATGCAACGATCGAGCGTAGCAGCGAGCGCCTGGTGCATCGTTTCAGGATCAGACCCTTCGACAAAGTAAGGGTTGTAGCCATAGCCCTTAAATAGAGCTTCCAGTTCCTCATGACTGATGCGAGACAACAGTGTGGGGTTGTTGATTTTGTACCCATTCAAATGCAAGACAGGCAAGACAGCCCCATCGCGAATCGGGTTGATAAACTTGTTGGAATGCCATGCGGTTGCTTGCGGTCCTGTTTCGGCTTCACCATCGCCCGATAGCGCCACCACAATCAAATCGGGATTATCGTAAGCGGCTCCATAGGCATGAGCGAGACTGTAGCCCAGTTCACCGCCTTCGTGAATCGAACCGGGAGTTTCGGGAGTGCAGTGGCTACCAACACCACCCGGAAAGGAGAATTCCTTAAAAAAGCGCTTCAGACCCTCTGCATCTTCGCTCTTACCTGGATAGATCTCAGAGTAGCTGCCTTCTAAGTAACAAGGACCAAGAAAACCGGGCGCACCATGACCAGGACCAACCACATAAATCATGTTGAGGTCTTGCTGTTTGATGACCCGATTTAAGTGTGTATAAAGAAAGCTAATGCCAGGGCTTGAACCCCAGTGCCCTAACAAACGACGCTTGATGTGTTCTGGCTTGAGTGGCTCCTTTAAAAGCGGGTTTTCTCGCAAGTAAATCATGCCAACCGCGAGGTAATTACAAGCACGCCAATACGCGTGCATTTTGCGTAGTTCTTCCGGTGTAAGTGGTGCTCCCTCAACGGTCGATCGCGCGGTTCCGAAGGCACTAATGGAGTGGTCAAGGGCTGGTTTAGAAGGCGTTGCTACCATGATTTGTAATCCGTTTGCTGAAGGTTTGTGTGAATCGGTTTACGTCGGCACGGATGGTAATGAAACTTATTTTTGAGGCTCTGTTTTTAAGAGTCGAGTTGGAGTGGTACTGCCAGTCAGCAAAGGCAAACCAGCAGTCAATCAGACATCCGTTACTAAAGCGTCAAACTGAGCATTCGGACAACAGACTACTTTAGGTAGCCATTAATCTTCATAAAGAACATCTGTCGATCGAGCGATTCTGTTCCAGTGACGCGCACTTAAACCAGCACTTACTTCCTTAAGGCTCATGCCTAAATCTGAATAAAGCTTAAATCAGACTGAAATTCTGCCCAGCGTCGTTGTACTTGCTCACAACACTCAGCAGGAGAAATCGCCAGATTTTGCAGTAGGTTAATATCTACAGCTCCATTGCCAATGACCAAAACGACGATCGCCTCAGTCGGTTCGTAAGTTACGATCGCGCTCAGCACGGCTGTGACAGCCTCTGGCGCTAAGGCAACCGCTTGCAGATAGCCTTCTGCCTGAGCGTGCGGAATGAACCACTGCTGAAAAGCTACAGTATCCACACTCCAATCGATCGAGGGGGTGACTGTATCTACCACATCGCACACGACAACACCACGACCGTGCTGCTTATAACCGATCCAGGCAGAGTAGCCGATTGTCAAAAGATGGTGGTGAATGAAGCGATTCTGCCAGTAGCCAAAGTATCCCTGCCAAAGTTCATTTCGCGGTCGCATTGGCTTCTTCTCGCTGGTTTGCTGCTTCCAATCCACTTCGGACAGCACGAAACATCCCAAAGCGGCAAAGACCCGTGCCAAATGCCAGTCGCATCAGCAGGAGCGTCGGCACTTCTCGCAGTGATTTGAGCAAACCTGCGACACCAAACCGCACCAACCCACTTGGCCGAGCAATGCCTTGCCAGATGGAATCAAGCCAGGACGGTAGGGTTGGTTCCGTCCAGTCTGCAGTGATTACGTCTCCGGCAACATAGCCCGTTGCTGCTAACAATTCAGCAAACCCTTCAATGCTGGCAAAAGCGGGGTGAGACCACTGATCAAGCAATTGCCGCATCACGGGTCGTTCCCACGCATTAAGCGGCGTTTGGCGATCGTCGCGTTGGTTCCAGTCTGCCACTACCAGCACACCACCTGGTTTCAGCACGCGTAGCAACTCTCGAGCAAAAATAGCTTTATCGGGCATATGAGGACCCGCTTCGATCGACCAGACCACATCAAAACTGCCATCTGGAAACGACAGCGCCATTGCATCATCCACCCTAAATTGAGCGTTTAGCCCGTCTGGTGTCAGTGCTTGAGCACGCTTCACTTGCTGAGGACTGATAGTCACTCCGGTGACGGCAAACCCGTAGGCTTCTGCCAGAATGCGACTGCTGCCGCCAATACCACAGCCCACATCTAAGACCGTTGTGCCGGAAGGTAATGTGTCTAACCCGCCCCAACGCACCATTTCATGCACAAAGTCAGACTTCGCTGCCAAAAAATCCTTGCGTTTTGGTGGCACACCATAGTGACCGAGGTGAATGTGCTCGCCCCAGTAGAACTCTAAAATGCCATCGTCTGTCCATTCGTCATAAGACGTGGCAACAGAGTCCGCGTTTTGATAGCGACGAGCCGTAAGGAGATAAAAAGCAATGCCTACTATTAATAAGGCAAGGAGAATACCAAGAACGAAAAAGAAACTCATAGGGTTCAGCGGAGCGTATGCCGTAAACTGCGTTGATGGTTTAGCACAAAGGCAGTGTAGAGGGTAAAAAGAGCGATCGCCCAGACAAGCTCGCGCATAAAAAGCCGCAAGAGCACATCAGCCGTAAAACCGTGTATTCCCACCCATTGATTCACAAACAAAATGCTGCTCTGAGCAATGCCAAACCCTAGCAGCATGACCACTCCCAGCCACACGGCTTGCCCCAACCAACCTCGATCGCTAAACTTGGGCTGCATAGAGGCGAGCAAAACAACTGCAACAGTGCCCAACCCCATCGTGACACCCCACAAGAGTGCGATCGGGCTTAAAGGATAGTCTCGCAAAGCGAAACCATAAACCTGATTGACAAACCAAATCAAGGCAACAGAGGCAACTGCCTGCTTACGACGAAGGGTAATGCCTGCCAGCGCTGCAAAACTAACTAGCGGCACATGAGGATAGATCAGGCTACTGGCACTACCAATTGCAATCAAGCTATAGCGCCACAGCCGACTGGCTGCCACAGCCTCGCGTCCGATTCCCCACCTGGGATCAAAAAAATTTAGACCCAATCTGTACCTCGCAGAAACTGGTAAACCACGATCGACGGGCATTCTGACTCCTACAAGTTAATCGCAAGCAGCACATAGTAAAGCACTGCTGACTTTAGTTCACAGTTGCGGGACAGCGCCGGATTCAAACCGGACTTTCCCCCTTGTGTTTGACGGCTGCTCCCCATCAAAACCGATCATGTTCTCAACCCTAACACGGTTGAACGAAGGACTGAAACGGCTGTACTCGATCGCCATACAGCAGTAAGCCGCGATCGCTGTAAACACGTTGTCACAGCTTCACCTAACAGGCAAATTACTTTTTACGGCAATTGCTGTAGAATGAGCGGGTGATAATGATTCTCATTGTATAAACATGGTTCCTCTCAAAGTAGGGTTACAACGATCGAGCCGTGCCCGTCGGTTGTCGATGATCGTTGTATCTGTGATCGCCCTTAGCTTAGGCAGTTGTGCAACCAATACACCTTCAGATCAGACACAAGCGTCCCAAGCAGCATCATCTCCAGTGGCAGCGGCTAAAGAATTGCAGATTGTCACCACGTTTCTACCGATGAGCCAGTTTACAAAGGCGGTAGCGGGCGATCGGGCAGACGTGATCCAACTCTTGCCTACCAATGTGGGTCCCCATGATTACCAGGCGAAACCAGACGATGCCCAAAAACTGGCTAAAGCCGATGTGCTGGTGCAAAACGGGCTAGAGACAGAAGATTTTTTGGAAGATCTGGTTAAAAATGCAGGCAACGCTAATCTCCAAATTATTGACTCTAGTAAAGGCATTCAAACCATTGCCACTGAAGATATCGAAGGTAGCCATAAAGAGAATCACGACCACGATCATGAAAATGAGAAAAAAGCTGAAGCCGGACATGAGCATGGAGCATTCAATCCCCATATTTGGCTTGACCCTAAACGCGCAATTCAACAGGTAGAAAACATTCGGGATGGGCTGATTACTGCCGACCCTGCTGGCAAGGAGACTTATACTGCCAATGCGGTCGCTTTCACTCAGAAATTGCGGGATCTGGATGCCGAAACCGCGAAGCTGCTGCAACCGTATGCAAATAAAACCTTTGTCGCCTTTCATGACTTTGCACCCTACTTTGCCCAAAGCTATAGCTTGAAAGCCAACTTTCTGGTGGATGTACCAGAAGAGAACCCATCGCCTGCTGATGTCAAGCAGGTGATTGATACCGTTAAGGCAACCAATCTGAAAACACTGCTAACGGAACCGCAGGGAGGGCAAGATGCCTTTGCTGCGCTGTCTAACGACCTAAATGTGGGAGTCAGCACCTTTGACCCGATGGAAACTGGAGGCACAGAGGCGCTGCAACCTGACTACTACATCACCACCATGCGGCAGAATGTCAAAACTTTGGTAACAGCATTTACGCGTCGATCGACCCAATCTTGGCTGCCTCTTAGGTTGGCGAAGTCCGTAGCGGTAGTGCCTCAGTGGGTTGAGGTGATGGAGTGATGGGGTGAAGAGGTAAAGAGACGGAGGGGTAATTTATCTCCTGATCCTTCTACTCCCACTTTCCAACCTTTCCACTCCTTCACTCTTCCACTCCTTTACTTTTCTACCCTTCCACTCCTTCCCTGTTCTACTTAATAAATGAGGTGTTGATTGAGCGACACGGTGTTATCAATTGAACGACTAACCGTTTACCGGGAGACTTATGCAGCAGTGCAGGATGTTTCGTTTGCACTAGAGGCAGGCACTGATACAGCGATCGTGGGTCCCAATGGTGCAGGCAAAAGTACGCTGGTGCAAGCGTTGCTGGGAATTTTGCCTAGACAAGCGGGTGAGATTGTGATTCTGGGGCAACCCCTTAGTCGCAAAGGTTTTCTGCCACCACGGCTCCGTCAGCAAATTGCCTATTTACCGCAAAACTTCTTGTTCGATCGCCGCATTCCCATGACAGTGGCAGAACTGGTGGGGCTGGGGTGGGATCGGTTGGGGTTTCAGTTGCCCTGGGCAAATTATAGAAAACGTCATTACGCCGTTCGAGAAGCGCTGGCACGGGTTGATGCAACGCACCTTAAAGATCAACTTATCAGCAGACTTTCCGGCGGCGAAACTAAGCGCGTCTTGCTGGCTTATTGTCTGGTTTACCCGCGCCGTTTGTTGATTCTCGATGAGGCTCCTGCTGGCTTAGATGTGCGTGGCGAGTCAGAGTTTTATCAACTGTTGTATCAACTCAAGCAAGAGCAGGGCTGGGCTATTTTGCAGATTTCCCACGATCTAGATATGGTGCGACGACACTGCGATCGTGTCCTCTGTCTTAATCGCACTCTACTCTGTCAGGGTGTCCCGGAATTGGCACTGTCTCCCGATAACCTCTCCGCTGCATATGGTTCTGAGTTCGTTCGCTATCGGCATCAGCATTAAGGGTGAAAGGGTTATGGAGTGAGAAGTGAAAAAGTAGAAGGGGACATTATTTCTTCACCTCCTTACTTCACTACCACCTCACTGCTTTCCCCCTTCACTCCACTCCCTTTACTCCATTAACTCAATCCCATGTCTCTTCAAGCTGAACTAGCTCGCGTCATCGAACTCTTTCAATTTCCCTTCATGCAGCGAGCTATGATCGGCGGCGTTCTTACAGGGTTAATGGGTGGAATGCTCGGCAGCTTTACGATTTTGCGGCAGTTATCTTTTTTTAGTGATGCACTCGGTCATGCAGCACTATTGGGTATCAGCATTGGTCTATTGATGGGCATCAATCCATCAGTGGTGTTGCTGCCGTTTGCTGTTTTGTTTGCGCTGGGCGTGACTTACTTGCTGGAGCGAACTCGGTTGTGGACGGATGCGTTGCTCAACATTATTTACTCGTCTTCTTTAGCGATCGCCATTATCATCCTCAGTTTTGTGGGGGAGTACAAAGGGGGACTCAATAACCTTTTGTTTGGCGATATTCTGGCAGTCCGAGAACTCGATTTAGTGTTTAGCAGTTTGCTGCTTATTGTCTGCGTAGTGCTGGTTGGGCTAACGTTGCGAACGCAGATGTTGGTAACGCTGCATGAACCATTGGCGATCGCCCGTGGGGTGTCAGTATCGGCTCATCGCACCGCTTTTATTGTGCTGTTGTCGTTGGTCGTGGGCATCTCTATCAAGGCGATCGGGGTGTTGCTAGTGAGTGCCTTTGTGGTCATTCCTGCCTGTGCTGCACGATTGCTTAGTCGAAACTTTACCAACTATGTTTTGCTGTCGGCAGGGTTAGGAGCCTTCAGCGCCGTAGTCGGAATGGTGCTTTCAGCCGCATTTAATTTGCCATCTGGTCCCACCATTGTCGCAGTGCAATTAACGATTTTCTTAATCGCAACAGTGTTGCCTTACGTTGGTTCAGTCCAGGGTTATGGCAGTCACTAAGCGCCATGACAACTGCTCTTTTCCTATGGATGAAGCTTGCTTTCCTCTTAGTAACAATGTAAGAGTGATCAAGCAGTACGAGTTGTTATACCAATGCAAAAAGTGCTGGCGGTAGATTCCCCGATTGATACCCCTCAATTTCTTTAAAAAGAGAAAATTTGCGATAGAGGAATCTTGATTTGTAGCGTATAAAAAGAGACTCAGTACTAGACGATCGAGTTGGAGTAGCAGAAAGAGAAAGCGATCAATGCAAGGCTGTTACAATCGGAAGCAAGATAAATTGTCGAGTTTTCGTTCTCCTATGACCGCCCAATCTAGCCAACCGTTGCCTCAAATTCGGGTTGCAGAGTTAGCACAGCGTTTAGCCACGCCCTCTGATGCAGTGCAGTTTGTGGATGTGCGCGAAGCGAGTGAACTAGCGCTTGCTAAACTTGACGGCTTTGAACATTTACCGCTCAGTGAGTTTGCCGAGTGGTCGGGCGATATCCAAACGCGGCTCGACCCACAGAAGGAAACGATCGTCCTTTGCCATCATGGTGTGCGATCGGCGCAGATGTGCCAGTGGTTACAGACTCAGGGCTTCACGCAGGTTAGAAACGTAGTGGGTGGTATTGATGCGTATGCGATCGCGGTTGACCCATCCATAGCCCAATACTGATGACAGACTGCTGGTTTGATGTTTAATCCTTCAGTGTCACGCCATCAAAGTGTTGTAACAAATTGTCTAATGATAGTTTCGCTATGTATGCCGTTTACTTAGTGGCACCTAAGGCAGAAACGGCAGCAGTGCATCTGCTATCTTGATCATAGGTTGTGCATCTTACCTTTGATTTCCTTGATCCCGTTAAGTTTTGCCTTCGTTCTGTCGATGTGACCTCATAATGCATTGACACCGCTTCAAACCTTTTTACGATTCGCCCTTTAAAGAATGTCCAATTTGGTCAATCTTACAAACCGCCAGCAGCAAGTACTTTGGGCAACTATCCGCCACTATATTGCCACTGCTGAACCCGTTGGCTCCGAAGCCTTGGTGAGGGACTATAACTTGAGCGTCAGTTCTGCCACGATCCGTAATGCGATGGCGGCACTGGAAAAAGGTGGGCTGCTCTTTCAGCCGCACACGTCAGCCGGTCGCGTGCCATCTGACTCTGGTTATCGCATCTATGTGAACCAGTTGATCGTGCCATCCCACGACTCGACCCAGCAAATGGCGCATCTGCTTAACGATCGCCTGAATGCGGAAGACTGGAGCTTTGAAGCGGTACTGCGGGGAGCCGCGCAAATTTTAGCAACTGTCAGCGGCTACATCACGCTAATCACTACACCGCAAACACACACCAGCCATCTGCGTCATGTACAGCTTGTGCCAGTTGATACGACTCGGGTGATGCTGATTTTTGTGACGGATTCTTACGAAACTCAATCAGCCCTCATTGAGTTGCCGCTATCGGCTGATACAGCTAACCTGGATGCCGATTTGCTAGAGCGCGAACTGCAAATCTTATCCAACTTTTTAAACAGCCAGTTGCGGGGTCGCGCGATCGCTGAGCTGGCAACCATTGACTGGAGTGAACTCGATCGCGAATTTGAACGTTACGCCGATCTCCTGAGAACGATCCTGGTGGAGCTAACCCGCCGTTCGCAGCCGCCTGCTCCTACCCAGATTGTTATTAGTGGGCTAGCAGAAGTGCTGCGTCAGCCAGAATTTTCAGAACTCCAGCAGGTGCAAACAATTATTCACCTGCTAGAAGAAGAACAACATCAGCTTGTGCCGCTGATTTTTGAGCGGTCAGACTTGCAGCAGCCCGGTAAGCGCGTCACCATTCGGATTGGTGCAGAAAACCCGTTAGAACCTATGCGAACCTGCACACTGATTTCTTCGACCTATCACAAAGACTCTGTACCCGTTGGCAGCGTCGGCGTTTTGGGACCGACACGCATGGTTTATGAAAACGCGATCGCCCTAGTAGAAGCGGCTGCCGACTATCTTTCTGATGCGCTAAGTTCGTAATTTCGTTTGCTAAGGTGGGATTGCAGGTTAGGAGCGATTGTTGTGATGAAGTCTGCCCAGAAAATATTAACTCGCACGGTCTTGGCGCTGCCGCTGGCGATCGCTGTCCATACAACAGCAGCCACCGCACAGACAGTACCCACTCAACCAGAACCTAAAACAGGCTGTATTTCTGGCACTCCCAATGGGATGTATCAGGGCGATCGCCCGATCACCCGCTATGAATTTGCCGCTGGGATGAATGCGTGTCTGGATCAAGTCAATCAGCAACTCCAGTTCAGCAGAGCAAACTTTGCCACACGCACTGACTTCGATACGTTGCTTCAGCGTCAGCGAGAGTTGAATGAGCAATTAAGAGAGTTGAGCGATCGGGTTGGCACCATCTCAGGGGATGAATCCACTGCCAAGTAGCGAGCTTACTGGCAACTGATTCCCTATTGCTCCTAATCGGACGTGCTGCTACACGCTCACTTGTAGTTGCGCTTAGACCACATTGCCCCTTGCCGCTTCCGTGCTAGCGGAACCAAAGGGCTTCAGCACTGCGTCAGGAATACTCTACAGAGACGCCATCTGGTAGCCTAGAGTGGCTAAAGCAAACTAAAGTGCGTAGTTGTACTGCAACACGCTCGATTGCGAGCAACGAATACAGCCCCATCTATTTACTTGCAGTAAGAGAGTTATCAAAGACTTCGTTGTTAGTTTTTAGAGTGCATTGTGCGATCGCCAAATTAACAACCAATAACTGACAACCAACAACTTTCCCAGGAGTCGCCGTGTTTTTCAGTGTGGTCATTCCGACCTACAACCGCAAACCGATTTTAGAAAAGTGCCTGAAAGCGTTAGAGCAGCAGACATTTGATGCAGGCGCGATCGCAGGCTACGAGGTTGTCGTTGTGGATGATGGTTCTACCGATGGCACCGTCGATTGGCTCCAAACCAACGCCAGCATATTTCCTCATGTTCGACTGTTCCAACAAGATCACCAGGGTCCCGCTGCTGCACGTAATCTAGGTGTTGAAAAAGCGTCTGGTGACACCATCATCTTCATCGACAGCGATCTAGTCGTCACTGAGGGTTTTCTCCAGGCACATGCCGAAGGCTTGCAGCGTGGTCAGCAGTCAGCGGTCAGCGGTCAGCCTTTGAAACAAATTCAAAATTTCCCCACTCCCCACTCCCCACTCCCCACTCCCGTCTTCACTTACGGTCGCGTCATCAACACCGCTAACTTTGACGATCCAACTGCAGAACCGTACAAGCTCACCGATTTCTCAGCCGCCTATTTTGCCACTGGAAATGTGGCGATCGCTCGTACCTGGCTGGAAAAAGCTGGGCTGTTTGACACCCGCTTTCAACTCTACGGTTGGGAAGATCTGGAGCTAGGTGTGCGTTTGAAGCAGCTAGGCTTAACGCTCATTAAATGCCCTGATGCTGTCGGCTATCACTGGCATCCGCCCTTTGCTCTCAGCCAACTCCCAAACTTGATCGACAAAGAAATCGAGCGCGGCAAAATGGGCGTGCTGTTCTACCAAAAGCATCCGACCTGGAACGTGCGGCTGATGATCCAGATGACCTGGCTGCATCGCTTGTTGTGGGGCATTCTGTCGATCGACGGACAGCTCAACGAACGCACAATGGCTCCCCTCCTACAGTGGCTGATCGATCGGGGTAAACCCCAACTTGCTCTCGAAGTTGCCCGCATTTTTCTTAACTGGTACAACGTCCAGGGCGTTTACGAAGCATATGCAAAAATGCAGCAAGAGCCTTAAACTTCTCGTCAAAAGAGAGACGCTTAAGGCATCAGCTTAGTCTTGAATACTGGCAGACAAACTTCAGAAACCCTAAAACTGTTAGTTGAGAGAAAACAAAATATTATCTGCTCAACCGAAGTAATTTAAGGGTTTGACCGCAGTTCTTGCAGCATTGTTCGCAAGCTTTGTCGCCAGTAGGGAGGGTGCGTACCTAAGAGCGTCGAGATTTTTTTGAGCGAGAGGACAGAGAAAGCAGGACGTTTGGCTGGGGTGGGGTATTCGGGCGTAGTAATAGGGATGACGCGCTGGATTTTAAGGGGAAAGCCGAGTTGCTGTGCCTCTTCAAAGATGGCGATCGCAAAATCGTACCAACTACACACGCCGCTGTTAGTGTAGTGATAGGTGCCGACCGTATCGGCAGATAATTGGGGTGCAAGTTGGGCGATCGCCCTAGCCAAATCTTTTGACCAGGTGGGCGCACCAATTTGATCAGTCACGACGCGCACTTCTTCCCGATCGGCTCCCAGCCGCAGCATTGTTTTGACAAAGTTGCCCTTACCTTTCGCACCATAGACCCAGGCAGTACGAATGATGAAGTGACGATCGCACTCAGCACGCACCGCTGCTTCACCTGCCAGCTTTGTAGAGCCATACACCCCTAACGGATTGGTTGCATCCGTTTCCAGGTAGGGCGAACTTTGCGTGCCATCAAACACGTAATCGGTAGAGATGTGAATCAGCCCTGCGTCAATGCGGCTTGCGGCTTTTGCAAGGATTCCGGGCGAAACAGCGTTCACCAACTTGGCGAGGTCAGGTTCGCTTTCGGCTTTATCAACCGCAGTATAGGCAGCCGCATTGACGACGATCGTGGGTTTCACAGTCTCCATCACCCGTTGTACGGCTTCTGGTTGCGAAAAATCGACGCGATCGCGCCCCACGCTAACGACTTCTCCCAGAGAAACCAGGGTTTGCTGGAGTTCCTGACCAACCTGCCCAGTGATACCTGTCAGTAAAATTCGGGTCATAGGTAAAATTTTTGAATGCTGATGGAGCTACTTTACCTAAATACTCTCTCCACGCAGCCTCATAAGTACTTAAAATGCTTCTTTAAACAAGAAAAATCTAGAGCAACGTTGCTCTAGATTTTTCTTCACGATCAAAACATCAAGACATTTGCTGTTCAGCAAACTTAAAGGTTACTGAGCAACAAAGCTCAAATATTTCTGGAATAAGGCGATGTTTGTCACTAAGCCGTAAGCAAACACAGCACCGCCAACACCACCCAGGAAAAAGCCAGTGGCGTATTCGTTCCAGCCTTCAGACGTGCTTAACAGTTGTGGTGGGCTAGGCACGGTGACAGTTGCAATCGGGCTTGGAGGATTGCTAGCGGCATAGAGCGAAAGGCTCAGCGTAGCTATCAAAAGAGTGCCAAGAGTAGCAAGTAACCCTGCAATGGAACCCACCTCTGTATCGCGCAGCGGATTAAATGTGATAAAGGGACCGAGTAGCCAGTAACCATGAGCCAAACCAACTTCAAGTCCTCTCCGCAAAGGAGACAAATTTTGGCGGTAGGCAGGCAAGTTATTGATATATGCGCGTACGAGACCAGACGCATTAATGGGGGTAGCAAGGTTACCAATTTGAGGGTCATCCCAAGCCGCATAGACGACTTCACGATTTCTAGGATCGTTAGGATTCGTGTTAGACCGCTCAATCTTGTCTACAAAATTAGCCATATGCCTTGATTCCTCTTACATGTACATGGCAGTGTGGCACTTATAATAAAGGATTTTGGCTACTAAGTCCTCTTTCTCAAGCTACAGAGTGAGTAGATGGGGATCGTCTTCGGAAGACAGTTGGATTAGTAGGAGATTGGAAGCATGGCGCGATCGCTGAATGGGCTAACGCTCTCTTACTAACTCTGACAACTATGGGTGCAACGCCTAGAGCAGCTTGAATTGTGGAGCAGCTTGAATGAGGCAAGAAGCAGCTTGTTTAGCTCTGCACCAACTGCTCAATCGCCTCCGCTTTCGTCGGTAATGCCGCTGTCAGCACTTCTGAACCCGTTGCCGTCACCAGCACATCATCTTCAATGCGAATGCCACGGACATCAGCAAACTGAGCCAGACGATCCCAATCCACAACCGCTTGATAGCGTGATCGACGCTCTAGATCTTGCAAAATGGCGGGCACTTGATAAAAACCTGGCTCGATCGTGACGACCATACCTGTTTGCAGTGGACGATCGAGCCTCAGATAATTCAACCCAAAACGATCGCTCCGCACGCGCCCAGTTTCATAGCCTGCCAGATCGCCCAAATCTTCCATATCATGCACATCCAAGCCCAAAAGATGCCCTACTCCGTGAGGAAAGAACAGCGCATGAGCATCCTGCTCAACCAGATTATCTACCTGCCCACGCAGAATACCTAAATCTACTAAGCCCGCCGCGATCGTCCGTGCTGCTAGCAAGTGCAGTTCACGATACTCCACACCGGGGCGTATAGCGGCTATACAGGCATCATGCGCTGCCAACACCACATCATAAATTGCCCGTTGTGCCGGCGAAAATTTGCCCGCTACCGCCCAAGTACGGGTAATATCCGATGCCCAACCAGAGGCAGCTTCTGCGCCCACATCTGCAAGCAGCAGATCCCCTGGTTGCATTGGGTGGTGATACTGATTGTTGTGCAGCACTTCGCCGTGAACCGTGACGATGCTTGTGTAAGCACAGGTCATATTGTTAGCAATAATGACACTCTCCATAGCGGCTCGTACTGCTGCTTCTGTACGGGCGTAGGGCGTTGCTGCCATACCTGCTTTGTGAGCAGCAATGCTGACCGTAGCTGCTTTTCGTAATTCTGCCAGTGCAAAGTCATCATGGGTCGTTCGTAAGGAGACGATCGCCTGTGCCAACGCCAAGTCAAAACCTTGGGAATCATCGGCTGATGCAATCGCACGCTTGAGAACTCTAGCTTGGTGCGAGCGAGTCGTAGCATCCTGCACTGCGATCGTTGCCATCTCTGACTGAGAGTCTAGCTCTGCTAAGGGATACGCATCATAGGCACCGATCGCCGCGGCAATTTCATCTCGCGTTGGCGACTCTCCATGCCACAGCGCGCTTCCTGGACTCGCCTCATCCATAAACAAGACCAGCTTGCCACTATCTAAGCAAATCGCAGCATTTTCCAGCGGTAGCCCTGCAAAGTAGAGAAAGTGGCTGCTAGCACGAAACGGAAAGGTATTTGCCCGAAAGTTTCGCGGACTGCTGCTCCCAGACCACAGCAGCACAGGCACGTTTACTAGAGCTGCCAATTTAGTCCGTCGAGTCTGTAACGCAGCGATCAAAGAGGGATTTCGGTCTAGAGTTTGCATGACGCTGGAATTAGTGAGAGAACCGCCTGCTTCATTCTGTCATTTCCAGCCTTGCCAATCAGAAGAAGCAGCGATTCAGATCCCCCACTGCTTGCTGTAGCCATCCTGCAAGCTAACCAGGATCTAGAAGTTGGGGATCTAGAGCTACTCTCATCTTCTTGCAGTTGCCCGTTTTGGTTTCGCGGCTCTAGATTCGATCGTAAACTCAGGAATCTCCTGCAACTCAGCCGCACTCAAACTGTATTGCTCACATACCAGACTCAAGCGTGTGCCGCTAACTCTCACAGGGTTTACAGCATGAGTCAGATCGCCCTGAAAGTGAAGCAGCGTATTAAATGTTGGCTTAATCTGCCCCACCTGCTGCCGATGATTTCGTAGTACCAGTTCCCCACCCTGTAGATTGGTTGGCACCTGCACGTAAAGGACGCTTACGATCGCTGGTGGCTCCACCGTTTTGCAGTACGATCGCAGCGATCGATCAATATGGGGATCAACCCGCGACCCTTCCTTTAGCAGCAGCGGATTGAGGTAAAAGGCATTGCAGTAAGGTTGCAAGGCACGATCGAGATAGGGCGTGAAAAAGGGAAACTGTTGCTTCACTGTCTCTAGCCCAGTTTGCTGAAACACAACTGAGAAGCCCTTCGTACCAACAAAATCGCGGTTCAGATTATTCACCGCAAAATAGGGACACGCCAAGATTTCTCCACGCAACCGATGGAGGTCGGCGATCGCAAAGACATCAGGTTCTTGACGGTAGTAACTCAACGGTGTAGTTTCACTTAACGCAAATTGCAGGCTTTCTATCCTAACCCACCCAAACCTTTTAGCCTTCATCCTTTAGCGTTTCAGCTTCCATTCTTGACCAGCACGCCATTCAAAAAGATGTCTGCCAGCCCTTCCGCCATTTCTTGCATCTCAGCAGGCGATGACCCTTCTCCCATAATCGTGTCCTGACTGAAGCCCGCCACCGCAAACATACCCAGGAACACCCGCGCCACAATCTTTGGGTTCATGCGCCGATAAATGCCCTGATCCATTGCAGATTGAAAAAAGACTTCTGCAACATCCGTCATTTTATCAATGACTTCAAGCTGGATGCGATCGCGCAATTCTGGGTGAAACTGTGCCTCCATAAAGCAGACCTTCAGCATATCGGCGTTCTTGTGCAAATTCAGCATCCGTCGCCGCATCACTTGCGCTACTGCCTTATAGCTACCCATTTCGCTCAGTTCTGTTAGCAAGTCCGTCAAGATTTCGACCCACCCTTGCGTCGCCACCTCAATTAAAATCGCCTTCTTATTCGGAAAGTGACGAAACAGCGTACCCTCAGCGATCCCAGCAGATTCAGCCAAGTCACGAGTTGTTGTACCGTCGTAGCCCAATTTTGCAAACAGCTTCAGCGCCGACTTAAGAATGCGGGTACGCGTTTCGGTCTCAGGTGATGACGGCGGATGGGAAAGACGCATAACGTTCTAGAAATAAGCAGGTTGAGCAAAGACGTAGCGCTATTCTGTATCGCATATTTACTAGGACGGTAAAAGTGTCATAGATCATTACAGATTTGCTAAGGGTGAGCAGTCAAAACGGTGCTGCCGATCAATCTTCCGTCATCCCACCCATTTCCTGGGTAAAGTCGCTGAAAACTGAAATAGCAGCGACCGATCTTTCAGTAATCCTGCCCATTAAGATTTCTTTAAAGGCTGGCAGCATAAACGTATCAGAGTAAATGATTCACAGCACCACAAAACGCTCATCAGAACGCTCTGTGGATAACATCTGCCTCACTAGCAGACGACCACCAAAAAGCTTTCTCATATCTCATTCTTGAGAGGAAGAAATGAACCACTCTAACGCCACCGCTGCCAGTGCTCAAGTCGAACAGTTTGTTTGGATTACTACAGAAACAGCCCTTGACCTAACGACATCATCCCAGCAAGTCACGCCACGGATCAATCGGTTCGCTCCACTTCAACCGATCCGCCAATGGCTGGATAACATTGCTATTCATGACGCCGGAACAGCAAGAACCTTTTGCCAAATCATCCCAGGTCGCTGCCCCTTTGAGCGCACCATTAAACTCTTCGATCGCACCCTTTTCTCCATCCCGCCTCTCTGCAAGCTCAACCCTTTCTATGAACAGGTTGTAGCGCTGCGCTTTCGATCGCTGTGTTACCTAGCTGATGAATGCGGCGAGGATGTGAGCCGCTACTGCTAACTCCCTTGATTAGCTAGTAGAAGGACTGCATTGTAGAGGGATCGCTCACTAAAGGTTGCAAGCGTTACTAGACAGACTGCTAAATGCCCATAACTTAAAGGCATAGATTGCAGCAGCCATGTCCTCAGCTTTTCTGACTTCTTGGAACTTACGTAACAATTAAGCAGAATTTTCGACGGACTGAGTAGAATAGCAAGTAGCTAGTCCATGCCCGACTCACAAACTGGTCATCTATGACTACTTGTTTTCTGGCACCTTTGTACTCTAGCAATTGACGACACGCCATCCAGTCCACGCTTGAAGACTGATTTCCAGTTGTCAACCCCTACTTTGCCAACCATCAAATGCCTGTGATTGAAAGAATTGAGAGAAGACCAAATCGCGATTTACCAGCAATTAACGAACGGATTCGCTTTCCGAAAATTCGAGTGATCGACTCGGATGGTGCGCAGCTAGGGATTATGGTTCCCCGCGATGCCATGCAAATCGCTGAAGAAAAAGACCTGGATCTGGTTCTTGTCAGCGATAAAGCCGATCCACCTGTTTGCCGCATCATGGACTACGGCAAATTTAAGTTCGAGCAAGAAAAGAAGGCTCGTGAAGCGAAGAAGAAACAGCACACCGTTGACGTTAAAGAAGTCAAGATGCGCTACAAGATTGAAGCGCATGACTACGAGGTGCGGATCAACCAGGCGAAGCGGTTTTTGAAAGATGGTGACAAGGTAAAGGCAACCATTATGTTCCGGGGACGCGAGATTCAGCATAGCGACATTGCTGAAGATTTGCTAAAGCGGATGGCAGGCGATCTTCAGGAGCTTGCCGAAGTGCAGCAAGCGCCGAAGCGAGAAGGACGCAACATGATGATGCTATTGGCTCCTAAAAAATAGTGAGTAGCGCTGTTTGATAAGCTGACTAAACGCGCTACTGATAGAGGCACTCCGATTACGTTTGGGGTGCCTTTTTAGTGTGCTCACAGGGTTCATGTCAGAAATTTTTGCCCTGAATGGTCAGCAGCTATCTAAAATGAAAGCCATTCGGGGCAAGCTAAGTTAAACCAATTTAATTCTGCTCGTAACCGATCGCTTGTAGGGGCAAACAACGGCTTGCTCTATCCAACGATGACTCCGTAACAATCGCGCTTTCAAAAGTTACAAGGTGCGATGCTAGCGATCGACAGGTGCCTGTTGGGGTCAAAGAGACATCAGGGTTCGGCTACGCATATAGGATGCAAACGCGGCATGGAACTCAAGCGCCAGTGGCTTAGTGATCATAGTTTGAAGCAGAAACTTCTGCGGTGGGTCAATCTCCGTCCTGAGGAGAGTGAGCGCACGTTTCTGATGTTTGCTTTTTACACAATCACGTCGATCGGGCTGGTATGGTTTGAGGCAAGCACAGTCGCGCTGTTTTTGCAGAAATACAATGCGGAAGATGGGTTGCCCTGGATTTATATTGCCAGTGCGGGCATTGGTTCAGGCTTAGGCTTTGTCTACTCACAGTTGCAGAAGGTGCTACCACTCCGGCGAGTGCTGGTGCTCACGGCATTGCTCATGGCAGCACCGCTACTGCTGTTTTGGTTTGGATTAGACAATCAGTCGTCCCTTTGGGGGGCAACTGTCATCGCGATTACAATCTTTCTCATGCGGCTTTGGCTAGAGGCGATTTATGTCCTCAATGACCTCAATACGTCGATTACAGCCAATCAACTTTTTAATATTCGGGAGATTAAGCGTACCTATCCGCTGATTAGCAGTGGCATTCTCGTTGCCGATGTCATCAGTGGCTTTTCCTTGACCTTTCTAATCGCCTGGGTCGGGTTAAAAAACGTTGTAGCGATGGCTTGCCTGATGATGATCATTGGCGCAGGCATTCTCTTTTATTTAAGCCAGTCGTACCAGCAAGCGTTTCCAGACTCGCTGCGACGCACTTCTGAAGATCGCTTGAGTGAGTTTGCTAATCGCCGCTTGCAGGGTCCGCTCAGGCGCTATGTCGTTTTGCTGTTTACTTTTTTTGTTCTGGCGCAGGTGCTACTGCTGCTGATCGATTTTCAGTTTCTCCGTCAGCTTCAGCTCTTTGGTAATGCAGGTACGATCGCTCAGTTTTTGGGACAACAAAATTCTGACGCAGCGATCGCTAGTTTTTTAGGCTGGTTTAGCGCCATTTTAGGTGTTTGTGAACTGGCAATGCAGTGGCTAGCCTCTAGTCGTGTGATTGAGCGCATTGGCGTCTTTGCAACCGCAATGCTGCTACCAGGCATGATTGGCATTCTGGGGGCAGTGGCAATGACGATCGCGCCAACAGGATGGGTACTAGGACTCTTTGTCAGCCTAGTGGTGCTCAAGTTTCTGGATGAATTGTTGCACTACACTCTGTTTGCCAGCTTAGGTCCTGTACTGTTTCAGCCGATTCCCGACAGTATGCGGAGTGGCATCCAGTCCATCGTGCGAGGCATTGCCGAGCCACTGTCTACTGGTGCCACTGGGCTAGCGCTGCTGGTGTTGGTCTGGTTTAGCCGTAACACTAGCCTGGGTGACATGGGAGTTAATTGGCTTCTGCCCGTCGTCGTCGGTCTATCGTTGCTTTGGGTTCTGACGATCTGGCTGTTGCGTAGCAAGTATGTTGGTCTCCTAGTCATGAGCGCCGAGCGGGGACAACTCAGTGGGGATGTTGATCTGCGGGAACTGAAGCGAGCAGTAATCGAAGCGTTGGATCAGCCTGGAACGGACGTACACAAAGGGTCTTGCATTGAACTGTTAAGCCAGCTTGACCATAAGAATGTCGGTGAAGTACTAGCTCCCTTGCTGGCAAAACTATCACCTGGTTTGCAGCGCAAAAGCCTAGAAGCAATGCTGGCATCCCCTAACCCAGCTTATTTGGAACAGGTGCGATCGCTGATTGATCAATCGCCCTCGCCAGAAGTGCTAGCGGTGGCATTACGCTATGTCTGGTTGACTGAAGACCAGCCAGATATTCGTCAATTACGCCCTTACCTGCGTCCAGAGGTCGATTCAGTGGTGCGAGGGACAGCAGCATCACTGATGATGCGACGGGGCAACCCCACACAAAAGGCAGAAGCTACCAATACGCTACGGTTTATGCTGACCCATAAGCAGGAGAAAGAACGCGTTATGGGTTGTCGTGCGTTGGGAGAGGCCGTTTATCTACAAGCGTTGCGGCTCTATATTCCAGACTTGCTACAGGACGAGTCGTTACGGGTACGCTGTGCGCTGTTGGAGGCGATCGCTTCCACTCATCTTGAGGAATTTTACCCATCGTTATTACGTGGGCTGTACTACAAGTCCACCCGCGAAGCAGCGATGCAGGCATTAGTGCGCTTGGAGAATGATGCCATTCCCATGCTAGTAGAACTAGCAGAAGACACGCATAAGCCTGAGCTAGTAAGACTCCATGCATGGCGAGCGATCGGGCAAATTGGCACCTTAGAGGCACTAGATGCGCTGATTGCTCACTTGATGACAGCATGGGGCACCGATCGCCGAAGCATTCTGCGTATTTTGCTAGAAATGCCTCGTGATTTGGGGATTGATAGTGTGTCCGATCGTTTAGGCAGACGTGGCATTGAACGACTGATTGACCACGAACTCATGTTTGTAGGGCAGCTTTATGCCGCGCTACTTGACTTGACACCGACGCAAGTCTGGGGGCGTGAGGCAGACCTTTTGCGACGCTCCCTACGCGATTTGCAGGCTGATGCTGAAGAGCGCCTATTTCTACTCATGAAGTTTTTGTACCCGATCGGGTCAATTAAAGCCGCTGCGTTTAACTTGCAGTCAAACTCGCGCAGTAGCATGGCACGTGGACTCGAAATTTTGGACAATACGCTTGATATTCCCAGTAAACGTGCCTTGTTAAGCTTGCTCGATCGCAACTCTGACCTAGACAAATTACAAAGTTTGTCAGACTTAATGAGCTATGAACCCATGGCTCCCAGTGATCGACTGCGTCATTTACTTGATTTGCGTCACTTTTTGTCGGATTGGTCGCTCGCCTGCTGCTTTCACTTAGCGCGGCAGGCGCGTTGGAGTCTGACACCGGAACAGACAATTGCCTGCCTGCGACATCCCAGGGGGTTTGTGCGTGAATCAGTGCTCGCATACCTTAAAATGGCATCGCCGCGTGCTTTGATGAGGTTATTGCCGATGCTAACTCATGACCCAGACCCGTTAGTGGCTGATCAAGTGCAGACGATCATGCGAGAATTTGCATCAAATTCGGCAAAAACAGTGAACCAGACCGCAAAACGAGGCAATAATGTGATTAATTTTCCAAATCGAACTGGATTGGAACCAATCTAGTTAGGTTTCCTGACACATCATGGGCACTCTAGGAAAAGCCTTGTCTCAACCGTAGATTTTTGCGATCGTCTAACATCGATCTGCTCACTACGTAGCCGACACTTGGTATAGCCACTCACGTCTCCATGTCTCGGGTCTAGAGTTCTTTGTCTCAGCTCCAGCTCAAGCCGCTATCGATTTATGTTAACCAGCGTCGATCGCTTACTGTTTGTCCGGCAAGTTCCCATCTTCAAAGAGTTGCGGGATGACTTTCTGGTACGGTTGGCATCCATTATGGATGAGTTGTCGTTTCCAACCAACCACACGATTTTTACGGAAGGGCAGGAAGGGCGATCGCTCTATGTGGTAGTGTCCGGCAAAGTGAGCGTTCACATCGGCAAACAGGAAATTGTGCAGCTTGAGCAAGGAGCTTGCTTTGGCGAAATGTCTCTTTTTGACGCAGAACCTCGTTCTGCCTCTGTTACCACGCTGGCAATCTGTGATTGTCTGGTGCTGACACAGCAGCAGCTTTACGAGGCGATCGACGAAACGCCCGGTATTGCTGTTAACATCATTCGCCTGCTTTCACGCCGTATCCGCGAACTAAACCAAAAGATGAATCACATGAAAGCACCTGTGGTTCCTCCCCCGCCGCCACCAGTATTTAGAACGGCGCGACGTTAAAAGACGTTCAAACTAGGCAGTTTCAAGCCAGTCAAAAATTCGGTCAAGCTCTTCTAGCGTCACCAGTCCATACTGCCAGAGAAGCATCGGCAGCAGGGTTGCACTGAATTCTTGGTGACGCTTGACTGTGGCGATCGCTGAGTCCGAAATCGCCAGTTCTTCTTGTAAAAATTTAATTAAACGGGCTTCCATTGAGCCTCCATCTAGCCGCTCACGGCAGTCTTATGTTTGTTGAACTACTTTTGTTAACTTTTACAACGTACTCTCATAAATAATGTAAGCCATTCTACAAGAACGTGCTGCTCAAATCACAAATTTGAGCCATTAGATAGAGACTGTTACAATGCGTGGAGGAAATACCCTCAGTAGTTAGCCTGAAAGCACTCGCTTCAGACTGGCTAAGACTGCCGTCTGACTGGTAACAAATTAGTCTCTTTCATCTTCACTGTCAGGCTCTCATTTTCCCGATCGGAAAACCGAACCGCTTAAGTCATCACAGAGGTAGGAAACCGTTCCATGAGAGCTGGTAGCACCGGACATGGCTCACGGTCTTGTAGGTTTTCGGGCTTGTTCCATGTGAACGGCGCTTTCCGTGCTGCGGAGAGCCACAGCAAACGTTTTGCCCGCGTCATTGCCACATAAAGGAGACGGAATTCCTCAGCGGTTTTAAGGTTTTTAGCCCGCTCCCAAGCAGAGGCAAGCGATGGCAGCGGAAACTGGTTATGTAAACTGGCACGAATCTGGGCACGGGCAACTTCTGCTAGCGTAAAATCGCCCAGAAACTGTGCCTGCGGTGGCACCCATTGGCTACCGGGAATAGTTTGCTCATGCAAAAACGGAATGAACACGTAATCCCAATCCAGCCCCTTCGCTTTATGCATGGTAATCACAGTAAGCTGCCCTGAGCGAGTGTAGCGCTCTTCAGTATCGTCTGCATCAACCGGCTCGAACTGCTCTGAAGCCACAATCTCGCTTAAGATCCCTAGAATTGCTGAAAGCGCATTGTTTTCTGTCTGCTGGACAAGGCGTTCTGTCAGCTTATCAGCAGTTGCCAACTCGGTCTGCTCGTAGTCAAGCGTCAAAGCGAGGAAGGGGATGAGCTGGGCAGGCGGAAGCTGCAAGCGGGCGTTCAAGAGACTATTGCAGTAACGGCGGGCTTCAACAACGGCTTCTGGTTGTACTGGATCAAGAGGACCGGGATAAAGGAATTGCTCTGGAAAGCTAACAAGAGCGTTGAGATCTTGAGTGGAAATACGCTTTCGCGTCACCAAAACGGTTAAAGCGGCTTTGAGATAATCGGGCGAGTGGGGGCGATCGAGAAATTGCAGTAGGGTTAGCATTTCTGCCGGAACGTGGGACTGGCGATCGCGCTGCCCCACCTCATACACAGGTAGGGTATCCCCGTACCAGCGATACAGTTCCTTTGCTACAAAGCGCCCCTGGTCATTTGTCCGCACTAGCACAGCCGCTCGCCCGTCTGGATGTTGCTTGAGTAATTGCAGCACTCGCTGACCGATATGCTCTACTGTCTGGTACACATCTTCGGGTGTATAGAGTTCCAGTCCTTGTCCTTCTGGCACAGGGTTAGCATTGGGCTGAGGATCGTTAGACGCAACGGGGCGAATGGTCTGCACACGAAACGGTTGCTCTGTGCCTGCAAGGTTTGATTGGTTCACCCACTGAAGCACAAAGTTTGCTGCCTCGATAATCGGACGGCTACTCCGTCCCGCTTGCGTCATCGTTGCAAGCCGATTCTGAGTGCGGCACGCTTCGCAAAACTCCCGAAAGAAGATGGGGTCTGCGGGCGTAAAGGTAGAATTGATTGCCTGGTTTGGATCGCCAACTCGGACGAGATTGATGCGATCGTAGCTCGTTGGGTCAGCCGGGTCAGCCGCCAAAATCTCTAACAGCCGCGTCTGTAGGGGACTGGAATCCTGTGCTTCATCCTCAAAAACAGCAAATACCTGCTGTTGCCAAGACTGACGCACCTGGGGATCGTCCAGCACACGCAGCGCTGCCAAAATCATTTCGTCGTAGTCGATTAGGTTGCGAAAGCGGAGTTGGGTTTGGTAAAACTCGTACAAACCTGCCGCGATCGTCAGCACAGAATAGGGATCGTCTATGTCATTGCTCTGCGATCGCAAATCGTCTGGCAATAAACCAGAACTCTTCGCCTCATGAATCACTGTGGTTGCTAACGTAGGCAGCACCTCTGTTCGCAGCACTGACTGGCGGCGTAGACGCTCCGTTTCCTCACCGTCAAACTGCCGTCCTTCTAGCAGCGTTTGATAGTGGCGCGCATTTGCCGAAATCCACTGCTCAACACAGGTACGAATCAACCGATGGTTCTGATCGGGTGTTACCAAGACGCTATCTGGGTTCAAACCTGACAAGGCTGGATGGGCACGAGCGATCGACCAGGCAAGCCCATGCAGCGTTTGTACGACAAAGCCCCCTGGCGGCAGCCCCAATGCTTTCAGGTTGGCGCGAATCTTTGTCTTCAGGTTTGCTGCTGCCGAGCGCGTAAAGGTCACTACTACCAACTGACGACGAGCGTGCAGTTGCTGCTGTGCAATAGCGATCGCGGCGGCAACTGCCATCCCCGTAGATTTTCCCGCTCCTGGTACTGCTGAAACCGCCAATGCTCCGCCTGTCCATAACGCAATCTCACGCTGTCCCGGTCGTAACGTATCGCGAAGTTGATCGAGTGAAGCGTTGGTAGAACCTGTAAGCATAAAGCGTGATGAGCATAAACGAAGTGGAAAGACAGGCTTCTAAGGCTGAAGTACTTTACCGTACTCATTTTGGTGAGCAGCTTTTTCTCACACTGCCGCTCTCATACTGCCACTGCCTTCCTATTCTGCCTGATTCGCCAACGAGTCAATTATCGTCTGTTTAAACGGATGCTCCACACTCCTTCTAAAAGCATGAACAATCAGCTCTTGCTTCCTTGAAGCGGTAGGGATAGAGGCGTATTAACGCATGAAACTGGACAATGCTTGGGCATAACCCAGACATTTAGCGAGGGGATGAGGAGAAAGCCGTCCTTGCAACAGCGCTAAAAGTCAATCACGCCAAAAGTATAACTGTTGCCACAGAAGTTAGGATGTTGGGATTAAAAGAGTCGTGGCAATGTTACCCCTTACCAGGAGTTTTAGCCCTGCACCTCGCTCTCGTCAATCTGACTTTTGCTATAGCAACTTACAAAAGATAGAAACACTATGACAACTGTTGTTGAGCGCATTCAGCAGTTTAATCAAAACCGTAAACCAGAGCTTCTTGACCTGAAGTATCAAACGATGCGTGAAAATGCGTTTGCCTTTTTGCGCGGCACCTGTCACTTATTTTACAAAGATCTTCCAGCTAGTTCCCCACTTAATACAGCACCACCAGTTTGGGTTTGTGGCGATTTGCATTTAGAAAACTTTGGCAGTTATAAAGGGAACGATCGCCTCGTCTATTTTGATGTCAACGATTTTGATGAAGCGGCTCTTGCACCTTGCACCTGGGATTTGGCACGATTTCTTACCTCAATCCTGGTAGCAGCTCATAACCTTAAGCTGGAAGAAGCCGAGGCTCGGGCGCTCTGCCAAAATTTTCTCATTGCTTACACTAAAGTGCTGGCAAAGGGGCAAGTTGGCATCGTTAACCGGGAGACAGCTACGGGCTTAGTGAAAGAGCTACTGCAAAGTCTTAAAAAGCGTAAACGTAAAGACTTTTTAAACGAGCGAACGAAGAAGGTTGGCAAAACTCGACGGCTTCTCATTGACGAAAAAACACTAGCGATCGACTCAAACCAGCGGGACAAGATCGAGGCATCGCTTGAAATTTGGGCAGCCAAGCAAAAGAAACCAAAATTTTTCCGCCTGCTAGATGCCGCTTATCGCGTTGCTGGTACTGGCAGCCTGGGGCTTGAACGTTACATTCTCCTGGTTAAAGGCAACGGTTCACCTGACAGCAACTATCTTTTGGATCTTAAAACGGGCGTCTCCTCTTCCCTTCAGCCCTACGTACTTTTGCCACAGCCGTATTGGGCAACCCAAGCAGAACGCATTGTTACCATACAGCAGCGCCTACAATGGGCACCACCAGCTTTGTTAGACACAGTATCACTTGACGGTCAGTCTTACGTTCTGCGCGAACTCCAGCCTACAGATGATGCCGTGAAACTCGAGCAGTGGAACGGCAAATTAGGTCGTCTGCGTAAGGTAATTGAGACGATGGCAGGCATAGCGGCCTGGGGACATTTGTTAAGCAGTGGACAACAGGGTCCGGCGATCGCGGGTGACCTCATTGCCTTTGCCCAATCCATTGACTGGCATCAGACTGTATTGACCTATGCCCACGATTACGCCATCCAAGTCGAAGCTGACTACGAGACATTCCGCCATGCCAAGTTGTAAAGAAGAAAATAGCAGGATTGCCTGCTACAACAAGGTGACAGGGAGGAGGCATATAGTTGAGGAGGCATACAGTTTCAGTATGGCGCGTAAGGGTTAAGAGGAAATTGCACAGCAGTAGGCGGTATCTTACGCCAGAAGGCTGTAAAAATGCGCGTTATCACGGTTTCAGTTACGAAGAGATTGCAGAGACAATAGAGCTATTCCAGTAAAGTTTCTTTTGATTCTTAAAATCATCCCCTCTGGAGCCTTTTAAAAAGGTCAAGTTCATGCCATCCCCCAGCCGCTCTCAAACACCCACAAATCACCTAGACCAGACTCCTAAAATACTAGAATCTCGCGACCAATATCGTTCCTGCCATATCTGCCTACCAGAGGAAGAATATCGGGTTGCCGCTGTGATGGTTGATGGCAAGTACTATGGTCTTGCAAAAGTGGTTCCAGACCGCCAACGATCGCTGGAAATTGCCAATCGGCTGCTCACAGCAGGCACCGAAGCTGTAATTACCAAACTGGCAAAAGGCTATGCCATTTGGCGGCTAGAGCCTGAAGCTTACACAGAGCTATGTCCTAGAACGACTCGCCGTCAACGTAACCGTTAAGCAACAGTCTACGTTGTAGAGCTTTAAAGCTGAGGCAACGAAAATAAACTAGCTTCAACATAAATTAGCTTCAACAAAAGCGGGGTCAGACAATTAGTGTCCGACCCCGCTTTTGCTAGGTGACTATTTGGTCTGTGAAAGCAGTCTTAGCTCAGAAGTAGGCTATAGAAGGCTTCCAACAAGACTCTTAATTAACTGGATTTACAGAACCCGATGCTTGAGGTGCTACTTCCATGCTTACCTGCACATCAGGAGGCAAGATGACCTTGTTGACTGCGTGAATAACGCCGTTACGAGCTTCAATATCAGCTTGAATCACTTGAGCATCGTTAATCGTCACACTGCCAGCATTAGCCTGAATGTTTAACGGTGAACCCTGGACAGATTTTGTTTCACCAGATTCAATTTTGCTGGAATCAACTTTGCCAGGAACAACATGGTAGCTGAGAATTTTGATCAGCGTGGCGAGGTTTTCAGGTTGCACCAACCGCTTGATCGTGCCTTCAGGTAAAGCAGCAAAAGCACGATCGGTCGGTGCGAAGACAGTGTACGTTCCCCCGCCTGCTAACTGACGGCTCAACTCACCATTGCGATCGGCAACACGCAGTAGAGAGTTAAGGATGTTGAAGGAATCGCTTTTTTCGACGATCGTATCAATACTAAGTGAAGCCGAAGACTCTGGAACCGATACGCTTGACTGATTAGGGCTTTGCAGGGGTGTACTAGAGGGTTGAACTGGAGCACTTTGCGTGGGCACTTGTTCCATTGGAGCTTGCTGCGTTGGCGCTTGATCGCCAGGTGCGGCTTGAGCAGGGCTGGGTTGTATTGGGCTGTCTACCTGACCTGCACCAGCAGGAGCCGTCATTGTATCCGGAGTCTGCTGGGCATTAGCAACGAGATTAATACCTGTGGTTACACCAGCCGCAGCCAAAAAACCTACAAGTAGCTTAAGTGAGTAATTCACGGTTTGCTCCTTGGTTACAAACGTTAACATTGCCTAGCTTAAATAGTGATTTATCTATTCACCTCTGCCATGTGAAGTACGCCTGAAGGTAGATTTGGTACTGTGATATTGCATCTTTTCTATAAAAGGAGCCGTTCTAATAGGCTTAGGATGGTTACGTCAGCACTTCTTCGCTTACGCTTCAGCTTTTTACCCCTTAGCATTTACCACTCATGGTTGCTTTTCCTCAGACTTTAGATGATGCGATCGCGCAGGCGCAAAGTGCCACTCAAGCGGCGATCGCGGCTGGCTATACCCGTTTACAGATTGACCTCTTGTTACCAGAGCTAAAGCCTACGCCAGTCGCCCTTCAGTACCTTCCAGTGTTTAGCGAGCTAGGTGCAGGGCTGAAAATATTTTTTACTGATGCTGGAGCTGCTGCGTTAGCCCGACGTGACTGGGGAATGCTATCGCATCAAATTTGTAGCTTAGATGTAGCCGGTGCGCGGCAAACAACCCCGGTTGAAGAGCTAGTAAGTCCCAATGACCAGGTTTTTCTCTTTGTCGCACCATCTACGGTCGAAGTGTCACCTGTTGAACAAGTTTGCACCGTTGCTGGCGATCGCCCTGTTATCTTGCTGGCTCCCCGTCTAGAAGATATTGGCGCAGTTGGGATCGGCTACACAGCGCGTAAAATTCGCGAACGTTTTCTCAGTACGTTTGAGCCTTGCTACTATGTACGCCCACTCGATCAAGCGGCTTTATTACGCTGTTACCCGTCGCCTTGGCAAATTTGGCTAGAGTCAGATGAGGCTTACACACTGGCTGCAGAAGAACTGCTCAAGCCAAGCTCTGAAAAGCTAGAGGAAATTTTGCTTCGAGTGGGTGGTGCTCAAGCAGCACCAAAGCGGAGTTTTATAGAGGAAATGCAACGCTTCCTTAGGGCGCTGGTGCAGTAACCGATCGCTAGGGATGAATAAAGGTTTAATGAACTTTGGGCAGCAAGTGTAAGCTTTAATACCTGGCACGAGAACGTCAAATAAATCAGGGCATAATGAATATATTGCTTACAAAGTATCCTCGTTATAAAGGGTTTGAGTAAGCCTCTGCTTGGTTCATTAGTGCTCTGTACCTCGTTTTGGTAGGCGTACAGTTTTTTAAGCTTAGACAAGACTATACAAAAGGCGATCGCAGATGGGTGAAGCTAATCATCGTCGTATTATTATTGGCGATGTTCACGGTCACTACGAAGGTCTGATGCTACTGCTAGAAGCGATTGCGCCTGGCACGGATGATCAGGTTTATTTTTTAGGCGACCTAATCGACCGTGGACCAGAAAGCTCTAACGTGATCAGCTTTGTGCAGCAGCATGGCTACAACTGCTTACTGGGCAATCATGAACAGCTTTTGCTAGAAGCCTTTCCTAATGGACGAACGTTTCATCCAGCTCTGCAAGCGTGGCTATACAGTGGTGGACGCGCCACGATCGCTAGCTACGGTAGCAATGGTATTCTCGCCGACCATCTCGACTGGCTGAAAACGCTACCGACCTATATAGATCTAGGCGATTTATGGCTGGTTCATGCTGGTGTCCATCCTAATTTGCCTCTTCAAGCACAAACAAAACAAGAATTTTGCTGGATTCGCGACGAGTTTCACAGCAGTTCTAAGCCTTACTTTGCCGACAAACTGATTATTACCGGTCACACCATTACGTTTACGCTGCCCAGAGTTGCTCCTGGTGAGCTAGCGCGTGGAAATGGTTGGCTAGATATTGACACGGGCGCGTATCATCCTAAGAGTGGCTGGCTCACTGGTGTCGATATGACTAATCGCTGCGTTTATCAAGCCAATGTCTTTAATCGCTCCATCCGAATGCTACCGCTTGATGAGGCTATCACAGATGTTGAGCCAGCGCAGGTTGTAGCACATCGGCAGGCACTCTTTCTCTAGTGCCGCGCTGCTTCTGTATGGGTCGAGAGAAAGCACATTTCTGAATACAACTTTGGATGTTGAACGCACATTTTTGTGCAGTAACTCCAGCTTAACTTCAAGCTAGATAAGGAGCTTCTCAAGAAAGAATTGAACCTTTGGTGGGGTAGGTTTAGCCAAGATTGAACGGTCTAGCTCGTCAACCAGTGGTAAAACGTGCCCCTACGAATACTTTGTTTTTCAGAGATTAGCTAAGAGAGCGATCGTAGCCGCGCCTTGTAAGCAACGGTATCGAGTCCTGCCCCGTTCTCCATTGCTGGATTGATTGACTGCTTTAAGCGAGCTACGCGGTCAGATGTGGCTGGGTGAGTACTCAAGAACGTTGGTGTAGAAGACTGTCTCAACAGCTTGCTCATAAAGGCGGGTGCTGCAGACTGGGCATAGCCTGCCCGTCCTAACATACTGAGACCGGCTTGATCGGCTTCAAACTCAGCATTACGGCTATGGGGACGGCTCAGTGCCAACGTGGTTCCTAGATTAATAATGGTGTTGCGATTGACATTTGCCAGTGTTGCGACCCCCCGTAACGTGGCTTCTTCTTTCAATTGATTCACTAGATGCCGCCGTACAATATGACCTGTCTCATGCCCAATAACACTGGCAAGCTGGGCTTCATTGTCAGCTGCCTGCATGAGCCCAGTAGTGATATAGACAAAGCCGCCCATTGTTGCAAAGGCGTTAACGCTTTTATCTTCCACAATTTGATACGTATATGGAATTTGCGTTCGTTCGCTTTGAGCTGCTAGCCGCTGACCAATTTGGTTCACGTACTGATTAAGCTCAGCACCGCGATAGAGCCGAAAACGGCGTGTAATCGTTTGCTCGTTCATCTGCTTACCAATTGCCACTTCTTGTTGGTCAGAAAGTTTGGCAAGCTGGATTACCTGTATGCCACTTGGAATGATGCGAATGAGATCACCTAGCGAAAAAGCTCTAACCAGCAGCGGTTGCCCGACCCATACGCTAAGCGCAACAAGAACCGAGAGTAAGGGGTAAACCCAGCGAGAAGAGCGGCGCAAGAAAAGTTCAGAGAGCTTCAGCATGGCTAGAGGATGGCGGTGAAAAGGATTAAGGTCATGGATCGCGAACCTGTTCATCTGAATATCGGCTCCACTAACACGTTAGTCAATAAGTGAAGCAGTGATATCCTTAAAAGAGGCGATCGCTGTATCAGCTTGAAAATGAAGAGCGTTAAAACGCTAAAAAATGTACGACTGGCAGCAACAAAGGCTTATCCCAGGCACTTACTCAAAGATTCCCCGAATGGTAACGATCGTGTACTTTATGACCGTCAAAGCTCCGTTTTGTTCCTTAATTTATTCCTTAAACGGCTAGCAGACCGTAGCCTGAAGCGCTAGAGTGAAAGGTATGGGCGATAACAGTACTAGCTATAAGATTGTCAGCGATAACCGTCAGGCTCGCTATCTCTACGAAATTCTGGAAACCTACGAGGCAGGCATCGAGCTGATGGGCACGGAGGTTAAATCTATTCGGGCAGGTAAAGTTAACCTGAGAGATGGCTTTGCGCTTATTCGCAAGGGCGAAGTGTTGCTGATGAATGTGCAAATCTCGCCGCACCAAACCACTAGTCAAGCGTTTAACCATGAGCCGACTCGCACCCGCAAGCTGTTGCTGCACCGGGAAGAAATCCGCAAACTGATCGGTAAGGTTGAACAGCAGGGGTTAACGCTGGTACCGCTCAAGATGTACATGAAGCGTGGTTGGGTCAAGATCGATCTGGCGCTAGTGAAAGGTAAGAAGCTGCATGACAAGCGCGAAGACATTAAAAAACGCGAAGACCAACGCACAATGCAGCGCGCTTTGAAGAATTTCTAAACGCGCACTTCGGTTTTTGATACGTCTTCTTTCGTTTCAGTGGGCAGAGTGTAGTAGCTGGCAATGAGGGCAATCATTAACCACCAGAGCGTATTGATTTGGGGACGATACCAGACGGTATCAACCAAGCCGTGACTCAGCAGACCGACCAGCGTTGCGATCGCGCCCATGAGCCAAAACCCATCTAAATCTCTAGTTGCGCGTAGCCGCTGAAGCTGTTGCCAACCAATATTGAACGTGACTAACAGGAGCCAAACAAAACAGGTCAGTCCAATAATGCCCGTTTCAACTGCAATTTCGAGTGGAATGGAGTAGGCGCTAAGGGCACTGAAGCGAGGGCGCTGATAGTAGGGATAAATACTGTTAAAGGCAACGTTACCAGGACCAATGCCCAGAATGGGTCGATCTCTAATCATTTCTAGTACCGACATCCAAACGTTGATGCGGAAGTTATTGCTGCTGTCTTGGCGTCCAACAAAAACGGTGCTGGCGCGATCGCGGAGCGGTGCTACTAGCAAAACTGCTAAAACAATGACTGCAATACTTGCCCCCAGGACAGTAGGTAAGGCGAATGTACGCCAAAAGCGCGGTAGATAGACACTCCACCAGTGGAGCAGTAAGACCAACAGGATAAAAATCATCGCGGCAAAACCAATCCAACCGCCCCGACTACCCGTGTAGTAAAGGCAAGCGGAGTTAGCGATCACCATTGTAATTGCTAGCAGTTTTGGTCCCTTGCGCCGCCAAACAAAGAAGGCGACAAGACTTAGCGCGATCGCTGGCAACAGATAAGCTGCCAGTAAATTAGGATTGCCTAGATAGCTATAAACGCGAGGCTCTTTAGCAGAAGGAGAGGTTGGATCAACCCACGTAGCTAGAGCCTTTACGCCAAAGGTTTTCTGCTGAATGCCGTAACAACTGACAAGCAGCGCTGCATGAAGATAAATGCCTGTTACCCAGGAACGGACGCGGGGCGATCGCAAGACCCGTGCCATCAGTGCAAATAAAATCAGGTACAGGGTGAGTTTGCTTAACCCAGTGAATGCCGCCCGTTTGACCGGAGACAACGCGGTGGCAGCGGCTGAAACGCCCCAGTACAGCACCACCATAAAGTGAATCGGTGTTGCCAGGGGAGAACGGCTGGGATTTAGCCAATTTTGCCAGCGCTGAGGCGATCGTGTTGTTTCCGCCTGATTCCCCACAGCTTGCTCACTGCTATCGTCACCATCTGACAGCGTTAGCAGTACCCAAAAACCTGCACAAGCAGCCAGCAATACTGCTAGAGAACTCTTGTCATCTGAAACAAAGGGAGCGATCGCAAAGACTAAACAGACAAACGCGGCTCCTATAAAATCGCCCCACTGGAGCATAAAGCTACTTTGTCGCCAGCGCCTCAACGGGCGCAGCAGACCATGCAGGTAGCTGGCACTCCTCCACTGATGCAGCGACAGAGTTGATAGCGTTAATTGGTGCCAGAGCGGCAGAGCTGATAGCGTCAATTGGTGCCAGAGCGATAGAGTCAATAGCGTCAATTGGTGCCAGAGGGATTTCATATACGCGCCATAAGTCGGGATAGTCTCTGGCTTATTTTAGGGGAGAAGGTGGAAGTTTTGAGTTCTGAGTTTTGAATCACACTCTGCACCGTCACGCTAGGGACTTTGAACTTAGGAGAAAAAATAAATGTGTATGGCATTGAACAGCAGCAAAAACGGGAAACGATCGCGCTGGACTGGTAGTTATCTCAAGGAAGGAGCGATCGACCAAGCATTTTTTCTACAATAGAAAGGAGATCGGTAGCACCCCAATCTGAAAAATTGGTGTGAATCAACTTCTTACTCCTGTACACCCTTTCGCCTCACACTTCACATGGAGCAGCACAATGGCACAACGACTCAAGCGATGGGAGTCTCCCCGACGCGAAGGACGAAATGATAAAGGTAAAGGTGGCACCGCCCGTCAACGTCAACGCCGCAAGCAATTTCAAGCACTGCGGAAAAAGCTGAAAGAACAATCTGACCAACATAACCAAAAACGGGGAAGCAATGATGCTTCCCCGTTTTTTAAAGCAGGCTAACGGTAAAGATTAGCCATGTTTTAGCAGTCCATTAAAGTACAAAGATTAAGCTGAAATTAGCCGTCTCAGTTAACCAACGAGTTCCTTGACTTTAGCGATAATGCCGTCTGGGTCGATGCCCTGGTGGGGATACTGTTCCCATAGACCGCCAGAGCCTTCTTTGTGAGTGCCAAGGTGGGCATATTTTGGGGTCAAGCCACGCTCCAACAGCCAGGTGCCAAAGCGGCTGCCTAGACCTGTTTTGCGGTTAAAGGCTTCTACTACTAGCACAAAGGGGGTTGCGCCGATCTTGGCGATCGTCGCTTCATCCACCACGTTTAGCGTCGGTTTGTTGATCAAACCCACGTCAATGCCTTCCTGCTTCAGACGATGTACTGCATCGAGGGCGCGGTACAAGCCATCACCAAAGCTAACAATGTAGCCAGCGGTGCCTTCTCGCACAACTTCATCCTTGCCCGACACAAATGTATAGCCTTCACCATACAAATCTTTGGCATCAGCATCAAGAATGTTAGGCGTTTTGGAGCGAGTAGAGAAGATGAATCGCAGCCCTGGATCGTTAAACACACTTGCAACAACAGCTTTCATTTGACCCGCATCAGCAGGGAAGTAAAGGCGAGTTTCGTAGCCATCATCCAAACCGTTATCAGCAAAAAAGTTGTTGATACCAAAGTGGCAGGTATTATCTGCCATGTCATCAATGCCAGAGTGGGAGAAGTGGCAGAGCAGGTTGGAGTAGTTCAACCGCGCCATCGTAATTTCGGAAATGCACATTTCTAAAAAGGCAGCGAAGGTGGCGAAAATGCCCTGCTTGCCTTTTTCCATGCCGAAGCCTGCTGCCGCAGAAATGTTGCCCCGCTCCATAATGCCGGAAGGAATGAAGACTTCGGGATGGGCGTCGTGAATTTTTTTCAGACCACAGGAGCCTTCCAAATCGCTGTCAATGACAACAACGTTGGCTTTGCGATCGGCTTCACTCATGCCATCCAGGACTGCATTTACTGCATCACCAAACACGTTGCGGTTAGAGTCCCACTTGTCGCCCGCACCGATGAATTTGTAAGGGTTCTTGGGTGTTTCAATCGCCTTCAAAAAGTCTACTGCTGCCGTCAAACCGCGCTTCTCCAGGTAGGCGATCGCCAGCTTAACCGAGATCACGTCATGCCCATGAGTGGAGCCTTCCAACCCTTCAATGCCAACGGACATAGGGCGCTTGTTGACCACGGCGATCGGTCCGGGCGTTGTCACCGCTTCGATAATCCGAGCGTACAGATCGTCCAGATCTTCGCCATCACCTTCCAAAACCTTGAGTCCATGACCCGCCAGGGTTTTAGCAACTGTAAAGCCAGGAAGGTATTTGGAGGGATGTCCGGCGATCGTCACGTCGTTGTCGTCAATGAGCAGCTTGACGTTGAGATGCTGGGCAACCGCTAACCGTGCTGCTTCCGCATCGTTACCTTCTTGCTGAGAGCCATCCGAGCCAAGACAGAAGACAGTCTTGCCAGGGTTCGCCATTGCCACACCATTCACATAGGGCCACATATGACCCAGACGACCAGAGCTAAACTTCACACCAGGGGTCAGTCCCAGTTCTGGGTGCCCAGGCAGGTGAGAATTTGCTTCTCGATAATGGGCTAGCTGTTCCGCAGGCAGATCACCGTTCAAAGTGGCGATAAGGTATTGAGTGGCAACACGGTGCCCCGCTTCGTCAAAGAAAATCGGCACAAACTGATCAGGGGCACTCTGAAAGAGAGCGTGCAAGATCATGACTTCGGGCACAGTATCGTAGGGTCCGCCGGTATGACCACCCACACCCCTCGCAGCACCCGTAGCGGTGAAAAAGATGATCGCGTCACGGCAAAGCTGAATATTAGCTCGGAGAGTCTCTTTTTGTTCGGCGGTCAGGGTTTTGTTGGCAGGATCTAGCGTCAGCGGCTTATAGGCACCGAGGTCGATCGGGAAGCGGGTAGTCGTTGTCGTCATAGGTTAGATCCTGAATAGGGCAATGTGAGGCAAACGAGCACGAAGTTCAACAGAGCAAAAGCAAAGACTACCACTAGAGAGACTAGCGATATTTTTTGAATGCCAAAGTAACGTTATGTCCACCAAATCCAAAAGAATTGGACAGTGCTACGTTTACTATCTGCTCACGGCTGTGATGAGGCACGTAGTCCAGGTCACAATCGGGGTCAGGGTTCTCGAGATTGATAGTGGGGGGAACGCGATCATTTGCCACAGCCATCACTGCTGCCACCGCTTCAATGCCACCAGAGCCACCCAGAAGATGTCCTGTCATCGATTTAGTCGAACTGACAGTAATCTTGTAAGCGTGGTCGCCCAGCACCTTTTTCATTGCTGCCGTCTCAGTCGAGTCGTTGGCTGGCGTGCTAGTACCATGAGCGTTGATATAGCTCACCTGGTCAGGCGTAAGGTTAGCGTCTTTCAACGCGAGAGAAATCGCTCGTGCAGCACCCTCGCCACCGGGAACCGGAGAGGTAATGTGGTACGCATCACAGGTGGCACCGTAGCCGACAATTTCAGCGTAGATACGGGCACCTCTTGCCAGAGCGTGTTCCAGTTCTTCGAGAATCAAAATGCCGCTGCCTTCACCAAGCACGAAACCATCTCGGCTTTTGTCAAAGGGACGGCTGGCATGGGCTGGATCGTCATTGCGAGTAGACATAGCTTTACAGGCGGCAAAGCCAGCGACGGAGAGAGACGTGACAGCAGCTTCAGTGCCGCCGCAAATCATTGCCTGAGCATAACCGTTTTGCACAAGCCGAAAGGCATCGCCGATCGCATTTGACCCCGCAGCACAGGCCGTTACAGAGCAGGAGTTGGGTCCCTTTGCGCCTGTATGAATAGCGGTCAATCCTGCTGCCATATTGGCAATCATCATTGGAATCATGAAGGGGCTACAGCGATCGGGTCCCTTCGTCAGGTTAATTTCTTGCTGATCTTCCAGCACTTTCAGCCCGCCAATGCCAGTGCCAATCAACACGCCAACTTGTTCTGCATTTAGATCGTTGATGACAAACTGGGCATCGGCGATCGCCTGCTTGCTAGCAGACACGCCAAATTGGGCAAACCGATCCATTCGCTTGGCTTCTTTACGATCCATGTAAGCGTGCGGATCAAACCCTTTCACTTCTCCAGCAATGCGACACTCATGCCGAGACGCATCAAAAAGCGTAATGGGACCAATGCCATTCTGTCCGCTTAACAAGCCGTCCCAGTAAGCAGTTAAGGTATTTCCGATTGGTGTAATCGCGCCGAGTCCTGTAACGACAACGCGCTTACGGTCACTATTTGTCATGGCTTCAACGATAGGGGTCGATACCCAGAATGCAGAACAAAGAAACACAAAAACAGTGAAGAGGCTTCAGGTTTTAGTAAGAGGTTTCAGTGAACAGACTTCTGCCATTAATTCTTCAATGACTCTCAGAATCAACGATTAGAATAGAGCTTTGCTGTTCACTGTTCACTTCCTACTGTACCTAAGCTGACGCTGAGACCTTATTGCTGATGTAGTCTACAGCAGATTTGACAGTAGCAATCTCTTCTGCCGCTTCATCGGGAATTTCGATCTCAAATTCTTCTTCCAGTGCCATGACCAACTCGACGGTATCAAGGGAATCGGCTCCTAGATCGTTGGCAAAGCTAGCTTCTGGCTTGACTTCACTGATTTCAACACCTAGCTGATCAGCCACAATCTTCTGGACTTTCTCAAAAATTTCTGTCTCGGTGGTCATAAGCTTCCTCAATCAATGCAGCGGCAACGTTATCTTTTTCGAAATGCTTGAACGCTTAGTAAATGGTAATCCGAGCGGTTTAAGACTCGTACTGCCCCTTTGAGCAATTACAAACATTTCCTGATCTTATCTGAAAGCGCGATCGTCCGAATCATTCCCAGACGCTTTCCTAAGTGACTCTGAAAATGAAGGCACACCAGTCAAGGGACAAAAAACAGGAAGACAGTTGTGTCGAAACGCCACTCTAGCAACCATTAAGGGCATACTGAGGCTGCTTTCTTAGTAGTCGCAAAGCATCCTCGGTGGTCCCTAAAAAGACAATGATCGTTAAGAACGTGCAAAATATCTTAGTAGCTCGTCAGTTTTGGTAAAAGGGGTTGTGCTTCCCCCATACTCTACAAATTTTCGGTTCAGCACTCTTTGGTTGCGCACATCGATCGAACGTTCGCATCGAATACCTCTTTACATCCGGCTCCCCACACTCTACCCCCACCGACTATGCCATCGTTACCGCTCAGATACGCTTACTTTCCTGGTTGTGTTGCTCAAGGCGCTTGTCGCGAACTATATCAATCAACGCAAGCACTGACTCAGGCATTAGGCATCGAACTTGTCGAGCTTAAAAAAGCATCCTGCTGTGGTTCTGGCACCTTTAAGGAAGATTCGCAGTTCTTGGAAGATACCGTCAACGCCCGCAATATCGCGCTGGCAGAGTCGTTAAACTTGCCGCTGCTGACCCATTGCAGCACCTGTCAAGGCGTAATCGGACACGTAGATGAGCGTCTTAAGGAGCGTCAGACGAATGACCCTGCTTACGTCGATCGCATCAACGGGTTGCTTCAGCAGGAAGGCTGTTCGCTTTATAAAGGCAGTACCGACGTTACACACTTGCTCTGGGCGATCGTCGGCGACTATGGCTTAGAAGCGCTGGCTCAAAAAGTTACTCGTAAGCTTGAGGGGCTGAAATGCGCTGCCTTCTATGGCTGCTATTTGCTGCGCGCTCAGGACCATCTACCCTTTGACGACCCCTTCAATCCCCAGTCAATGGAGAACGTGTTTCGGACGATCGGCGCGACACCCGTCGACTATCGCGGACGGACTCAATGCTGTGGGTGGCCGCTCTCCAGCTATGCCACAGACCAATCTTTTAAGATGGCAGGAATGCACATCCAGGAGGCGATCGCGCAAGGTGCTGACTGTATCGTGACGCCCTGTCCTCTCTGCCACCTGAACCTCGATTCACGTCAACCGGAAGTCGAAAAAGTGATTGGGCAAAAACTGGGGCTACCCGTGCTGCATCTGCCACAACTGATCGCCCTGGCGCTTGGCATTGAGCCAAAACAGCTTGGACTCGATCGTCATATCGTTTCGACGCGATCAGTGTTGGAGAAATTGAGGTTGCAATAAGCAAGTAAACAAAACCGCATCGTACGACGCTTAAATCCGTAGCAAGTGAGTCGATCCTTAAGTTAAGACTATGCCAGTGCTACTGAGTGGTTCTTCCCTGTTACGTTGTGATGTAGCAGGGAAGAGCCGCCACAAGATTTTGAGACTCAAAGCGTTGTAATGCAAGAAAGTAGAGCTGGTAGAAATCTAAGTCAGGATTGTAGAAAACAACACACATCTTTGGATCTCCTTCATCGTTGGATCTCCTTTTTGTTAATCGGTATTGTAGCTTTGGGTGGCTGCAAGAATACTTCAGTAGATGATATCGAACTTAACCTAAAACAACTCCCCCCGCACAACGGTGTTCCACAGTTTGAAGGAACAGTTTTAAATACAGGGAAAAGCGAGATTGATAAGGTCTTTGTGAGAATTATGATCTACAACATGAGCATTACTCCTAAAGAACTCAGCAACAGCAAACTAATGGCTTTCCGATCCATTAAAAATCTGAAACCTGGTGAATCTAGGAACGTAACCATACCATTGAGCATAGACAGTTTCTGCCTTGCCGAGTTTCCCAAAAACTATAAAGGCGAAGAGTATACAGTATATTTGGGAGAACATTATTGGTGGAATATTAAAGCTTTAGATCAAACAAGCTTTGATATTCTTTCCAAGCAGCTTCACTGTAAGACCTGGAAGCCGAGTTAGCCATCGAGCTGCTTTTGCCACGCCAGTCGAGCAGCACCGACCATACCTGCCTGATTGCCTAGTTCTGCCCGCAGCAGTTGTAGCCCAGAACGAGAGCTAGGCAGCACGCGACGTTCAATTTCTGCTAACACGGCTGGAAAGAACAGATCGGCACTGGCGCTAACACCACCCCCAATGACGATCGCCTCTGGGGTCAGCACATAAATTAAACTTGCCAGTCCTGCGCCCAGATCGCGTCCATAGTCGTGCCAGAACGCCAATGCCTTGGCATCGCCTGCTGCTGCCAGTTTGCTTAATTTGTCTGGTTCCATACCTGTTCGTCGTCGGATTGCCTGCACCGAGGCGTATTGCTCCAGAGAACCGTGATTACCGCTGTTGCAAACGGGACCGTCGGCGTTAATTGTAATCAAACCTAATTCACCAGCCGCGCCATGGTGTCCTGTAAACAGCCTGCCATCGAGAATAATTGCGCCACCAACGCCTGTGCCCAGCGTCAGCAGGATGGAATGGCGATACCAGCGACCGGCTCCTAGCCACGCCTCGCCTAAACCGGCACAGTTAGCATCGTTAGCGATCGCAGTAGGGCAGCCTGTTTTCGTTTCGAGCCAGTCTGCCAGTGGAATATCGTGCCAGTCAGGGAGGTTGATGGCAATCCGGGCAATGCGTCCAGTGGCATCGGTGGGACCAGGTGTACCCACCCCGATCGCGTTTGCTTGGCGCTTTGGATCCACCTGGGCGATCGCCTCGACCATAGCAGTCAATACAGCGTCTGGTGTGGCAGGCTGAGGCGTGGGCACAGTCAACGACTGCAAACAATTGCCATCATGGCTAAACCGTCCAAGCTTGATGGCGCTGCCGCCCAGATCAATGCCCAAAACCTGTTCCAGAGCCTGAGCCGGAAGGTTCTTTTCAGCAGCGTCTATGCCCATAACGAATTGTGAATGCTTTCTAAAATAGCTAGTCAGCAATTCTAGAGGAATTTAAGAACGTTTTGAAATTGTGAGCAGATTTTTGATCGCTGGCTTGGTGCTAGTTAAGAAGCGTTTTAGAAACTTTGCCACCCTGAAACTGCTTCTGTGCTACTCAAAAGACAGGTTTTTGCTTTCATAATCCTGTTCCTTTAAGGTTTTAATGATGCAGCCAAGCTGCTTGCGAATCGTTAGCGTTTGCTTTGCCATCCTACTGTCTGTTGTTGCTTGGAAGGTTGCTACCTGCAAGCGATCGCTTCCAATACGCCTACCGAACTAGCTAAAGCGATCGAGCAGAATATCCGCTCGTTGGTTTAAGTCCCAACACTCTGTCTCTGGATGCGGTGGTAGTTTAAAACAATAGCGATCGCGCAATCAGCTCATACCAGACTCAATGTGGTCAATAACTTAGCAGGAGTCAGACGGCGGTACGATACGTTTGCTCTTTTTCTCTGATGCTGTTTTTCGCTGCCTCAGGCACGCTGTAGTTGCTATGCCATACTCGATCGCCCAGCTAAATCAAATGAGTCAGGATGCTTTTGTAGCAACTCTGGGAGCAGTGTTTGAGGCTACACCGACCATTGCTAGAGAAGCCTGGACACAGCGCCCGTTTACAGATATCACAGACCTGTACCAGGCGATGATCGATGTGGTAAATGCCATGACGCAGGCTGAACGGCTAACGTTGATTCGGGCACATCCCGACTTGGGCAGCAAGGCAAAAATGGCGGATGCCTCAGTGGAAGAGCAGGCAGGCGCAGGGTTAGATCGACTGACGGTAGAGGAATACGATCGCTTCCATACGCTTAATCAAGCCTACAAAGAAAAGTTTGGCTTCCCGTTTATCATCGCCGTCAAACTGCATACTAAAGCCAGCATTCTAGAAGCGTTCGATCGACGCTTGCACCATACGCCTGAGGCGGAAGTCAAGCAAGCGCTGACTGAAATTACGCAGATTGCCCGCTTGCGTCTAGCGACGTTGCTGACAGAGACCTGAAGCGATCAGTCTGCAAGAAGCGATCAGTCTGTAAACAGAAAAGACCTGACAGGGAGCTGCCAGGTCTCAGACCGTTTGTACCTGAAGTACTTGATCGATGCTTTCAGAATAGGAGTTGTGGGCGACGACACCTTCCTCTGCACAGGCTACCGCATCAGGTGATTTTCCGCTCACCCTGTTGGATGAGTGTTAAGCGCTCAGTCAAACTCTAGCGACCACAGTTCACTAATCAACAACTCCCAGCCAGGGAGTAAATCGGGAACGGTTAACACATCGCCATCCTGCAAAGTAACAGGTGTCTGAAGCGATCGCCGCACCTCCATTCAGCGCTGCTCTGGATTAATCAGAATCCCTACTTTGGTGCCTGCTTCTAAAAACACGTCAATCTTCTCTCGCAGTTTCGTCAAGCTGTCTGTCCGTAGGCGACTTCACTTCTACCATCAAATCGGGCGCTAGTTCTGCAAAGTTACGAGGGCTACGACGCAACCGCTCTGCCTGCACAAACGACACATCAGGCGCACGAGTACCGGCATTTGGCAAATTAAACCCAGCACTCGACCCAGTGATCGGTCCTAGCTTACGGGGTCTAACCCAGTTGCGTAGCTGTGCGCTGAATTCAGATGCAACCTCGTCGGATTCGTAGCCTAATGGACTCATGACAATAACTTCTCCAGCCACCAAGTCCAAACGGTGGTCAGGGATTCACTCCTGTATTTTTTCCAGATCCTTAACAGTGAGAGCCATAACGCCTCCAGAGAGACTTCAGTTACTTCAATCTTGCCATGCTTGTTAGTAGTCAGTAATCAGCAGTCAGCATTGAGTTTAAGGCTGAAGGTTGACAGACAGAAATCAAGACATAACTTCGCAAGCAAACGTGCGTCTTGTGATGCATTTTGGCAGGGTCGATCGCGGTACACTCGCATCCAAAGCACTCAGCTTTAGAACACTCAGGCACTTGCTCATTCAACCTTCTCTATGCCAGAACATTATCCCCGCGACATGGTGGGCTATGGACAACACACCCCCGATCCCAAATGGCAAAAGCAGGCGCGGGTTGCCGTGCAGTTTGTCATTAACTATGAGGAAGGGGGCGAAACCTGCATTCTGCATGGTGATGATGCCTCAGAAACGTTTTTGTCTGAGATTGTCGGCGCAGTGCCGCTTCATGGCATCCGACACATGAATATGGAGTCATGTTACGAGTACGGTAGTCGATCGGGCTTTTGGCGACTGCATCGCATGTTTACGCAGCGCAAAATTCCTGTCACGGTCTATGGTGTGGCAATGGCACTAGAGCGAAATCCCGAAGCGGTGGCTGCCATGCTAGAAGCAGACTGGGAAATTGCTAGCCACGGCTACCGCTGGATTGACTACAAATATTTTGGTGAAGCGGCAGAGCGAGAGCATTTGCAGAAAGCGATCGACCTGCACACAAAGGTCACGGGCGATCGTCCCCTCGGTTGGTATACGGGCAGAACCAGCCCCCATACGCGCCGACTGGTTGTAGAAGAAGGCAGTTTTCTCTACGATGCCGATAGTTACGGTGATGATTTGCCCTACTGGGTGCATGACTATGGCAAGCCTCACCTGGTCATTCCCTACACCCTGGATAACAACGATATGCGCTTTGCCAGCGTTCAGGGCTTCAACTCAGGCGATCAGTTTTTTGCCTATCTGCGCGATGCCTTTGATGTACTCTATGCCGAAGGTGACACCGCACCAAAAATGATGAGCGTTGGGCTGCATTGCCGTTTAGTAGGACGACCGGGACGCGCTGCATCGTTAGCCAGATTTCTGGATTACATACAAAAACACGATCGCGTTTGGCTCTGCCGCCGCCTTGATATTGCCCGCCACTGGCATGAACACCACCAGCCATGAGGAAAGTGCAGATGGGAGGGGCAATTGTACTCTCCTATCTGCGCTTATCCGTTTAGTCTCCTAAATAGATATTCAGTCCCCGTGCCGTTTTTACCAGCGTGCCTTCAGGATTCACGGCGGCATAGTGCAAAATCGCTTCACGGATCGACACACTCCTGACGTGCCGATTCTGCCACGTGACCACGCAATCGTACTTTTCCTCCGCGATTAGATCCACGGCTGCTACGCCAAACGTCGCGCCAATGAGGCGATCGAGCGGTGAGGGTGTACCACCACGCTGAATATGACCTAAAACAGTCACGCGCGTTTCGGCATCAATGCGGCTACAAATTTGCTTCGAGAGATATTGACCAATGCCACCCAACCGACACTGCTCCACATCAGAATCCAGCGTGACCGACTCACCCGCTTCGGTGCGAACCGCTTCTGCCACAATCACCAGGCAATAGTTTTTGCCTGCTTCCTGACGTTGTTTAATTGCCTGACAAATCCCATTAATGGTGTAAGGAATTTCGGGAATCAAGATAATATCGGCTCCGCCTGCAATACCTGCACTGATGGCAATATGCCCTGCATCCCGTCCCATCACCTCTAAAATCATGACACGGCTATGGCTGGCAGCAGTAAAGTGCAAGCGATCGAGCGCTTCTGTCGCGATGCTGACTGCCGTATCAAAGCCGATCGACAACTCGGTGACTCCCACATCATTGTCAATGGTTTTGGGAATACCAACCAAATTCAAATTGCCCTGCTGCGCCAGCCGTTGCAGAATCGCCAGACTGCCATCGCCGCCAATGCCAATGAGCGCATCCAAGCCGAGCAAACGATAGCCTTCAATGATTTCATGGGAACGATCGCGCAGGCTGCCATCTGGCAGCGGAAACGCAAAGGGGTTGCCCTTATTCGTGGTGCCCAGCATCGTGCCACCCGCCGTTAAAAACGGGTCTACTTTGTCAGGTGTGAGACTACTTGCGAGGGGTGGACGCACCATCAACCCCTGCGTCGCCTGACGAATGCCCAACACTTCCCAGCCGTAGGTATTGAATGCGTGATGCACAACCGCACGAATGACGGCATTCAAACCAGCACAATCCCCACCACTCGTCAAAATGCCAATTCGTTTTTGAGTTCCCATAAGTTATTTAGCCAGAGTTAGAAGCGGTCTGGAAAAATGCGTGAAGCGTTCACATCACCTCGATCGCAGAGAAGCTACTCAGCTCAAAATCCTTAACAAGACAGAATCGGCGAGGGGACGGAACATGCGCACGAGAAGACACACAACCCGTTTGCTCTGGATTGAGAGCAGACTAAGCCATGTTGCTGATGTCACTACAAAGTGGTTCACTCACAGCGCCAGCAGCCTCGCAAACACTGTGAAGCCGCAAACGTTGGAGTAATTTAAGAAGTCGTCTTTGACTTTACCCTTTTGTGGGAACGAAAAAACTTAAGAAGGTTTAAGGACTGGTTTGCTTATTACTAGCGTCCAGCGATCGCGCTAGAGCATAAATGTTGGGTTTCGCAGTCTCGATTCAATTATGATGAGGGGCGATCGTACTCATCTTTTGTTGCTTTGATTCACGAGTATGAATGATATGAACCTTCGTCAAAAAACACTTACTAAAAGTCAAGACTCATCATTCACTTAATCGTCTTTCCAGGGCTTGGGTTAACGCCTCAATTAGGTCGGCATCTGATAAGGTCAGCAACGCTTGCTGCTGATCACCATTGAAATCAATGGCATTAGCGATAAACCAACCTAACTCTCTTGGGTTCGTGAGAGATGCTACTCTCTCTGCATAGAAATGGTGGAACTGAATGCGCTCTTGGTAGGTGGCATTTTTGTCTGCGTAGTCGGCAAACAGTTGCTTCAGACGAGTGATCGCACATAGGTCAACAGAGACAGGAGGTGGTTCATAAGGTTCGACCTCGACCCAGAGATCTTCTTCTTTTTCAAACACTCGATTCAACCGTACTAGCCGCGTTCCCACGCCCTGCAAGTAGTCATAGTCATACCGCTGTAAGCGCTCCATGTGGTAGCTATAGATCAAGTAGCACATATTTCTACTGGGCATCTGGCTGACACTGAACAATGTCCCGATCGCTTGCTCGTCAATAGAGTAACTGATGACCATTTGCCCATCTACAACCTCAAAGGGTGCATCCGGTTCAAGAGAAAATTTTTGTTCTATGCCTGGAAAGATCACTTCATGCCAGTACAAAAGTGGATATACAGGGGCAAGGGGTTCCGTGTACTCCTCATTTGTGAGCCAAGCTGCTTCAGGTAAGTCACTGTCTTCAAACGTGTAAAGAATAGGATCTAGGTCTGGAATGGATGTAGGTGGAACAATCTCTTCCAAACTCGCTACAGACTGAAGCTCGACAACATACGTGGTCAAGGCTTGAGGTGTTGAATACCCGTTCTCATCCATAGCGCCCGGTTCCTCAAACCAGGCAATGGCATACACTGTGGCTCGATAATCACCATTCGGTAACGTAATCCAGGCATCGTCAGAAGAGTAACACTCCTCCGGGTTAATTTGGTTTACCTCTGGTACAGCCCAACCACCATCTAGATAGAGGCGACCATGCAACACTCGCAGTCGAAATGCCGCTGTTTTTCTGACATAGGTTTGCTCGCGCTCGGTCAAGCCCCGATTCGTAAAGCGAATTTTGAAACCGCCATCTTTACCAGTACTGACCGCAACTAAACTGCCAGCCGCAAACTCCTTGCTTACGGCAAAATCTTCAATCCACCAACTAGGGGGAGCATGCCAACGGTGGGCCAGATCTTCTGGATGAAAGAGAAACCACTTAGCAACATCAGTACCGCCAGAGAGTTCAAAATTAAGCTCATTGCTCATTGAAGGCTTAACTCCTATGCAAAACGCTTCTAGAAGTACCTAGACTCTTATGATTTGTAGGACGGGTGGCGAAGTGTAACTCATACTTCTTAGAGTGTGTAACTCATACTTCTTAGAGTATTAATGCATTACGTTAGAGCAACGCATCGTACATTAAATTAGCAAGCAAGAAGCTCGATCGCACTATAGGAAAGGGCTGAGCAGCCGTAATGGGAAAGCCGTCAGCGCTCAGTACAAAATGGGATGTACTAAATGCTAACGGCTTAAAAAGTCCTCAGACTTGCTATTAAGGTTCTACTGAAACTATTATTTGGTCTCTAGTAGCTCAACGTCGAACAAAAGAGTAGCGTTGGGAGGAATAACACCACCTGCCCCACGCGCACCATAGCCCAACTCGGAGGGAATGGTGAGCTGACGACGACCGCCGACTTTCATGCTGCCAACACCTTCATCCCAGCCTTTAATCACTTGTCCAACACCAATCTTGAATTTGAATGGTTGGTTGCGATCGCGCGAACTATCAAACTTCGTGCCATCTTCCAGCGTGCCAGTGTAATGCACCGTCACTGTTTGACCAGACTTTGGTGAGTCGCCCGACCCTTCCACCAAATCAACGTACTTCAAGCCAGAGGGCGTTGTAGTAGAAACCTTGTCTCCAGTTTCTTTCGGTGTAGGTGAAGTTGAAGCATCTGCCATGAGTGTGGGTGCAGCCGAGGCGCTGCTTTGAGGGTTAACAGTGGCTGGCACTTGGGATGCAGCCAGTTCGCTGGACTGCTTTACTTGCAGAGGCTGTGCTAGCGCGGCATCTTGCTTGCCACCAATTTGAGACACAACCAGCACGACTACACAAGCAACCATAACGCCCAGGCTGACTAAAATTTCCTTCAAAATGATCCTCCTGTTCAAACAGTAGTGTGCAGCGATTAGCATTGAGTGAGCGCGATCGACAGACGAATGCCGACGTTTGCTCACTTTACACCGCTCATTGTACAAGGATTCAGGTGGTAGAAGCCCTGGATGAGTGCCGTAGATCTTGGAGATATTGCGCGAGTTTGATGTCAAAAAAGGTGCTGCCGCCGGTCTCCCCTGCTAATACCTCAAACGGTAGATTTGGCTCTCCCAGATGATCAACAACTAGCGACGCGCCTGTAAAGTCTTGCTTCTGAGTATAGTCATTAACCGTAATTACGGTGGCTAGGTCTGCCTGTCGCGATGACTGCAAGCCTGCGTGGGAGTCTTCAAACGCTAAACAAACGTGAGGTTCAAGTTGCAGTGCCTTTAGCGCATAGTCGTAAATATCCGGTGCGGGCTTTTTGGCAGGCACAATGTCACCGGCTGCAATGACCTCAAACCAGTCAAGGCTATCGGCACCAAGTGCTGTTTGTAAAAGAGCCGTCACGTTAGCTGGCGTAGTGGTGGTAGCGATCGCCAACCTTAGTCCAGCCTCGCGCGCGTCCTGAAGCAACCGTTTCACACCAGGGCGTAGCGGCACCACATTTTCCTCAATAAGCTGCGTGTAGTGTGCTGTCTTAGCTTTGTGTAAGCCTGCGATCCACTCCCGTCGATCGCCCGGTGGCTCAAAGTCTGGATGGTCAGTCGTTAAGTACTGTTGAATCCGCTCCTTGCCGCCCGTCACCGCTAGCAATTCGCCATAGCGTTCAACTGACCACTCCCAGTCCAAACCAGCTTCAGCAAACGCCCGATTAAAGGCAACGCGATGCCCGTCTCTCTCGGTGTCTGCCAACGTACCATCAACATCAAAAATGAGCGCTTGAAGTTTAGACATGAAGATCTCAGTAAAGTGAGGATATCTTAGATGTGCTGCTGCCTGGCTACCAATGCCGCCTAATCTTTGTTGAGCGGCGTATCATCTGCTGGTTTTAGCGCCGCTTCATCCGTCGGTAGGGGACGGGGATGTAGCACAGTTTCCGTAATCACAGGTGGAGCATAATCATCAGTTGGCTGCTGACCATCTAACGAAGGAGACAGGCGCTTTTGATGCTTTACGCCCCATTGATCCATTACGTCTTCGATCAAAACCCGACGAATCCAGATCTGGCTGACGACTGTAAGCGGCAGCGCTAACGCCAAGCCCAAAAAACCAAAAACTGTTGCAAAAAAGACCTGTGCTAACAAGCTCGCGGCAGGCAATAAAGAAACCTGCTGCGCCATGACAAACGGAGTCAGCAGATTACTTTCAAACTGCTGAATTGCAATGTAGAGAATAAAAACAAAGAGCGATTTAATGGGTGAGTCCAGAAGAGCGGTTGCCATCGGCAATACGACGCTTAAGGTTGGACCAATGTTGGGAATGAAGTTGAGTAAACCCGCTAAAATGCCCTGTGCTAGCGCAGCTTTGACACCCAATAATGCCAGTCCAGTACTGCTGAGGACGGCAACAACGCTCATACTAATGAGTGCACCGACAATCCACCGACCCAGTGAAGACTCGCACTCTTTAAGAATGTAATCGATTCGCTGACGATAGAACGCTGGAAACAGACGGATGAAGCCACGTCGATACGCTGTTGGATTAATTAACAGCATCAGTCCTAAAATCAACACTAGCAAGATGTTGACCACCGCTCCCAGTGAGCTAGAGAAGAAAGCAAACGAACTGCCAAGTAGTCGATTGATATACGGCTGAATCTGTGCACCCAAGCTGTCAAGATTAGGCAGGTAAGGGCTGAACGTACTGGGCACCATGCGAATGAGATTGTTCGTCCAGCCATTCAGGCGATCGACCCCTGCTGGCACCAGCACAATCAACTCCTGAAACTGATTGGCGAACGATGGCACAATCAGCAGAAAGAAGCCAACCAGAACAGCAACAAAGCAACCAACGGAGAGCAAGACTGCTACCGATCGCCGCATTCCAGCCTGTTGAAAGCGTCGCGACAGCAGATTTAAGCTATTTGCCAGCACGACAGCGGCAAACACCAGCAGCAGCACTTGACGGATTTGCCAGACGATATAGAGGCAGACCACCAGCGCTAAAAAACCAATCCATTGACCCAAGTTCACCGCACACTCCACATGAAAGGGGCAGAAATTTTTAGCCATTAATGAGCCAGAGCAGGTAAGCCCACTCAATGCTCAGTCTTCATCCCTTAACCTTTGTAAGTTCGGCTTTCGCTTACGGCGGCAGCCTTCATCCCCTTTCGCTCTCGCTGCCAACGCCAGCCAAGCGTAAATGCGGCGATCGTGGCGGGTAGCCAGACCGCAAGGAGTGCATTCGTTGTTGTCGGAGCAAGGGACAGCGCTGGGGCACCATATTTGATAGCGATCGCTAGCGCTGTAGAGAACACCAAAACCTTACCAATCAATCCAATCATTGCTAGTGGCAATTCATTGCTAACGGCACACACTGGCGGCAATAACCCAACATCACAAAACTAGTCTGGCAATGAGAGGCATACCGTTAAAACGATCAAGGGGATGATTGCATCAAGTATCAACTGCTTTGAGGTTTGGTGCGTACTGCTCGTACAATCTTTCACCTTAGCAGTCATTTTGCTTACAGCCCGAATTATTTCTCTAGAATCACGTGCTCTTAGCATTCAGGTCGGCTATTGCTCAACCGACTTGATGATGATGCGCCAAATCTGGGCATTCTACCGTTGAAGTTATGAGTGCCCTTAATAAAGCAAGGCGCTCATACCAAAGCTGACAAGTCACCGTGTGTTTTCGTGAGGATTCTTATGCTAGAAGTGCTACAAAGTTTTCTTAATCCACAGGGGTTTGTTGCACATGGGCACTGCTATCTTTGGCAGCCGGAGTTAGTCTGGCTGCATGTGATCAGCGACGGCGCGATCGCGCTTGCTTATTTCTCCATTCCTGTGACGCTAGTTTACTTTGTTTCTAAAAGCAAAGACATTCCTTTCAACTGGATTTTTTGGCTGTTTGGTGCCTTCATCATTGCCTGCGGTGCTGGGCACATCATGGATATTTGGACAATCTGGCATCCAACGTACTGGGTAGCGGGCGCAATCAAAGCCTGCACTGCACTTATCTCGGTCATTACAGCGCTAGAACTCATTCCGCTGGTGCCCAAAGTGTTGGCGTTGCCCAGCCCGGCTCAGTTGGAGGCTGCAAACCAGGAGCTAGAGCGAACAGTCAGCCAGCTTCAGCAAGCACAGTTACAGCTTATTCAAACCGAAAAGATGTCTGGACTGGGGCAGCTAGTTGCAGGCGTTGCTCATGAGATTAATAATCCGGTCAATTTTATTCACGGCAATCTAATACATACGACAGAGTATACGCACGAGTTGCTGCGGCTTTTGCAGACCTATCAGGAGGCGTACCCCCAACCCACAGCAAACGTGCAAAGTGCGATCGCTAGCAGCGATTTAGAGTTTCTCAATGAAGATTTGCCGAAAATGCTGTCATCCATGAAAGTTGGCACTGATCGAATTCGTCAATTGGTGCAGTCGCTCCGCACTTTTGCACAGTTAGACGAGACTCAAAAAAGGCCTGTCAATATTCATGAAGGTATTGACAGTACCCTTATGCTTTTGCAGAGCCACCTGAAGTCAAAGTCCGATCGTCCTGGTATTCAAGTGGTCAAAGCCTACGGCGATCTGCCTCTAGTAGAGTGCTATGGGGGGCAGCTCAACCAGGTTTTTATGAATCTCCTTAGCAATGCGATCGATGCACTCGTAGCTGAAACAAAGTTTTCACAGACAGTCAAGCCTTTTTTACCAACAATTCGTATTCAGACAAGACAAGAGACTGGCTGGCTGCTGATCGAGATTGCTGATAATGGAACAGGCATACCAGAGCCTGTAAGACATCACATCTTTGATCCTTTTTTCACCACTAAAGCAGTCGGCAAGGGCACTGGGCTGGGCTTGTCAATTAGCCATCAAATTGTCGTCGAAAAACACGGTGGACATCTGCATTGCGCGTCTACAGCAGGGCAAGGGACGACATTTCAGATTAAAATTCCTGTGCAATCGCTAGAGTATGGGGTTTCCCCAGCCGTTTTTGCCTAAAAAGGAACAATTTGTAGCAAGTGCAAGCGAATCTGTGTTACCTTTGTCAGCGGTGTTCAAGTTAATACACCTCGCGGGTTGCTAGCTCAGTGGTAGAGCATTCGGCTTTTAACCGACTGGTCCCGGGTTCGAATCCCGGGCAACCCATTTAAACAAGCGTGCCCTAAACAACATAGTTAACGCTTTCTAAGACGTTATCGACGTTGCACGCTAACTCTCGCTCTCTGGCAAAGGTGCCTCTCGAAGTGGTTCACTCACTGAAACGGTAGCGACTAACGGTAGCGACGCTACAGGCTCCACTGCTGGCACGATCCATTGGCTAGCTTGACTAAGCGCGTAAAACCCACCGCAGAGCAAGAGACGATCGCCTGCCTGTAAATCGCTTTTGCCATCGGGGAAGCGGATAAATTTCCCTTCTCGACGAATTGCCTGAATCAAAACACCAAACTGCCGTCGAATATGTAGCTCTGAAAGAGTCTTACCAACAACCCTGCTAGTTTCGGGCACTAGCAGCCACTGACAGGAAGCGTTTTCAGTCGGAACAGCGGCTTCTCCTTTTGCCAGTTCGTCAAAGGCAGCAAGCTCGGTCGTTTCTCCTACAACCAGTAGTCGATCGCCTGCTTGAAGGGCAGTTTTAGCATCGGGGTAATCTAGCTCTTCACCATCGACTCGCTGAATTGCCATCAGGCTCACCCCTGTCAAGCGACGCAAGTCGGTTTCTTCTACCGTCATGCCAATCAGGGGCGAATTGGTTGGGAGAGGATACCACCGATTATTCATGTCCTGAGTTGCTTCTTTAAGCTCCCGCGATACCTGATAAGAGGGCTTTTCCGATCGCAACCCCAAGTAGTGAGAACTGCGAATCTGCCCCACTTCTCGTTGGATGACAGGTAGCGGTATACCAATACCAGTCAGCAAATGGGAGGATAGCTCTAAACTTGCCTCAAAGTCTGGTTGCACCACTTCTTTGGCACCCAACTGGTAGAGCAGTTCCAAATCTTTATCCTGAGTTGCCCGCACGACTACATCCAGGTCTGGAGCTAGCTCCAGAGAGCGTTTGAGGCAAAGCCGGGTACTCATAGGGTCTGGTAGGGCGATCGCCATACCCTGCGCCGTCTGCACCCCAGCCTTCTCCAGCACATGCAGGCTGGCAGCGTTGCCGTAAACGTAGGGAATGCCAACCTCTCGCATCGCTTGAATACGGCGCTCAGACTGGTCAATCACAATCACGGGGTAGCTATGTTCGCGCAAAAGTTGCACGATGTTTCGTCCGACCTGACCATAACCACAGACGACAACATGGTTTTGCGTCGGTAGATCATCTGCAACTGCAAGGGCAACGTCTGTACGTTCTAAATACTTTTGGAGCCACGGAAGCGATTCTGCCCAGGCAAAAAGCTGTGGGATCAACCGCAGAATGAAGGGAGTCAGCACCAGTGTGACGGCAGTTGTACCCAGTACCAGCAAGTAGACGCGGCGCGACACCAACCCCAGCGACAGCCCTTCACTTGCCAGCACAAAGGAGAACTCCCCGATTTGAGCCAACCCCAGCCCGGCGATGAGTGCTGTTTTGAGCGGATAGCGGAAGAGAAGTACTAACGGCGTGACAATCAGAAATTTGCCGACAAAGACCAGCGCCACCAGACCCAGAATCAACTCCAGGTTATGCCATAGAAAAACGGGATCAATTAGCATCCCGATCGTGGCAAAAAAGAGGCAAGCAAAAATGTCGCGCAGGGGTTCGACGTAATTCAGCGTCTGATCAGCATACTCAACCTCTGAAATCATCAGCCCTGCAACAAACGCACCCATCTCGATCGATAGCCCCAGGTGCTCCGTCAGCAGCGCAATGCCCAGACAAATAGCAACCACACCAAGCAGAAACAATTCCTTACTTTCTGTGCGTGCCAGCAACCGCAACAACGGCGGAATGACCCAAATGCCAGCAATCACTGCGCCTAAGCCTAAAAGCCCTGTTTGCAGCAGTGCCCAACCAATTGCGATGCCAATTTCTTCTACAGGTTTATCAAGGGCAGGCAGCACCGCCAGCATCAGACCCAACGCCAGATCTTGCACGACCAGAATGCCCAACATCACCTGACCATGCGGCGTTGCTGTTTCATTCCGCTCCATCAGGCACTTGAGCACTACAGCCGTTGAGGAGAGAGACAGGGTTGCGCCCAAAAATACGCCCTGAGCAGGTGATGTCACCCACCCCATGCCCAGTGAGACTAGCGCTGTAATGACGATCGTCAACACGATCTGCAAGCCGCCTCCACCGAGGCTAATACCTTTTACCTTTCTTAGTTCTGAGAAAGAGAACTCTACACCCAAGGCAAACAGTAGGAAAGCCACACCAAATTGCGCCAGCGTTTCTACCTGGATGAGTTCTTTAATTAACCCCAGTCCGGCAGGACCCACAATCATGCCCGCCAGCAAATACCCCAGCAGAATCGGCTGCCGCAACACTGCCGCTAGAATACCGCCTGCTGCCGCTGCCGCCAGCACCGTGACCAAATCAACAATCAGTCTAAAGTCTTCTTGCACGGCAGCTTAAATGTTAAAAAACGTATCGACTCTCTCATCAGAATACAAACTTTTGGGGATGAGCGGGGAACGGCTAGAGAGAAAATTTGCGGTACGAGCGATCTACCAAGCAAGACGTCTCGTATAGTTGCGTGCGCTCTACGGCTGCGGCAGTTCCCGCCACCGCAGGCATGGGATGTTAAAAACTAGACATATTATTACTGTTCTGCTTTTCATCCTGACTAAGCACCGCAGCTATAGAAACGAGAGCAAAGGGGCGCTATTCTAGCTGCCAGTCATGCAAACGAAACGGAACTGACGGTATGCCTATTCTTTATCATGTGCGTCAAGCGTGGCAAACGCTCACTAGTGGGCTTGCTCCTACAGCACACCGCAATAAGTCCAGTATGAAGCAACAGTACGGGTCGCGGAACGTAAGGCGAGCAGTAATAGCAACGTTGGCGATCGGTGCTGTAGGGCTGGCATTCATCAACCCTGCGACCGCGCTGCTAGCTCAGGTTACGCCAAGTCAGCCTCAGCTCGGCGATACGTTAGCTGTCACCATTAATTCTACTGCTGCCAGCACAGCACCAACAGTAAGCCTGGGCAACCGGACCTATCCTACCTTTCCAGTCGGCAACGATCGATTTCGGGCGCTGTTGCCAACGACCCCACTTGATAAACCCGGTGCCCTGAAGCTGCGGGTAAGCGATAGCAACGAAACGAAAGAACTGGCACTACAGCTCCGGGGGCGCAAATTCCCTACCCAATCAATTTGGTTGCCGCCTGGTAAAGATCAAGATTTGTCAGACTTTGAATTCGATCGCGTCGATGCCTTCAAGAAACTTGTCACACCTCAAAAAATGTGGAGCGGCTCCTTCCGTAAACCGAATAATGGACCCATCACCACAGGCTACGGCGTGCGTCGCTACTACAACGGCAAGTTTGCTAATGACTACTACCATCGCGGTGTAGATTACGCAGGAGCCTACGGATCACCAATTATTGCGCCTGCGGCTGGACGGGTTGCGTTAGTAGGGCAAGAAGCAAAAGGGTTTGTGATCCATGGCAACTGTATTGGCATTGACCATGGGCAGGGGGTAGAAAGCATCTTCTTACACTTGAGCCAGATCAAGGTCAAAAATGGTGACATGGTGAAAGCGGGTCAAGTCATTGGAGCTTTGGGCGGAACCGGTGCCTCCACAGGTCCACACCTCCACTGGGGCTTATATGTGAACGGTCAAGCAGTTGACCCAGTGCCTTGGCGTAATAAAGGGTTTGAATAACTTTACCGTTGGAAAGTTCGATTAAGTTGATACTGGATGTGCATTCTGGGGCAAGATTATGCAAGGCTAATCGTCGAAAAACGGCGCTGCGGAGTTTAGAGGCATTATGAGCATTGAAAAAATCGTGGAGCAGGCGCTGCAAGACGGCTACCTCACTCCAGCGATGGAAGCAGAGGTTGGCAGGATTTGTGATACGGCTTCAGAACTGTCGATCGAGGAGTATATGTCACTCGATCGATTGATGGGGGCGCTCTTGACTGGGGAAGTGGTAGCAGTTCCTCGCAAGCAGTTTATCAACGTGATGGAAGAATTGGTACTCACGGAGGCAATCGCCCGCGTGGCTGAAATTGAGGCAACGAGCGATCGCACCCTAGATTTGGGTGACATTGCCGCCTATGCGCTGAACCGCTTGCTGCCTCTCTATGCCACAACGGAAGAAGGGGCAACCTATCAGCGGCAGCGAGCGAAAGAAGAACTACAGGGCTTAATTGCTCAACAGGTCGGTGAAGCGATCGCCCGCAACCTCGATCGTCCCGAGTTCTTTCCAGAGCGGCAGGCAATTGGCAAAAACTCTGGCGATGAGATCCTGACTCAAGTGAGTGCATTGCTGCAAGCATATGCGCCCAGCTTTGAGCCGCAGCCAGGAGCACCGAATTAAAAAGTAAGACGTGAGAAGGCAAAAGGTAAAAGTAAGCCCATTCTCACTTTTGCCTTTTACCTTAATTGCCCTCACGGACGTACATTCACTGTTGTTCCTGGTGCAACCTGCTCATAGAGCGCCAGCACATCTCGATTACGCATACGGATGCAGCCATGAGACACTGCCTGCCCAATCAGGTCTTCCTGGTTAGTACCGTGAAAGCCAATGTGTGTGCGTCCTGCATACAAAAACCCAATCCAACGCTTGCCGAGCGGGTTGTCCGATCCTGCCGGGACTACTTCACCTGTAATTGGATGCTGCCATTTGGGGTCACGCTGCATTTCCAGCACCTGGAAAGACCCGCTTGGCGTTTCCCAACCCGCTTGCCCAATGGCGATCGGATAGCTTGTTACTAATTGCTCCTCTCGATACACCGACACTTGGCGATCGCTCAGGTCAACGATCAGCTTCACACCTTTTTTTGCCAATGCCGTTGCATCAGTAGTAGAGACCTTTGCATTCATGGCATTCTTGCCGTTGCTAAAGGCTTGTTTAACCTTTGTAAGAGCGTTTCTGTCCAAGCTTGATGTGCTTTGAGCATCGGCTGCCCAGGCACGCCACTGAATACCCAGCAGCACTAATGCAGCACCGACACAGATAAACATCATGCTCCGAGAAAGGCGATCGTCTCGAACAGTTGCAGTCATTGTTTAGCGCTCGATAGCCTTACCTTCAATCTACTCGGATTAATCGACTCCGGCAATGGCAGGCAGTGACTCTTTGAACTGGGTACCGACAGTAGCAGTTGTGCGCTACTTTCCCTATTGCTCGATCTTCAGCATATACAAAATCAACGTTCCATAAAATCAACGTCAGGAATGATGGGGGATCAGCAGCCAATAGAGTAATGCGCCCGTTACAAGAGCTTCAGCTTATAAAATTTCGTGAGCAAGCTTTATTTTCTCTTGATTATTTTAGGCAAATCCTTTCATCAAAATGGGCACATTATGGACAGGATTTCGTTGAAGTGATGTAAGAGCCTTCTGGAATACCAGCCGGGTTTCCTGTAACTGAACCTTAGTTTTGGCCAAGAACCATGTGGTGTGGTTTGAATGCAAGAGGAGCGACTATGTTCGAGAAATTACTACTAGCTGGCACAATTACGTTCTCGCTCAATATCTTTATCGGTATGGGTGCTCAGTCTCCCAGTCAGCCTACTGTCGTAGCTCAGGCAGCCCCACATTCTGTTAATGTCGCCCAGGCGCTGCACGATAGCCCGCTTCTGCGGAGTTTGTTCCAGTAAAAACATGGTTTGAGCGCACCCGGTTTAACGCTTGTTATGGGAACTTTAGCCAGAGCAGAACCGTCACTGAGTATGGAATGTCTAAGAACGACGCAGTCCATGAACCAGTCCGTTTTTACCTCTTGGTCACTGCCCAGAGCTGCCGAACCATCACTACCAGCCGAAAAACTTTCTAACGTTGACCTGGTTTTGCAATGTCAGCTTGGGCATAGCCCAGACAAAGCGGCTTTTGCAGAACTGCTCCGTCGTCATCAGTCCCATGTTGAACGGGTGCTTTACCACTTAGCGCCTGACTGGCAAGATCGGTCAGACCTAGTGCAGGAAGTATGGATTCGGGTCTATCGGCACATCAAGCGTTTGCAAGAGCCAATGAAGTTCCGGGGGTGGTTAAGCCGTATTGCTACCAATCTCTTTTATGACGAGTTGCGTAAGCGCAAGCGTCATCGCCAGCCGCTATCGCTGGATGCCCGTTTGGCGGTTGAGGATGGGGAAATGGATTGGGAGATCGCCTCGGATACGCCGGGACCAGACGAGACTCTGACAACACGAGAGTTTTACGATCAGCTACAGTCTGCGATCGCTGACTTGCCAGACGTTTTCCGCACAACGATCGTGCTACGCGAAATTCAAGGCATGGCATACGAAGAGATTGCGGAGATCACTGGCGTTTCGTTAGGAACGGTAAAGTCAAGAATTGCGAGAGCGCGCTTGCGCCTACAATCTCAACTTCAAAGCTATTTAGATGGAAACGAATGACAGCAACGATAGTTAACAACTTCTTCTTTAAGACTATCGCCTAATCCCGTCACTTAAGCTTTACTAATGACTAGGTAGCATACTGTTTCTGGTGATTCGTTCTGTTTTTTCCAACTCATATCTCTCTCCTTGCTTGTTTCTCAGTTTCTAGGTGCGTTCTCTCAACACACGACGTGGTGCCCCAATGTCCTCTAACTTCAACCCTTCAAACGATCACCGTCAGCCGCCTCCCATGAATGGTCAAAATTCGTCTTCATGCTCACCCAATTCGATCCAGCGCGATCGGTTTGAACTGCTCAGTGCTTACCTAGATGGGGAAGTGACTGCAGCCGAACGCAAGCAAGTAGAGGAGTGGTTGGACAACGAACCAACGGTACAGCGCCTCTATGCTCGTTTGTTGAAACTGCGTCATGGTCTGCAAGGTTTGCCTGCACCAGTTTCGTCGCCTCAGGTTACAGAACAAACAGTGAGTCAAGTGTTGGCTCGCGTAGACCAAAAGCCAAAGCTGTCTCTTATCTGGGGTGGTGCAGCGATCGCCGCTCTGTTTGTTGGTGCACTGGCAAGCAGCATACTACCCGGTCAGCAGTCTCCCCTCCCTCAGCTTGCTAAAGAAACGCAGCAGCCAACAGCAATTGATCGTCCTCAAGGAAATGCTAACGAGGTCTTATTGGTCGCACTCGATAAGCCCTTAGTAGATATCCCAAAAACGCCCGTTGTGGTGCCTAATGCTCCTAGCAAGGAAGCGACGATCCCTGCGGCTCCCAGCACAAGTACTCCCTAGTATTTGAGCGAGTATCAGTTGCCAGGTTAAACCCTTTAAACCAGAGTCTTGTAAGTATGCGCCATTGGTTAGCTTAAAGTTGACGGCAACTCGGCATAGTATTGCTCTGACTGCTGCCACTGACCACTTGGCAAGTAAGTGCCACCCAATCGTTTAATTTGTTCTAATGACATCACATACGACCAGGCAAACCCTAAAAAGCGTTGAGCCTGGTCGTATGCTTTTATTTGCGTACGATCGTACTGATGCTGCGCTAGAACCAAATGGGGGACGTAACAACGAAATATTTCTGGATCATGCTGCTCATAAGTATCTAGAACGTCCAAAATGCCTGAATCTGCAAAGGATAATAGGATGCCATGAACAATCGAGCTTCTATCCCATGTTGTCGTGCTAAGCACCATCGCTGGGTAGCCAAAGGGTAAGGCGTACAATTGACCCTGCGCGATTGCAGGACGCGCTTCTAAAACGCTACTCGCACAGATTTGGTGATTACTTTCACCTGGCTTCAGCGTGCCATAAACGAAAACATGAAACATGACTGCCGCTATATGACAAAAGCTGCTAGCTATAAAAGCATAGGGGCATAAAAATCGCCGTGCCAATCGTAGTAGAATGACACGGCGATTCTTTGAGGGACGGGCTAGGAGGGATTCGAACCCCCGACACCGCGGTTCGTAGCCGCGTGCTCTAGTCCACTGAGCTACAAGCCCCTGCAAGATCACAATTTTATCATACACTATGGCAATGATACAAAATTTCTCTGATATTCCTGCTTCTCCTGCCAATCAAGCCCTAACGCATCTCGATTCTCAGGGACAAGCGCAGATGGTTGATGTGTCTACGAAACAGCAGACCGTTCGAGAAGCGATCGCAGTTGGGCAGGTACGAATGCTGCCTGCGACCTTTACGGCGATTGCGGCAGGCAATGCTCCTAAAGGCGACGTGCTAGGTACAGCACGACTCGCAGGCATCATGGCAGCCAAGCAAACGGCTCAACTGATTCCCCTTTGCCACCCCCTACCGCTGCATAAAGTCGAAGTTCAATTGCTGCCAGAACCAACTCTACCGGGCTACCGCATTGAGGCGACTGTGAGAACCAAAGCTGAAACGGGTGTCGAGATGGAAGCGCTTACTGCTGTTTCGATCGCGGCTTTGACTCTCTATGACATGGCAAAAGCGCTCGACAAATCAATGCAAATCGAAAATATCCACTTGCTTAGTAAAACAGGCGGCAAAACAGGCGACTATCAGTTTGAAGGCTAAGACTGACGCGCCATAAGTGCCCTCTTAGGTTAGGAGAGAGCATTAGAAATGGCTCAAAGTTCTTCTACTGAGCAGGTGAAAAGAGGGCAGGTATGGTTGTATCCCAATTTACGCACGCCATTTGACTGAACAACCCACAGGCTGGGTAGAGGTTGGCGTAATCGGGGCATTGCTCAAAATTTGAGCGATCGCGTCACGCAGATACTGTACCTGCACAGAATCAGGATCGTTGGGGCTGTCATCTACCGAGCCGCTATAGCACAGCACACCCTGCTGGTTCAGTAGAAAGATATGAGGTGTTTTTTCAGCGCCAAAGCTTTGGGCAACCTCTTGCGTCACATCCCGCAGATAGGGAAAGTTCAGTTGATTGGCAGCGGCAAACTGCTTCATATTGTCAAAGCTATCATCAGGATAGCGATCAGCATCGTTCGCATTGATACCAATTAAGGTCACGCCCTGGTCTTGGAATTCTGCCTGAATCTGCTTGAGGCGATCGAGATGGCGATGCACGTAGGGGCAGTGATTGCACATAAATACAACCCCTACAGCGCGAAACCGCTCAAGATAGCGTGCCAGATGATGAACGGAGCCATCAATGCCTGGGATCTCAAAGTCAGGAGCATAGCAGCCAATCACGGTACTCATTTTTTCCATGCAGTGAATCTTGGTGAAACGAAGGGGATAGAGGCGTCGTTAAGGAGTAGTTTTAGTTGTTAGCGGAGCAAGAGGGTTTGGGGAGGCGAGAAAATTTTGAATTGCACATCTGCTTTCCCTAAGCCCTCTTTCCTACTCCCTAAATTCTGACTTCTTCTAAAAACTAACGACTAAAAACTAATAGCTATTACCAACTTTGCGCGATCGCGTGATAACCAATTAGTTTATAGACCAGTTTAGCTGCCGTAAACTCTGAGACAACAGAATCAGTAATGGGAGCAAGCTCCATGACATCACAGCCAATAACATCATGAGCCGCAAAGATGCGCTGAATAAAGGTGAGCAGGTTATACCAGTTTAAGCCACCGGGTTCGGGGGTGCCCACACCGGGAATGAGCGTAGGATCGATACCATCAAGATCAATTGTGATGAAGACCTTCTCAGTTTTGATGCTGGCAAGGGCGCGATCAATCCAGTCTGGTTGAGCAACAATTTCCCGCGCCCGGAAGACAGGAAGCTGCTTCTCTTTAATGAGATCTGCTTCTTCTTTACAGATGCTGCGAATGCCTACCTGTAATGTTGGCAAACCCATATCGACAACCCGACGCATAACGCAAGCGTGATTGTGGATGGAACCCTCGTATTCATGGCGCAAATCGCCGTGGGCATCTACCTGTACGACTGTAAAGGCTTCTCCTGGGTTTGCCTGCCGATACGCTTCGACAACACCTGTCGTGATGCTATGTTCCCCACCCAGCGAGATCACGAACTTACCGTCTGAAACGAGCTTGTAAACCGTCCCCTGCGTCACACGGAGCATTGCTTCAGAGGAAACTTTCTGAGCGTTACGGGTATCAGCGATCGCCTCATGCGTGTAAAGCCCAACCTCCCACAATTCACGATCGAGTTCTTCGTCGTAATACTCGACCTGCTGTGACGCATTGAGAATGGCATCTGGACCATGCTCACAGCCCCGACGATAGGTCGTTGTCGCTTCATAAGGAATCGGCAAAATCACAACTTTGGCGTTGTCGTAAGTCGCCGCGACATCAGAACCTAGGAACGGCAGCGAAGAAACACTCGTTTGCACCAGCATGGCAGACCTGATTTAAGCAACACCTGATCCTGACACAATCTTGAGGCGATCGGCTACCACCAATAAAAGAACGGTAGAACCTAACGTATGTTGTCATTGCCGCCTCAAGTTAAAGAGTGCTGACCCTATTTTACTGAACCAACGCCCGCTGCACTCGGAGCCAGAACAGGAGCCTTGCGGACTGCCAAAGTACGACGTTTTTGCTTGACCCCCCGTGGCGTAACCACCCATTTGTTATGACCATGCAGATGATCATAAAGACCGACAACAGCAATCATATTTTTCAAAATGGTATACAGAAAAATAGTCACAGCATGCTGTAAGAAGTAGAACAATGGGTAGCGCACGGCTGCGACTTTCATTGTAACTAGCGTTTGATAGATACCACTAGAAAACGTAATGACCGTACTCAACCAAAGGAAGGGGTTTTCTGAGGCAGGAAGATCGCCCTGATACAGAAACAAGCTGATGAGCAGCGGCAGAATTTGGAGGGCAATCAGCGAGTAAAGTACGCAGAAGTAAAGCAGATATGTCCAATAGATTTTTTGCCACAGGGTAAAGTGCACAGACTTCCACACTCGACGCTGATACTTGAAGCTAACCTCAAGCCAACCCTGTGCCCACCGCTTGCGCTGAAACCAGAAAGAGTTGAAGTCAGCAGGAGCTAATTCAGTTGTGACAATACTGCGATCGTGCAGGATACGATAGCCACTTAACAATGTCCTCATTGAAGCATCAATATCTTCGGTCAGCATTGCCGGGTTAAAGCGAATCTGCTGTAAGACTTCGGTGCGCCAATAGCCGTTTGAGCCACCAAAAATGCTGGAGTCAGTCAAAAACGATTTTGCTGCATGGCTGACACCGTAGAGTGTTTCAAACTCGATCGCGATATTTAGCGTTAGTAAGCTGTGGCGGTGATTGCGAATAATATTGCGCCCCTGCACCACATCATAATCATGCTCTAGCCAACGCCAAGCGCGAACAAAACAGTCGGCTGCTGGAAGGTGGTCAGCGTCAAGAATGCAGGTGATTTTGCCTGTCACAATGTGCAGTGCTGCATTTAAATTTTCGGCTTTAGAGTGGCTACCTTCAACCCGCAACAAACGTAACTCTGGGTGAACTAGGGCTAACCGTCGCAAGTCATCTTCAACAGGCAGATCAATAGGCGTATTGTACGCAAGAATCACCTCTAGTCCGTCTGCCGATCGCTGCACAGTTCTCAGAATATGCTTGAGCGTGTCGAGAATAATATCTTGCTCGTTCGGCAGATAAGCTGCCACCAGAAAAGAGCAGCGTGGCAAAGGTTTCGTGGACAAGTAGCTGGTATTGCCGCTGACCCCTAACACTGACTTAGCAGACTGCTTAAATTGAGAAAAACGATTGGCATCAGAACGTTTATTTTTGACAGCAAAGCGTCGAAACAACGCATTAGTAGCTTCCAAAAAGATAATGAGAGAGCTGAGGAGAAAAAACGCGGCGATCGCCATGTGGATTCTGATCAGCGGCATTCCACCTACTCGCAAGCAATAGTAGAAAATCGTAGGAACACCGATCAACAAAACATGGGTATAAACCACCTTAGGAATATCGCCCGTCCATTTCCTCACTTTAGCCATCCTCCAATCATCAAGGTTCGGTGTATCAAATCTTGGCAAACAGTTGCTCTGGTCAAAAGAAAGCTGAGTTCCTATTGACTTCCCCTAGGGACGACCACTTTACGGCAGGCTCCAGATCATTTTCATTCACCCACAGCGATCGTTGTCCATCACTAATTTGACACAGGAAAAACTCCCGCTCGTCCAGCAGTTTTTCGACTTTCAACACCGTCCAACCTACTTTACTCTGGTAGATTACCGTATCGCCTACACATGGACTCCAACTTCGACGATGCGGCACTTTAGTAGGGGTCAGAACATAGTCTAAATCACGCAAAAGACCCTTAACTAACCGCTGAAGTAAGGGGCTAGCATAATCTGCCAACACTGCCAGAAGCAGCGTACCGAAGACCATCAAAGGCAGTAACCAATAGTACAGAGACAAATCATCCTGCACTACAAGTCTGATAGTACGATCGACCACAAAGTTGTGAATCAAAAAGTAGGTATAGCTATGAGCACCCAACCATAACAGCACTCGTTGCATTGGTTGCGGCTGAGCGATCGCACGAAACAGTACCATACAGCAAAGGGTAAGACCGATTGGTAGCAACAAATCGACCAACACCCAACCAGCAGTATAAAACTGACACACAAACCCCAGGACATAAACAGGTACACCTAGCAGCAAAGCCCGATGAGACCGCCAAAAAAGTGGTCCTTTGCCCTGCATATAAAGCTGCGCTACCACCATGCCCAACACAAATGTACTGAGCTTAGAAAGGAAAATCAGGAAGGGATGCCAATCTGTAGGTGTATCCAGAATGACATAGGTTGGGTGCCCTCCAAACTTGTAGATTGCTACAGCACGGTATGCAACCGTTAACAGCGTGCTTACTAAAAGTAAATTTGCTGCGCCCCAGCGCTGTAGGAGATGCCACAGAAACGGAAACAACAGCGTAAAACTCAGAATCAGGGGTACAAACCACCACGGACCGCTCGTCGCTAAAAGTAGCTCTCCGCCATAGTCAAAGAGTAGTGGAAATGTCGCTCCAGCGAAGGTATGCCATAGGCTGGGTATGTAGCTCTGGGTTGCAACTCCGATCGCCCAGAGTATGGGGTATGAGAGCCACGCCACCGTCCAGAAGGGCCACAGAATTCGTAAGACGCGGCGCTTGAGAAACTTACCGACTTCTAGTGGTTGCCCCTTGAGAGAGAGCACCAAACTAAAGCCGCTGATAAGCACAAACACATCCACAAACTGAAAGCCAAACCAGGCAGAAATGCCAAGTAATCGTAGTAGTAAGCCTGGATCGATCGCCCCTTCCACCGGTGTTACTAACTGTCGTAGGTTATCTGCCAAACCAGTAGGCTGTGGTGTGTAGGCATAGCCCGTAAACAACAGTTGAGAGTGGTAAAGCAGCAGCAAAACTGCCGCAAAAATGCGAATTCCTTCGAGCCATGCTAGACGCTGCGATCGAGGCATTTTTGAATTAGTCATAAACGTCTCAAAGCTCTTCTACTGATAAAAAAGAAAACAGGAGTATTTCTAAGCTGTGCATGACGCAAGAGTAATAGACTAAGCCGTTAATGGTTGGCTACACATAGCCAGTAAGCCTTTACTGCCAGCACCACTCAAGGCAGATAGTTCACTTAAAGGAAAACGCTTAAACTCATATCCTCTTACGAACGTCATCCCTAGAAAAAAGTAACTAATGGCGACCAGCCTGTAGTTAAAGCCTGGGTTAGCGCTTACGACACAAATCCTTCTACTGATAGCAGTAATTCAAAAGATTTATCTTTTAATACGGGAATATCAGTTGCAATCACATCCCCCTCGAGAAGTACATATTTCTTTATAGTTTAAGTGAAGAGTGCCAATTGGTCTCAAAGTTGTTTTTGAGAAACTCTGTTCACTTGCTTTACTGGACATTACATAAGACTTTTTTATCAGTTAGTTTCTAGATTCTTATCGGTTCATTCGTAAACGATAAGGCTATCGCAGTGACTGCGCCTTTAGTTTGACTGCAACAACTTAATTATCTGCAAGCCCCTGACTGCTAGTAGCTTCTACACACTTTGCAGTGCCATCGTGTTAATGGTTGATCGGTGGAAGCAGATGTATATCCTTATCTAAAGTTGCTTCCCCACAATGTTTTAAGCGCCAACCCTGAGCAAAGTAGCGATCGCATACTAGCGTTGTAGCACCTGCAAGAGTAGATGAGATTTAGACCCAATCCCACCTCAAACTCGAGCTACAATTATTAGCTATCTGGACATAGGGCAACTGCTCTTGTATGGAGTCCTATAGTGCCTTAACGAAGCTCCTGTTTGACGCGAAAGCGTTAGTTATTGGTCTGTCCAGTCGGTCTGTCATAGATCTTTCATCAGCTTAATAGGGTCGTTAGTGCGATCGTATTGCTCTTGTACACCACACTCATGCTTTTGCAATCGCGGTTTTATATCTCGTGGCTATGCAGGTTTGTGTGATGTCATCCTCCACTGCTAATGTTCATGATCATTCCCTGTTGAGTAATTGATATGTCCCAGCCATCGGACTCAGAAGCAGGATTTTTCTTGCAGCAAGGGTTACAGCTCAATCAAGCCGGGGCTTTTGAAGATGCTCTGCTCAACTTCGATCGGGTTTTGCAACTTCACCCTGACTGGCATCATATCTGGCATACCCGTGGGGTGGCGCTGTCTGAGTTAGGGCGCTATGAAGAAGCCGTCGCAAGTTTTAACCAGGCGCTTGACCTGAAACCGAACTATCCAGAAGCCTTAAATAGTCGTGGCATGGCACTTTACAACCTGCGTAGCTACGAAGAGGCGATCGCCAGCTACGACAAAGCGATCAAGCTAAAACCAGATTTTCACCAGGCATGGCACAATCGCGGTAATGCGCTTGACAAATCAGGTTGTTACGAAGCTGCACTCAAGAGCTACGAAAAGACCCTGGAGTTTGAACCAGACTACGCTAAATCCTGGTACAACCGGGGGATCATGTCTTACAAGCTAGGGCGTTATCAAGCCGCGATTGATAGCTATGACCAGGCAATTAAACACAGACCGCACTATTCCCATGCCTGGTATAACCGCGCCAACACGCTCAATCAGCTTGGTCGCTACCAGGAAGCACTTGCTAGCTACGATCGCGTTTTGACCATCAAGCCTGAATGGTATGGAGCCTGGTATAACCGAGGCAATGTGCTGCACAAACTGAGGCGGCATGAAGAAGCCATCGACAGCTACAACAAAGCGCTGGCAATCAATGCCACTCTTTATGAAGCGTGGTACAACCAGGGCAACGCTTTTGATGCGCTAGGGCGCTATGGTGAAGCGATTGCCAGCTATCGCAAAGCGCTAGACCTAAAGCCAAATCTGCGTGAAGCCTGGTACAACTGGGGCAGCGCATTGTACAAATCTGGTAGCTATCGCGAAGCAGTTGTCAGCTACGACCGGGCGATCGAACTAAATCCTAGTTTTGCCAAAGCCTGGTTTAGTCGTGGTTCTGCCTTTCGCAAGTTGGGGCTTTATGCTGAAGCAATCGCCAGCTACGACAAAGCGGTGCAGTTTCAACCGGATATGGCTGAAGCCTGGTACTGTCGTGGCATTGCTCTAGGGCACCTGGGGCACAACGAAGCAGCGATCAAAAGCTACGATCGCGCACTCAGTATCAATCCTGGCTTCTACTCTGCCTGGTACAGCCGAGGCGCAGCATTGGGTCATTTAGGTGACTATGAAGCGGCTGTCGCTAGCTATGATAAAGCACTGGAAATTAAACCCCACTTTCCCGATGCTCAAAGCCGCCGCGCACTGGCGCTTGACAATAACCAGTCGCTTAAGTCCTTGCCCCGCTCTAACGCGAGAGAAGGCAGAATTGCTGAAGAGCGCACAGGCGAAGAATCTCCCTTTGATGACCATCCTCCAGTCACGGAAGCATCCTTCCAAGCGCTGCCACGGATCACCTAGTTAGACAGTTGGTTGTGCAGGGACGTGCCCGTAAAGCTGTCATGAGACACTTGTGATGCGAAAACTTGTGATGCCAAAATTTGATGATCAGCTAGAAACGATTTACGCCAGCGATCGCAAGACATGGAGGCAATGGCTGGAAAGCAACTATCGCACCTCGATCGGCGTCTGGTTAACTTACTACAAGGTCAAATCTGGTCAGCCTAGCGTGCGATACAGCGAAGCAGTCAAAGAAGCCCTATGTTTTGGTTGGATTGACAGCAAAGTTAAATCGTTGGATGCAGACCGCTACAAGCAGATTTTTACACCACGGAAACCCCAAAGTGTCTGGTCAAAGTTAAACAAGCAATATATTGAAGAACTGCTTGAACAGGGGTTAATGACCGAAACAGGGCTGAAGAAAATCGAAGCAGCTAAGCAAGATGGCTCATGGCAGATGCTGGATGCGATCGAAGCGTTGATCATCCCCATAGATTTGCAGCAAGCCCTGGACGGGAACAAAGTCGCCAGCAGCAACTTTGCAACGTTTAACAACTCCTCAAAAAAGAACATTTTAGCCTGGATTAATAGTGCGAAACGTTTAGAGACCAGGCAAAGAAGGATTGAACAAACTATTAGTTCAGCGTCACAAAATAAAAACCCCTTAGTACGATCACAATAAGTGGCTGTGCACATTCCATGTATATCAATAATTCACTCTGTAGTCTCTCTTGAGAGAGTGAAGACAGCGGCAGCACAGAATGGCATAAAGCTATTTTTCCACTCAGATGCTTCTTTGTCTTTGCCCATTACCAGACCTTTTGTCTTATTCAGTAAACAGCCGTCAGCCAATGATGAAGTAAGACGTTGTTGCACTAAGTAGGTCGCCCCAATTAAACGTAGGATGTGTTAGGCGTAGCCGTAACGCATCAAGTCCTTATGGCAAACGTGTATGTCAGCAGGCAGCTTTAAATCTTCTGCTGACTGTAATGCTATGGGCACGTCATCAATTTTTGTTTCTTTTCGAGCAGTTTTGTCTTTTGCAGACAATAAGCTTGCTACCAGCTTCACAAACTAGAGGCGTAAATTCACGGAAACTTAGACAAGCATGAGAGAATTTACCCGTTGTTTGGCAACTCTAGGAACAGGAGTTCTTGGGGTTAGGGGTTTATGGATCATGATCTGAACTCTGCTGCCTGGTACAGTCATGGCAATATTCTCTACAGTTTGGGGCACTACGAAGGCGCGATCGCTGGCTATGACAGGGTTTTAGCCACCCAGTCTGACCTTTATGAGGTGTGGACAAATCGTGGCTATGCGCTCGAAAACCTGAGCCGTTACAAAGAAGCACTGGCTAGCTTTGAGCAGGCGCTGAGCATTCACCCTGAATTTGTGCTGGCATTGCATGGCAAGGGCATTGCTTTAGCAAAATTGGGGAGCTATGACGAGGCTCTCACTAGCTTCAACAAAACACTCAAGCTTGCTCCTACTGACCTTAAAGCTCGTTACAACCAGGGTAATGCTTTAGCACGCCTGCACCGCTATGAAGAAGCGCTCGCTAGCTTCGATCGTGTTCTAGAGTCCAGCCCCGATGATTACAAAGCCTGGTATAGCCGCAGCAAAGTGCTTACCAGCATGGATAAGCCTCATTTAGCACTTGCCAGTCTCGATAAAACGCTTGCCATCAACCCCTTTTGCTACTATGCCTGGAATTACCGAGGCACTGTACTGACTCAAACAGGGCACTATGATGAGGCGATCGCCAGTTTCGATCAATCGTTGCAATGCAAACCAAACAACCCAGATGCCTGGTATAGCAAAGCCCGTTGCTATGCGATGAAAGGCAATACTCAACTTGCCATAGGCTACCTCCAACGGGCAATTAAGCTCAATGCGCCTTTGTATCGTGCCCTCGCAAAAGGTGATGTCCACTTTCAGGTGCTCCGGCAAACACAACAGCTTCACACGTTGCTAAGTAAGTAGACTTCACGGCTTGCAACAGGATAGTTGGTAGCTTAAACCCAAAGATTCAGTAATATTCGGTAAACATTGGTCACATCAAGTTTGTCATACCTACTGCCCAGTCGTGTTCTTCCAAGTTTGAATTTCTTGCTGAGCTTCAGCGTAAAGGCTAGAGCGGGAAGGAATTTTTTGGGCAACTGCGATCGCGCCTGGCACGTCATAGACTGCCTGGCTTCTTGCCACTTGCAAAAGTTGAGCGCTCCATTCGTTGATGGCATTGTCAGCCTCCGATCGCAGCGCGCTACTGGTCGGCACTTGGTCGGCAGCCTTGATTGCATTTGCCAACCCTTCTGGAGAGCCTGAATTAGCTAGCTGACGAGCATTTTGGAGGCTTTGCTGCGCTTGCACCTGAAGCTCCTGGGCACGGAGCTGACTGCGCCATTGCTTCACGTCTCTCTGGGCATCGGCATAGAGCGATCGCCCAGCTCCAATTTGTTCGGCAGTCCGAATAGCAGAGCCTAGATCGCCAGCATTGGCAAAATCTCTGGCGCGATCGAGCAGTGGCTGATCCTGAATCTGCTGAACCTGCCCTGTCCAGATACGCGCTTTTCCCCTGGCTTCTCTATAAAGTGCACGTCCCTGAGCAATTTGATTAGCTTGAGCAGCGGCTGCCTGCAAGGACGCAAGATCGCCCTGCGCTGCAATTTGATCTGCCTGATCGAGAATAGGACGGTCCTCAATGGTTTGAATCTGCGCTGTCCAGGTCTGAATCTGCTGCTGTACTTCGTTCCAACGCGGATTGGAGCGGGGAATGGTAGAGGCTTCGGCGATCGCGGCTGTTAGATCATTAACAGTGCCAGGTTGCGAAAGAATCCGCGCTTTTTCCAGTAGTGCGATCGCTTCGATCTCAAGCTGCCAGCGAACAATGAACTGCTGTGCCTTACGATAAAGCGGACGAGTTGATTGAATGCGCTGTGCTTGGGCAATGGCTTCTTCGATATCGGGTATTGTATTAAGCCAGGCTTGAGACTGAGCATTTGCCAGCACCGTCATGTCTTTCACTTGCTCTTTTAACTTGGCGATATCAGGAATCTTGCTCAGTACATTCAAAGCGCCCTGCAAATTACGCTGATCGAGCATCGTTTGTGCCAGGGCGACCATTTTCTGCCCAAACTCTTCGATCGCCTTCTGAGCAGCTTGATGCACATAACTAGTCTGCTTAATAGACTGTGCCAGCTTGATGGCTTCTAGCAAATTGGTGAGTCCGCCCTCATCGGCAAGTCGGTGCGCTTGACCCAGCGTATTGCCATCGTCCCGCGAACCGTTGATTTTACCCGTTAGCTCGTTGTACTTGGTCGTTTGCCAGAACGTATTCTCCACTTCCAGCAGGCGCACAGCAGAAGAAAATGCCTCTCGCCAATCGAGTTCACGTAAGGACTCTTCAGCTTTACGGTAAATTGCCTCTGCTTTAGACCAAATGGTTTGCCAGCGTTGGACCCGCTCTTCCACCACCTCGTAGGCGGAAACCTTGGGCGATATTCGTCGGGCTGCCGCGATCGCCTCATTCAGCTTACCTGCGTTGAAAGCCGCTTCTGCCAGTTTTAATACTTCTAACGACCACAGTTCGACCAGCCGATCGGCTTCATCTCGTAGCGGGTGATCGGCGGGCAGTGAATCGATGAGGGCGATCGCCTCCAGTAAATCGTTTGAGGTCTGTTTGCTGGCTGCCAGTCGCGCGCATTCAAAGCGCAAGGAAGCCGAAGCCAAGGGCCAAAAAATCGCTGGACAGTTAGGTAAACCGGGCATTTGCAGCAACAAAGCTAGCGCCAGCAGCCCTGTACCTACAGAACCGATACCTGTTACCAAAAGCCACAACTTCCAGTTATACAGCCAGCGTAGCCATCGGCGCGGCAACCTAGTTCGCCTCGCTCTACGACCCAATGGCGAACGCTCTTGCTCGGGTAAGTCAACCGATCGTGGCTTTGGCTGTTGAGACGGTCTAGGCGGTGGAGGTGGTAGAGCACGCGATCGTGTGGGTAGGGCGGCTCCATTTGCCTGAGAACGTGGCTGAGACACCGAAGTCACAGGCAAACGCTGAGAAGCTGGCTGCTTTGGCAACGTTTCATCTCTAGGCTTTGGCGATCGCCCCAACGGCTTACGGTCGGGTGTTCCTGGTTCTCTAGTCATACTCAAAACATAAGCAGCAGTTGCTGCACAAAGTCCTCAAACCTTATGCATAGATGCCATGCTACTCTTCAAGCTCCAAAAAGCCAAACTGGTTTATGAGGTGGGCAGCAGAGAACACATGAAAGAGTAGAACCTTGTATAACAGCTACTACAGCTTAAAAGAGCAGATAGCAGGACATTCTCTAAAGTTTGCGGTCCTCAAAACGCCCAACTCTGAGCCAGTGATCGTAGCCGCTGCGAACACTTCTTTGCCTTACAGCCGCTGCAACATCAGGGTTTCTTGCCAGGTAGCTCGCTTCATTAAAGCGTGGAAAGCGACCCTCAAACCGCCCAGTACGTTGATAGTGCGTGTACGCATCTCTCACTTGTCCACGCTGGATCGCTGCTCTCACATCTGGATAAGCCATCAAATAGAAGCGCTCATCAAAATTGCTGGCATCGTTACCACGATTGTTGTAGCGGCTGTCATAGCGATCGTTGTAGCGATCATCATTACGGTTGTTGTAACGATAATCATTGACAACTCTGCCACAAACAATTCTGCCATTTGACTCTGACTCAACGCAGACTCGTTGCGCCATTGCAGGCTGCGCTACTGAAGTGATGAATGTTGCCATTGTCACTCCAGCTAATCCCAAAACTTTTGTTGTACTCATTGCTTTAGCCTTCTAGTTAGCCATCACGTTAATTGCCGTCGATCGAGTGCTATGCAGTGGAATTAGGACTGCGATCGACAATTCCCTGTTGGCAAAGTAGACGCATCTAGTGCTTCTAAGTTCCTGCTGCTAAGGCTTTGGGAACTGACAGAGCGTGCAAAAATCACTGCTCACTTGTTGCAGTAGGGGAGCGACGCTGCAATTTGGTCTGACCAATTAAACGTTACTGGCTCTCAAATTGGGCAGCTTAAATCACCAGCGCGCTGAGTAAAGCGGAGGTTTTCTCGATAGTCCACAGGGCAATCAATGACCGTAGGCACATCCTGTTCTAGTGCCTCTTTAAGAATGGGAATTAAATCTAGGCAGGATTCGACGCGGTAGCCTTTTAAGCCCATACTTTCGGCAAATTTTACAAAGTCGGGATTGCCAAATTTAATAAAGGCAGAGCTACCAAACTGATTTTGCTGCTTCCATTCAATCAAGCCGTAGCCACCGTCATTAAAAATGAGTGTGACAAAAGGCGTGCCAATCCGCAGCGCTGTTTCAAGTTCCTGGCAGTTCATCATGAAGCCACCATCGCCCGTGACAGCAACGATCCGCCGTTCGGGGTGCACCAGTTTAGCGGCAATCGCCCCTGGAATGGCAATGCCCATTGCGGCAAAGCCATTAGAAATGATGCAGGTGTTGGGTTGCTCACAGTGATAGTGCCGTGCCATCCACATCTTGTGAGCGCCGACGTCAGAAATGACGATATCTTCGGGTGCCATAACCTGCCGCAGATCGTAGATGACCTTTTGCGGTTTGATGGGAAAAGCATCATCTTTCGCATATTGCACGTAGTCGTTGCGAATATCGGTGCGTAGGTCTAGCGCGTGAGGATCTGGCTTATTGGCGCGATCGGCACGGTACAAGATCTCTCTTAGTGAATCTGAAATATCGCCGACTACTTCGGCAGCAGGAATGTAGCTGCTGTCTACTTCGGCTGGCATTGCTCCAATATGGATGATGGGAATAGAGCCATCGGGATTCCACTTTTTGGGCGAATACTCGATCAGGTCATAGCCAACACAAATAATGAGATCAGCGCGATCGAACCCACAGCTAATATAGTCACGCTGCTGCAAACCTACAGCCCACAGTGCAAGCGGATGGGTATAGCGAATGACACCTTTACCCATGAAACTGTTGGCAACCGGAATGTTTAACCGTGTAGCAAATTCGGTCAGCCCCTCGCTGGCGTTTGCTCGGATGGCACCATTACCAACAAGGATCAGTGGATTTACCGCCCGCGAAATAAAGTCTGCTGCCTTTTCGATGCTTTGAAACGAGGCATAGGTTTTTTCTTTGTTGTCCTTCAAAAGGGGTTTACCAGGCGCAGTCATTGCTGCAATATTTTCTGGCAGATCGATATGAACAGCTCCCGGCTTCTCTGCCTGAGCAATCTTAAACGCTTTCCGCACAATCTCTGGTGTGTTGCTGGGGCGAACGATTTGGGCGTTCCATTTAGTTACAGGAGCAAACATCGCCACCAGATCGAGGTATTGGTGGGATTCAATGTGCATGCGATCGGTGCCTACCTGTCCTGTAATGGCGACTAGAGGCGCACGATCAAGGTTCGCATCGGCAACGCCTGTCATTAAATTAGTTGCGCCAGGTCCTAACGTCGAGAGGCAGACCCCTGGCTTGCCTGTCAGCCGTCCATAAACATCTGCCATAAACGCGGCTCCCTGTTCATGGCGGGTAGTAATGAATTGAATCGACGAGTGCTTTAGGGCTTCTAGCACGTGCAGGTTTTCTTCGCCCGGCAACCCAAAGATGTAGCGCACACCTTCGTTTTCTAGGCAGCGCACTAGCAGTTCAGCAGTATTCATCTGACCCATGATTCTTGCCCTCATCACAAAAACTAAGTATGCCCTTCACCGAACCGTTACGCGCTCTCGACGTATCGCTTAATCGATCACCGAACCCTTAACGATCTGTCCCCACACTCGTTTGCTGAAACAGCGATCGACCCTAACCCCTGTCTTAACACGTTTCAAACGATCGCCCCTTCATTCTGTTACAAAGAACACAGTTATAAAAGGGAAAATGTTGTGCATCGCTGACATTTGCTTTAACAGTCAGAAGCTAGAAAGGGTAATAGAGCGTTGCGTCGCACTCCATTACCCTTTCACTCCCTTACCCCTTCATTCCCTCTCCCTTCTCGCCTACTTCATCCAGACGGTTTTGATATTGACAAACTCATGGATGCCTTGAATGCTAAGTTCGCGTCCAAAGCCCGATCGCTTAATGCCACCAAACGGCAAGCGCGGATCAGATTTAACCATGCTGTTGATAAAGACCGATCCGGCTTCAAGCTCATGGGTTAACCGTTCTTGTTCTGCGGCATCAGTTGTCCAGGCGCTAGCTCCTAACCCAAAGGGAGTGCTGTTAGCAAGTTGGATTGCCTCGTCCAGGGTCGCCACACGAAATAGCATTGCAACAGGACCAAACAACTCCTCTTGAGCCGTAGAGCTACCCAGTGGAATTTCTGTCAGAATCGTCGGCGGATAGAAGTTGCCTGCACCGCCCAGTGGTTTACCACCAATTAGCACTCGCGCACCTTGCTGGATGGCAGTCTGCACCTGCTGATCCAGGTCTTTGAGAATACCAGGCGTTGCTAGGGGACCAATGTCAGTCTCAGGCAGCATGGGGTCGCCGACTTTAAGCGCCTGGTATTTCTCAACCAGTCGTGTCTCGAATTCGTCGTAGAGGGTGTCTATCACGATAAAGCGCTTGGCAGCAATGCACGACTGTCCACTGTTGAGCATCCGCGCTGTCACAGCAGTGGCGATCGCTGCCTCTAAATCGGCGCTGGCTAGCACGATAAAGGGATCGCTACCGCCTAGCTCTAACACAACTTTTTTAATTTGCTTTCCGGCGATGGCTGCTAGGCTTGCGCCCGCGAGTTCACTGCCTGTAAGGGTAGCGGCTTTGACACGCTCGTCCATGACCAGATCGGCAACCTGATCTGCCCCAATCAACAAGGTCTGAAATGCGCCCTTCGGAAAGCCGGCTTGGTGAAGAATGGACTCGATCGCCAGCGCACACTGAGGCACGTTAGAAGCGTGTTTAAGCAAGCCTACATTGCCTGCCATGAGCGCTGGAGCCGCAAAGCGAAACACCTGCCAAAAAGGAAAGTTCCAGGGCATGACGGCTAAGACAGCACCGATCGGTTGATAGCGTACAAGACTGAGACTGGCATCAGTTTGCACTGGAACATCAGCTAGAAACTTAGCAGCGTGATCGGCATAGAAACGGCACACAGCCGCACATTTTTTCACTTCACTGATCGCGGCTTGCAGTGGTTTGCCCATCTCTAGGGTCATCACTTTAGCAAACGTCTCTTCTTCAGCCTCTAAAATCTGAGCAGCAGCATGGAGCCACTGCGATCGCTGCTCAAAGGTTGTGTGCCGATACTGCTCAAACGTCTGTTGTGCCAGCGCTAACGCTTGCTCAATTTGTGGAGCTGTTAGCGCCTCAAACACTTTCACTGTTTCTCCAGTTGCCGGATTAATCGTAGCAATAGCCATAAACGTTCTCCCTTTTAAGTTCCCTGTTTAAATAGGCGATCGACAACAAATTCATGTCCTCCGAGCGATCATGCCTCTTTCTCTTTGGCTTTCAATCGCTTAACCGTCTATCACGTTTGTCAAGTAGCGATCGTGAATGAAGCGACGACGGCACGACTAAAGTGAGCAATAAATCTGCTTTGGTATCTCTGTACACAGAATTTTTTGAATCACCTTCTAATAGCATATCTATAGATTCAATGTCGCAGGATCTCCTAGCAGAAACAAAGCGAATCATTCGCCTTCAAAAATTAAACAAAAATTAAGATTTAGCATTAGACTGTAAAAAAGCATTTGCTTTTGCCCTTTCAGCAGCCACAGTTCAGCATAGGCACATTCAGCACACAAAGATTTTTGTCAGCGTATGCTTGCGTTCGCAATGTCTCTCTCTGCTTCTGCTTTACTGCTCTTTTCTTATTGAAACGTATGGACTTTCGCTCACACAGCCTTCACCAGACGATTGTCGCCACACACCTAATTCTGGCAGTGGATGATGATGATGACAATTTGTTGCTGCTCACACAAGCATTGGCACGTGCTGATCGATCGTTTCTAGCTGCGCCTGATGGTAAGACTACCTTAACGCTAGCGCAAACCCGGCAACCGAATTTGATTCTGCTTGATATCCGACTACCTGATTTAAGTGGGTTCGATGTTTTGCACCATTTACGCCGCAATGTCATCACAGCGAAGATTCCCGTCATTGCCGTGACGGCTCTTACGAGAGAAGATGATCACCGAAAGCTGCTGCAAGCAGGCTGTAGTGATTGCGTCACTAAGCCCTACCTCTTAGAAGATCTTGAACGGGCAGTCGATCGTTGCCTAAGTGCGTTAGCGCTCTCCTATCCGTCAGACTCAGATTTTGGCTCTACAAAAGTTTTTGGTGCAGCAGTAGTGTAGTGCAGCGGTAGTAAAGATTGACGACCGTAGCCCATTGCTTCTAGCCCTATAGCATCTATCTTTAGCTACTTGTTATAGGCAGTGTGCTTATACAGCTCGTCGCAAACTGGTTCGGTTGGGCACACGAAGCCTTAAACTGGAGGATGCAATAAATGATGCCTTCACCCCCAAACAACGACCGTGCGAAAAATTGTTATAGCTGGCAACTGGAAAATGTATAAAACCCAGGCAGAAGCAATGGAGTTTCTCCAGGGTTTGATGCCTCATCTTAACGAGATGGCAGACGATCGAGAAGTCGTGCTGTGCGTTCCCTTCACGGCGTTGGTCAGTCTGTCCCAGTCTTTGCACGGCAGTTTGATTCGTCTAGGTGCCCAAAATGTCCATTGGGAAACATCTGGAGCCTATACAGGAGAGATTGCTGCCCCTATGCTCACTGAGCTTGGAGTCCGCTATGTCATTGTGGGACACAGCGAACGGCGGCAGTATTTTGGGGAAACAGACGCAACAGTGAATTTGCGCTTGCATGCGGCACAGGCGGCGGGCTTGACCCCTATTCTCTGTGTAGGCGAAACAAAACAGCAACGAGACAGTGGTGAAACGGAATCTGTTATCTTGAGCCAGCTTGAAGGTGCGCTCAGTGCGATCGATCAGACGAATTTGGTCATTGCCTACGAGCCAATTTGGGCGATTGGCACCGGCGAAACGTGTCAATCATCTGAAGCAAACCGAGTCATAGGGCTAATCCGCGCACAGCTCACTAATCCTGACGTGCCGATTCAATATGGTGGCTCGGTCAAACCCGATAACATTGACGAAATCATACAGCAGCCTGAAATTGATGGTGCATTAGTAGGCGGGGCAAGCTTGCAACCAGACAGTTTCGCCCGCATCGTAAACTTTGTAGCGGTTTAGTAACACCACGTTGCCGCGCACTGACTAACACTGAATTAATTACAAAACTGCTAGTCACGGTACGTTCTCTCGTGACTAGCTTTTGCTATGAAATTGACTTGCGTTCTAGGGGGAGATGCCACTACTTCAAGGTGTTGCAGATCCTCAGATACTTGAAGAACCCAGGTCTTTCTCGATCAATTCTTGCTTATTTCCGTGCCATGTAGCTAAAGCGCAATATCAGTAAAAACCCTTAACGAGTGATCCCTGCTTGCTTCCTAACTAGCCTACGTAAAACATTAGAAAGTATCGAGAACGTAACGAAACTGATCCTGATAACAACTCTTTAGCCAGCAAATAGTATTGCCAAAGGGAATGCATCTTAGAGACTGAGAGCCTTTATGCTCAGCTTTCTAGCTCCTAATATCTGGTTCCTGTGCTCTAAATTCTGAATAGCTTTTTTAACGCTTGACTAAGATTTTCTGAGTGCTGCTGTAAGTAAAGCTTCCATAAACCTACAGCAATTTTTCTGGATTTCAGCTTCACACCCCTGTAATGGAAACAAGTAGTCGTTCAAAGCCTTCATGAAGATGAACATCAGACTTCAAAAACATCAGGAAATTGCCCTACAAGTGATGTAGGTTAACCTAGCAACTGATTTGGGTCACTCATTTATCTGCAAGCTTGTACTTATACTGACACCCATCAAGTTGATACAGCCTAATCACGATCGCAAGCTCTGTAGCTAATTAACCGGAAGATGCATCCAAACGCCAATGTACTAGAGGACGTAACGGAACTCTAAGGGATGTTCTTTAGTCGTGAATGGCGGGAACACTATTAGCAAGCTGACTGAAGCCCACTCTTACCTGGAGCAACTGAGACGAGCACTATGCCAGCATCTTCTTTTTACGCTGAAGCAGAATACGACGAACAGCTACGCGCCCAGAACCTTCGACCGGGTCGGGCTGATGAAGAGCATACAGTGGATGACCTCATCAGCTTGGAAATGGAGTATGCCGAAGCGGCTGACCTCCAGCGTAGTGTGAGCCGTCGCACCACTGATTTGGTTCGTTTGTACCTCCAGGAAATTGGTCGCGTTCGGTTGTTAGGTCGCGACGAAGAAGTATCGGAAGCGCAACGAGTCCAGCGCTATATGCGACTACTTGAGACACGGGCAGAAGCGGCTGCAAAGGCAGATGGTCCGATTCAGCTCTACGTTCAGCTTGTTGAAGCGCACGATCGCCTTGCCTCTCACTTGGGGCATCGTCCGTCTCTAGAGCGATGGGCACTCGAAGCGGGTATTACCGTCGTAGACCTGAAGCCTACCCTAGCAGAAGGAAAACGCCTCTGGGCAGAAATTGCCAGCTTAACGGTTGAAGAACTGGAAGCCATTCAAGCTGAGGGTGTGCAGGCAAAAGAGCACATGATCAAGGCGAACCTGCGCCTGGTTGTCTCGGTCGCTAAAAAATATCAGAATCGCGGTTTGGAACTGCTCGATCTGATCCAGGAAGGCACCCTTGGACTGGAACGGGCTGTCGAAAAGTTTGACCCCACCAAAGGTTATCGGTTCAGCACCTATGCTTACTGGTGGATTCGTCAAGGCATTACACGAGCGATCGCTACTCAAAGTCGTACGATTCGCTTGCCTGTCCACATTACCGAAAAGCTGAACAAAATCAAGAAGGCTCAGCGCAAAATCTCTCAAGAAAAAGGGCGTACCGCTTCGATCGAAGACATCGCGCTAGAACTAGAGATGACTGCGCCTCAAGTGCGTGACGTGCTGCTGCGTGTCCCCCGTTCCGTTTCGCTTGAAACCAAAGTCGGCAAAGAGAAAGATACAGAACTAGGCGATTTGCTGGAAACAGACGATGTCTCACCCGAAGACACGCTGATGCGTGAGGCACTCCGCCGCGATCTCCAACAACTCCTGGCAGACCTGACGACTCGTGAGCGGGATGTCATTCAAATGCGCTTTGGCTTAGGCGATGGACACCCCTACTCGCTGGCTGAAATTGGTCGTGCGCTCGATCTTTCACGCGAGCGAGTCCGCCAAATCGAGGCAAAGGCACTGCAAAAGCTGCGACAACCCAAGCGTCGCAACCGAGTACGTGACTATCTGGAGTCTTTAAGCTAAAGCTCACCCGCTGAATTTCACCTACAGTTGCAAGTTGTTGAGCAGCTTCCAGTGTCTCTAGAAGAGATTGGGAGCTGTTTTCTCTTTTTGGTCGCTTAAACATCGTCATTGCGTCCCCTCTAAAACAAACGAGCGATCGCCTTGCCCTCTTTCTCAAGATTAATTCTCAATAAGACGAGCTACTTGAAAATAATTTTTTTATTGTGTATCATTCTCATTAATCTAGAGTTATTGAGAAGACGACTATGGCAGCTCCTTACACAGTCACTTCACTCAAAGCAGAACTAAACGAAAAGGGTTGGCGATTAACGCCACAACGGGAGACCATTTTGCAGGTTTTTCAGAATCTGTCTAAGGGCAATCACCTGAGCGCTGAAGATCTTTACAACCTTTTGGAAGGTGAGGGAGAAGCAATCAGTCTCTCAACCATCTACCGGACGCTCAAACTAATGGCACGGATGGGCATTCTACGAGAATTAGAGCTGGCAGAAGGGCACAAGCACTATGAGCTGAATCAGCCTGCTTACCATCACCATCACTTAATCTGCGTTCGCTGCAACAAAACGATCGAGTTTAAGAGTGATTCCATTCTTAAAGTCGGTGTCAAAACAACGCAGAAAGAAGGCTACCATCTGCTGGATTGCCAGCTCACCATTCATGCAGTGTGTCCTGCCTGTCAGCGATCGCTTCTACCAATTTGATATCTTTCCTTCTAGCAGAAGAAGCGCACTAGCTTTTTGCCTTCTTAGTCTAGAAGTACCGAGGCTAGAAGTAGCGCACTTGGGCATCCAGCTTGTTAGCGCGCAGTAGTGTTGCTCGTGCCTCTGCATAACCGCGCTCATCAAACGCGCCTGCTTGCACATACTTACCCAGGTTAGATGCTGCGTAGACAGCGCCGGGAAAAACGGCACGTACCTGCGATAACGTTGAGCTGCCTCTTGCTGGCACAACAACAACATAGCGCTTGCGAACACTTGAAACAGCTGCACTACTCCCAGATAAGTTGTTGGAAAAGGTAGGCTCAGGGAAGCTAACACTCACACCGTTACCGTCCACGCCGCTAGCGAGAGCATTTCGTGTAGCAGGTCCAACGACACCATCTGTTACCAAGCGATTGGAAGCCTGAAAACTACGTACCGCTCGGTCAGTATCTGGACCAAAAACACCGTCAACACTAACGTAGTAACCCACATTGTTCAACTGCTGCTGAAGCGCACTGACTTCTGATCCCCTACTGCCAAGCCGTAAGCCGCTACTGTAGCTAATGGGGCGAACGTTTCCTGAAACTGGCAGGGATTCACCTCTTAGTGCCCGCAACGTAGTGGGTCCAGCGATACCATCAACGGTTAACCCACGTGATGCCTGAAAGCGCCTCACTGCATCAGCTGTAATAGAGGCATAAATCCCAGTTGATCTACGGTTGAAGTAGCCAACTGATCGCAACTGGTCTTGCAGGTTGGTTACAGAAGCACCACGATCGCCGACCTGAAGCGCAGAGGCGTGACCAGCGACAATTAAAATCGCTGCGGGCACCAGCAGTTGCAGCAGCAATAAACCCGCTTGGGTAGACAACAGCTTTAAGTTCAGTCGATCAACATTCAACCTTAGTTCTGCTTCAGGCTCTTCGTAGACACAAGCAGTATGCAGATAGGCAAAAGTTTCCATAGATTTCCCGCAACGTGTTAATGGTTCGTTTAAAGACTGAAGCTAAGAGTCAACCATAGTAAAAATCTTAACTTTATTAATCCCCTATGGGAAGTATTAACAGGACGTTGTGCGGCAGACGATTCAAGAGCTTTGAGGTAGCAGGCGATCGCCTCACATGGTCAAGCACCCAAGGGCTTTCGACCGCTCTCTCTATTCTTAAGAGACAAGGGCGACGGTGAGAGAACATTAGTTGCACGTCGCGTTACTTTGAATCAGCAGCATTGCCTATCAACTACTGACGATAGCCTTTCTGACCAAGATTACCGTGCAGGAACAGTGACGGGCAATCGTCTCAGGGATATTACCCTGAATTGCTTGTTGGAGTAGACCTTCTCTACTTGCACCGACTACAACCACGTCACACTGGTCTTTCTGCGCCATATCAATCACAGCATCAGACACTGAATTGGCACAGACTGGCAGTGTAATCACATTGGCTTGAAGCTGCCGTCTGAGGAAGCGAGCATCTTCATCTAGTAAGACCTCGCTTTGAGTCGTATCAGAGGGATGGAACACCTGACATAAACGAATTTCAGGCTGTTTGCTGAGGGCAACAAGAGCTGGCAGGAGCTTGAGTGCGTGCTGTGAGTTGGGTCCACCGGCGATCGGCAGCAGCCAGCGCTCCAACGGCAGTAATGCTTGGCTCAGTTCGTTGCCTGCTGTTGGGGCATTCTTGCCGATTCGATGCGCACCAATGAGTTCACGGTAAGCACTATGCTTTTCTGTTCGGCGTTTACTAAAACCTTCGCCACTTTTAACTAGCACCACATCGCAACTTGCCTGTCGAATGATGGTATCGACAACGCTACCAAAGATGCGACCGGGGGTAGTGGTACTGCCTTTCCAACCCATTAGCAGCACATTGATGTGGCGATCAGCGATCGTTTCTAAAATGGCTTGCTCGATCGTGTGTGACGCTCGAATTTGAGTATGCACCGGAATTTGTTTTGCATTTCCCTGCCTGACTGCTTCCTTTAAAAGACGACGGCTTAATGTAGTGTTTACTGCTACCTCTGCCGGTGAACTATGGCGCGGCACAGAGATCACCTGCAAACATTCGATTTCGTAATGATGCTCTTGGGCGATCGCAAAGGCTAGCTGGAGCATCCCATTTGCTGTTTGAGGGTTGCTAAGTGGCAGCAGTAAGCGTCCCCGTCCGGTAGCGGGCGATCGCGTTTGGTAAACTACATAGGATGGTTCTGCTCGTCCTCCTAAGCGATCGCCACCCCTTAGCTGATCCGACTCAACCCGTAAAATGTCGCTGCGAGTGATAATTCCCACTAGCTTGCGGTGATCTGTCACGGGTAGGCGAGAGAGCTTGTAGCGAGAAAGCAAATAAAGGACGTGGCTCAACGTATCGGACGGGCTAACCGTGATGGGTTGCGGCGTCATGATCGCTTTCAAGGAGGCGGTGTTCGATAGCTGTCGCTGCGCCACCTTATCAAGGTCAGTTAAGGTGACAATGCCGACCAAGCGACTGTCATCCACTACTGGAAAACCACGGTGGTGCGATCGCGCAAATGCCTGCACTACTTCATCTAAGGACATTTGACTCGCCAGGGTTTCGACCTTTTGCTGCATCACGTCGGCGGCCGTTAGCCTTGCCCATAATCCGTCCTGGATAGCGGCTGGCTCAATACGGATACCTTTAAGCTCCAGAAGATGCGTATAGATTGAACCTGGAAACAGCCGCTCTGCTACAAGGTACGCTGTGACGGCGCTAATCATTAAAGGCAGCACTAGACTGAAGTTCGTTGTGATTTCAAAGACAACGACGATTGCTGTAATGGGTACCCTAACAGCTGCGCCCAAGAACGCTCCCATCCCCGTCAGAGCATAAATCACCGGGTCGCCGCCCAGAAACGCGCTTTCAGCCATACCTACCAGATGTCCCAGCGATGCGCCTAAGATCATACTGGGAACAAAAAGCCCCCCTGGCACTTCCACACCACAGGCAATCATAGTTAAGCCAAACTGCACAATAAAGGCAAAAGCCACCATGCGCCAATCAGACTGGCTGCTAGTGAGAAAGGCTTCCAGGGTATAGCTGCTACGGAAGGGCACAGGTAAGAGGGCAATGATCGTACCAGAGACTAACCCTGCTAGACCGATACGCCACATGGGACTCCAGGGCATCATCCGACGGCACCACCGAATGCTGTAGAGAATGCCGTGATTGAACAGCGCCGCTAGCATACCTGCCAGTAGCCCCAAAAGTAGAAAGAAAGGAATTTCTGATAGCGCAAAGCTTGCCTGATAGCGGATTGGGTCGATGCCTAGATGCAGGTTTGGTCCTGCTAAGACACGCGATGTCACGCCACCAATAAACGATGCCAGGATAGCTGTACCCAATGTCAGACTGGAGAAATCCTGAAGGAGTTCTTCAATCACAAACATCACGCCCGCGATCGGGGCGTCAAAGCTAGCAGCTAAACCCGCAGCGGCTCCGGCGGCAATCAGTTGACGTTGATGTTCGGGCGATGCTGGCAGCCAACGGCTTAATTGTGCTGCCAGGGATGCCCCAATTTGTGTTGTCGGACCTTCGCGCCCCAGCGCAAACCCAGAACCCAAAGCTAAGGTTGTACTGACCAGCTTGACGGCAGCAACGCGGAGATTAAGTGCAGTCGGCACATATGCCAATGCTGCTTTCACCTGAGGAACACCACTGCCCAAGGCTTCTGGAGCGACCCGCTCGATCAACAAGCCAACCAAAAGCCCGCCGATCAAACCTACTGTTGGTATCAGCAACCAGGTTGGCCGTGACATCGCTTCTTTTAGCCGCCAGCCACCTAGCCACTGAATGCTTTGCTTCAGCAGCACGGCTGCCAGTGCAGCAACGAGACCAATCAGGATTGCCTCAAGAATTGCTAATCGCTTGGGAGTGAGCAGCAGAGCGATCGATTTGAACGTGACTGGAAACGGCATTAGCCAGCACTCATAAGGATATCCAAAGTAGCTGCTACCAAACTAGTGACAGCAACACCATTAGATTAACCAATTGCTCAAGTCGCGCACGCAATATCTCTAATTAACTGCACTGCTGCTTTCCATGAAGTTTGCAATACAGCCGTTAGTGCAGGCAGTCAATATGCCCCATTATCTTTTGGGTAAAGAATAACGCTAAGCGTCCGAGCGACAATACCCAAGTCCATTAAAAGACTCCGGCAGTTGACGTAATAGACATCAATTTGAACGCGTCTAGGGTAAGGAATGTCATTTCGCCCAGACACCTGCCATAGACCAGTGATGCCAGGACGAATACTGAAAACGCGATCGGCATAATTACCATACCGTTCTAATTCTTCAGTTACAACTGGGCGTGGTCCAACGACACTCATATCTCCCTTGAGGACGTTTAAAAACTGCGGGAACTCATCCAAACTGGTAATCCGTAAGAAGCGACCAATGCTTGTAATGCGTGGATCGCGTCGCAGCTTGAAATTGCTTTGAAACTCTTGACGTAGACCAGGTGAGGTCTCCATCATCTCCATCAACACCTCATCGGCGTTTCGTACCATCGTTCTGAATTTAATGCAGCCAAACGGTTTGTAGTTTCTGCCAACGCGCTCTTGAACGTAAAAAATGGGACCACGGGAGCTGAACGCAATCAACGCAATCAGCAGAAGATAAACCGGAGAAAAGACAATCAGAACAGTCAGGGAAAATGTAATATCAAACAGCCGTTTGGCAAACTCTCCGTTTAAGCTTCTCTCAAGCAGCGATGTAAAACCACGCCTTAAGAATGCACGAATTGTCTTGCCAGAGATTAATTGGCTTTCGGCAGTCATTTTACTCCTTCACACATCCACACCACACCACACAGTCATTATCATAAAGCCACTCACCCCTTCTACGCAGTTTTTGCTGCCAATTCAGTTAAAAAATGATGCGATCGCAAAAAGAGGCAGCTCGTTACTAGTATCCAAAGGGCAGCTATGAGTGCTGACGGACAAAGCAATAAAGGCTTGCTCCGTGAGCGTTCTATCTCATATATCTGTCGACTGACTATATTCGTCTGCCCTCTTATTGGTAGATGAAAGATGCTGATGAAACTCGCCATAACAACGCTCGATAAAGGATCGATAGCGATCTTGAAAAACGGTAGGGCTAAACGAGAGTGCGTGCGATCGCACAGCCTCCAAATTCAGTGCTGATTGATACCGTTCAAACGTTTTGACGGCAGCCACAATCGCGCCTTCCGTTTGCTCATAAAATAAGACTCCAGTGCCCAGATCACCATATTCTCTGACATCACGCACCGTCTCTAAAGTTCCCCCCAATCCATAGGCAATGACAGGAGTACCGCATGCCTGCGCTTCTACTGGGGCAATGCCAAAATCTTCAAATGCCGCATAGACAAACGCTTTCGCCTGCGTCATGTATTGCTCCACCACGGCATCAGATTGCCAGCCCAACACCTGTACATTTGAGCGAGCAAGCTGCTGAATCTGCTTTAGCTCTGGACCATCACCGATAACGACTAAGGGTTTACCCAACCGATTGAACGCTTTAACAATCAGCGAGATTTTTTTGTAGCTGACGAGGCGCGAGACTGTCACGTAAAAATCCTGCTTCTGCGGCTGAAAGCAAAACCGCTCGGTATCAACGGGTGGATAGATGACTGCTGCGGGACGACGATAGCAGCGCCAGATCCGACGCGCTGTATGGTTAGAGTTAGCAATAAAGTAATCGACGCGATTTGCTGAAAGTACATCCCATTGCCGTATACGGTGGAGCAAGTAGCGTGTGAGCAGACCCTGTGCCCCTCGCCCAGCAGTACTGCTATGCAAATAGTCAAAAGTCATATCCCATGCATAGCGCATAGGCGCATGACAATAGCAGACATGGAGTTGATTCGCTCCTGTCAAAACGCCTTTTGCTACTGCATGAGAAGATGAGAGAATCACGTCGTAACCACGCAGGTCAAGTTGCTCGATCGCCAGCGGCAGCAATGGCAGATACTTTTGCACGCCGTTACGGGCAAAGGGAAACTGCTGTAAAAATGTGGTGCCGATCGTGCGTTTAAACAAATAGCTATCAGGATTAGTCGATTCAAAATCAATCAGCGCGTAGACATCAGCCTCTACACTCTTGAGAATTTCCTGCACAACCAATTCGGAACCACCCGTAGCTTTGGGCGTTAACCATTCATGCACCAGCGCATACTTCAATGCCACAGCAGCCTTGCCTACAGCGTTTAACGATTTGTTCTGGTGCAACTATAGACGAATGACAGACGAATGCTGCGATCGATCGGTTTTCCAGTTCGTTCGCTTTGCTGTGATAGAGAAAAAGAGGCGTGAACGATTGTGTTTGAAGGGAATTTGACCTTTTACAAAAGGCTCAGCAGACATACTGTCGTGATCGCAGGGTTTCAAAAAAAAAAAGACCAGCACTAAGGCTGGTCAGATCAAAACATACGTTGTTCTCTCAAATGGAAGGAAACTTGCCTGCGCGCTCCCAAACGTACAGTTAAGTTACTACTTTTTAGTATTCCCCCGGTTAGACATCATTGTAGCAAGATACACAAACTTTTTTCATAAAAATTCACGCTTCTTGAATTTAAATCTTCCTAAAGAGCGATGGTAGAGTGATAAAACTCACTTGACCTCAGCAGATACACGGTAATAAGCTCTGGCTCCAATATGCAGCAGTTCCTTAATCGTCTCTTTATTGCTCCAACTCCAAGAGCAATTTGAAATCCTAATCTCCTAGTACTCCTAAGCTTTCCACTGCACTTAGGATTAAAGCCCTCAACTTAAAAGCAAGGTTTTGAGAGGGCAATAACACTGAGGCACGACGCCTCGTCCAGTTCAGTTATTGCAAGACATCGCACAGCAACATTGCTGCACGGAAGAACGGTCTGCAATACATTTATTTATTTGTAGCAAGATTGTTCATCCACGAACCTACTGGCTGCACTCGTGCTTACTTACGCAACTACCTCTATTAAAACGATCCGTCTAGGGTTGAATGCGTTTGCTGTTTAGGAGACGGACGATCGCTGCACGTTCGCGCTAGGTTGACACAGCAGTTTAATCTTTGGTGCTTAGGAGTCCTTCCTCTTCTAGGCAGGGATAAATAATTCGCGAGAGAACAAAGAGCAGGAGGAAGCTGTGTTTAACATCACCTAGGACTACTTGAACCGCTGTAATCCTAGAGAACCGAGCGACTACAGCCCTACTACACGTCGTGAGTAAGGTGACGACTCATACTTAATCGTTCCCATCAGCAGTGGCACACTATTGTGATCGTTATAGCAACCTTCTGTATCTATGCTGATGTTGTGGTCAGTCTAATGACCCTAAAGCTAGGTGTAAGGTTTAAAGAAGATAGCGTCAATTAGATTCGGCAAAGGAGTCAGTCTCACATCCACAAAGCTTTGATCCCCAGCGTTTGGACGTGTGCCACTGGCAGGAGGTGTGTCACATGAGGTTGTGTTATGTGAGCCTGTTCCGTATGGGTAGAGATAGCACTGTTACAAGCAGGTTCTGCTGATTCGCAACAGCGTATTGTCATACTCTCGCTCAAGCTTGAAGCACCGACTCTTGGAGTGTCTGACAAAGCCTCAGTCATAGCTGACTCCGCTGACGCTTGCATTGCAACCAGATTTTTTTGCTGCCACGCCATAATATCCTCCAGGTTTTCCCATGCTGGAGAAAAGGGTGGGATCGCTAGTGCACAAGCAGTCCAGGCACCCTGAACAGCAACATCAAGCTGCTGGCAGTGTCCCCCACGCCGCCCCTCTGGCGCGTAGTATTGGCAACGCCGACAAACGGATGTGGAGGAAGACAAGGATTTCATATACGAGGCTTTTAAAGGTGTTATTCACTCCATTTTGGATGCAGCTTTTTTCTGACATTTACTTGATAAAGCGCTAGAGGCAGGATGGCTATTGAATCTGAGCGATCCCGGTTACAAAACAGGTTTTAGATTGTTTTCACTTTTATGAAATCAAGAGCAACATTTTTAATAGTGGATCTGACTTAGTCTCTTTACAAAAGGGCTGCATTTTGTTTGAAACGCCAGAGGGATCAAAGGCTATACAAACCAACCTCACTTTATATCAGGACATTTTTTGTCTCAAGCGAAGCTTTAAAAGAGCATCACAGAGTCCGTAAAATTAAGCAACTGGGTTGTCAACTTATAACTATCTGTATGTAATTCAACGGATGCTCCCCGTCCCAAGCTTGCTAGAAAAGTAGAAAAGCATATTCGTACATTTGCTCAAAGCATTTAGCAGTTCAGATAGAAAGCAAGCATCTGAAATTATTACAATGCGGCTGAGTCGTCACTCTTACCATTGTTTCGCGGCACAAAGCGAACAGAGCGCCCAACGCTTTAGTTCACCAGAGGGGGTAGGGCACTGACATTGCGGACAAAGGGGCATATTTTGAGTGCGTGTCCGCATAATCTTTCTCCAGTGCTGGAAAGCAAGCAGCGGGTCTGTTAAGCGCTCTGACTGCGGCACGCCAGGCGATCGCACTGCATCCGTCAGACGGCTAGGGTGCTGCTGCCAGAGTTCTGTCTGTAGCTCTTCATTAAACGCTGATCGAGATTGTGTTTGCCATTGAGCATTAGAAAACCGAATATCCGTCAGCGATGCCGAGAGTAACACGTTGAGTTTTGCCAGAATGCGTTGACGCTCGAAAACTAGATTCTGTGCCCAAGCAGCACTTGATGTTGCTACTCGCAGCACCTCGTTATGCATTGAGAGTGGTCGAGTTTGAGCTGCCACTACTGGACCGACCGCTTCAACCCAAGCTTTGAGCAGCCGTTGAGAATACTGTTGGTCGCGCAACCGATAGCGATCGCCAAGTTGATCTAAAACGTGATCAATAGACTTGAAAGACATAGCGTCAATGAAAGTATGAAAGGAGTGCAGAATCGTGCAAAAAAGTGTATAACGTTAGCTCAGTGCCTAATGTAAACTGTGAGCAAGCAGAAAAATTGGGCGACAATGCATCTACAGAACACTCAAGGTTGATAGCCAGAGTTATATCAGAGTTATATATAGTCTCAAATGTTATAGCCTGAATGCATAACAGGCGGCAGAGAGCAATCTAGCCGTTCAAAAAGAAGTTTTTTAATTGAGCAATTTAAAACAAGCTAGCGGCTCAATCATAGTTCGCTTCAAAAACCAACATTAAGTAAGCGTATTAGTAGAAGGTGAGTAATGCGTCAAAATCCTAAAGTAGAGCCACCGAATCAGTCACCTCAGCCGATCGCGCTTCATCCAGTCTTAAGTACTGCTTTGGCACATCTGGACATTCAGCTTGAAGATGAGTTGGTGCGCTACAGGCGGCAACGGACGGCTGCTGGACGTACTGTACGTCAACCCGGTCGCAAGCGCTCATCCGAGTCCCTTGATCTAATTGCAGTTTCAGCAACGGCGGGTGGAGTCAACACACCTGCCGCAAAGCCAGTACCATTGCTAGATCAGCGCCTGGCAGATGTTGCTGGACAAGCGGCTGTACCCGATACATATAAGCCAATACCCGCTTTTACAGCCACCCCCCAACCGTTTGACGGCGCGATCGCCCTTAGAACGGACAAGCAGTCCCAAGACAACGCCAATAACGACGTATCGCTGTCTGGGGGAGAGGATGCCCATGCCTTAGCTCAAGCTGGCAACCCTGACTTGGACGATTATTTGGAGTCGTCTGAAGAGTTGCTACGTAGCCTTGCAGACCAGCAAGCCGAAGTGCAAGCAGAACGGCATTTTATGCAAAGTTTGCTTACACCATTAGGGGTGGGCGCGATGCTGCTGTTACTGCTTTCTAGCGCTATGTTTGGCTACGTCATCATGAATCCGTCTAGTTTGCCGTGGTTAACAGCAAAACGGACTAATGATGCTGGTTTGTCGCCAGAGCAAGCCGCTGGTCAAAGGGCGATCGCTCCACCACAGCCCGATCTAGCCAAACGGGAACTCCCAGAGCTGAATTTGAACAATCTGGGCACTATTAACGTTAGTCCAGGAGTACCGTCTTCTACCGCTCTAAGCAAACAGGCTACGGCTACGCCTAGCAGTAAGACAACGGTAACAACGACCGCACCTGTAGAATCTCAATCCAGCAACGAGCCTGCTGCACAAGCACCCATTCCAGCCGTAACCTCAAACTCTAGCCGTCCCTACGCACGCACTAGCGAACCACCCCAAACCGCTCCGCTCCGTGCCCCAGAGCCAGTGCAGCCACCTGTTGCACCCGTGCGTCGTACTCCCGCAGTTACGGCTCCAGCCACAACTACAGCTCCAGCCGCAACCGCTAGCAGCCAGTCTACAGGAGAGGCATCTAGCGCCTATCAATACAAAGTTGGGATTCCCTTTGAAAACGACCAGACGCTAGAAAATGCCCGAAAAGTCGTACCTGATGCTTTTGTCCGCACCTTGCCAGATGGCAAAACGATCGTGCAGGTTGGGGCAGCCCGCAACGAAACTGAAGTGAAAGCAAACGTGGAACGCTTACGTGATCAGGGGCTCTCTTCTACTGAGGTCTATAAACGGTAGGAGGTACGAACTGAAAAGGTACGGTAGGATTGAGAAACGCTTTGAGTTTGGTATGGGAAGGCTTGCATTGAATTGCGTTACCACACCAACGGAAACTCAAAACTCGAAACTATAATCTCCGGAGAGCATATGGGACTTTTCGACCGAATCATGCGGGTGATTCGCGCTAACCTGAACAGCTTGGTAAGCGGTGCCGAAGATCCGGAGAAAATCCTGGAGCAAGCCGTGTTGGATATGCAGGAGGATTTGATCCAGCTGCGGCAGGCTGTAGCACAAGCGATCGCAACCCAAAAGCGCACAGAACGACAATGCTCTCAGGCACAAACAACGGCTGATGAATGGTACCGTCGGGCACAGCTAGCGTTGCAAAAAGGCGAAGAGACACTGGCACGAGAAGCATTAACGCGACGAAAGTCTTACCAGGACACGGCAGAGGCAATGCGATCGCAGATTGAACAGCAATCCACGATCGTGACTCAGCTTAAACAAAACATGATGAAGCTGGAGAGCAAAATCTCTGAAGCTAAGACTAAGAAAGATTTGTATATTGCTAGAGCGCGATCGGCAAAAGCATCCCAGCAGATTAATGACATGATGGGACGAGTTGGCACAGGCAGCGCAATTTCGGCTTTTGAGCGTATGGAAGAAAAAGTTTTGCAGCTTGAAGCCCAATCGGAAGCCGTTGCTGAACTTGGCACTGATGATTTGGAAAAGCGTATTGCTGCCCTTGGGGAAGCTGACGAAGTAGAAGCTGAACTTGCCGCGATGAGAAACCAACTCACTGGCGGTTCTCCAACTGCTCAGCTTCCAGCGAGCCAGACGGCTACTAATGCTGAAACCGATCGAGAGCTAGATAATCTACGTAGACAAATGCGAGAACTCTAGCGGAGTTCATAGTAGTAATAGCAGCTTAGTAGTGCCGTAGATCGGTGAAAGATTAAAGGGGTAATGCATGACAGCAAGCCCTGCAAGTTAGCGATCGCGTCGGCATAGCATAAGGCTCTGAGATGAGGTTCATAGCGTTTCTGCTTGCCTATACTGCCATCCCTTGACCTATGGCATCATTCAACAAGTACTTGCAGTTGATCCCCGACTAGAGTCTGTCTATTTTCAGTGCTGCTCCTTTCCAAGAGTTTCTCAAGAGTGTGCAAACTAGCAGCATCTTGGGAACCTTGAAGATAGATGATTGCTGAAGAAAAAAGGACGCACATGATATCAGCGAATACAAAGTATCGGTTAGTGACTAGAAGCGACTTTGATGGGCTGGTCTGTGCTGTTCTACTGAAAGAACTGGACATGATTGATGAGATCAAGTTTGTTCATCCTAAAGATATGCAGGATGGCAAGATTGAGATTACGGCAAATGACATCACGACCAATTTACCCTACGTCGAAAGTGCTCATTTAGTCTTTGACCATCACTCCAGTGAAACGCTGAGAAATCAGGGGCGAAAAGAGAATTACATCATCAAACCCAACGCTCCTTCAGCTGCCAGAGTCGTTTACGAACATTTTGGTGGGCACGAGCGCTTTCCTAATGTTTCGCCGCTGATGATGGCAGCCGTTGACAAAGCTGATTCTGCTCAATTTTCGATCGAGGAAGTACTCAATCCCAAAGGTTGGACATTATTAAACTTCTTAATGGACGCGAGGACAGGTTTAGGTCGCTTCAAGGATTTTCGCGTTTCTAACTACAACTTAATGATGCAGTTAATTGACTGCTGCAAAACACAGCCCATCGACGAAATTCTCACTTTGCCAGATGTACAAGAACGGGTTGACCTGTACTTTGAACAAGAGTCACGCTTCAAGGCTCAAATTCAAGCGTGTGCAACAGTCCATCAAAATTTAGTCGTGCTTGATCTACGTAATGAAGCGGTGATTTACGCTGGCAATCGATTCATGGTTTATGCACTCTTTCCAAAAACTAATATTTCAATTCATGTCATGTGGGGACGGCAGCAGCTCAATACCGTTTTTGCTACCGGAAAATCGATCTTTCATCGCTCGTCTAAGACGAACATTGGTGAGTTAATGCTTACCTATGGTGGCGGTGGACACGCCAATGCTGGTACTTGCCAAGTAGAAAACGATCGGGCAGAAGCAACACTAAAAGCGCTCATCGCCCAAATTACAGCCGACGGTTAAGCTAAAAGCTAAAGTGCAGAAATCAGTTTAAGAGCGCTGCCGTACGAATGCTAAGTATCAGAGGTGCATTCCATACAACAGCCCTTACTCCGATTCTCGGAATACCAATTAATTTCTGAGTGTAGGTGCATCACGAACGATCGAGTCCTCAGCCTCTACAAGATCAATATGGGATGTGTCGAGAGGCGCGATTGTCTCTTTTGGTTGAGTCGGCGATTCACCATTTATCGCAGGGTTAGACTGGCTGCTATGCGACTGACTGACACCCATTCCTCTGGACGATCGCATCGCCACAAGAATATTTTTAAGAACGACAGCAGTTGGTACGGCTACAATCACGCCCAAGAGTCCACCGACACGCGCACCCGTTAGAATCGAGACAAAAATCCAGACTGGATTCAGCCCAGTAACACTACCCAGTACTCGTGGTGCCACTAAATTTTCGAGAATCTGCTGCACTAATAACGACGCGGCTAGCACCTTAACGCCTAAGCCGATGTCTCGCAGGGCTACGAGTAGAGTTACCAATGCAATACCAACAGAGCCACCGAAAGGCACAAGCGCCATCGCACCGATCGTTAATCCGAACAGCAACCCGAAGGGGACGGCTAGCCACAAAAAGATGAGGGTTAAAATTGACCCCATACAAGTGGACAGGATGAACTGACTTAAAAAGTAGTTCTGAAAGCTCAAGCGCAGCGTTTCTGAAAACGGCTTTTGCACTCTTACAGGTAGCCATTCTACAAGACTCTCCCAGAGCAAATCGCCATTTTGTAACAGATAAAATGTCAACACCAGCGTGAGCAACACATCTAACAAGCTGGTAACAGTGAAGACAGCAACACTTAACGCCTGTGCCGCAATAAGCTGCAACTGACTCTTAAGGCGATCGTTTACCTGTTCTGCCAAGAGGCTTAAATCAAGCGGCAGGTTTGTCCCTTCTAGCTGTTGATTGAGAATAATGAGTTGCCGCTGTCCTGAGTCAAACCATTCAGGTAAGCGTGCTACAAGTTGACGGGCTTGATCAAGCGCACTCGGCAGTAATGTAATGCCACCCGCTAACAAGAGCGACAATGCCAGCAAGAATACAACGATTGCGGCTCGTCCACGTGGTACCCCCTGTCGCTGCATGAGGCTGACAGGGTAGTTAAGCAGGAAAGCAATCAGCGAAGCCGCTACCAAGATGACAATGAGAGAATGGAAGTAATCAGCGATCGCAAAGAGCGCCCAACCGTTCAGCACCAACAGCGGAGCCGCTAACAGAATGAGTAACGCCTTTGCAAGTGGAGAAAGCGTTTCCCACCAGAGCCGCAAACGTCCCTTATGTACCTCGTGAGCTTCAGCCTGGTGATCCGACATGGGCACCCGTAGTTCTTTACTCTACACCCTCTACCCTACACCCTAGACTTCGCAGTCACCCCTACCGATAGTTAGTAAATTGCAACGCGACGGGTAACTCTTCTTGCTTAAGACGCTGCATTACAGCTTGCAAATCGTCTTTTGCCTTAGCACTCACCCGTACCGAATCACCTTGAATCGATGGCTGCACTTTGTTGAACTCATCCCGAATCAGCTTGGAAATTTGCTTGGCAATCTCCTGGCTAATGCCCTTTCGCAGGGTAATCTCTTGCCGTACACGGTTGCCGCTAGACGATTCAACTTTGCCGTACTCAAAAATCTTTAGCGACAAATTACGTTTAGCAGCCTTCATATTCAGCAGGTTATGAACAGCTTCAAGGGTAAATTGGCTGTCAGTGCTGACTGTAATTGTGTCTTCGCTTAACTCAAGCGTCGTTTTAGTATCTTTCAGGTCATAACGACTCTGAATTTCGCGCGTTGCTTGATCCAGGGCGTTAACTAACTCCTGACGATCGAACTCACTTACGACATCAAAGGAAAAGGATGCAGCCATAGGACTTGAAACTCTAGACTTTGGACGTTAATCGTTGGGCTTAGTTGAATCTTTGAGCTTTGCCCAGATGCCCTAGTCTATAGTCTACGATCGATTGTCTCAAGTCCAAGCACTAAATCTAGCCATCCTGAAGGAGCAACCACTTGTATAAGCAGTTAGCAGCTAGCGTTAAGATTCAAACGCGCTAGCATCTTGCAAACTAGACCAAAAGCTAAAGAAAGTAGCGCTTGCGTCTTCAAACCCTACATCCTGACATTCATTTATCACTTTATAAGTGGCTTAATCTGCCGTAGGCGTGATGCTAATTTCAGAGCATTTTATTAAATCTTAGTCAAGTTTACTAATGGTCATTAAGCCCTTATATCAATTGGTAGCGGCACGTTGCTACTTTCTATACCCAGAACCCCTTTGTAACGTAAAAGGTTTTAAGGCTTAGTGCCATGACCTGAAGCGTTAGAGACACTTTAATGCCAACGTAAAACAATATCCTGTCAGGAGTCGCCATGATGTTCAAAGCGATCGCAGTGTTTGGTACCGTTTTGATGCTAAGCAGTTTTGGCTCTGCTGCCTATGCCCAAGCAGAACCAATGGGTTCAGCCGCAGCCTTAGATGGATTGGAAGAACGCTCGGTGACAAGACCAGTACCTAACGCCCCTGTGCCATTATCACCGCAACGCAGTACAGATGTTCCAGGTGGTAGTGAGAGGGGATTTCAGTTAAATGACGTACAAATACTCATCCGCCCAGAGCGTGGAACTAGTCAGGTTGGTGTTTATCCAGCCGACGATCCGTCATCAGGCAATAAAGTGCAGGTACTTTATAGGCTTGACGAGTAAAATCAGCACTGCCCAGCTTTAGGGCAGACCTGCCTGGCACATAATCAAGCAATCGATTAACGCCTTAAAAACTGTTTATTTAAGAGGTAGCGGTAAGCTTGTAGCTTGTTAAGCCCCTAGCCTCCCGAAACACGATCGCACCAGTGTAAAACTGCTATTTCAGCTTTTGGCGGATGAAGTTGAGAATTTGACTCATTTGCTTTTTCAAGCCATCAATTTCAGCTTGCATCTTCACAATTTTCTCGTTTAATGCTTCAATATCGCCTGCCGGAGCAGCAGCAGTGCTTGGTGGAGCCACTACTGGAGTAGGAGCAACTGCAGCAGGGCGACGCTTTGACTTCGCCATTGCGGCTTTGATGGCATCAATCAGTTCTTTTTGGTCAAACGGCTTCTGAACAAATTCAAAGTATTCAAATGGTTCCTGAAGTTTTTCAGTGACCTCTTCCTTGCGACCAGACATCAGCACCAGTGGGATCGCCTGCAAGTCTTGTTGAATCTGGATTTGCTGATAAACTTCCCAACCGCTAAGTCGTGGCAGCAAGAAATCTAACATGATTAGGTTAGGACGTTCCTGACGGATTAGGTTGAGTCCCTGAACGCCGTCTTTAGCCTCAAGGACTTCAAAATTGCCCTTTGGCAGCATATCCCGAACCATGTTTCGGATGACGTTGCTGTCATCAATGACCAGGATCTTGTGACTTGCCACAACTGAACTCCTCTGGTAGCGACTGCAAGGTGAATGAGTAATGAGTAAGGTGAAACGCCACAGTGTTTAGTGTGACTTGCTTCAGTGTGATTGTTTAATCCATTTGACAGCTTAGAAGCTGAAGGTGGACTAGCAACCACACTGCTAAGGATGAAGACTTAGATAGTAACAACTAAACAAGAAAATGTATCCAGGGTGAGCGGTAATCCTGCTGTAGCACCATCTAGTTTATAGCCTCAACGGGTCAGAATTATTTCTGATTGAGGGTGCTACGTCGATTTAGGGCAGTCGTACTGCTGCCTCGAATCCTTTAACGAGCAATCCTTTAGAATTTGAGACAGCAATGTCTCATCCAATGTAGTGTGCCCAACTTTATGCCTGCTGAAACAAATGCCCTTGATTCCGTAGCTGCCCGTCGCGCTTCGTCCCTAGAGAACCTGCCAGCATGGTTAAAACGTCCAATCGGAAAGGCAAGTGAGCTTTCGACGGTGCAGCGGATTATCAAGCAGCGTCAGATTCACACGATTTGTGAAGAGGGGCGTTGTCCCAATCGAGGCGAGTGCTATGCCCAAAAGACGGCAACGTTCTTGCTAATGGGTCCTATCTGTACGCGATCGTGCGGTTTTTGTCAGGTGGATAAAGGACACGCACCGATGCCTTTAGATCCAGACGAGCCGCGAAAGGTGGCTGAGTCGGTGAGTCTGTTAGGACTGCACTATGTGGTGCTGACATCAGTGACACGCGATGATTTGCCTGACCAAGGCGCAGGATGGTTTGCACAGACGATCGCCCAAATTCGTTACCAGAATCCAGAGACGAAGGTCGAGGTGTTAACTCCAGATTTTTGGGGTGGACGAGATAATCCAGATGCTTTACAGCAGGAGCGCATTGCTAGGGTCGTAAGTGCCCAACCTGCTTGCTACAACCACAATATTGAAACCGTGCAACGGCTTCAAGGTCCGGTGCGACGTGGGGCAAAATATGAGCGATCGCTGCGTGTTTTTAGTGTCGTCAAAGCATTGAATCCAGCGATCCCCACGAAATCGGGGCTGATGCTGGGGTTAGGTGAGACAGAGGCAGAGGTGCTGGAGACATTAACTGATTTACGTGCCGTAGGGTGCGATCGCCTGACGATCGGGCAATATATGCGCCCTTCACTAGAGCACTTGCCTGTTGCAAAGTACTGGACACCCGCCGAGTTCGATTATCTGGGAGCAATTGCCCGTGAAATGGGCTTTGCCCATGTGCGATCGGGTCCACTAGTTCGCAGTTCCTACCATGCAGGAGAAGAAGACGCACAGCCAAGACGTTAAGATTCACCCAGAGATATAACCAACGTTAGCAATTCTTTGGTATTTCTTAAAAACGACACTTAAGGAGATCTTATTTATGACTGCTCGGGCTAAAAAACCAGCTTCTCCCGTAACAAAAACAGGTAAACCACCGTATCCGTTTCGCACCTTTTGGGCACTGTTGCTGCTAGGGGTCAATTTTGTGGTGGCGGCAATATATGCAGGCTATCTGAACATTTAATTCAGTTCACTGGTAGGGGCATTAGGTGTAGTGCCCCTACATAAGCGTTCGTGCACGATCGCCCCTCTCTCAAAGGGTGCCCCTGAAGATACCTTGCGGACGAAACAGTAAGACCAGCACCATCATCACCAGGGCGACTGCAAGCTTGTATTCTGATGCTAGCCAGTACGTGCTGACTTCTTGGGCAATGCCAATGACGAATGCTCCAGCGATCGCACCATAGGGATTGCCGATGCCGCCCAGAATGACCGCCGCAAACAAGGGCAAAATCAGAAACCATCCCATGTTGGGGCGTACTGCTTCAACCAAGCCCAACATACTGCCGCCGAGCGCAGTCAAACCACCCGCAATAATCCAGGTCCAGATGACCACGCGATCGACATCGATCCCCGTGACGCGGGCCAGATCAATATCATCCGCAACGGCACGCATGGCTTTACCAATGCGGGTGTTTTGCAGGAGATAGTGAAGAGCTACGATCGCCGCAACTGCCAGCACCATGACGACAAGATTGTAATAAGCGATCCGCAACCCCAGCACGGGGATCGCTTCAGAAACGGGTAGGTTATAGCGCTGGTTGCCGCCGCCCCATAAAAAAATAATGCCGTTGCGAAGAAATAGCGCTAGACCGATCGAAATAATGATTAGCGTGGTCGAATTAGCGCGACGGGCACGCATGGGCGACCAGATAAGCTTCTCACTTAACAGCACTGCCAAAACCGTCATCCCTGCGCCTACTAGCATGGAGAGCCAGATATTGAGTCCCGCTGTATTGACCAGCAGTGTCAGGTAGGCACCCAGGGTCATAAAATCGCCGTGGGCAAAGTTAGAAAGACGCAGAATGCCGTAGGTAAGGGTTAACCCGATCGATGCCAGGGCAATAATGCTGCCCACTGCAATGCCATTAACAACTAATTGCGCGAGTTGAGGGTCCATCAAAATTCGTTAAGTCGATCGCTTTGATTGTCCAGGATCACGGCGACCTTTGGAAAGTTTTTGTCGATCAACACACGACATTTGATGTCCTTACTTTTGATAAGTATCAAGACTCACAGATGGTATCTCATCAAAGTTTCTGTGCCTTTAAAGAGCTGACGTTGCTGTAGAACAATCAGCTTAAATTTTATGCTAACGGCTGACGGCTCACGAGCGACCAACCTTGTCTGACGGCTGTGACCAATACCCACGGTAAGCAATCACAAGACCGCCTGTCGCTGTCGCTGCGAACGCAGGTGCTATAAGTGGAATCCAGCCTTGTTGCAAAAAAAGGCTGAAGACGATAACAGCCAAACTGAGTAAGAGCAACGTACCACTTAATGCCAACACCATCGGTTGCCGGATGTACCATGCCAGCGCGCCACCGATCGCTGCCCAGACTGCAATCCATAATGCTTCAACCCATTCAGACCAAAACCAGAAGAGCGATCGTCCTTCCAGAGCTGCGTCTAAAAGCTGGCTAACCATCTGTGCGTGCAGCAACACTCCAGCCATGCGGGGCGTCTCGTCACTAGCAGCACTATAGGGGGTAGAAAAGAGATCTTTACCGCTGGGTGCCGTTGTGCCAATCAGGACAACTTTATCCTTCACCCAATCAGGCTGAACCTTGCCGTTAAGAATATCGCTTAGGCTGACCTGCCGCGCGATCGCCCGTCCCCGGTATTTGAGCAAAACTTGATAGCCGCGAGCATCGATCGCCTGGTAGCCACCCGCCTGACTCTCTAACGGACTAAACTGTGTCTTGCCAAGCTGAAACAAGCCAGGATCATTGGAGCGTGGCTGAAGCGAAAGTTTTTGATTGGCAAGATAGGTCAGCGCCAACCGCAACGAAAAAGAATAAAAGGTCGTGGGACGTTTATCGACAGTCGCAGTGTGATTTACGGCACTGTCAGCAAACAGCAGGTTACGCCGCAATACATCACCTGGGTCAAGTACAAAGTCGTTGAACCCAATACGGTCGAGAGGCACTCCTGGAGGCGCTGGTGCTGCCGGTGTAGCCGCGCTGCCCAGGTTGGTAATCGCAATAACGTTCGGTGCGTTGATTGCAGCCAAAAATTCTGTACGACCTGGCGGTTGGGGAATATCGCGTAATAGATCAAGCCCAATCACTCTAGGTTTAGCAGTCTGAAGTGTCGTGATTGCCTGCGCAAGGGTATGATCGGCGACCGGAAAGCGCTTTTGAGCAGCAATATCAGCCTCGGTAATGCCCACCACCAGCAAGCGGTGATCCAAACCGGGGTCTGGGCTAACCTGCACCAAGCGATCGTATGCCGCCAACTCTAGCGGTTGTAACCAACCCAACTGGCGCAGACCGAGTATCAACCCCGTGACTGCAAAGCTGGCAATGCCCACAGCGACCCTTGCCAACTTCCCCCTTGGTCTATTGTCAACGCCTAACACGCTTTCTGAGAGTGGCTGCGAGTGCGTTAACGCTAGTTGATCCGTTTGAGGCTGACTGGCACGATCAAGGGCACGGTTTAGAACCTCCGTTGGCAGGTACGTTGACAGCGTCATAGGTAGCTGCGTGTCATCTGCAACGATCTCAGTTGGATGATCTAAGGCATATAGTGCTGACTGAGCTGTCTGATAACGCTGACTAAAGTGGTAGCGCGTCATTTTCGTTAAAATGGCTGCCAAGCCAGGGCTTACCTGCGCCTGGTCACACCAAATTGCTTCGCCTGTTTCAGGATGAGTTGGCAGTTGAAAGGGCTGTAAGCCCGTCAGTGCCGTGATTGCCGTCATGCCCAGCGCATACAAATCACTGTTGTAGCGCGGTTTGCCCATCATTTGCTCACTCGGTCCATAGCCGTGTGTGCCAATGCCTACAGTCAGTTCGGTCTGACCCGGCACCATGCTTGTGATCTGCGTTTGAATTTCTTTAACAGCGCCAAAATCAATCAGCACGAACTTGCCGTCTCGCTGCCGCCGAATCAAATTTCCGGGCTTAATATCGCGGTGAATGACATTGTTTTGATGCACAAACGTCAGAACTTGCAGCACGTCTCGGAGGAGAGCAGTCACGGTTGCTTCCTCAAGCCGTTTTGCCGCTGCCAGTTCATCACTTAACGGCTGCCCTTCAACGTATTCTTGCGCTAGATAAAACTCCTCGTTTTCCTCAAAATCAGCTAAGAGCGTAGGAATTTGGTCATGGCTACCTAACTTTCGCAAGGTCTCGACTTCGGTCGCAAAGAGGCGACGTGCGATCTGCAAGAATCCTGGTTCTTGATAAGCGGGCTTAAAGTGCTTAATGACACACTGAGGACGATCGGGTTGCAGAATATCTTCTGCAATATAAGTCTGCCCAAAACCACCACTGCCCAAAACCTGAATGATTCTGAAACGTCCGTTTAGCAGGGTTCCCATCATATAGCCCAGCCTTGATGAAGTTCACGGCTGCGAAAAAAGGGCATCCTGAGTGAGCAGTTGCAGCGCTGCTACCGATTGTGGCACACAAGTTTGCAGGTTTAGAACTGCTCTTAACTTCGCTGTACCGTTGCCAGAATCTCGTCGAGAATCTCCTGTGCGCCCTGTTGGCGAAGACGTTGAGCAAGCTCCAGACCTAACGCCTCAGCCTCTGTTGCCAAGCCTGTCACGCTATCTTTTGCCACTTTCTGTCCATCCAGGCTAATGACGATGCCAAGTAGCGTCAGCTGATCGCCCTCTAGAGTAGTATTCACACCGATCGGCACTTGACAGCCGCCTTCCAATGATCGCAAGAAAGAGCGTTCCGCATAGCAACGGTAGGCTGTTGGCTTATGCTCCAGTGCCTTGAGCAGTAACAATACCTCAGCATCATCGCCTCGACATTCAATACCAAGCGCCCCTTGCCCAACCGCGTGCAGCGAGATTTCTGCAGGAATAAATTGATGAATGCGGTCTGCCATGTTCAACCGCTGCAAGCCTGCCGCCGCCAAAATCAGCGCGTCATATTCGCCTGCATCCAGCTTCGCCAGCCGCGTATTCAAGTTTCCCCGTACATCTTTAAAGCTGAGATGGGGATAGTGGTGTCGCAGTTGCGCTAAGCGTCGGAGCGAAGACGTACCGACGATCGCCCCCTGTGGCAATGTGTCTAGCTGCTTGTCTTTGTGCTGTTCGTGAACTACCAGCGCATCGGCAGGGTTTTCGCGCTCAGTGACGCAGCCTAGAACCAGACCTTCTGGCAAGTGAGTCGGCAAATCTTTGAGCGAATGAACAGCAAAGTCAATGTCACCATTGATCATGCCAACTTCTAACTCTTTCGTGAATAAACCTTTATCGCCAATTTTTGCCAGCGCTACATCCAGAATCTTGTCGCCCTGAGTACTCATAGTGTGTACTTCAAAGGTTCTCTCTGGAAAGGCTTTTTGCAATTGCTCTTGCACCCAATAGGTTTGCACCAGGGCTAACTGACTTTTGCGGGAACCAATGCGAATCGTACGAGCGGCGATCGGAGTTACGGTAGGCGACATAAATTCCAGGGCTTGAAACGAGCTTCAAAAGTCACTCCCTCCACATTACCGCAGTGTGTAACTCCTTTGGTGTGGGTCTTAAGCGGTGAAGCGTTACAGATAATTAAGCTGGAAGACAGGATATTCTGTGTAAACAGCAGCAAGCTTCAGAGCCTATGCGGGTCAAAAGAGTACTGCTTGCCCAGACCGTATCGTTAAAGACAATGGACAGAGGCACATACTGGAAGACTTAGATAGACTTGCTCCCCTGGCAACCTGCCCTGTATTGCTTTGTGTCATGCTGAATGCTGGTAAAAAATCCCCTACTGCTGTTAATGGGGATGGGAATGAATCAGCAAAAGCGAATTGCCATCACGCTCTTTAGACGTTTGCACGATCGCCAATGACTTCTACAACCGCTCAACCCGCTGATCTGGAAAGCTTTTCTGCCGAGTTAACTGGACTAGAGATCATTACGGACCCGGCTCAACTCACAAAACTTTCGCAGGACTACTACACTTTTAGCCCTATTTTGCAACCGCTACTAAACGACAAGCGGGGCGATGTTGTGGTGCGCCCAACGACAGAAGCAGAGGTCATACAGGCGGTAACTGCCTGCGTCAAATGGAGACTCCCCCTGACAGTGCGTGGTGCGGGGACAGGTAATTATGGACAGTGTGTACCGCTTCAGGGCGGAGTTATTCTTGACTTGTCGAAAATGCAGGCAGTGAAATGGGTTAAACCGGGGATCGCATGTGTGGAACCAGGAGTGAAGCTAGCGGCTCTGGATAAAGAGACACGAGGTAGCGGCTGGGAAATTCGGATGTTGCCTTCTACCTACCGTACAGCGACGATCGGCGGTTTTATTGGCGGCGGCAGCGGTGGCATTGGCTCGATCACTTATGGGCAAATTCGCGATCGCGGCAACCTCCTTGCAGTACGAGTCGTTACGGTAGAAGATGAACCTCGCGTGATTGAGCTACGCGGCGATGATGTTTACAAAGTTGCTCACGCCTATGGCACCAACGGCATCATCACAGAGCTAGAAATTCCCCTTGCACCAGCTTATGCCTGGGCAGAGGCAATTGTAGCCTTTCCCGATTTCATGACAGCGGCTCGGTTTGGGCAAGTCTTTAGCGATAGTGATGGCATTATCAAAAAGCTCGTCTGCATCTGCGCCGATCCCATCCCCACCTATTTCGCCGCGTTTCGCAATGTGATTCCTGTTGGCAGTCATTGCGCTTTAGTTTTAGTTGCAGAATCGTCTCTAGAACCCTTTGCAGCCCTGGTGAACGAGTACAACGGCACTATCTGTTTGCAAAAAAGCGCCCAAGAAGCGAGCAAGGGAAGCACACTGGTTGAGTACTCCTGGAATCACACCACGCTCCATGCCCGCAGCGTTGATCCATCTCTCACTTACCTGCAAACCATGTTTCCGTCCGATAAGGAATTGAAGTTGGTGGAGCGGATGTATCAGCATTTTGGCGATGAGGTGATGATGCATCTGGAGTTTATTCGGATGGGTGGCGAAGCAATACCTGCTGCCTTGCAGATTGTCCGTTACACCACTCCAGAGCGCTTAGCAGAAATCATTCGTTACCACGAAGACCATGGTGCCTTCATTGCCAATCCACACACCTTCGTTTTAGAAGATGGTGGCAGGAAGACGGTTGACGTAGAACAGTTGCGCTTTAAGGAAAGGGTTGATCCCTACGGGTTGCTAAATCCCGGCAAGATGCGAGCTTGGGCAGAGCGGAAGTAGGGAACTGAGGGAACGGAAAAGTTTTAGTTTTGTAGCTGCTGCCTCTGCCTCCCCTACTCTCTTGCCTCTCCGCTTCCTCTAAGAACCAACAATAAATAACTCCGATCGCCTCCTCCCAAAACTTCTTTACCCAGGACGCTATGATTATACTGAGGTTAAGTTGTGTAAAGAAAATTGTCTACAACGGTTGAGTCTCCTGACAGCGTTGCGTTGCCAACAATCTGGCACCCGATCGATCCCCTTTGGCAAGGAGACGACAAAGTGGTGCAGCAGGGTCTCCCTCATCACCAGTTAGCACCAACCTGGCAAATGCTGATGCTGGGCGACGGTTCACCCACACGCCACTTGCAACTCCTGACTGGCGAACCAACAGAAGTTGACGTAATTGATATGTCAGCCATTGGGATGGATGAAGACAATGCTCCAAGGCAACTTCAGGTAGTGCCGGGTCCGCGTGTACGGCGGCAGGTGTGGTTACGAACCGCTTCAGGGCAACGTCTCGCTTATGCCACATCCTGGTGGGAAGCCAGCCATGTGGATGACTACTTGCAAAATCGATCGCTCCCCATCTGGGCAAGCCTCGCACGTCTACGCACAGAACTGTATCGCGATGTGCAGGGTATCTACTACGGTCATTCAGCGCCGTTGGAATTAGCGTTTGGGCAAACGGGACCACTCTGGGGGCGACATTATTTGTTCTGGCATCACGGTCAACCGCTGACGCTCATTTATGAGGTCTTTTCGCCATACCTGACCAAGTACCTTGGCGCGACCCGGTTAGACTGCTGAAGCGATCGCGTCTCTCGCTCAAGAGTGTCAATGGAGCGATCGCCTCATTCAAAATCAAACGGCATGATGAAGGACAATCGCAGTAGGAGCGAGCTTTGTGAGACTGTTCAGGAAGCCGTCAAAATTGGGCATCCATTGCTAATTACGCTATCCTGAGCAATATCTGAAGTTTGAAACAAAGCCTCAAAAATCACCTCATTTCTGGAGAATGCAACATGGCTTGGCGCGGGTCTATTTCTCCCACAGACCGGATCTTTGCTTGCTTAGTTTACTTGTTACCGCTGCTAGACGTGATTGGCATGGTCTATAGAGTAGTTGGCTCTGGCTCCTTCCTCAGTCCAATTTTCAATGCCATTGCGCTGCCGCTTGCACCGCTTTTAAGCGCCTACTATGGTTTTGGCGGCTTCATGCCCCTGATCATCTTTTTTGCACTCTTTTTGTTGGTAGTCAGAAACGAGTCGATCGTGCATTTCATTCGTTTTAATGCGATGCAGTCAATTCTGTTTGGCATCGTGTTGAGCTTAATTTCGATCCTCTGGCGCTATGCTCTCTCGGGGATCTTACAAGGCACCTTGCTAGAACAGACATTGTTTAACACGATCTTTCTAGGTGTAGTAGCGGCTGTGGGTTACTCGGTCGTGCAGTCGGCAATGGGTCGCTACGCTGAAATTCCAACCATTTCGGATGCGGCTTATACTCAGGTTCGTTAAGAATTAGGGTTTGTCAGATCAAAAAAGTCGGCTTACAAGTGGAAAGCTTTAGCGATTAGAGGTCTTCCGCTTGTAGCTGAGAATCTAGCAGTGGCTCGGGCGATCGCAGCGCAACAGTGTTGTCAAGGTAGCCAATGCCTTCGATCTCAACACGAACGCGATCGCCCACTTGTAGTGCTCCCACACCTTCAGGCGTACCCGTTAGTACCACATCTCCTGGCAGCAAAGTAATCGCTTGACTGATGTAAGACACCAAAACGTCTGGTGGAAAAACCATCTGATCGATAAAAGCAGACTGTACGGGTTTAGATGCATCATTCACAAACGTTTGTAGCCGAGCGCCAGGACTCACGTCTCGCACAATCCACGGACCTAAAGGGCAAAACGTATCAAACCCTTTAGCGCGTGTCCACTGACCATCCTTGCGCTGTAGATCGCGGGCAGTAACATCATTGGCGATCGTGTAGCCCCAAATTTTTCCTTGCGCCTGTTCAGGCGTGCAGTCTACACAGCGTTCGCCAATCACCAACGCTAACTCGCCCTCATAATCGACGCGACGCGACTGCGAGGGATAAAGAATGATGCCATCTGTAGCAATGACAGCAGTAGACGGCTTCATAAACAACAGTGGTTCGTCAGGCACAGGCGTTCCCATTTCGGCTGCATGATCCGCATAGTTTTTACCAACAGCCACTACTTTTGAGGGCGCACAGGGTGCCAGAAGGCTGTAGGTTTCCGCCGCCAACTCTAAATCTGTTAAGTGACCATTCAGCCAGGGTGGCGCATCTAGCACCTGTACTTCTCGTCCAAGCTGGAGTAGCCCGTAGTGAATCTGCCCATCTGCCGCTTGAACCCGAACGTAGCGCTGTGCCATAACTCAGACGATTCCTCACACATCGAGAAAAACTTTAAACTATTCGTTCGACGCTGACGACAGAATCGCTCGATCACTCTGCCTTAGCAGACTCGTATTTAAACCTATCACTACAGTTTCCGGCATGGTGGTATTCGTGATGCATCATTAAGCTGATGTTTGTCGTCTTGCCCCATTCAGCCCGAAAGGCGATAGAATTATGAATCCTTGCTTCTAAAACAGGAATCAGCGATCGCTTACGTGGTGCTTGCACTGAATCGCCTTCGCGTCTTCGCTCTATCTAAAGAAGCCATCAGTCCATAAGGAGATTAACGAACATGGAATATTTCTACGAAACGATGTATATTCTTCGTCCCGACCTGAACGAAGAAGCCGTTGATCAAGCGATCGAAAAGTATCAAACCATTCTGCGTGAAAACGGTGCAAACGTTCTAGAAACACAGCATCGCGGCAAGCGCCGTCTCGCATACGAAATTCAAAAGAACCGTGAAGGCATCTATATTCAAATCAACTATCAGAGTGATGGGAGCCAGGTTGCTTTACTAGAACGTGCCATGCGTTTGAGCGAGGAAGTGATCCGTTTTCTTACGATTAAGCAAGAAGTTCCAGAAGTTGAATCAGAAGCGGTAGAGGCATAGTTCTAGCCTCCCAAAATCGCTGTAAACTGCTTACACTGGAGAGGTTAGGGGAAATCCTCACCTTCATTGTCTTTAAACGTAATCAGTCTCTCAAATGCAGTAAGCCCATGAAGCTTTCCAAAAAGAATCTGGATCAGCGGCTGGACCACCTCTACGATGTCATTATCGTGGGCGGTGGTGCGGGCGGGCTGGCGGCGGCAATGTATTTGCAACGCTATCGGCTTTCTTGCTTAGTCATTGAGAAAGGTCGAGGGCGATCGTTCTGGATGCAGGACTTACGAAATTATCTGGGGCTTTCCCCTGATACGCCTGGGCGTACACTCTTGCAGCAGGGGCAGCAGCACGTACTCTCTTTAGGGGGTGACTACCTCGCTGGTTTTGTTGAAGCAGTACGCGATGAAGGTGAAACCTTTGCAGTCAAGGTGAAAGTCGGCAAGCAAGACAGCATCTACCCTGTGTTTCGCAGTAAGTATGTGGTGGCAGCAAGCGGCATTATCGATCAACTGCCCCATCTTGACGATATGCAAAACGTGTACGACTACGCAGGCTACAATCTGCATGTCTGCATGATTTGTGATGGCTATGAGATTGCCGACAAGCAGTGCGGACTGTTTGTTGCGTCTGAAGCAGCTATCAACACAGCGTTTGTGTTGAACTGGTTTACACCCTACATCACTGTCTTTACACAAGGACTGTGTGAAGTGGGCGAAGAGATGCGTCAAAAATTGCAAGAGCATGGCTACCCATTAGTAGAGACACCGATCGCCAAGTTTCTGGGGCATAACCACGAAATGACAGGTGTTGCGCTTACTGATGGCTCAACGGTAGAGCTAGAAACAGGGCTTGTGGCTATGGGTTCGCACTACTTCAACGAGTATCTCAAAGAGTTGGACTTGCAGTGGAAGGGTGAGAACTTAGTTACCGATACGATGTGTCGCACCTCTCATCCTCGCCTCTTTGCTGTTGGTGATTTAAAAGAAGGCATAAATCAGGTATCAATTGCAGTTGCAGATGGTACATTAGCTGCAACCGCAATTTGGCGGGAGATTCGCCGCACCTCTGCCCCGCGCCGTTGGGAATCTAACTTGAGCCAACCTGATGCTATTGAAACCGGAGTTCTAAAGACGTGACCTATTCTGAGAGTCAAACACTACCCAATCTGCAAACTGAGGCAGCCCGCCTCCGCGAAGAGCTACAGATGCGCGATAACCTTGTGCAGCAGCTATCCCAGGAGCTTTTTCGCCTAGTCAAAGGCAACGCTAGCTTTATGCCTAGCCCTGAAGTGTCAGAGCGCCACTTATCCGAAGTGCGTGCCCTGCGCGAACAACTGCAAGGCGTAGAACAACAAGTAACGTTCTATCAGGAACAGATTGCCGATCGCGATGCAGAAGTTTACCAGCTACGGCAATCGGTGCAAGAACTGACTGATCGCTCCCGCATGTTGGAGCAGGTTGTCCAGGAACTGCCTAAAATTTATCGTCAAAAATTTGCCGAACGGATGGTGCCCATTCGCGAAAAAGTAACTCAAATCCAGCGCGAAAATCGTCAGCTTCATGCCGAGCTACAAAGCGTTAGCTACCGTCTGGCAGTAAGAACTCGTCGTCAAACCCATCTTGACCTACCTAGCTTTCCAAAAGGCATGGATGCTGCTTTTCCCAGCTTTGGGAACGCTTAAGGTTTAATGACTCAGGTGCTAATTGTTGTTGAGTCTATCGGTTCAGCAGAGACTACAACGATAGTGTCTGCGTTGGAACGTGCCATAAGTGTTGGGTCTGGTGCTGGTTTAGAGACAACAGATGTGAAGGTGATCTCAGCTTCCGATCTGTCCGTTGATGCTGGAATAGTGGGCGTTCATCTCCTTTGCCCACTGACACTTTCTGTACCAGAGAAGTTAGTGTTTCCAGGACAGACACTTTATACAGTCTGCCGTGATGTAGCTGGCTTACGCAAACAGCTTGAGGCGTGGCAATACATTACGGGGGATGGTACATTCTGGCTACCCATCGTCCTTACAGCAAAAGGCGCGCTCTATGGCGAAGTGATTGGCAGCGCTCAGGGCGCAGACTTGGTAAACGCGGCATCAGCGTCAGGATACATACAACCTGTCCATCTCTCAGATTACCAACGGCAACCTCTTTATGCGCTCGGTCAGCGATTGTTGCGATCGCTCAATGCGTCGCCTGCCGTTTACCTGATACAGTTTGGCTGGCAGGATGGCGCGGTGTGCTTCGATCGCCTATTTCCCTTTCCAGCAGCACCAGCGATCGCCAGCCTCAAGGTTCAAACCCCTGATTTGTTTGCGTGCCATTGGGCTTGCCTAACAGGTCAACCGCTTCTAGATTTAACGATCAGTTAAAGCAGCAGACATTGCAAGTAGCGGTAGTAGAGAGCAACTACAAATATTTTGAGCGCTATCTTGTACTCTAAGCGCCACCTTTCACTTTGCTTGTCACATTCACCATCTCTTGTCCCCTCCGTATTCCTTCCCGACCGAAAACAGCGATGAGGTCGAAAGTTCAGTAATCTCCGTTGCCTTACCAGCGTTCATCCCAGCAAATGTTAGGGAACGATGAGTATAGTTAAAAGCCCTTCAGGTTTGGCGAGGGCTGTACGGTGACATACGGGGGATAGAGGTCGGAATGATACATCCTGACAATCGGTTGTTTTGTCGCCTTGATGGTGAAACTGTCTCAACACGAGAGCAGCGACGTGCGTTGGCGATCGCAGCATTAAATCTCTTAGAAACCGTAACCCTCCCTGTCTTCGACGAAGCCACTCAGACAGCCGTCCACTCGCTCAATACGCCCATCTGCATCCTGAGCTTGATGGATCAGCAGCAGCAACATTTCAAGGCTTCTGTTGGCTTGTCTCGGCTAGGGCTAATGAATGACTTAGCAACCTCCCGCCAGTTTCCCCGTTCTGAGTCTTTCTGCGCTCATGTAGTTGATAGTCACCAGGTCTTAGCAATCGATGACACGTTTACCCACCCCGCTTTTGCTCATAGTCTCCTAACGCAACAATATGGCGTACGAGCGTATCTAGGGGTACCACTTATCACATCGGGTGGTGTATGCATTGGGACTCTTGCTGTAATGGACTTAAGACCCCACAGCTTTACTAATCAGGAAGTCGAATTTTTAGTACTGACTGCCCGCTGGAGCATCAGCGAATTTGAGCGCCAGCAAGCAGTGAGCCGAGCGGCAATAGTATCAGCGGTTGCCAAAAGCGATATTCGCAAGCAGGCAGCTAAAACGACTATCACAACTACGACTGCTGCAAGCCCGTCGATCGCCAGTCAGCTTAAAGCAGAACTCCTGAGCCAACTGACGCAAGAACTCTGCACGCCACTGACATCAGTCATGGGCATGGCAAGCGTGCTAACTAGTGAAATTTATGGTCCCCTCACAAGCAAACAAAAAGAGTATTTAGGCATCATTCACCATAGTGGACAATACCTGCTGTCGCTGGTCAATGAGATTTTAGAATTGTCAAATTCTAGAGATAGCAATCAGCTACAGCTTGCCTCTGTAGATATTGAAATGCTCTGTCAGCAGGCAATCAACACACTAGAACAGGCAGCGCGTCGCCGCGAACAGCAGATTCGTCTCTCAGTTGAACCTGGTCGTCGCATTTGGATGTTGGACAAAGATAAAGTTCGTCAGATGCTTTACCATCTGATCTTTAGCGTAATTCAAGCCTCCAGTACTAGCAGCAATATTCGTATCCATGTGTCCTACCGGAGCGGCAATCTTACTATTTCTGTATGGGTGTCCCATCCTTGGTTAGGAGAAGGTCTGCCGTACAGCGAGGTGAATGGTGCCTCGCTACCCTTGCCTCTGTCGATCACTAGCAGCACTACTGTAGAATCACCAGAAATTCACCGTGCGTCTCGTCTAGTAGAAAAAGACGCTGCTATCAGTGAGGTATCGATCATGAAGACAGCAGAGCCTGTTACTCGGTTGCACGATGCCCAGGAAGAAGCGTTAGTAGCCAATCCCCATCGAAACCTCGGCTTGCTACTCAGTCGTCAAATCGCTGAAATGCACAATGGACAAATTACTATCCAAAGCTCTCCTGAATCAGGCTACCGTTATGTGATCAGCCTGCCACAAAAAGCTGAAGCTAGTGAATCTCGTTAGGGGCAACCAATGTACCACCGCCTTTCCTAATGGAAAGCGTTACAACAACTTAGGGTGAGGCTTCGACGTAAGCAGTTCTCGTCAAGAGCCACCGTCGAGATGCTTAACCAAGAGATGCTTAACTAAACAATGCAGGATAAAGGGAATGCGAATCTAAACTGCATTAGCAATGGCAAAGGCTGCTTACGCTTAAAGCCTTCATTCTTATAGAATTCAGTATGTTGCTAACCGTTTTATCACTGGCATCTACCCTTCAAAACGCTTGACAGAACACTAAAGTGTCACCGTAGTAAAACTTGCGCCAGAGGTTTCAGCGCTCTCGTTTTGCTGAGCTAATGCGCCACATTGCTTCTAGTATGGCAATCTGTCGCTTCAGCAAGTGCGATCGCCGATAAGCACGATACTTCTTATAGCCAAAGGGTGTGAGCACAAGACTGAGAGCAAACGCGATGACGAGAAAGCCGATCAGGTGAGCGTTGGGTACAGGCTGGGGTGACACTGCTACTACTGGAAGCGCTGAATTCTGCGAGGCTTGAGAAGAGGGGTACGACATAAAAAGTTTGATGGGGTCAAGCAGAACGATCGCGACAGAAAGAAACCCGTCTCTCAATTCTCCACACCTAATAGCAGTCATTCCGCAGTTTTTTCATCCTGCCCGGAAAGTTGCACTGCCCCTCAAAACTTACAGAAGGTTGACAAGTACAAGCAAATTTAGTACATTTGAACCACTCGCTTCATTACTTCTTCACACACAAAAGCCCCCAGCGACCTCCGGGGGCTTCTTTCTTGTTTTTGGCGATCGTTGCTGTCAACCGACAGTAGCTACAACCTTCGCCCACTCTGCTAGAGCCGTTATGTTTTGGCAGAGCTATTGCCCTCGGTACAAGTCGATTTTGTTAGCCGTAAGTAAGGAGACAATTGCACTGAGTCTCACTTTGCCAGCTTGTCTACTTTACTAGCCAACTCAATGTCTTTGCTTGTAATTCCACCAGCATCATGAGTAGTCAGGTCAATCGTGACGCGGTTGTAGACGTTAAACCATTCTGGATGATGCCCAGCAGCTTCTGCAACTAACGCAACGCTTGACATAAAGCCAAATGCTTCGACAAAGGACGCAAATTGAAACTGACGATGAAGCTTACCATCCTTAATACTCCAGTCGCTAATTTGGCTCAACGCCACATTTAGTTCTTCTTTAGATAATGGGGCAGGAGTAGCCATAGCGTCATGTGTAGGCGTTGTTGGAACAGTTGATTGATTTGCGATCGCAGCAGCGGTTGGGCAAACCATTAACGCAATCGCCGCTACCAACCCTAGAGCGAGGTTAATAAGCCTGGGTCGGCTTTGTTGCCGCATTTGGTGAAAAGAGTGGCAAATCGACATTGCTTTCATTCGTGCTGAGGTCAATAAGCGCTGAACATCTGGGCACCAAGTCGAGAGACGGCGGCAATGTAGCTCTAGGCTTATCAGGTTAACCAGCCTTACAAGCCTAGTTGCCAAAAATCGTAGTAGACACAGTTGGCTTACAAAAGGGTTTTAACATTGTCCAGACTTTCGATTCAGGCAAATCGTTATCCGCATCAAAATGGCAGAGACTAGAAAGCCACTGCTTTACTCCATCTTAATGAAGAGCCTAGCTCATAGCTCCATGCCGTTGAAGCAATTGAGAAACGGGCAATTAATTGACTTTAACGTTTTCGATCGCTACATCTACCGACGTTTGAAGTGACAGAAACTGCTCTAAACGTACAAGCTTTACCGTCTGAGTAACACGAGGGTTGGTAACAATCTGCAATGTTCCCTCGGTCGTTTGAGCTTTTTTGGCAAGCTGCACTAAGGCACCTAAACCAGAGCTATCAACGAAATCGATGGTTGATAGATCCAAAATGATGTGTTTTGGTCCTTCCTCAATACATTTGGTAAGCACCTTACGAAAGGTAGGCTCTGAGAAAGCATCCAAAAGACCGGTGAGGCGAAATAACTGGTAGTTATTGTCCCTAACTTCGCGCGTGCCTCTTAAGCTGACTGTCAGGGTTAGTGGTTCCGGAATAAAGCCCTCCTAGCTGTTTAGTCCTTGATTCGACGTTTAAGTATACATCCTGGCTAGCAAGTTTGCTACTGCGGATATGGCGCTTAAATGCCAATATTTTAGCGAATAGTGGCAGATCAGAGACACAAAAGCCTGGATTAACGAAGAAAAGCTGGTGAAAGTCAGCAGACACACCACTCAGATTCAAGGCTGACAGTAAAAATGGAGCGGCAGCGGGCAAAGCTAACTACACGGCTACGAACTACACAGCTACGATCGACGGCAGGGATGTTTGCTCACTGCTGTTATGTTGCTTTTACTAGTACTTGAGCACGCATTGTTTGCACAAAGCGATCGAACAGGTAGTCAGCATCATGAGGTCCAGGGCTGGCTTCGGGGTGGTACTGCACCGAGAATAAGGGGAGCGATTTGTGGCGTAATCCAGCTACTGTCTGATCGTTCAGATTCAGGTGCGTAATTTCGACATCGGCAGCAGTTAAAGACTCGGCGGCGATCGCAAAGCCGTGGTTCTGGCTAGTAATCTCCACTTGTTGATTCAGTCCACAGGGTTGATTCAACCCCCGATGACCAAACTTAAGCTTAAACGTCTCCGCCCCAAGCGAAAGCCCCAGAATTTGATGTCCCATGCAAATGCCAAAAATGGGCTTTTGGCTGGTTAGCAGTGCTTTGGTCGTCGCAATGCCTTCGCTTACAGCCGCAGGGTCGCCCGGTCCGTTAGAAAGAAAGATGCCATCTGGGTTGTACTTGAGGATTTCCTCTGGTGGAGTGTTTGCTGGCACGACAATTACACGGCAACCATAGCTGGCAAGACGGCGCAGAATATTACGCTTAATGCCGAAGTCGATCGCAACGACAGTAAGTGGGGCCGCATCGGTAGACTCGGTAATCGGACCAAACTCCCAAATTGCATCTGTGCTGTCTGACCACTCATAACTAGCTTTAGTACTGACCTCGCGCACAAGGTTTAGCCCTGCCATGCTAGGTGCATCTTGCACATATGCCAGCAGTTCCGCGGGGTCTAGCATTTCCGTCGAGATTGCCCCATTCATTGCTCCAGCAGAACGAAGCTTACGGGTCAGGGCACGGGTATCAATGCCGTAAATTGCCAGAATGTTGTGCTGCTTCAAATAATCAGGCAGGGATTGGGTCGATCGCCAGTTGCTAGGCTTAAAACAAACGTTACGGGCGATCGTTCCTCGCACTTGAGGGTGAGCTGATTCTTCATCGTCAGGATTCACACCTGTATTACCCAGTTCGGGATACGTAAAGGTCACAATCTGACCACAATAGCTTGGGTCGGTCAACACTTCTTGATAGCCCGTCATACCCGTATTAAACACAACCTCGCCGATCGCGGTGCCAGTTGCCCCAAACGACAACCCCTGATAAGACGTACCATCCGCCAAGACCAGCAACGCAGGCTGAGTGGGAGAAACCATAATCACTTTTGCAATCGGATACTGATCGTTTATTATGCCATGCTCAATCAGCGCCAGGAGTTCAGCACAAACAGATGGCGATTGATCTCAGTTAGTGAAGGGGTGAAAGAGTTAAGGGTGATGTCGTAGGACGGCACAACGAATCCAATTTTTCTTTGTTATTTTCGTAGAGTGAGTTAGTTCAGCAGCCTTAGTGCGGAACCCTATGGTAAAAGCGTGAATTTATTTCCAGCAAGTGGGCGATCGCGCTTTTAGCTTTGTACCGTGCTTGCACTCGTATATTTTTCATGAGTTTTCTTACCCCATGCTCTTTGTGAGTTTTCTTAGCCCATGCTAAAGTTCTCTTGCTCTAATGCCATGCTGCTCATGCTAACGAGCGTGGTTGTGCTGGGTAGCACAGCCTGTAGCCGCACGACAACAATCAAAGCGGCTACTGAGAGCACAGAGGTTGCTTCTGTCGCTTCCCCAGCTCCGGCTGCTAGCCCAGTAAAACCTTCACCAACCACACAGCCACCCGCAGCTACGTCCAGGGCTGATGCTTACAAGCTTGCTTTGGAAAAAGCTGATAGTGCTGGCAACATTGCTATTTCAGCGCAGTCCCAGGATGACTGGAATCTAGTTGTGAGTCGCTGGCAGCAAGCTATTCAACTCATGCGATCGATACCACGCTCTAGCCCCTATCGATCGACCGCTCAAACAAAGCTTACGCAGTATCAGCGGAACCTTGCCGCCGCTAAAAAACAGGCAGCCCGTGCTGGAGTTGGTGAAATTGTGGCTGACACTGGTGTGTTACCGATGGTACCCCGTAGTTACAGCACGTTTGACAACAAGCCAGCAGCAGTTATTACAAATCCCCCTCCCAGTGCTAGTGGTGTCTACGTAGCTAGAATCAAGCGTCGCGCTGGTGGCACACCGATTATTGATGTCACCTTCAATGGCAACCGCACCTTTGAAATGATTGTTGATACAGGAGCCAGTGGCACTGTCATTACCCGTGAAATGGCATCCGCTTTGGGTCTCGGCATTGTTGGCAAAGCAAAAGTAAATACTGCTAGTGAGAGAGGTGTAGAAGTTCCCCTAGCGTACCTCGACTCGATCGCAGTCGGTCGTGCCGTGGTTAAAGGCGTTGTTGTAGCGATCGGCAACTCAGCACTTGATATAGGCTTGCTGGGTCATGACTTTTTTGCTGATTATGATGTCACCGTCAAACGAAACGTAGTTGAATTTAGGCAACGGTAAAGGTTTAGATCGAAGGAATGCAACACCCCTACTAATTCTAAGAAGGCTTCCCTGGTGAATAGTAAGCAGTGATTGAGGCACATAGCCGTTAGCCGCTTTGAAGAAACTCTACTAGTTGCTCTAGTTTGCTCCAGGCAGCGCCACTACTTAGAATGTCTCTGGCAATAGCAAGACCATCCGCATAAGCGGTAGCAGTCTCCGGCAACGCCTCACCAACCTGGAGTGCGAAGGCAGCATTAAGTGCCACTACATCTTGCTGCGCTTGCGTTCCCTTGCCTTGCAGCACTGCACGTAAAATCTCAGCATTCTGCTGTACGTTACCGCCTGCAATAGCGCTTAATGGAGCAGACTCAATACCCAGTTCAACAGGATTTACGCTGGTTAAACTTACAGTCTGATTAGATAACACCGCTAGATCGGTCAAGTTTCCTAGCCCAGCTTCATCCAATTTTTCACGACCATGCAGCACGATCGCACGACGTACACCCAACTGCTGTAATGCGTCTGCCACTGTTTTAAGCAAGCTAGCGTCATAAACCCCCAACACCTGCCCTGTTGGACTCATGGGATTAACCAACGGTCCCAGCAGGTTAAAAACTGTCCGCACTTTCAACGATCGACGCATGGGAGCCACAGCCTTTAATGCAGGATGCCAACCCGGTGCAAAGAGAAAAGTAATGCCAACCACATGGATAGCGGCTTGAATTTTTTCTAATGGCGCTGCTAAGTTAACGCCTAAGGCTTCAAGGACATCCGCAGAGCCAACGAGACTAGAAGCAGAACGATTCCCATGTTTGGCAACTAGAACTCCAGCCGCTGCTGCTACAAGAGCAACTGCCGTCGAGATATTGAACGTGCCTGCTCCATCACCACCAGTGCCACAGGTATCGATAACGGGCGTTGATACCGTCTTATAGGATGCAGAAAGCTGAGACGCTTGTCCTTGCAGCACCCGCGCCATGCCAACTAGCTCGCCTGCAGACACTCCCTTAAACTGAATTGCCATCAAGATTGCACCTGCTAAGACAGGCGGGACGGCATCACTTAACCAGCCTTGCATCAGAAGTGATGCCTGTTCTGTTGATAGCGATTGGCGATCGAGCAACTGCTGAAGCAAGTCAGACCACTCACCGAAATCTTTAAGCAAGGCAACTGGTGTATTCAAATTCAGGTCAGTACTTTGTGCCACAAAAAACCACAGAACGCTAAGTCACTAGACAGCATCGTACTAAAAATCTGCTCAGTCACAAAATCAATCTTTGGTTTAGAAAAAGTATGGCAGCATCAATTTGAAGAGGCTTAGCAATGTAGAGGTGTGTTTAGTGGTCAGCAGACAACAGCAGAAACCCCTCTAGAAAGCGCCTTCAAACTGAGATGAAATAGAACACTTAACTGCAAGATGTAGCCATAGAGAAGAAAGCTGCTGTGTAACCTTGCAAGCAATCACTACCAGTAAAAATTAGTATCAACGCAATAGCTCACTTAAAAGACCGACTCTTGCCGACTACCGAATCGTCACAAAAAAGGGACATCGCGTGATGTCCCTTTTGCTTTTTGATCGGTTAGATTTTATTAGCCGTGATTCAGAATCATCGTTCTTCTAAACGTTGTCGAGAGTGCGCTTAACACCATCTTTCAGATCTTCTTTGGCGTTACGGGCTTGGGCTTCCCCTTGTTTTGCTTTGCCTTCAGCTTGGGCTTGAGGATCACCTGTCACATCGCCAACAGCATCTTGAACTTTGCCTTCAACGTTTTTAGCGGCAGCCTTAGCTTTTTCATCTAAACCCATGTTCGTACTCCGTTTCTAAAAGTTATGAAGTTTGGATAGGACGTACAGCGTATTTCCTATTCATGCTCTGATAGTACGGAATGCGTAAAGCTGAGTCCTCTCTCAGAGGTTGTATTCTAGACAACAATTCCTATCACTTTACTATGCTGAAAGAGCGAGATTAAATAACGTTAGCACTGTGCTGCTTACCATCTCGTTCAACAGTGCTTAAGTTTAGAAGAAAGAAGGTTTGGAGGGCTTTGCCCATACGCAAGAAATTTTATCTTCGCCCCATAGCCACGATTATGCTAGTGATCTCATTGTGCTGCTGACGTACAGCCCTTGGCTAGAATCTTGCCATGCCTAGAGTCAAGAGGACTCTTCCTCGGGAGCGCAGACAGCTTTGATACAGCAATTAGACATATTGCCGCGTTGGTGCCAGCTGTGGCAGGAAGTAGGAGCAAGATCTATACCTGAACCACTCTTTGAGCAGATTGTAGCTGCCTATAGCGAACCGCATCGGGCGTACCATACGCTGGCACATCTTGAGGACTGCTTTGCAAAATGGGAAGCCGTGCGATCGCTGGCTCATCAACCCAATGCTATAGAACTGGCACTCTACTTCCATGATGTCATTTACGATCCGCATGCCTCTGATAACGAGGAGCGTAGTGCGGCGATGGCAGTGCAATGGTTGCAGTGTGGACAGGTATCCCAGTCGTTAGTAGAAGCAGTGAGTCAGCTTATTTTGGCAACAAAGCACCAAACGACACCGAAGGACGAGGATGCAGCGCTGCTAGTGGATATTGATCTAGCCATTCTGGGTAGTCCAATCGCTGAGTTCGATCGCTACGAAGACAACATTCGCTATGAGTACAATTGGGTGCCAGAGGCACTATATCGGGCAAAGCGAGCCGATATTCTAAAGCAGTTTCTTGATCGATCGCGCCTGTTTCAGACAGACTTTTTTCATCATCAGTATGAGCAGCAAGCGCGGTCTAACCTCCATCGATTAATCGAAACGCTTAATCCTTAAACAGGATCAGAGCTGTCCTCGTTTGAATTAAAGATGAATTAAAGAGTTAATGACAAGCGCAGAATGAGCTATAAAGCTCATGCCGCACGTACTTGTACGTAGGCTGGCGTAACGCTCGGCTCCGAAGTAACGCTTGGCTCAACTACATTAGCCTTGCTTTCGTTTGCCGCTAAAAAGGTGCTGAGATGATTGATAACGTGGTTGCTCTCCTCTAGCGCCCGCGTTGCCTGACCGGAGAATGCCTCACGAGCAGCTTCAAACTCAGCAATTAAAGCGGCGCGATCGCCCTGAGCCAACAGTTTAGAAAGTCGATCGTACACATTTACTAACCGCTCTATGGCTTCGCAACGCTCCTCTGATGCCAATAGAATATCGATATAGAGTGCTGCGTCTTGTGCCAGGAGGCGGCTCACTGTATTAATTTCGAGGCGGTAAAGCGGGCTGGCGAATGTCAGGCTACGCTCAATGTCAATGCCTTCTTCTGCTAGAAACGTTCCCAGTGTGAAATTAGAAAAGAAGCGAATTGCCTGCACTGCCACCATCATGCGATCGTGTTCTTCTGGCGTAGAGTGAATTAGGTTGCCACCATCTGCCTCAATCAAATGCAGCAACCACTGGTAGGCGGCAGGCTTGCGCCCTGGGCAGACAACTACTTTTTGCCCCAAAAAGGATTTTCCGCCTGGACCAAACATGGGATGAAGACCAACAACAGGTCCCGGATGACTGTCCAGCATCGTTTGCACCGCCGCGCTTTTGGTACTGGCGATATCTGCCAGCGTAGTAGTGGGGGAAAGGTAAGGAGCAACCTTCCGAATCACAGCGAGAGTTGCTTTCAGCGGCACACACAGCAACACCAGATCGGCAGTGCCCAGTAAAGTTTCAGCCTGCCCCCAGCCGTCATATTCCAGCACTCTCACATCATGTCCGGCATTAGACAGGCGATCGACAAAAAAGCGTCCCATTAAGCCATGACCACCCACGATCGTAATCTTACGTGGTTCAACGATCGCGCTAAGTGACGGTTTTTTGGCTAACGTTGCCATGCAGCCAGTGATTACGCTGCTCCAGAGATGCTCTGGAATACCAGCCACTGCCAGTTGAGCTTGGTAGCGGGTGAGTTGCTCTTGCATAGAGGGCGTTTCTAGCGCTGCTAAGAGAGCGAGCCGTTCGCCTAGCAGTGTAATTAATGTCTGGTCAAGCTGTTGAAGTTTTTCAGGTGTGGGCATGATGACTACCAATAAAAAGGGGATCGTTCCTGAAGGCACCAGCAATGAATGCTCTTAGGTTCAAGCGTTGTTGCGTTAGAGATTGCCTCGGAGTGCTTGTTCGCGCTCTAGTGCCACAAACAGAGATTTAAAGTTTCCGGCTCCAAAGCCTCGTGAACCGTGACGCTCAATAACTTCAAAAAATAGGGTGGGTCGATCGCCCATTGGCTTTGTAAACAGTTGCAGGAGATAACCGTCTTCATCGCGGTCAACAAGAATCCCTAACGCTGCTAACTGCTCAACGGGAATTTCAAGCTCCTTCACCCAAGCTTCTAACCCGTCATAATACGTTTTGGGAATCGGCAGAAATTCAACGCCAGCCTGTTTTAAATAAATGACAGTTTGGACAATATCATCGGTTGCCAAACCAAGATGCTGAATTCCCGGTCCATAATGGAAATCTAAATATTCTTGAATCTGCGATTTACGCCGACCAGGTGCTGGCTCATTGATATTAATAATAGTTTTGCTACCGTTTTCTAGCACTTTTGACATCAAGGCTGAATATTCAGTAGAGATTGCCTGATCATCAAAATGCATTCGTACATCGAAGCCCATTGTCTTCACAAAAAAGTTGACCCATTGATCCATTGCGCCGTATTCAACATTGCCAACAATATGATCAATGCGTTTTAACCCAGCGGCATTGCTAGGTGTATTGGCGCGTGCAGCAAAGCCAGGTGCAAAGTTATCGCCGTAATTGCTGCGATCAACAAATTTAACTAGCACATCACCAAACGAACGAATAGCGGCATAGCGTAAAACACCATGCTCATCTTCATGATCTGTTGGTGGAATCGCACCGATCGCACCACAAGCAATTGCTTGCTGATAGGCAGTAGCGACATCTGAAACTTGCAAAGCAATGATAGCGATGGTGTCTCCATGCTTCAAAACGCTTTGCGCTATGGGATACTCTGGGCTTAACGCTGAACTCAAAACAAAGCGAATCTCTCCTTGCTCTAAGACATAAGAGGTTACTTTGCGATCGCCCGTTTCTAACCCTCGGTAGGCAGTTGTTGTAAAGCCAAAGCACTGAGCGTAAACGATTGCCGCTTGCTTGGCATTACCAACATAAAACTCCAGATGGTCAACACCTTTGATTGAATAGATATCACTCATCCTATTGCCTCTAGTACTAATAATGGAACGAATAAACCAAGCCTTAAGGCACGCAACGAGTTCTTAGCTAGATTTAGCTCACTCTATTTAAGGCAGGGAAAGAAAAACAAGTAGAACCACTTAGTCTTCATCAAAAAGCAGGAGTTTGTGAAGATTCATCTGGTCAGTGCTGGAAGCCCTTAGAGGCTCACACAGCTACAGGTGTAGGACGAGACTTCCTTAATTTAGGACGTCTTTCTCCGAGAATTCACAGAAAGTTTAAATCCATCTTTCTCCTTATTTTTACTGGCAAGCCCGTGAAAACATTGCGAAACCAGGCATCGCCATTGTTTTCTATGCCGTAAGTCCTGGCATGACATCAGTAGTATGTGTTTTCCCAGTGAACTTTTTGAACAGACGCTAGTTACAGCAGATAAAGCCGTGTTAGCTTCCAGATGAATTGGGCTTGGTGTTCCTCAAGGCTATCGATTCAGAGGAGCAAGTAACGGCAGTTTTTTAGTTAAGCAAGTGTCAATACAGAACGTTAGTCACTGCAAAACGTTAACTGCTAACTGCTCTTTCTGGCGGCGATCGAATTCATTTGATTACCTAACTTAGAGATTCAAACGGCTACAAATTTCTTCAGCTTTGAACCTGTACAGATAAAAGCCGTATGAACTCTTAAGCATTTTGAGCGCTGGCTCTATCTAGCAACACCAACTGCTTTCTCTTTTCACAATCGTTGGTAACTTGCTGTTGCTCTTGACTATGCAGGCAAGTTGCTCATGACAGCAAACTTAAATCAATCTGCTCTCTAAACGTAGGAGTTCTACCGTGGTTGCCATTAATCAAGACGTGCTTTCCTCTACTGAAGATGCAACTAGCAGCGCTAAAGTAACGGCAGAAAGAGCAGATTTAACGACAGCAAATCGACAAACCCCATTGCTAGAGAACGCGGGCTTAGGGTCAACGGCTAATTTAGAACTATCTACTTTTTCATTGCCAAGTGATTTTCTGAAGACGCCTGCTACTATCTACCAGCCCAAATATTGTGCGCTCACCCTGCCAGATTGCCTAGTAGAGACGTTACAGGCGCAAGCACAGCAAGACGGTGTTGATGAACGATCGCTTTTGTTAGCAGCTTTTAACGCTCTGCTATATCGCTACACTCAGCAAGAAACCATTGACTTAGCGCTAACCATTTCAACCGATGCAAACAGTGGCACTCGCCAAACAGAAACCTGCACTCAGATTCACAGCGAATTAAAGGTTCATGCCTTAATTAAACAAATCTCCACCGCACTGAGTGCTGTTCAAGCAATGTCACTGCCAGTGGTTCCAGCTCAGTTAGAGAAGCCATCCAACGATCGCTCCTCATTACCAGTCGCTGTTACGTTTATAGAAGATTTTTTACGCATTGGCGGTAAAGAACAATGGCTGGCAGACTTTCCATTGCAAGCATCCGTAGCCTCTGATGGTCCTGATTTACATCTGATCTTGCTCCAGCGAAAAGGAAGCGTTACAGGAGTTTGGCAGTACAACGCTAGCCTCTTTCACGCAGAGACCATTCAGCGGTTATCAGGTCATTTACAAGTGCTGCTTCAAAGCATCGTCAACGATCAGGATTGCACGATCGCGGAACTGCCATTGTTGACCCAGGCAGAAACACAACAACTGTTGGTGGAATGGCAAAGCGCCACTATTTCGTATCCTCAAGCTCTAATCCATCAACTGATTGAAGCTCATGCTATTCAGCGACCAGAGGCGGTCGCGCTCACATTCAATAACCAGCAACTTACCTACACAGAGCTAAACCAACGCGCTAACCAAGTCGCTCATTACCTGGTTCAAGCTGGTGTCAGTGCTGACGTACGAGTGGCAGTTTGTGTAGAACCATCGTTGGAAATTGTAGTAACGTTGCTGGGTATTTTCAAAGCTGGTGGTGTTTATCTACCGCTTGATCCAACCCATCCCATTGAGCGTCTGACCACTATTCTGGAAGAGACTCAACCCAAGGTCTTGCTAACGCAGTCCCATCTTTTGCCACGCTTACCAGCGATTGCAGACCACATTCTTTGCTTTGATCAAGAATGGACGTTGCTACACCAATTCCCCACGCATAATCCCGAAATTGAGGTTCGCCTTGAGCAAACGTCTCATTTGGTTTACACCTCCGGTACGACGGGTAAGCCAAAGGGTGTTATAACAAGCCACGGCAACCTGGTGCAGTACATTTTGTCGGCACAGGAGCGGTTTGGTTTTGACTGCCACGATGTTATGCCGGCGATTGCGCGCTTCACCTTTAGCATCACCATGTTTGAGCTACTGTCACCGTTAGTGGCAGGTGGCAAGCTTATGATCTTGGAACGAGAGCATATCTTAGATTTCCAGCGCATGGTGCAAACGCTGCAACAGGCAACTGTCATTCACACATCACCCAGTTTGTTGCAAAAGCTTCTGACCTACATCCAGGACAACAACCTGGATCTTCAATCATTCCAGCAGCTCAAACACGTTTCTACAGGTGGTGACATGGTGCCTACCGCGTTACTTGAAGCGATGAAGCGTATCTTTCAGTCAGCAGAAGTCTATGTTATCTATGGCTGTAGTGAGGTGAGCTGTATGGGTTGCAGCTACCCGGTAGTCAATGATCAACCGGTAAAAAGTCGAGTTGGCAAACCCTTTACAAATGTTTCTGTTCGCCTCTATGATTCGCACCTAAATCTCGTGCCGATCGGTATTCCCGGTGAAATTTATATTGGTGGAGCTGGTGTTACGCAGGGATATTTGCAGCGGGAAGCGCTCACGCAGGAAAAATTTGTCACGATCGATGGCTGCCGCTTTTACCGCACTGGAGATATTGGACGGTTTGACATGGATGGCAATCTAGAAATGCTGGGGCGGGCTGATTTTCAGATCAAGTTGCGCGGCATTCGGATTGAGCTAGGCGAGATCGAAGCAACACTGCGTCAGGCGCCCGGTGTGCGTGAAGGCGTTGTCATGGCACGGGAACTGGGCGCGCGTGCAATGGAACAGGGTGAAAAGAGCTTGGTCGCTTACGTAGTGCTTGATCAGGCTCAGAAACCGCCGATCGAGAATATTCGCAGCCTACTGCAAGAAAAATTACCAGATTACATGGTGCCATCTGCCTTTGTAGTGCTAGATGCGATGCCAGTCAACATCAATCAAAAAGTCGATCGGCGTGCTTTACCACTGCCAACGCCTGAAAACATTGCAGGTTACAAAGCATTCGTTGCTCCACGAGACGAATGGGAGCAGCAATTGACAACTATTTGGGAGACAGTGCTAGGTGTTAGCCCGATCGGCATCCATGACAATTTCTTTGAAGTAGGAGGACATTCCCTACTGGCTGCCTCTCTGATGATTCAAATTGAGGCAGTGTTCGGTCAAACGCTCCCCCTGAGCACCCTACTGACCGAGCCAACGATCGCCCAACTGGCGGCTTTACTCAGTCAACCAGGGCAATTGGATAGACCCAACTCGGTTGTCTTACTTAGAAAGGGTGGAAGCAAACCCCCAGTGTTCTTCATCCATGATGGCGAGGGCGAAACCTTGCTCTACCGCAATCTGGCGTACTGCTTGAAGCCAGAGCATCCCGTATATGGCATCCAACCCTACAGCCGAGAGCATCATCCCATTTTGCACACTCGCGTTGTAGAGATGGCAGCTTACTACATCGAACAAATCCGCACAGTTCAACCAGAAGGACCCTACCTACTAGGTGGTTTATGCGTCGGTGGCTTCTTAGCCTTTGAAATGGCTCGACAACTGCAAAATCAGGGTCAAACCATTGCAATGGTAGCGCTGCTTGACACGGCAGATGTAGAAGCAACGATGCGGAGTGGTTTGATTGCCAATCAACGTTTAAGCAGCTTTTCGCAATCCTTAAACCAAGGACAACCACTGAACCCGCAGCAGCTACTCCGTATTCTGGGCAAAGCTAGTCAGAAGATTTACAACGTGATCACCTATGAAGTCCGGTCAAAACTTCGGAAGGTTCAAAATCAAACCAAGATCAAGCTGTTCAGGTATTGTCTGGATCGGAATCTACCCATCCCATCCTTCCTGCACAACCTCTCCGTTCGGATTGTCTTAAAGTTTGCTGAAAGAGAATATATTCCTCAGGCTCCCTATCAAGGAGAAGTGTTTCTTACCTTAGCGACGCAGAAAAGCAGTAGCTTTGACGGCACTCTCATTGACGATACCCCCTACGCAGATATGTACAGTGATCCGCTGTTGGGATGGGGCAATCGTTCAACTGAGGGGGTGAAGGTTTACCATAGCCCCGGTGGTCATTCCAGTATGTTGCAAGAACCCAATGTCCAGGTCATGGCTGAAAATATGCAGTCTTACATTGATGCGGCACTTGCAAAGATAGCCAAAACTCAACCGTTGCCGAGTATTGCACAACAGCCAGAAAAGACCCTTGCTTCATAGAGCCTTTCCCCAGCCAAGCCCAGATCAGTTAACTAAAACTGAGTAAACGGTTCAGTCATGACCCACTAAATTTCTACTCTATAGATATGTCCCATCCAAACACTAATTCAGGTTCTTTACTGGTTGTCATCGTTAACTACCGCACTGCCCGTCTAACCATCGACTGCTTGCGCTCGCTTGAAAGTGAAGTGCGATCGCGTCCAGATACCTCTGTTGTTGTGGTGGATAATGCCTCTGGAGATAACTCCGCAGAATTAATTGATGCAGCCATTGAAACCAATGGTTGGGGAAAATGGGCTTCAGTCTTGCCCTCAGACCATAATGGTGGTTTCGCCTATGGCAATAATCTGGCAATTCGCCCAACACTTCAGGCTCCTAACCCACCCTCCTATTACCTACTACTCAATTCAGACACGCAGGCGCGTCCGGGTGTATTTAAGGCTCTCACAAGTTTTATGGAGCAACATCCAGAGGTTGGCATTGTCGGTAGCAAGCTTGAAAATCCAGATGGGACGAACTGGTCTACAGCCTTTCGCTTTCCCTCTCTGTTGAGTGAGCTAGAGAGTGGTATGCGCTTAGGAATTGTGTCAAAGCTCTTAGCTAAGTGGGTTGTGTCCCAAACAATGACCAACGAGCCACAGCAGGTAGATTGGTTGCCTGGGGCAAGTATGATGATCCGGCGGGAGGTATTTGAGTCGGCAGGTTTGATGGATGAAGGATATTTCCTCTATTACGAAGAGACAGATTTTTGCCTCCAGGCTAAACGGAAAGGTTGGTCTTGCTGGTATGTCCCTGAAGGCAGCGTTATGCATATTGCAGGAGCCAGTACTGGGGTAACAACCAGAGATGACACTCCTAAGCGATTGCCACAGTATCTCTTTGATTCTCGCCGACGCTATTTCGTGAAGAATCACGGTTTTCTATACGCCGCCTTAGCCGATCTTTCCTGGTCATTAAGTTTGGCTTTATGGAGAGTGAGACGAGCCGTTCAGCGCAAACCAGATGCGGATCCCCCCTACCTCCTATTCGATGCCCTGCGGAACAGTGTCTTACTGAAGTTGGGGAGTAAGGGGTTGTAAAGAAACAACTTCCCTGGTTGCTTTAAAAACAACTGGCGGTTCTTAAAGCAGCCTCTTAAGCAGAAAAGCTAACAGAAGCAACGTATGCTTTGCCCTTGACTCGGTTTAACGCTTAAGCGAGAAGTATTAGGTTAATCGAAAAGTAGTAGGGTAGAACGCAGCGTACAGTATCGTTTTTCAGGTTTCAGTCGCCGACTATTACATTCTTTGAAGTTTTAGAGTCTTTTGCCAGAGAGGCTTCCAGCGGTGATGTAAACTGGGCGTTGACTCTGAAAGCCTTCAGCGGATGAATCTACCGCCAGTTTGGCTGACCGATACTGCAAAGTGTCAAGCATTCATTTGGAGCGATTCATAATATGTCTCATACGGTCAAAATCTATGACACTTGCATTGGCTGCACCCAATGCGTCCGCGCTTGCCCGACCGACGTTCTGGAGATGGTTCCCTGGGACGGCTGCAAGGCAGGTCAAATTGCTTCGTCGCCAAGAACTGAAGATTGTGTAGGCTGCAAGCGTTGCGAAACTGCTTGCCCTACTGATTTCTTAAGTATTCGGGTTTACCTGGGTGCTGAAACAACCCGTAGCATGGGTCTGGCTTATTAGAAACGTCGTTATTACGTTTGTTTAATCCATGTAAGTTCAAAGTCAAAAGGGGAGCGATCGCTCCCCTTTTTTTGTTGCTTTTAGAAATTTCTTTTTCTTGCAAAGTGCAAACGCAACCAGTAATCAAGCACCTGCATTAAGAACTAGCATTACCCAATAAACCATCTGACTCTACTGCTGCCCGCTCTTTAGCTAGGCGGCGCTTGCGCGCATAGAGTTGAATAGCAATCGCAAAGCTGATTACCATCGCTACAATGCCCCATACGGTTAGGTCAGTGGGCAGATTGTTTTTGAACACTGCCAGCATGACGACAACGATAAAAAACACCGTCGGAAATTCATTGAACCAGCGGAAATGTTGCCCGGTCATCTTGCATTCATCTGCTGCTAACTGCTTCATCAGTCGCTTGCAGTAGTGGTGATAGCCAATTAACAGCACCACGCAGGCAAGCTTTGCGTGCATCCAGGGCTGCTTAAGCACATCGGGTTCGGTTGTAACTAGCCCGATCGCCATTGCCACAGTTAACAGCATCGCGGGTGTCATGATAATGCTGTAGAGGCGTTTCTCCATGATCTGATACTGGCTTTTCAAAATGCTACGGGCGGGTTCTGGCTGTTCGTTTGCTTCAGCATGGTAGACAAACAAACGGGGCAGGTAAAACATCCCCGCGAACCAACACACAATGCCAACAAGATGAAACGCCTTAAACCAGTAATACGCCATGAATCAGCCCTCTTAATTTCTTGCTTTCAACTTTTGCTTTTAGCTTTTTAATAAAGTCTTCGATCGCAAATTTGCAAACTTCAAGCTGCAAGCTCAAACTTACGATCACAAATTTGCTATTACTACACGGCATGGTTAAACAGAGCATCTAAATAAACCCGTGCGGCGCGGCGATCGCACTCTCCATTTTGCAACAAAAAGAGGGACAATGCAGCCGCAAAGACGCGATCTTGATCCCAATCAGGATGTGTTTCGAGGTAGAGAGTTAGTGCGTTGTGAAGTTCTTCAGGGATTTCAGCCAGAATGCTAACAGTTGTATGCATGAGAACCTCAGGAGATGCGGGAGCAAGTTGGCAGTGAAGCGATCAAAAAATGGTTCAACTTTGCACCCTGATAAAAAGTAAGCCGCCAAGAATTGGGTGCTACAGCATTAAAACTGAGGCACCAACAGCAGCAACCGCTCGATTCTCCCAGTCAAAGTCTTGTCGATTTGGGTTTCAGAGCGCCTGTGCAGGTGAGTGATTCATTGTGCCTAGAGGCAGGCTGCCTTGTCAATGCTGCCCGGATCCCTTTGCAAAGGCAGAAAAGGAATGCTCATGCCAACAACAGACTTTAGACGTGATCCCCGCAACATTGCTTCATCTTCAAGAACATTTTCTTCGTTCTACAGAAGGCACTCCTTGAGGCGAACTTCAAGACATTAAAGTCTGATTCTGTCGCTACTGGCTGTGGAAAACGAGCGCCTACCTGTGGAAAAACCACCCAAATCTGTGGAAAGCCTGTGGAATCAATGGGGAAAACTCCGCCCAAAGATAAGAATTGCAAAAAGTAGTTAAGTCGGAACTTTTTGAGTTTTTTAGCAAGGAGAGAAGAAGACGTTCCGCTGTATTACTCTCACTCGCTTCTACTTTTTGCTTTCCCTGACTCCCGTCCTTCTCCCCCGCTGTGCTAAGTTTGAACGGATTCGGAGTACGATTCTACAAAGCTTGATTACCATCTGAGGTTTTCTTAGCCAGTGCTCCAGGTTCCTTAGCCCTTAGCTTTGCGATATGAATTGGTGGCAACGCCTTAAGAAGAATCCTCTGGCTCGGTTGGGTGCGATTTTGCTGCTTGTCTTTTATGTGTCTGCAATTGCAGCCGAATTCATTGCTCCCTACAGCCCCTGCGATAGTGCATCCATACAACTACGTGCGTGCACTCCTCAAAAAGATGGCGCACTGTTGCCGCCGACCCAGATTTATTGGCGGGATCAGTCTGGTGCGTTTGTTGGTCCTCATGTTTATCCAACCACTCAAGGTCCAGTGGATCTGAAAACAGGCGATCGACAGCTTTTGGTCGATCGTAGCCAACCATCACCGCTGCGGCTGTTTGTAGCAGGAGACCCTTATCGCCTGTTTCAGCTCAAGCTACCGCTGCCCACACGCTTTTCTCTCACAGACCCTAAGTTTGATGAGGTAGAACTGCTTCCAGGCATTCCAGGCAATTGGCATTTGTTTGGTACGGCTGGACCAGGCAAGTTTAATTTGCTGGGCACAGACGAAGGGGCACGGGACCAGTTCAGTCGGCTGCTTTACGGCGCACGCATCAGCCTCAGCATCGGGCTAGTGGGCATCATTATTGCCTTTCCGCTGGGGATGCTAGTGGGCGGCATTTCTGGCTACTTTGGCGGTTGGGTTGATAGCGGCTTAATGCGCTTAGTTGAAGTGCTGATGACGATTCCCAGCATTTATTTGCTGGTCGCTTTAGCGGCTGTGTTGCCGCCAGGACTTAGTAGCGCTCAACGCTTTTTGTTGATTATTTTGATTACGTCGTTCATCCGATGGGCTGGCTTGGCGCGAGTGATTCGAGGACAAGTGCTGTCGATTAAGGAGCGCGAGTTTGTGCAGGCAGCGCGGGCAATGGGTGGACGATCGCTCTACATCATTGTTCGTCATGTGTTGCCCCAAACAGCTAGCTATATTGTCATTGCGGCAACGCTTTCCATTCCAGACTTCATCGTGGCGGAGTCGATTCTGAGCCTAATTGGGTTAGGTATTCAACAGCCCGATCCATCCTGGGGCAATATGCTTTCACTGGCGACGAATGCCTCCATTTTGGTGCTGCAACCCTGGCTGATTTGGCCCCCGACGTTGCTGATCATCCTTACAGTGCTGGCATTTAACCTGTTGGGCGATGGGCTACGCGATGCCCTCGATCCACGGAGTGTATCGCGCTAGGCTTGCGGGGCAGGGCTTACAACAGGATGCTGCCCGTAAAAGGGGAGGACCTCTGACCAATGGGGTTTTAGCCCCTGTTGTCGATCATGCTGCGCCAGTGCTAGAACGCTAGAGACAGACGTGCCCAAGCCGCCCGTTGCTTGAATGAGCTGGTATGGGCTTGTCCAGGCCGCAAGGGTCTGTTGCCAGTGGTCTAAACTCATCACGGCATCTGGAAGGAGCATGTGCAGTCCGTCGGAGGACGACTGGTAGATAGCGCCGAACACTTCACCCCGTTGTGCCAGCATTTGCACGGCAATGTTAGTGTGTTGTAGGCTCTCTACCTGGGTGGCTTGAGCATGTGCCACTGCTGCTAGCGTCGAAACAGCAAACAAGGGAAGTTCTAGCTGCTGCGCCAGAGTGCGTGCAGTGACAACACCCAACCGTGTGCCAGTGAAACCGCCGGGTCCCTGAGCAACCGCCACAAATGCTAGATCTGCCCAAGCTTGGGGTTGCAAAAAGGCAGCAAGGTGTACGTGTAGATGGGTAGACAGGTCGCGTCCGAGCTCCCAAACCTGCGATCGCGCATCACCCACAAAATTGTCGATCGCCAACCCTAACTCTGGGCTGGCTGTATGAATTGCTAAACCGTACTGTGCGGAGTCAAATTTCAAGGCTAGAAGCGTGATGGGATGATTTTAGGCGTTATGAAGCTGACAGTTTTCAGCTTTCGGCTGTCAGCTTTCAGTAATGAGTCCAGGGCTGGCGGTTAATGGCTGCTGACCGCTCTCCAAGTCCTACGGTTCAAGCATTGGCGACAATTGTCGATCGAGAATAGCCTGCCGAAAGCCCAACACCACGAGAATATTCGACAGTGTAAGAAACGATTCTGCACCACCATGGAGCCAATCGACATCTGCTAAATTGGCACCGTAAGCCGTTTTAGCGTAAAGCCCTGCTGGAATGGTAATGGCTACAAACACTAGCAGCGCGTAGAAGCCAATCAAGGCTAGCCGAGGCGTTTGACCAGAGCGCGTGAGAAACCAGAGAAAGCCAAGATAGGGGAAGAGCGAAACCGCAAACAGCGTTTCTTTAGCGATCGGAAAGACAGATGGCAGCAGCAGTAATATTGGCAATGGCAGTATAGCGTTGAGAGACGACGGTTTAGCTGCTGAACGCTGTGCTGCTGCCGATCGCCAGATCCACCAAGCCGCTACCATTTGCGTACAGTTGCCTACTACGGTCATCGAGGCTTGCAGCGTCACCAACCAGTCTAGAGAGGCAGGATTGTCAAAAAAGTGCCAGGTACAGGCACACATCGCGCTGACGAGAGCAGGCAGCATCGCGATTGATAACCCATACCACGCAGGGTTCTGGCTGACTTGACCATACGTCCAGATGAGCCAGAGGGCAGCAATCCATTCAACGACGCTAGAGATATGAATGATCCAGGTAGGAATAGAAAGAGCGTGCATGGGGGGATGAAAAGTAGTTTTGGCAAGCAGCAAGCCGTTAGCAATCAGCTATCAAGGCTGCACGTAGAGCAGTTCGCAACGCAAGAGAATAACGATTTCAGCCTGAACGCTACAGCTATAGCCTTTTACGGCACTGGTACATTCTGCTCTAGTGCTGACGGCTGATTGCTGATCGCTAATAGCTGCCTAACACTGTTTAAGCCCCGATCGCAGACAGAATATCGCTAGCGTGGCTCTCGGTTTGGATAGAGGTATAAACCTGAGCAATTTTGCCATCGCCGCCGATGATGTAAGTCACGCGCTGAGAGTAAAGCGTTCCGTTGCGATCACCCAATACATCGTACGCCCTGGTGATAGCCCCATCCACATCTGCCAACAGTGGAAACGGCAGGTTAAACTTTTCGGTAAACTGCTGATGCGAGGCTGAATCATCCATGCTGACCCCAAAGACAGTAATACCCTGGCTCAGGTATTGCTGGTAGTTGTCTCGAAAGCTACAGGCTTCTTTCGTACAGCCGGGCGTATCGTCTTTAGGATAGAAGTACAAGACAATAGTTTTGCCTGCATATTCAGACAGAGTGACAGTTTTGCCAATGGTATCTTTGACGGTGAAATTTGGAGCGGTATCACCCACAGATAAAGGCATACGATTACATTCCTTGCTGATACAGGATCATTTTGGATTGTAGTACCGATCGTGCTGCTTTGGTGCGTACCAGGTGGCATATAACGTTCTAAAACAAAATCACCACAGCTTGCAAAAAATTCTGTAGCATAAGATACGGATTCAATTTTCTGCGCCTTGATTCCGCCGCAAAGGGGTTATTTAGAGCTAGCACTAATAGCGGTTGAAGCAGTATGGCTACTGTGATCGTGCTTTTTGGCACTAGCAATGTCTGAGTGCCTCTGAATTCAGCCTCCTCACTCTGGCGCAGATGCTAACGAAGAACCATGAGACTTGAAACGGAATTTCGACTTTGCTTACAGCGACAAGGGCTAGAACGGCTATGGCAAGATGCCCTCGATCGCTCTGCTCTACCATCTGCGGCGCTTGTTAATCAACCTGCGATCGCAGCCTCAGTATGGGTGAAGCTCTTGCAACCGCCCAGTGCCTACAGCTCAGATGAGGCACTCTTGCTCTGCCAAACCGCTGACAACCAATGGCTTGCCTGGGTGCCTGACCACGGCGAAATCGTGCTGACGCCGGAACAATTTGAACCGCTTTTTGAGTAAGGGGTGAGGAGTGAGAAAATGGAGTCTTGAGTTTTCTTCTGCCTTCTGCCTTCTGCCCTTCTAAGAGCCACTCTTTAAATACTGCTGGACTTCTCGCAACACTTGCTTCGCGCCATCAAAGCTTAGTCGAGCGATCGCCTGCTCATAATCAGCCCAAACGTACGCCTGAATCTCTTTTTCCTGGCAGTGGACAGTTGCCGACTGCACCCAGGCAAGAAAGTAGATCACCGTTTTCTCAAACTTCTGCTTGCCGCGTGTGAACGGATACTGCTCGGAGAACGATACGCCATCTATCAGACTATAGTCTGCAATACCCGTCTCTTCTAAAAATTCACGGCACGCTGCTTGCAAAGCCGATTCACCTGGATCGGCGTGCCCTTTGGGAAAGCCCCAATGTCCGGCGTGGTGCTGAATGAGGAGAAACTGATTGGTCGTATCGGTATGCAGAATTGGGACAATACCAAAGGCTTCGTCCTTCGCGATCGTAGAATCAGCCATGCGCTTTTTTGACACTGATAAAACAATAGTGGCGAGAAATTTAATCTATTTTGACGCAAAAAACTACATCTGTGTCCTCTATGTTTCTTCCAAAACCTTTACTACGCCCGACGCCTACCGAGTGCCATCACTAGACGGCAACTGCTACCGCTTCCACCGCTTCCTGTCCATGCTTACGTAGCAGTTCCATCAGTTCATCCCGGTAATCGTGAAAAACAGCGTGGCGTTTAACCGCGTGACTGCGATCGGGCAACTGAATCACCATTTCCTTGCGTACCGTACCAGGACGCGCGCCTAGCGCATAAATCCGGTTCGATAAGAAGACCGCTTCTTCCACATCGTGAGTAATCATAAAAACGGTAATGCGGGTACGCTGCCAGAGGTCAAGCATAAACTCGTGCATGGCTTCTTTGGTATGCACATCAAGCGAGCCAAAGGGTTCATCCATCAGCAATACTTTTGGTTCAGAGGCAAGCGCACGGGCGATCGCCACCCGTTGCTTCATACCACCTGATAATTCCTTGGGCAACGCTTTAGCAAACTTTGACAGCCCTACAACATCTAAATAAGTGCTGGCTTTTTCTCGCCGCGCTTTTTTCGACAGCCCTTGCAGCTTCAACCCAAACTCAGCATTCTCTTGCACATTCATCCATGGATACAACGTGTAGTGCTGAAACACCATGCCGCGATCGGGACCTGGTCCCTTGACAATCTGGTTGTCGATTTTAACTTCGCCTGTAGTGGGCTTGTCCAATCCTGCAATTTGACGCAGCAGCGTTGATTTACCCGATCCTGAAGCACCAACTGCGCAGATAAACTCACCCTGCTCAATCAGCATATTGATATCCTTCAGCACAACCAAAGTGCCCTGTTTAGTTTCAAAATTTTTATACAGGCTGTTGACTTGTAAGTACATGGGTTAAACCTCTAAAGGGGAGGGATGAAAAGAAAGTTTTGAGTAGCACTTCGTGCCGCTGTGCTAGAGAGTTTTGAGTTAAAAAATTTAGCGGTTAAGGTTAAGCGCTACATGTTCCTGCCTTTTGCCTTCTACCTTCTGCCTTCTGCCTTTAAATCACCGCTTCTGGCTTGCCCAACTACAGGAAACCCGAAGTGCATACTGAAACAGCAAATCCAGCACCAAGCCGATGACTCCAATGACAATCAGCCCGACAAAGATTTCATCCGTTCTCAAAAAGCGACCGGCTACGCTAATACGACGACCGATGCCCTCGGTTGCCGCAATGAGTTCAGAAACAATCACTAACTGCCACGCGGCTGCAAGGTTGATTCGGCAAGCATCAATAATGCCCGGTAACACGTAGGGACCAATCACTTGTAACAGCGTCTGTAAGCGGTTACCGCCCAACATATACGTGGCTTCGATCAACTCTTTGGGCACAAATTTCACGGTGTCCATCACCATGAGAGAGTTGAAGAAAAAGACACCAATAAAGATCAGCATGATCTTCGGCTCTTCACCAATGCTTAGATACAAAATCAGCAGTGGAATGAACGCTGGTGCAGGCATGTAACGCACCAACCCAAAGAGAGGCTCCAACAGAGCGCGAATGCTGGCAAAGCTGCCCATTAACACGCCAAGAGGAATGGAGAAGAGTGCCGCTAAGGAAAAGCCAACTCCAACCCGCCACAGACTGGCGACCGTATCCTTTTGCAGATCGCCTGTACTCCAAAGTCGTTGAAACGCTTCGATGACATTTGCGGGAGAGGGCAAAAACTTTGGATCGATCACGCCAAAGGCAGTTACCAGCCACCACAGCACCAGCGGCAACAGGATTGAAGCCGTCATCAAACTCCAGGTCAGGGGAGCCGGAATGTCTTCAGCTAATCGCCAAAAAACGGTCGATCGCAGCGATTTTGCGGGTCTGCTAGAGCGGTCAGAGTTGATCGGGGTGCTGGATTGGCTCATGGGGAGGTTGTTGGTTGTTAGTTTCTAGTTGTTAGTTGTTAGTTGTTAATCAGAGGCAACCGCCTAAAGACTAAAAACCAAAAACTAACAACTATTTAGGCTTTCTTGGCTTTAGCGGCGTATGCCTTGACAAAGCGATCGTCAAACAGTTTGCTCAAGTCCGGCTTTGTTGTCACCAAACCAGCTTCATTGAGGAAATTAGTCATTTCTTGCGCTGCGAAGGTAAGAGAACCCATATCCTTACCGGGCTGAAACGCTTTTAAGTTGTCTTCAACAGTAAAAATCTTGGTGCCGTTTGCGTACTCCTTGTACTCAGCAACAGAAACCCCGCCTCGCTTCGCCATAATTTCGATCGCTTTAGCAGAATTTGCCTTGATATAGGCTTGTGTCTCAAACCAGGAGTCTACTAGCGCCTGCACCTGATCGGGCTTTGTATTCACAAATTGGCGGGTAAAGACAAGATGATCCGGAATGGCCCCTGGAAAGTCCTTCGAGCTAAACAGTTCCTTGCTGTTGGGACGTTTAAGCGCTTGAGTAGTAAAGGGTGCAAAGACGCCAACAGCATCAACTTGCCCTGCGACAAAGGCTGCTGCCGCTTTGCCTGTTTCTAGTGGTTGAAAGTTAATATCCTTCGGTCCCAAGCCTGCCTTCTTTAGCCCCAAAAGCAGTAAGAAGTGATCTACCGTGCCTTCTTCCGCCGCAACTTTTTTGCCCTTTAAGTCAGCGATCGAGTTAATACCTTCTCGCACAATGATTTTGTCGTTGCCCGTCGAATTGTCATTCACTAAAACCACAACCTGATCAGCACCACCAGCGACGGCGCTAATGGTGTCATTCAACGTTTGCGAGTTCGCGTCAATTTGTCCAGCAGTCAAGGTGCTAAGTGATTCTGTATAGCCATCGAACCATTTAAGATCAACCGATATTTTGTTTTTCTCAAAAATTTTTTCGTCTTGAGCCACCTGCCAGGGGAACCAACCAGGCCACGCGCTAAAGCCTAGACGCACACTCGCTGCACTGCCTGATGGAGCTGGCGTGCTGTCAGATTGGGTAGACATCTGGCTAGCAGGATTACTACAGCTCACAATCAACACTAGGCTGACGAGAAAAAGTCCAAGATTAGAAAGCAGCGATCGTAACTTCATTTCATTCCTTACAGAAAAACTAACCATTGACAAATTATTTTCGACCAGAAGAAAGGCAACATCAGCAAAAAGCCCAGAAGTACAGTCGCCATTGCACCTGGCTACCTGTTTCTCCCGGGCTTTGATCCCGCCGTGTAACTACCAGACAACTTTTATCAAAAGATGCCTTTTCAGCAGCTTGCCTCTCTCAGACCGATCATCTAAGCGAGGTGCTTAGACTGGAACCCTAGAGGCGGTTAAATTGTTTAGCCCCCTGATGACTTGCTACCTGACTGAACCGTTGCTCTAAGTACTCCAGCTCACTCAGAAAACCGTCAGCCAATGTCCCCATCAATCGCGTCAACACAGAGCCACTTGCTGAAAGCTCAATGCCAATAGCAAAGCCATGAGCTTACTTTTAGCAATGCAGATTAAGAAAAGATGTATCAAAGGTAACTAAATTGCCTCGATCGCTCACCGAACTCTCACTGATCAAGTTCAACCAGGTCTTGTGTTAGACAGCGACCTCTAGTTGTATATCTATGCGGGACGCAAATAAAACGCATACTATGGAGACAGCAAGCAACCTTAAACCTTTGCTTACTTTAGGATGCGCCTACTCCTACCTGGATTTTTAACAGCAAGGAGCTTTAACTGCGATGACTGCCACATCTAGCACTCGCAAAACAATTGATTACCCCGATCGCACCGTGTTGCGAGCAGAACGAGCGATGCGATGTGCGCCCTTTCAGCTCACGTTGTACACCACAATGGTGCAGCAAAGTGTTTCGTTAAACGCAATCACGGGGCAGGCTGGGCTGAAACATGGTTACACCCAGGCTCCTCTCTCTGAGCTAATTGCAGAGGCAGAGCTGCTCTGGTTAATTCAGGTTGGTCTACTACGGCGAGAAGTGGATGGACAGGGGTTAACAGACAGTTTTCGAGTCACACCGCTGGGTCGCCAACTGGTACAAAAATGGCAGGAGCAAGGATCTGTACGCATGACACCGACGTTCAGCGATCGCCTACACCATGTCTGGAATCGTTGGTTTCGGCTACCTATTTAAGTTTAAGGCTGAGAGATGAAGGAGGACCTGAACGCATTGGTGACCACTTATACGTTGCGAAGCTCTAAACAAAACAACTCTAGTAGTTTTTCATCCCTCAGCCTTCATCCTTTATCCTTCACAACGTTTCAAGGGAATCTTGCATGAAAGCCATTATGGTCGTGGGCACCACGTCTCACGCAGGAAAATCGCTGTTAACGGCTGCCATTTGTCGTATTCTCAACCGTCGCGGCTGGCGAGTGGCACCGTTTAAAGGGCAAAACATGGCGCTTAATGCCTATGTCACTGCTAGCGGTGGTGAAATTGGTCACGCTCAGGCAGTGCAGGCATGGGCGGCTGGGATTTCTCCCTGGGTTGAAATGAACCCTATTCTACTGAAGCCGCAAGGCGATATGACCTCCCAAGTCATCATTAAGGGCAAAGCCGTTGGCAAAGTGGGAGCCGCAGAGTATTACGAAGAATATTTTGATATGGGCTGGCAGGCGATCGAAGAATCTCTGCGTCGCTTAAGTGAAGAGTTTGATCTGTTGGTTTGCGAAGGCGCTGGCAGTCCGGCAGAAATTAACCTCAAGCATCGCGATCTCACCAATATGCGGATCGCCAAGCATTTGAATGCGCCCACGATTCTGGTTGTAGATATCGATCGTGGTGGTGCCTTTGCTCACGTTGTAGGCACGCTGGAACTGTTAGATGACGATGAGCGTGCCCTGATCAAAGGGGTTGTCATCAACAAGTTTAGGGGACAGCGATCGTTGCTCCAATCTGGCATCGACTGGCTGCAAGAGCGCACGGGTATTCCCGTCATTGGTGTGATTCCCTGGTTAGATCAGAGTTTCCCAGCCGAAGATTCATTAAGCATCATTGACGGTCGTGCCAGCAATCCCACTGCCGACCTTAATATCGCTGTCATCCGCTTGCCCCGCATTTCAAACTTTACTGACTTCGACCCACTGGAGGCAGAACCTACAGTTTCAGTAAAATACATCAACCCGAAACAACCGTTGGGTTACCCTGATGCGGTGATTATTCCTGGCTCCAAAACGACGATCGCTGACCTCATCGTGCTGCATAAAGCTGGCATGGCAGAAGAAATTCAGAACTACGTCGCAGCAGGCGGCACTGTGCTGGGCATCTGCGGCGGCTACCAAATGTTGGGCAAAATCCTGGCAGATCCAGAAGGCATCGAAGGGCAGGAAGGACGCTTTAAAGGGCTAGGGCTACTTCCGCTGAAAACCGTCATTGCTGGACAAAAAATTGCCCGCCAGCGACAGGTGACCTCCAATTTTCCGCAAGAAGGGCTACCGGTCGCAGGTTATGAAATTCACCAGGGCAGGACGCGCCTCATTGAAGGCGAAACGATCCAGTTGCTCTTTGATGATCCCAATCTTGGCGTAGTGGATGAAACCCAGTCAGTTTGGGGTGCGTATCTGCACGGCATCTTTGACAACGGTCCCTGGCGACGTGCCTGGCTCAACCGTTTACGCCAGCAGCGCGGCTTAAAGTCGCTGCCAACCGGCGTACCTAACTATCGAGAACAGCGCGAACTGATGCTGAATGCCCTGGCAGATGCCGTTGAACCGCACTTGAATCTTGCAACGGTTTTACCACAGAGTCATTAACTGGTATCAGTAATCCCGCTTAGCACTAAGAGATTAGCTTCTTTTGGAGCTTTGAGCAGGGTTACCTTACCTTAGGGTTGGCATCGCCTTCGCTGTTGACAAAAACGGCTGACCGGTTGAAAAAAGGCTTTACCGCGTTGGTACTGTCCACCAGGCGAGGGCATACGGCTGAATAGGGTTATTGACCTGACGGTGAAACTGGACGCGGATTTTGTAGCGTCCCGTAGAGGGCACTGGATGAAAGAGATGCTGCACACTATCGACATCACTAATGGATGACCATAGGCTTTGCTTGATATCGTTGTCATCGGCACGCATCAGGTAGAGAGTCAGCGTGTTTAAACCACGATCGCGAAAGCTTTCTTCCAAATCAAACTCCCCGTTGTTGTTTTTGTCTACCAGTTCCACCAGGCGATGCCACACTAATGTCGCTGAAACATAGCTGCCCTTCTGTAACGGCTTCTCCAGCACATAATCCTGAAACAGTGGTGCTTCTGCTTCTACGTTCTTAGCCTTCATCCCTTCGCCTTGAACCGTTACTCCGACCGTGCGATAGTCCCACCCAATCGCCGGAACAGTTGTTTCTGGGCTGTATTGTCCGGCGCTAAACTGCTGATAAGCGCGAAAAGCATTGAGTTGCCCGACCCCCATTTGCGTGTTCAGCGGCAGGCTACGATCGCGGTACGCATCTGACTCGACCCAACTACGATTGTTTTTGTCAAGAATGGTACGGCTCATGCCAAGCGCTAAACCGTCGCCTGCATCCTGAATTTTATCGGCTGAGTTAAGCAAGACAGCTTTCATTACCTGTGCCCGCCGAGCATCTAGCGTCCAGGGCAGGCTGCATCCAGGCTGTTTGCAACTAACGCGCAGTTGGCGATCGCCGTACTCTTGCAGCAGCGCTACCGTTGCCGTCACATGGGGAGCCGCAAAACTGGTGCCGCTGGAGGTCGTCAAATTCCCATTTAGCGCCACGAGGCTTACATCATTGCCAGGAGCCACTAGCCCGATCGCGCGTCGAGCACCCACGTTTGTTTCAATGCCTGCGATCGCCGCCCCCGACCCTGACGCATCGCCTAAATTGGCAAAATCCAGCTTGCGAAAAATCCCTTCCAGCCGCGTCGTAAATGCAACGTTGATGCCGTTAAAGTTGTCGGTTGGAATCGAAATGCCGCCCTTGCCCTGGTTGCCAGCAACAACGTACAGCACGTTGTGAATGCGGGTAGACCAGTCGATGCACTGAGTCAGCAGTGCGTTGCCGTCTAGCAGTGGGTTGGGGCGTGGATCTTGACGTAGCGCTTCGCCAAAACTGAAGTTAATTGCCCGGACATCACCGCCATTCTGCTCTGCTATGTACTGCGCTGAAAGACATTCTTCGGGTTGACCGTAGCGCTTAGGCGTGCCCGCCGCTGATGAATACAGCCGTGCACCCGGAGCCACACCCCGCAGACCTTTCACAGCGCCAATCATAATACTGGCAACATGTTGCGCGTGACTGTCAACGTTCGTGTTGATGCGGGCAGGCGCATCGCGAAAAAACACCCGCGTCAACGGCACAGCCTGATTTTGGGTTACTGCTTTGTCAACACCAAACTGACCAGGACGACCAATTTCTACCTGCCCGATCGCAATTTTGCGCCCAATTAAGTTGTAAGGGGGAGCGTGCAGCCGCAGTGCATCAATACCAGCAGCACCCACCGAGCTTGACTGCAAAAAGTCATTAGTTCCTGCTGTTGCGCTTAGGGCGATCGTACTTAGCGCGATCGTGCTGAAGCCTCCAGCAACCCAGGTCAGCGGTCTCAGAAGGTGTTGGCTAAGAGCAGGTTGCCTCAAAACTTGCCGCCGCATCACGAAGGTTTCTCCACAAGATGAGGGACTTGAATCACAGTTTGTTAAACTAACTACAATACAGCGCTGCTAGGAGAACCACCCAGCCATGACCCAAACGCCATCCAGTCAAAAACCGATTGTCATTGCTCCCTCGATTCTATCAGCCGACTTCAGCCGTTTAGGTGAAGAAATTCGCGCGATCGACGCTGCCGGGGCAGATTGGATTCATGTCGATGTGATGGATGGTCGGTTTGTTCCTAATATAACGATCGGACCGTTGATTGTAGAAGCAATTCGCCCCGTGACGCAGAAGCCGCTCGATGTCCACCTGATGATTGTGGAACCAGAAAAGTACGTTGAGGACTTTGCGAAAGCCGGAGCTGACCACATCTACGTCCACTGCGAACACAATGCGTCGCCGCACCTGCACCGCACGTTGGGACAAATCAAAGAACTGGGCAAGAAAGCAGGCGTTGTACTGAACCCCGGTAGCCCGCTCGAACTCATCGAACATGTGCTGGATCTATGCGATCTGGTGCTGATCATGAGCGTCAACCCTGGCTTTGGCGGACAGAGCTTTATCCCTGGTGTTCTGCCTAAGATTCGTAAGCTGCGCCAAACGTGCGATGAACGCGGACTTGATCCCTGGATTGAAGTTGATGGTGGCTTGAAAGCTAACAATACCTGGCAGGTTATAGAAGCAGGAGCGAATGCGATCGTCGCTGGTTCTGCTGTCTTCAATGCACCCGATTACGCTGAAGCAATCGCAGGCATCCGTAACAGCAAGCGCCCCACTCCGGAGTTGGCAACGGTCTAGAACCTGTCCATTAATGGCACAACGAAACGAAGAGAGAGGGCGATCGCAGTACGATCGCCCTCTCTTTTAACATCATCAACCAATTAGCTTACTGAATCAGTTAGTCTGCTGCGGCATAACAACTCTCTTTGCCAGACCCAGACGTTTGAGAACAGCGATCGACCACCAGGTCATATCAATTTCCCACCATTTCAGCCCTGCTTTTGCCACATTGGGGTAAGCATGGTGGTTATTGTGCCAGCCTTCGCCATAGGTCAGAATGGCTGCCCACCAAAGGTTGCGGGAGTTATCTTCAGGCTCAAAGGTGCGATAGCCGCTCATGTGGCTTGCCGAGTTAATTAACCAGGTGCTGTGCCAGAGCAAAACGGCTCTTAGAAACACACCGTAGATGACAAACGACCACCCGCCCAGCAGGTAAAGCGTTACGCCTACAGGCACCTGAAGCAACAAAAAGTAGCGATCTAAAAAGCGGTAGAACGGATCTTTATCAATATCTGGTGCAAACTGCCGATACGACTCGCGATCGAAAAAGCGTGCTTGCGGGTAGAACAACCACATCATGTGGCTCCACCAAAAACCCTTCTGAGCAGAGTAGGGGTCTTTTTCGTTATCTTCGGTGTACAGGTGGTGCATCCGGTGTCCAGCGACCCAAAAGGTTGGACCACCCTGTAGCGCCAGGGCACCAATGAGCGTAATCGTCCGTTCCAGCCACTTGGGCACCTGAAAACTACGGTGCGTTAACAGACGGTGGTAGCCCAGGCAGATGCCAATACTACCGAACAGCCAGTGGAGAAAGATAGCCGTCCCCAATGCCGACCAGGAGAAAAACCACGGTGCCAATAGAGCCAGTGCGTGAAACGCTCCAAAAAACACCACATTTACCCAACTGAGGGCTAGCGGCTGCTTACTTTCGGCAGCAGTTTCAAGAGAAGTAGAAGTCATGAAAGTCCTTTGCGAGATGACCAAAACAAACCAGTTTCCGACGAGGCAATCTTGGCAAGCTAGCTCTCTAGCAACTGTCTTTCAGGACAACTGCCCTCCAGTAGCGAGACGCTCCGCAACGATGAGCCAGTGGCTCGTTTGCCAAAGAAACGATTACAGTAGAAGAATGCAAGTGTTACTTACACCTGTAGCCTAACAGCGAACTCTAGATATTGCAAGTGTTACTTACATTTTGCCCATGCCTGCTCAACGAAACCCAACTCGACAGCGTTTAATACATGCCGCGTTAGAGTTGTTTGCCGTTCAGGGTGTAACCGATACCACCACGCGCCAAATAGCGGAATTGGCGGAAGTTAATGAAGTGACCTTATTCCGCCATTTTGGTAACAAGCATGGGCTGCTGCTGGCAGTGATTGAAGATGCTGGCGTTTTCGCCGATTTAGGACAAACGTTGATCCGGCAGGCAAATCAGACTAGTAGCATTTATCAGGCGCTCAAAGACTACGCAACTGCCTGTTTAGCCGCGATCGATCAGGTGCCTGCGGTAGTGAGATCGGTCGTTGGCGAAGCAGGGCAATATCCCGCTAAAAACCGAGAGGCGATCGGGCGAGGCTTTACCCAGGCAAATCGCTATGTTGCCAAATATTTTGAGACGGTAATCAAGCGGGGACAGCTTAACACCCATCTTCCCGCTGAAAAGCTGGCGAGTTTACTTAATGGCATGTTGCTAGGCTATGCCGTCATTGAATTTACCAGCGAATTTCACCAGCTTTGGCACGATCGGGACGATTTTCTAGAGAATTTGGTGACCCTGTTTTTGCAAGGAGCAGTGTCGCCTTCATCAGACCTAACGCCAGCCTTTTCAGGTCTTGTCCCCTTTGCAAATCTAGAGGTACTAGAGCCTGCAATAGTCACCGAACCGATCGCCGATTTACCTGCGCCCTTAGTCCATGCCCTTTTGCAGCGTGCCAAAAAGCTAGGGCTACAGGAGTATGCGATCGTCTATGTTCTGTTTGGTGCTGGGTTGAGTCCGGCAGAGGTAAGCCACCTGGAGCGATCGCACCTTAGCAGCGATCCGCATCAGCAAAGCCTGCACATCACTCAAGGAGCAATGCGCCAGGTGCCTGTCAATCAATGGATTATGGGCAAACGCTACGGCTCCTACACGCGCAACCCCCTGACTCAATGGCTCCGAAGCCGCAAGGACAATCAGCCAGCCATGTTCTTGAACCAGGCAGAGCAGCCACTAGCAGAAAGTGAACTGCGCCAACTCTGGCAAACTGTCGCGGAGGGCTTGCTGGCACCAGATGGCAACCCGCCTGCGATCGAGCAAGCCCAGCAAACCTGGTGCATCGATCTACTCATGCGAGGCATCAGCTTGATCGATCTACGGCTACTTACTGGCTGGGATGCTGTCAAGCTGCAACCTTATGCTGCTAGAACAAGAGAAAAAACGGCACTGGAACAAGCAATTCGTCTCGATCAAAAGGCATAGATTAGAAGCCATCCGCACTCGCGATGAAACCTTTAGCAAGGCGTAAGATAGCCTGAAGTGAGCGGCTATCTCTAGTCCCAATCGTTCATAGCAGACAATGCAAATGCACTGGTATCCACTTAAACTCACGGCACATATACGACACTATGTTTTTGGCGATCGGCTGATTCCAGAGCATCTCCATAAGCCGGGGCTGCCCGATGGCATTATTGCCGAAACCTGGGAAATCAGCGATTATCGTGACACTACGGGGACAGTGACGAACAGCTCATTGGCGGGGCGATCGCTACATGACTTAACGCTGACGTATCCCGATGAACTTGTAGGCAAGGGTTGGCGTGGTCCTCATTTCCCCCTACTTGAGAAGTTCATTGATGCGTCTCATATGCTGCCTGTGCATCTCCATGCAGACGATGAAACGGCAGCACGAGTGCATCACGAACCGAATGGCAAAACCGAAGCGTGGCATATTCTTTGGGCAGCACCGGGCGCAACCATTTTGGCAGGGCTGAAAGCCGATTTTTCGCGGCAGCAGCTCTTTGACGCCTTCGTCGCTCAAGACTACGACACGGTAATGTCACGCTACCCGATTCAAGCAGGCGATACAATTTACGTTCCTGGTGGCATTATTCATTCGTTTGGACCAGACGCTCTCGTGTTTGAAGTGCAGCAAACCTCCGATCTCGGTCAAATGGTAATGCCTACTGATTTATACGGTCAGCAGCATGACCAGAAGCAGTGGTATGCCAACATCAACGCTGCATTAGACGAACTCAAAACTCATTATCAACCGCGTCCCAACCCAGGCTTAACATTAGAGACTGGCGGCAATCAACGGACTCTTTGCTGTGCCGGACCCTACTTTGCCCTAGAACGCTGGACGCTAACAGAACCCTACATCGAGCCCTCTCATCCTCAGCGCTGCATCACCTTATCCAATGTGGGTGCTCCAGTGCAGCTAGAATTTGCGAACGGTACCGAACAGCTACAACAGGGAGAGTCCTGCATTCTACCTGCTGGCATCGGTGAGGTGCGACTAGTACCAGAGTCTGAAGCGAGTCTAATCGTTTGCTATGTACCTGACTTACAGCTTGATATCATTGAGCCGTTAAAAGCCGCTGGCTATACCGATCGCCAAATCCAATCGCTGGGCGAAATCAGCTAACGCACAATACGTCCACCATGTAGAATTCCAGCTTTGGTAGCCGTTCACCTCTTCACCCCTTCACCGTTCCACAACAACCTCTGTGCCAAGGCTGACTAAATCAAACATGGCTGTCACATCTCGGTTACGCATCCGAATGCAACCGTGGGAAACCGCTTGACCTAACAGTTCTTCCTGATTGGTGCCGTGAAAGCCAAGTTGTATTTTGCCATCCGTCCAGATGCCAATCCAACGCACACCTAACGGATTTTCTGGTCCCGGCTTAATCAGCTTACCCGTTCTAAAGCTCTTAAAAACGGGGTTTTTCTCCTTTGACAAGACTTGAAAATTGCCCGTTGGTGTTTCCCAGCCGCGCTTCCCGATCGCAATCTGGTATTTTGCTAACACTTGCTCACCGCGATAAACATAGACCCGTCGTTGACCCAGTTTCACCACCAAACGGACAGCAAGAGCAGCATCCGCTTGAGTGGAATTAAGTGCAGGTAAGGGCGGTAAGGTTGTCAGCAACGCGGGCGGCGGTAAGGGAGTTATGACGATCGCCTGCCCCCTCGCGGCACCCTGACCCAGCAGTAAGGCTGCCGCACCCGCAATGACCAACCGCGATCGCCATGCTTTAACATTCATCATTCAGTCAAACATCACTCGGTAAAACATGAGGCGACAAAACATCAATCGGTAGCATCAGGATCGACTGGAAGCTCCTGGTAATGTTCCCAGTCGATATTGGGCATTCGATCAAAGGCTTCGTTTAACGAGATTTCCCATTTTTTGCGAATCTGCGCCAGGTAGGGTGCGCCTAAACTTAATTTGAGTTCATAGCGGATCTTGAATGTATCCGTCTCATACATCACTACATTAATGGGTGGTCCGACCGAAATGTTGGATTTCATCGTCGAGTCGATCGACAGCAGCGCACATTTTGCCGCCGCTTCAAGGGGAGTATTAAAGTCAAGAATGCGATCAAGGATTGGCTTACCATACTTTGCTTCCCCAACTTGCAAAAACGGGGTTTCTTTCGAGGCTTGAATGCAGTTTCCCTGGCTATAAACCAAAAACAGGGCGGGTTCTTCGCCACGCACCTGCCCACCAACCAGAAACGTACACTTGAAATCAATCCCATCTTTTTCTAACCAGGGACGGTCTTGTTCCTGAATCTGTCGCGCTTTGCTACCGACATACCGTGCCACTTCGTACAGAGTCGGTAAGGTATGTAAATTGACCGCTTCGTTAGCAAGCAAATCGCGCCGCAGCAACGTTAGTGCACCCTGTGTCGTGGACAAATTACCAGCTGTGCAGATGAGGATAACTCGCTCCCCAGGATTAGAAAAATCAAAAAGCTTTTGGTGCGTGGAAATGTAATCAACCCCAGCATTGGTGCGAGAGTCGGCAGCCATAACTAAGCCAGCGTGAGAAAGGATGCCGAGGCAATACGTCATGCAACCAATAGGATGAGTGATCTTCTAGATTCTAAGGGGTCGTTGACGGATCAAGGCATAGTTTTGAGGGGGGTGAACAGTGGTCAGCCTTGCAGTGGTAGCTGATCGCGCTCTAACCAGCAACTCCAACTCAATCAAGAACGCAAGCTTTCTGACTTTAGCGAGGCGTTAAGGGATCAGAACAGCAAGGTTTCCTTTCCTGAAGCGAATTGCTCTACCTGCTAGCGAACCGTTGTGAGAAGGTGCTTCATTGGATAGATGCCGTTTCGCCTGCACTAGTGATTAATGTCAACAGATGCCAATTCTGCCCTAAGTTAAATTGATGCTCCGAAGGGACAGAGGAATGGTAGATTGAGCGGAGTATCTGCAACAAGATTTAGCAAGATGAAAGTCCTTGTTATCGGCGGTGATGGCTATTGTGGTTGGGCGACAGCGCTCTATCTTTCCAAGCAGGGCTATGAGGTTGGAATTTTAGATAGCTTTGTGCGGCGACACTGGGATTTAGAGCTGTGTGTCGAGACGTTGACTCCGATCGCGCCTATTCAGCAGCGACTACAACGCTGGCATGACCTCACAGGCAAGACTATTGATCTGTTCGTCGGCGACATCACCAATTTCGAGTTTTTAGACAAGGTGTTGCACCAGTTTGAACCTGGTGCGATCGTCCATTTTGGCGAACAGCGATCGGCTCCTTTCTCGATGATCGATCGTGAGCACGCTGTCTTGACGCAGGTCAACAACGTCGTCGGTACGCTCAATCTGCTCTATGCAATGAAAGAGAGTTTTCCCGATTGCCACCTCGTCAAGCTGGGGACAATGGGCGAGTACGGTACGCCCAACATTGATATTGAAGAAGGCTACATCACGATCGAACATAACGGTCGCAAAGATACACTGCCCTACCCCAAACAACCCGGCAGTATGTATCACCTGAGCAAAGTGCACGACTCTCACAACATTCACTTTGCTTGCAAAGTCTGGGGCTTACGAGCGACAGATTTGAACCAGGGTGTAGTCTACGGTGTGCTAACCGACGAAACGGGCATGGACGAACTGCTGATTAACCGCCTTGATTACGATGGCGTATTCGGCACAGCACTAAACCGCTTCTGTATTCAAGCAGCCGTTGGGCATCCACTGACGGTCTATGGTAAGGGTGGTCAAACACGAGGCTTTTTAGACATTCGGGATACAGTCCGCTGTGTAGAATTGGCGATCGCCAACCCCGCCAGTCCTGGAGAGTTCCGTGTCTTCAACCAGTTTACAGAACTCTTTAGCGTGGGCGACCTGGCGCAAATGGTAGCAAAAGCGGGTAGCGCGATCGGTCTCAAGGTGGAAGTACAACACACAGAGAACCCACGTATTGAGCGTGAAGAGCACTACTTCAATGCTAAAAACACCAACTTGCTCGATCTAGGATTGCAACCCCATTTCCTTTCGAGTTCCTTGCTCGATTCCTTATTGAATGTCGCCATGAAGTACAAAGATCGGGTAGACGAGTCTCAAATCTTACCAAAGGTAAAATGGCGGCGCTAGGGAACGGTCATTTGCTATGAGCAGTCGCGTGCTCGCACTTCTGGTTTTGGTCGTGCTTCCGGGTGCCATATTTACAGCGGTTAGCACCTATCATCTGTTTCCCGAATGGGTCGTTTTGGACACTAGCTACCAGGACGACCAGACGCTTGCTCAAAGATCGACGGCATCTATGGGCGACTTCAATGTGGCACAGGTCGCCGAAAATCGTCACCGACTGGACTGCTTTGCTGAAGGCGTGGGTGTATTGCTAGGCGGAGTCATCACATCGATCGACATTCATAGTATCTGCATACTGCCCTGACCATAGGAGCTTTAAGCAGACGCGATCGCTGCTACTTGCAAGTTATCCCATTCACTTACTGTTGCACCTATGCGAATCGCCCTGTTCACCGAAACCTTTTTACCCAAAGTGGACGGCATTGTAACGCGACTGCGCTACACCGTGGAATATTTACAGCGGTTGGGCGACCAGGTGCTGGTCATTTCACCCGATGGTGGGCTAACCGAGTACAAGGGCGCGCAGATTCATGGGGTTTCAGGCTTCCCACTGCCGCTTTACCCAGAGTTAAAGCTGGCGCTACCGCGTCCTTCTATTGGTTATGCGGTCGAGCGTTTCAAACCGGATCTGATTCATGTTGTTAACCCAGCAGTTTTAGGGTTAGCAGGGCTGTTTTACAGCAAAACGCTTCGTATTCCACTGCTAGCGTCGTACCACACCCATTTGCCAGAGTACCTCCAGCACTATGGCTTGGGAATGCTAGAGGGTTTGATGTGGGAGTTGCTTAAAGCAGGGCATAACCAAGCGCGGTTAAACCTTTGTACCTCTACTGCTATGCGGCAAGCGTTGACCGAACATGGTATTGAGCGCGTCAATGTCTGGCAGCGTGGCGTGGATACGGAGACATTCCAGCCATACCTGGTAAACCCGGAGATGCGATCGCGCCTGAGTCAGGGGCATCCCGAAAGCCCGCTGCTGCTGTATGTCGGTCGCCTGTCGCCAGAAAAAGAAATCGATCGTATCAAGCCTGTTTTAGAGTCCATTCCCAATGCAAGGCTTGCGCTAGTCGGTGATGGTCCGCATCGGCAGGCGCTAGAACAACATTTTGCAGGCACTGCTACACATTTTGTTGGCTATCTACAAGGACGAGACCTGGCATCTGCCTTTGCCTCATCGGATGCGTTTGTGTTTCCGTCGCGCACTGAAACGCTTGGTTTAGTGTTATTAGAAGCAATGGCAGCGGGTTGTCCAGTCGTCGCAGCTCGTTCTGGCGGCATTCCCGATATTGTGCAGGATGGCGTGAACGGTTACTTGTTTGATCCGCTGGATGAGCAAGGGGCGATCGTTGCTACCCAACGCCTGCTGGCAAACGCTGAAGAGCGTGAAATGCTCCGTCGTAATGCCCGTCGTGAAGCCGAACGCTGGAGTTGGGAAGCCGCAACGCGTCAACTTCGTAATTACTACCAGTCTGTTATTGCGGCTTGAGGACGAGAAAATTTCGATCGGGTTCAGCGATCAACGTTTTCAAAGACGCTTCTGCCACACCCTTAATCACTACTAACCACTAATCAGTAGTAATAGTAAGCGGGTGTTAAACGGGCTAAGTCAGCGGATGACCAGAAATCAGTACGCATTGCTTCATCAAGCCGGTCATGCTGAACGTGAAGGGGCTAACTGATTCTGACGCTGTTGGCACTTGCCCACTGCACAGAACGACTATGGCTGCTGCTCAGACTTACCGATCCCAAGCTGACGTTTGCTTTGCTTGAGTTGCTTCCAGAGTGACTTAATTTCCTGGTAAGACTCCTCCGGCGTAAGTTTGCCACCTGACTCAAGGCAAGAAATATAGCTTACTCGCTGCGAAAACTCTTGCAGGTTGGCGTTGAATACTAGATTTTCGGGCTTGACGACGCCACGGTAACGCGCTTTAGGGTAGAGAAAATCAGATTGGTTCATCTTCAGGCATCCTTGCTTCTAAGCATTAGCATTCCCTGCTGATGGCGTAATGCAGCAGTGTGCGCTTATCTTAACCTGGGCTTAACCAAGATATGGTTAAAGGAATCTGTTTTCTCTCTCAAGACATAGAGAACGTGGTTTCTTTATTAAGCAATGTATAACAGGACACATCACAGTATGAGGCTCTAGCAGCACTCAGCTAATGTCGTGTCAACGACTCTCTCTAGCTGCTTAAGCGTCATCAACTAGACATATTAAGAGCAACGTCTGTTCTAGTAAGCTCTGCCCAAAACAAAGACGATCGCGATCGCTCATCGGGACAATCATTTGTTAGCCGATCATTTGTTAGCCGTCGATTCCACTGAAGTACGTTTCGCAAACGGCATCCATCCCGTCACGCTTTTGAGGTAGATGCTGCCGATGGTGAGAAGGAAGAGAATATAGCCAACAGCCTGCACAACGTAGAGCTTATCTTCATAGCCAAACAGCGTATGCAGAACTATGCCTGGAAACTGCCTCTCAGGCAGTACTTTACTGGTGTTCCATACCATTGGACCCAGAATGCAAGAGGGAAACTTGGCAAAGCGTTCGTAGTAAAAGCAAAATCGTTCAGACTGGCGATCGAGTTGGGCAAGCGTACTGACAGCCGTATCTAAATGCCCTAAAGCAGAGACAACCAACCCTGCCACAATCAGCAGCAGAAAAACGCCCATAACCAGGAAAAACGCACGGAGATTAATCTTCACGCCTAACCGGAACAGGAGTACACCGATCGCAACTGCACACATAAGCCCAGCCAGTGCCCCTAGTGCGGGGGCTAGCCCCTGCTGAAAGTTGGCGGCAACAAACAGAACGGTTTCAAAACCTTCCCGTAAAACAGCGAAAAAGATCAGCCCAAAAATGCCCCATCCGGCTGCTGTGCCACCTGTTAGAGTCGCATTGATCGCGCCTTCAACCTGACATTTAAGCAAACGAGCCTGCTGCGTCATCCAAACCAGCATCCAGCTCAACATGACGATCGCTGCCACGCTAAACACCCCTTCCAGCAAAGGCTCAAAGACGGGTGCATACTTCTGGTTCGACGACCCCAGTGACTGGATTACCCAGCCAAAAAGAACACCGACGAGCGCACTGACTACCAGCCCACCCGCAATGCCACCATAGACCCAGGAATTGAGGTGCGACTGCTTTGCTTTTTTGAGGTAGGCAAGCACAATGCCGACGACGAGAGCAGCTTCTACACCTTCGCGCAGGGTAATGATAAAAGACGGGAAGGCAGAGGTAAAGTCCATAGGGCAGCACTTGAGGGGATGACGGTGGGCAGCAAGGGGCTGGTGGGTTTCACTCGTCCTAACCCCTGTGCTTCATGAAAAGAAACGATAGACCCTTACCAGCTTAAAGCGGTTTTTACAAAAAAATCTCCATGCAGTGGGGGCGAACGGCTGTTCGCCCCTACCCAGACTTGTCCACTGCCAGATCTGCCCACTACCAAATCAGTCTCTGGTCGCAATGACCTAAGAGGCTTTGGCTACTTTGCGAGTGTCTGTCTCAACGGTTTTGATTAATTGCGACACTTGAGTTGGTGTTTTGACCGCAGCCGCAGGTGGAATGGGTGCAGGCCAAACGGTTGTCAGTTCAGCCATGGTTTCCTGAATTGCCTTATGCATGTCAGGGCTTTGTTTCTCAACTTGAGTAGCAATGCCCTTGTAGAGCTCATTGGCATATGCCACAAACCCGCGTGAATCCTGGTATTCGATCGCTTGGGTAATTTTGCCGTTCGCGATCGCGGCACCATACTCAGCATTGGCAGTATCCAACAACCCATTAATCACTTGCATTACAAACGCTGGTGACTGACGCTGCGTGGCAGGTAAGGTGGCGATCGCGTCATCTACAGCCTGCATTGAGGTCTTGAACTCACTGTTGATTTTGGCGGTATCCTTCGCACCAGCTCTCACCAAATCTTGAAACGTAATCAACGTTGTTTTAAATTCCTTCACGTTGCGTTCTGTAAGCTGATCTTCAACATCGGCGTAAATTTCTTCTACAGGATGCCCAATGTGCGGTTCTGCCTGGTCGGGCTTTTGCAGATCCAGTAGTTCTTTAGCAACCAGTAAGTGTCCTTTCATCAAACCCAGCTTGGTCATGTAATCGACATCTTTCGCTTCTCCAGTCAGCACGATGTCTTCGATCGTCACCATGTCTTTAATCTGGTCAAACTGTGCTTGAGTGATGACATTCTTTGACACCAACTCTTCGGGCTTACCATAGGGGCGGCTTGCCTGAATTTTGTTGGACAATGCTGGCACACCAAGCTGCGCTTCAAATTTATCGAGCTCAGACAGAATGGCAGTATTGATATTGATCTTGGGTTTGCCACCATGAGCCATGCCATCCATCGCCATGCTGCTCTGGGCAGGGGACGGGCTAGCGGGTGCAGAAGCCGTATCGGATGGTGGCGTACTGCACGAAATCAGCACCGTCAAACTCATTGAGGCAAACAGCAAAGCAAAGAACTTGAAAAAGGACATACGTTTTCACTTTTTACTTAAGATTGGCAAGAAGACGGCAAAAAATGTTCCGAAGCTGGTTCAGAATCAGGAGGGTAAAGCGGCAGTAAATGATGCAAAAGCACTGCTTTATCTGGGCTGCAGCGAATCAGCGCTGAAGTTCCAAGCTTGAAGCTCACTCATTCTGGGAGATAAGCAGCAGTCTGACATTGTTCTTATTGCAACTAATTACCAGTAATCTTTGTGAGCTATATTTTGATGGCTTGCTGTAATGCTTGTCAACAAAATTCCCTAAATTTCTGAGAATTATTCTTAAGAGTAACTTTAGAGGACGTGCTTGAACTGGTTACATAGCATGGGCTTCAGTCGTGTTAGACGAAGGGTTAGACGCAGTGCGATCGACCACTTCAAACAGACCCATACAGCCTGCTTCAGCAATGTCGTCCTGGTGTGGGTGAAACATAAATTTGCCAGGATAGCGGTAGGCAAACTCCAAAATGTGCCGCTCTGCCGTCCCCATCGTGATGACATCCGTTTCGTCATCGGGTTGCAAATGCCGTCCCGTGCGATACACCTGAAACAAGTTGGCATGTAGATGGAACGTGGCAACCGGGGCAAACTCAATCATATTCAGCACATACAGCCGAATAAGTTGGTCTTTCTGAATGCGAATGGGATGGTTCATATAGTAGTGCGGCATCCCATTAAATGCATAAAGCTCGTTTTTCTGATCGTCATTTACGTCATACCCAGCCATGATCAGCACCATTTCATCGGCTGGGGGACGAGGGGTCGGCGGATCAATAATAAACATTCCGTATAAGCCTTTGCCGATGTGCCGCGTTACAGGAGCAATATGACAGTGATAGAGATGCACACCAAACGGCTCGGCATCAAATTCGTAGATGAACACACCACCGTTGCGGACAGGTTTGATCCCATCCATTTCTGACTTATGTACACCGTGAAAGTGCAGTGAATGGGAGTGCCCAGCGCGATTGTAGAAGATGACGCGAATGCGATCGCCCTCAGTCGCGCGAAATGTAGGTCCGGGCACCCGCCCGTTCAGGTTCCAGGTGATAAAGGAGGTCGCACTGTTCAGCTGTACAGTCGAAGTCTGTGCTTCCACGCGAAACTCGCGCACGGTGCGCCCGTTTTCCGTTGTTACACTACCGTAGTCAAACTGCCGCAGTGTAGTAAGCGGAGTAAACCCTTTTGGCTCAGCGATCACCCGATCGGACATTGGTACATGAACCGGCTGCGATCGTGGTTGCCAGAGCGTTCGCAGCGCGATCGCGCCCCCCACCAACCCAGATCCCGCCAACCCGACCTTCAACACGCTACGCCGACTCCAACGTTCGAGATCAAGAGCATAGCGATCGGGCATAACGAAACCAGCCGTTCCTGACGTGTAGTTGAAATAACAGCTTCTTGAAAATAAATTTCAAAAAGGTTCCGACAAACACAGAGTATAGAGGCTAAAAAAGCTTACTGTCAATTATTGTCATTTAGATCACACAAGTCTCCTCATCCTGGAGCCTCTTCGTAATAGTGAAAGGCGCTTACAATCCCTACTTGGCAATAGGTGATTGTGCAAAGCTGCTGCTATAAGGACTAACCAGATTGTGTTCACCGAACATGAGGGAAAGGCAGTTACAACCGCTAGCGACGCGGTTCTTACTCAGCAGAAGTGTACGCTGCATCCTACGTTCTAATTTTAAAGGCAGCACCATGCCTGCTCAAGAAGGACTAGATCCCTCTGCCTGCTTCTTCCACCAAGGGGGAGGGGGGGATAGTAAGCGGAGGACAGACGCTCTAGTCTATTCTTTGAGCGGCTGCAAACGAATAAGAATGATTATCATTCCTATTTTAGTGCAATAATTGACGAGACAGTAGAGTCCCAGCTAATGGCGATCGTCTTGTGTGCCGTGGCTTACCTGGGAGTAGGGGTTATGTCTTTCAATTGTGTGAGGAAGTGTATTCATGTTCAAACGGTTTGTTCATTCGTTGCTGCTGAGTCCTGCCCTTTTGAGTACGGCGGTCTTGGCTGCTTCAGCGCAAGCGCCCCAGGCAACGCTCAACGTCCCTCAACCAGAGTCTGCAACGGTTGCGTCCACGATCGCAGATCTCACGGTTGCCAGGATCGATCAACCACTTGCAGCACAACCAGACGGGGACGATCGTCTTCAGTCCAGTGACCTGGCAAATGAACTGGCAGATGGTACGACCAACGGTGTCGACGAGCTTGATCAAGTAACATCTGTTTCTCAGCTAACGGATGTAAAGCCAACAGACTGGTCTTTCCAAGCATTGCAATCACTGGTTGAACGGTACGGCTGTATTGTGGGCTATCCCGACAGAACTTATCGAGGCAATCGGGCACTGACTCGCTACGAATTTGCGGCTGGTTTGAATGCGTGCCTCGATCGCGTAAATGAACTCATCGCAGCGGGTACGGCTGATCTGGTGAAAAAAGAAGACCTGGCAATCTTGCAGAAGTTGCAGGAATATTTTGCACCCGAATTAGTGACCTTACGTGGTCGCATAGATGGCTTAGAGGCTCGCACTGCCACCTTAGAAAAGCAGCAGTTTTCCCCTACGACAAAGTTGGGCGGCGAGATAGTTTTTGCCCTGGCAGGTGTGGCAGCAGGCAATATAGTTAACGGCAATGACGTTCAAAAGAATACGATTCTGGGTGATCGCATCCGGTTGGATTTGGACACGAGCTTTAACGGCGAAGACCTGCTGCGCGTCCGGTTACAGGCAGGTAACGTAGCGTCCTTTTCCTCTAATGCAACGTTCACGCCCGAAGGCGATTTGCGCCTTGCAGCCGATTCTGGCAACAGCGTTGAGATTGATGCCCTGCTGTATCAATTTAAGGTAGGCGAAAGAACGACCATAGTGCTTGAAGCGAATGCTGGCGCGATCGACGACTTTACCAATACCGTTAACCCTTTTTTGGATGGTGATGGCGGCAGCGGTGCGCTCTCTCAGTTTGGCACCCGTAACCCAATTTACTATCTGGTCAATGGTGCGGGTATTGGCATTACACATAAGTTCAGTGACAACCTTGAGTTGAGCCTAGGCTATCTAGCAAACGAGCCGGAAATACCGACACCTGGTAGCGGTCTGTTTAATGGTCCCTTTGGCGCGATCGCTCAACTCACATTCACACCTTTTGAGCCGCTGGCGATCGGTCTGACCTACATCCGTGCTTACAACAACAACTTTCAAGCAAATGGCAGTGGTGGCAGCAATAATGCCAATTTCCTCAACGCAAACTTTGTAGACTCTGCCTTCAATAGCGATTCCTTTGGGCTAGAAGCATCGTTCCAACTCAGCCCCAAAATTGTGATTAACGGCTCCGTCGGCTACACAAGCGCCAACGTCTTGAGCGGCACCAGAGGCAGCGTCGATATTTGGAATTGGGCAGTCGGTCTTGCCTTCCCAGATCTCTTCCGCAAAGGTAGCGTGGCAGGCATCATTGTCGGGATGGAGCCAAAAGTGACGCGAGCCAGCACCCAACTCAACTTTTTAGAAGACAGGGATACGTCGTTGCACGTTGAGGGTTTTTATCAGTTTCAACTCACTGATAATATTGCCATTACGCCCGGCATCATCTGGCTAACGGCACCTGACCATAACAGCGCTAACAGCGATATTGTCATCGGTGTCATTCGCACCACCTTTGTCTTTTAACGGGTTTAGCTAGAGAGCCTAGATCCTCGACTTCTTCATACCATCCTGATAAGGCTAAACCTGGTGTTAGGAATCGGGGATTTAGGGCGATCGCTAGCAGTTAGTGACGAATTTCAAGGTTGAGTACGTAGTGTCCAAGCTGCATTTTTGCTGCCCACAGCTCATACTCAACGCGCAAAAACGTGGGCAGAGGGCTACCTTCTAGCGTCAAGCTACGGGTGAAATTTCGCAGCTGGAATTGCCCCATGCGCTGATCGGCTGCATCATGCAACCAGTAACGGCTTGAGCCATAGATACCCTGCCGCCAAAGATGGCGATAGCTAAACTGCCCCTGCCCTTGCATGGTCAACGTAACCTGATACGGCGAAAACTCCAGCCATAATAGGCGGGGTGTCGTTACGGCTGGCAGCGTTGTCACATCTTGATTGCCCACACAAACGTCGCGATCGCTCACGGCTGGCTCAGTCATCAACAGATGAAACTGCTCCTGATCTTTTTGGTAGAGCGTGCCAACTGTTTCTAGCCCCGACCAAACGGGCAGATCAGTTGAGGTAAACAGCAGGCAGACAGGTTTTTGATGATGAGTCTGCATGAATAAGTCGGCGTGAAAGAGGGTACGATCGCTACGCAATGCCGTTACAGTTTATCTGATCCCCATGCCACTGCCGAACGTGATTTCCCTTAATGCTTCTGAGCCTCACCACGCACTTACAATTGCACCACCACCAACTGGACTGGCGCTTAACGGACGGATTCGAGTACCAGGGGATAAGTCCATTTCGCATCGGGCGCTCATGCTGGGCGCGCTGGCAGAAGGGGAAACAACGATCGCCGGACTACTGTTGGGAGAAGATCCGCACAGTACTGCCGCCTGCTTTCGCGCCATGGGAGCCAAGATCTCAGCGCTCAACACAGAACACGTAACGGTGCAAGGCATCGGCTTAGGGCGTTTGCTAGAACCAGAGGACGTACTCAACGCAGGCAACTCTGGCACAACACTTCGGTTGATGCTGGGCGTTTTGGCATCGCAGCCTGCATGCTTTTTCACCGTGACAGGCGACAGTTCACTACGATCGCGCCCCATGTCTCGCGTCGTGCAACCCTTACGGCAAATGGGAGCCGAGCTTTGGGGAAGAAAAGATGCCGCTTTTGCGCCGTTAGCCGTTCAGGGAACAACCCTGCGACCGCTCCATTACCATTCGCCGATCGCCTCTGCCCAGGTCAAATCTTGCTTGCTGCTAGCCGGACTCATGACTGAAGGCGAAACCACTATTACCGAGCCTGCTCTTTCACGCGATCACAGCGAACGAATGCTCAAAGCCTTCGGAGCCAATCTGACGGTCGATCCCGACACCCATAGCGTTACCGTCACCGGACCGACCAAACTCAACGGTCAGGCTGTAGTTGTACCAGGGGATATCAGCTCTGCCGCCTTCTGGCTAGTGGCTGGGGCGATCGTGCCTGGTGCCGATCTAACGATCGAGAATGTCGGCGTTAACCCGACCCGGACTGGTGTGCTGGAAGCTCTGGCGCTCATGGGCGCAGACATTACTCAGGAAAAGCAACGTCTAGTCGCTGGCGAACCCGTTGCCGATTTGCGGGTGCGCTATGCAGGCACTGGCGATCGTCCCCCGCTCCGCGCCTGTACGCTTGCTGGAGACATCATCCCCCGCTTAATTGACGAAATTCCAGTGTTAGCAGTTGCGGCTACATTTGCTGAGGGGACAACAGTGATTCAAGATGCTGCCGAACTGCGCGTTAAAGAAAGCGATCGCATTACGGTCATGGCTAACCAGCTTAACCAGATGGGCGCACGCATTACAGAACAGCCCGACGGCATGGAAATTGTAGGCGGCACACCTTTAACTGGAGCCACCGTCGATAGCTATACTGATCATCGGATTGCCATGAGCCTGGCGATCGCTGCCCTTGCCGCTGCTGGCACCACCACCATTCATCGTGCTGAAGCAGTCGCAGTCTCGTATCCAGATTTTGTCACAACGCTAGAGCAAATTTGTTTGACTTAAAGCCTGCTGTCATGCTCTTGGCTGCTCTTACAGCGACTCTGAGCCAAGGTGTAGCAGATTGGCAACCGTACAGAGTTGTTCAAAGAGCGCGATCGTTGCAATAAGTTCTAACCGCTCACTTTCTTCCAAACCAGTGTCCTCAAGCGCTTGCATGGTTTGGTGATGTAATGTTTGCCATTGTTGCTTCGCTACGTTCCCACAGGCAATACGGTTGGCGATCGCGATTGCAGCATACTGGAGGACAGCGCGTGTCGCATGGCTGAGCCCCGTCACGTCATAGTTGCCCTGCACGATCGCCGCTAAAATCTCTGGCTCGGCAGATTGCTGCGACAGATGGTGCAGTAAAAACACACGGACGTGATCACAGTGAGTTGCAGCCGCTACGACTAGCCCCACCAGTTCTTTCAACACTCTTGGCAAATCACCATGAAGCACAAGGGCATGAAACTGCCCCCAAAGGTGCGCCAGTAGAACTGGCTGTGATTTCAGCAGTCTAAAAACTTGTGGCACTTTACCAGTACCGAACGTCTGCTCAATTTGCTTAAACGTTTGGCAGGACGAAGCAGCGCTTAAGGAAGACTTTACCCGAAGTTGCATGAGTTAGCTCCTGTCGTTGTGAGGTGCTGGCAAGCAAAGTAACCAATTGCTTGTCAATTCACTTCCTCTCGAAGGAAGCAGCTAGTGCAGTAGGGGGCTTAACTGTGTAGCTTCAAAAATTTGAGTGGCAGGTGGAATGGGGCAACTGCTTCTGGGAACATCAGCACGTAGCAGCGGTGCAATGCCTCAGCAATAAAGCAATCACGCAGCTACAGCCTTAAATATCCATCTAAGGTGCCCAAAACGATCGCACTAAATAGCTACAAACGGCTTAATTCCTCAGGACTTAGTTTTTTTAAGTTTTCGTATTAAGAAATAAAAATTGCTTGCACAACGTTTCACATCTCACACAGTTTTTAGTGCGACCATTACTTGCCTACGGGTGCTGCGATAGAGCAACTACCCGATGCAGGTGGCTGTGTCGTCACAACGACGTTTTTGTAGCCAGTGGTGGTCAGCAGTTGCGTTACGACTAGCTTGGCGCGATCGTTAGCTTTTTCTAGCACACCATCAGCGCAAGCGGTTTCAACAATTTTTTGTAGCGCTTCCTGTTGTGCCAGTACCTGTAGCGTGGGTGCGGCATCAGGTCCTAACCCGAACGTGCCACGGTTGTAATCGTAGACGCTAGAACGATTCACATCAATTTTGCGATCGAGCAGTTGCGGCGGGGGCAACTGAATTTGCAGACCGTTTTCTGTCACCTGCACATTGGCAGCCGTCAAACGTTGCAGATCAACGCCCGCTTTCACCTCGCCGTAGGCAATGTAAAGAAGTTTCGTTGTGCCGAGTACAAAGCCGTTAAGGGTTGCATCCTGGCTAGCCGGCACCACTGCCTGCATCGTGAAGACGGCAGTAGTGAGTTCACTCACACCCTTCATCTGCTGAATCACAACGGATTGAACGTCTACTTTGGGTGCAGGCTGGGCTGGGTTAAAAAGATTTTGCACGCTTGCCAGGAGTCGATCGCCAAGTTGCCATCCCCCAAGCCCAACACTCAACGCTGTCACTGCAATTCCCCCTGCTAGCATCCAGCCAACGCTCTGGAGTAAAGAGCCACCCCTATAGCGCTCGTTGCGATCGTCGTAGCTCATAAGGCTCCCAGGCAAACGCCATTTTGGTTCAATTGTACTACTTTTCACAAACCTCGCTGCCAGTTCGGGCAGTTTTCCTGGCTTTCCATTAGCTAGGGTCTTAGCCAAATTATGCTGCAAGTCTTGTCGATCGCGCCAGTGACAGGAGAAACTGACTAAAAAGAGCTTCGCTACCCTAGTGTTATTACTGAGTAACCAGCAAACCAGAGTATCGACGCAAGCACTTACTAAGACAGAGGACTGAACAATGATGCGCTTTCGTTGGCTTGTCAGTTTTGCGATCGCAGCGACACTTGCTGCCAGCCTCAATCAACCTGCCACCGCTCAGACTAGAATTCGTGGTGGGGTGCTTTTGCTAAACCAGGTCAGAGAACTAGCCACACGGTCGACGACGCTTTCGGGCGGCACATTAGCAAATTTGCAAACAGACCCTAACTTCGCAAGCAGTTCGTTCCAAACCATCGTTAACGATGCAGCGACGATTCTTGATGACTATACCGTTGTTAACCGGGGCGGTTATTTCCCTGAAAATCGTGGCATTCCACGCGATCGTCAGTTGACTACAATAGAAGCGGTTTATCGTATTTATAGCCTGCCAGATGGGAATGAACTCTTCCTCTACCGCACGCCCACTCAGAACACGTCTGAATACTTCATCCGCACGAAAAGCTGAGAACCCTTCACTATGTCTGAATCATTTTCACCGCAAATTAGCGATCGCATCTGTCGCCACATGAACGAAGACCATGCTGAGGCTGTGCTGATGTACGCCAAAGTGTTTGGCAAGACGACTACTGCAACCGCTGCCGAGATGGTCGCGATCGACGCGCATGGCATGGATTTGCTGGCGCAAGTGGATGGCACAGCCACACCGACCCGAATTTTGTTTGATCACACCCTGCAAGATGCAGAGGATGCACATCACACCCTAATTGATCTGGTGAAGCAAGCAAGGCAGACAGGCAAATAAGAGGAACGGCACTCATGCGACAAGCGGCATTTTATCGGTGGCGATCGCTCTGGCTAGCCGTGGCGTTTGTTTGTGCGATCGCTTTGACCAATTGCACCAGTAGCAACCAGCAGAAAGCAGTAACGCCAACTGGCTCAACGGGTGCTCCAGGCAACGCACTGATCTATGGCTCTGAAGGGCAACCGATCAATTTGGAGCCAGGCAACATTACTGATGGCAACTCCATCATTGTGCAGGATCAAATTTACGATCGCCTCATTACGTTCAAACCTGGTACTACTGACCTGAAACCGTCTCTAGTGACCGAATGGCGCACAACTGATCCAACAACCTGGACGTTCAAACTGCGGCAAGGCGTAACCTTCCATGACGGCACTGCCTTTGATGCAGACGCTGTGAAATTCAACGTGGAGCGCTGGTGGGATCCGCAACATCCTAATGGCTACCGGAATGCTGGCAAACGCTACGAGATCTGGGCAGGCTTATTTGGCGGGTTTAAGGGTAGCCCTGATTCACTGTTGCAGAATGTCACTGTGCTTGATCCAGCAACCGTCCAGTTCAAGCTAAAACAGCCGTTTGCAGGGTTCCCCAATGCACTTGCCTCTGGTTATTTTGGCATTGCTAGTCCGGCGGCGATTAAAAAAGCAGGTGCCAGCTACGGTACGCCGGGTTCGCTGGCGATCGGCACTGGACCCTTTGTGTTTAAAGAATGGCGCACGGGCGATCGTATCGTGCTGGAGAAGAATCCAAACTACTGGCAAACGGGCTTACCGAAAGCCAATCAGCTAGTCGTGCGTTTTGTGACTGACCCTGCGGCTCGTTTAGCACAACTCCGGGCTGGACAAAGCGACTTCACAGTAGACCTTGCCCCTGACCAGAAAAAAGAGGTGACCAGCGATCCTAATCTGGATGCGGTGATGCGCCCCTCTTTCAATGTTGGCTTTCTAGCGTTGAACCCTAGCTACAAACCGTTGGCAGATGTGCGCGTGCGCCGAGCAATCGCCCTTGCCATCAACCGTCCCGCGATCGTCAAAGCCTTTTGGGGCGATCTGGGTGTACATGATGCCCACTTTACGCCGCCAACACTTAGCTGGTCACAAGACGCAACGCTGGCTGCTTATCCCTTTGATCCACAGCAAGCCAAGCAGTTACTTACTGCCGCTGGCTACCCTAACGGCTTCAACCTGGATCTGTGGTATATGCCTGTTTCGCGCCCATACTACCCAACACCAAAACCGATCGCAGAAGCATTTGCCGCCGACCTTAGCGCTGTGGGTATTCGGGTTTCCTTACAAACCAAAGATTGGGCAGCTTACCAGGCAGATCGTCTGAAGCCACCTGGCTACCAGTCGTTTATGATGGGCTGGACAGGAGACTATGGTGATCCCGACAACTTTCTCTACTATCACTTTGGTCCAGGCGGCACGGCAGATTTAGGTAATTGGAAAGACGATCGCCTCTTCCAACTGCTCAATCAAGCACGAGAAGCAAGCGACAAAGCGACTAGAGCAAAACTGTACAGCCAGGTCGATGCCATACTCCATCGCGAAATTTTACGCCTGCCGATCGTTCACTCCCAGCCCTTGTTAGCAAAACGGAAAGCGATCGACGGGTGGGTACCCAGCCCCCTTGGCTCAGAGACATTTGACACTGTTACCAAGAATCAGTAGGCATGAGGCAGCACTCCAGCCATGACAGGTGAGTCTCAGTTTTGCAACTTGCCCTTATCCTCTGAACCTTCTTGCATCCTGAGGAGAAGTAAATTTAGCTCGAAGTCCTGCTATCGCTCTGATAGCAGGACTTCGAGCCTATGTATGGCAAGAAGGGTAAGGGCTAAGGGTTGCTAAGAGGATGTTTTAAGAGTCTAAATTCTTGTAGCCTTGGCAACTTAAGTCGCAGCTACAGAGACATTAGTGCAGCTGTACCCAACGGGTTATAGACTGCCGCCGCAGGTTGTAAAACCCTTGACTTTCGATAGTCCACGTTGGCAGACTTTGTTGATGTAGTCGCAGTTTTAACCGCCAGACCCTTTTCAATCAACCTTTAAGGCTAGATTTATTGACTTCCGCTGACCGGGAACCCTTATTTCTCTGTAAGAAGCACATGTGGAGCGGGTAAAAGACTCTTCCTTTTGCCAGACAACAACCTCCTACTCGCGATAGTCAGGTTCAAAGGATTACTTTGAGTATCTTATTCACATAACAAAAGGCGACAAGAACAGGGCATCAAGCTATCTCTCAATCTAATCATCCCTATGCAATGCGTTGAGTAAAATGCCTGTTCTGCCGACAACTTGAGAAAAAATTGACATTGTAATGGGATGGCTCAGTAAAAAGGTTTGCTTGGTTCGGTTACGTGCAAACTTACTTTGAAATACTGGAGTTAAAAGATGAACATTATTGCTTGGATCGTCTTGGGTTTAATTGCTGGTGCCATTGCTAAAGCTATTTATCCTGGTGCTCAGGGTGGTGGCATCTTATCGACAATGGTTCTAGGTATTATTGGTGCCTTTATAGGCGGTGCAGTTGTCAGCCTGTTAACAACTGGAACACTATCTCTTGCAGGTGCGAGTCTGGGTATTCCTGGTATTGTGGTTGCAGTGCTGGGTTCTATTATTGCTATCTTCCTGTACTACCAGCTTTCTAGACGCGCTTACTAAAAGGTTGGCTCTAGCTAGCTTTAGGACAGTCCAGAATAAGAGTTGATCAATCAAAAAGCCTCCGCATGTGCGGAGGCTTTTTGATTGATGCTTCAGAGCCGAAACGTAGAGAATTGGTTAATACTGTAAGAGAGTATGCATGATTACTTACATGCATTAGAAGTTGGCAAAGCAACAGCATGTAGAGACAAACAGAAGCAGAGAAAATAGTAGTCAGAGTATGGTTCAGGCAAAGATTCTTATTTGGTATCGTGCGGATTTGCGGCTGCATGACCATGAACCGTTACAGACAGCAGTAGCAGAAATGCAGGCAATGTCTGCACAAATTGTGCCCGTTTACTGCTTCGATCCGCGACAGTTTGGTCAGACGTCGTTTGGTTTTCCTAAGACGGGAGCCTTTCGTGCCCAGTTTTTGCTAGAAAGCGTTGCTGATTTGCGTCGATCGCTACGGGCGATCGGCAGCGATTTGGTAGTACGTCAGGGGTTACCAGAAGTCATCATCCCTCAACTCGTACAGCAATTGGGCATTACGGCGGTGTACTATCATCGCGAGATTACCTCCGAGGAGACAGCAGTTGAGACCACGCTTCAGCAGGCTCTCAACGCTTTAAGTGTCACGTTTACACCGTTTTGGGGGCACACGCTCTACCATCCTGATGATTTGCCCTTTGAGCTTTGCCAGCTCCCAGAATTATTTACCCACTTTCGCAAGCAGGTAGAGAAGCAGTCCACGGTCAACCCAGTGCTGCGCTCGCCGACTCAGTTACCTCCCCTACCAACAGTGGAACCAGGCGATTTGCCTCAACTGGCAGACTTAGGGTTAGCAGCACCCGCTCATGACGATCGTGCCGTTTTGGCATTTAAAGGCGGCGAAACGGCGGGACTGGCACGGTTACAGCACTACATCTGGCAACAGGACTGCCTGAAGGTCTACAAAGAGACACGCAACGGGATGTTGGGAGCAAACTACTCTTCCAAGTTTTCGCCCTGGCTATCCTTAGGCTGTTTATCGCCTCGCTACATCTACGAGCAGGTACAGCAATATGAAACCGAGCGAGTGCAAAACGACTCTACCTACTGGCTCGTGTTTGAGCTACTGTGGCGAGATTATTTTCGCTTTGTCTGCGCCAAGCATGGCGATCGCGTGTTTCGGCGCTCAGGCTTGCAAGGTATTGCGATCGCCTGGAAACAAGACTGGCAGCGCTTTGATCGTTGGCGTAACGGTACAACGGGCTTTCCCCTGATTGATGCCAATATGCAAGAGCTAGCAGCAACGGGCTTTATATCCAATCGTGGTCGGCAGAATGTGGCTAGCTTTCTCACCAAAAACCTGGGCATTGACTGGCGGATGGGTGCAGAATGGTTTGAATCATTGCTGCTTGATTACGACGTGTGCAGCAATTGGGGCAACTGGAACTACACCGCAGGTGTAGGCAACGATGCCCGTGGCTTTCGCTTTTTCAACATTCTTAAACAGTCTAAAGACTACGATCCTAATGGTGAGTATGTAAAACACTGGCTTCCAGCACTCATCAAAGTCCCTAATAGCAAGGTACATGAACCCTGGAAACTGCTGCCTGTGGAACAGCAACGCTTTGGCGTAAGGATTGGTGTCGATTATCCGCAGCCGCTAGTTGATCTGTTTAAGTCTGCAGCCGCTAATGAAACGCTTTACAATGCCGCTGTTAAAGCTGGGTAGCCTCAGTTCCTTCAAGCAGCGATCGATAGACATGAATTTTGCGTTCTTAGCTCAATCAGCTTCATGTTGCGAGCAATGATTTCAAGCACCCCAGGATTTCGTGAACAAGTTCAAGCTAACAAGCTAGTTTTCATGGATTCGCTGCAAGCTCTACAGTGTAAGCTGCAACACTCAATGTTCAGTTAAGTCATTTCCTAGAAATTGAACTGAGGTCAGGCTAAAAAACGAGGCATAAGATCAGTTGAAGATGGCTTCATTGACAGATTTTCAAGAATCGCGTCAAAATTGATACAGAATGACATTCTCTTAGTAGCCACATTGCATGACACTGGACTTTATCTCGATCGAGACGATTCAAGAAATTGCGCAGCAGTATGGCTATTGGGCAGTCTTTTCAGGCATCTTCCTAGAAAGCCTTGGGCTACCGATTCCTGGAGAGACGGTTACCATAGCGGGTGGCTTTTTAGCTGGTAACGATCAGTTGAACTATTGGATTGTGCTAGCAGATGCCTCACTAGGAGCGATCCTCGGTGGAAACGTGGGCTACTGGATTGGCAGACGTGGTGGTTGGCCGCTGCTCTTAAGCATTGGTCGTATATTTCGTATCCGGGAAGAACAGTTAGAATCGCTCAAGCGTCAGTTCGGAGAGAATGCGCCTCGGACGGTCTTTCTGGGTCGCTTTATCGCCCTGTTGCGAACGTTCGCTAGCCCGCTGGCTGGTATTGTGCAGATGCCTTACCTCCAGTTCACTGTTTACAACACGCTGGGGGCAGTTACCTGGGCATCAGTAGTTGTGAGCCTTTCTTACTTTGCAGGTCAATTTGTACCATTAGAGAGCATGGTTGCCTGGGCGGGTCAGTTTGCCTTTGTGATGCTGCTGATTGCGATCGCGTGGATTGCCATTCCGCTCTGGCTAGAATCTCGCAAAGTGAAAGAGGTCGTTGTCAGCAGTGATCCACAGCCAGATGATCAGCCTGCTAGTGGTATGTAGCCTGGACGCTACAGTAAGTGCCTCGTAGAAGCAGGGTAAAAGCACAATCGCTGGCACTGACCTAGCTAAACAAATTTACTGAAAGCTTGCCAAAGGGGTAGGGTTAGCGTTCAATGGCAGCAATCCCTTTTTGCTGACTTTTTTAGTATGTCTTTCCGTGCAACGATCGCTCAACTGAGCGACATCCTGGGTACAACACCAACTAACCCCGCAACTGCTGACTTAACGGCTCTCGCTGCAGGAATCACCACCGATACCCGATTACTTAAAGCCGGTGATGTCTTTCTGGCATTAAGGGGTGAGACGTTTGATGGTCATGCCTTTATTGAGCGGGCTACCGCGAAGGGAGCGATCGCGGCGATCGTGGATCAACGCTGGCATGATGATTCGGCAGCAAATAGTGACACTAGCGCCTTGCCACTGCTGCCTGTAGCAGATACCTTGCAGGCGTACCAGGCGATCGCGCACTGGTGGCGCAACCAGTTCACCATTCCCGTGGTTGCAGTTACAGGCTCCGTCGGCAAAACTACGACGAAAGAATTGATTGCAGCGGTGCTTTCGCAGCAGGGAACGGTTCTTAAAAGTCAGGCAAACTACAACAACGAGATTGGTGTGCCTAAGACTTTACTTGAACTGGGCGCAGAGCATACGTTTGCAGTCATTGAGATGGGAATGCGCGCTCGCGGAGAAATTGCGCTGCTGACCCAGATTGCACGTCCTGATGTTGCTGTCATTACTAACGTCGGGACGGCGCACATTGGTCGGTTGGGGTCTGAACTGGCGATCGCTCAGGCAAAGTGTGAGCTTTTAGCAGAAATGCCCAGCGACAGCATCGCCATTCTTAACCAGGATTTGCCGTTGTTGATGGAAACGGCTGCTACTGTCTGGCACGGCAAAACGCTAACCTATGGTTTAGACGGTGGCGAGCTGCATGGGCAGTTGACCGATCCCCAAACATTAGATGTAGCGGGCTGGGCATTGCCCCTACCCTTGCCCGGTCGCCATAATGCCTTGAACTATTTGGCAGCCCTGGCAGTAGCAAAAACATTAGGTGTTGATTGGGCACCCCTGGCACAAGGGATTGCTGTGACACTACCAGACGGGCGTGCCCAACGTTATGAGTTGCCCAACGATGTGGTGCTTCTAGATGAAACCTACAATGCTGGAGTGGAATCAATGCTGGCATCGCTACAGTTGCTAGCGCAAACGCCAGGAACCCGTCGGCTTGCTGTGCTGGGCACGATGAAGGAACTGGGGGAGCGATCGCCCGAATTCCATCATCGTATTGGTGTTGCGGCAAGAGAGCTTAAGCTCGATCGCCTGTTGATTTTGGCAGACGCAACCGAAGCAAATGCCATCGCAGCAGGGGCAGAGCCACTGTTGTCAGAATGTTTTTCGAGCCACGCCGCAGTCGTTGAACGTTTGCAAACACTGGTGCAACCTGGCGATCGCATCCTCTTTAAAGCCTCCCGTGCCGTTGGGCTTGATCAGGTCGTCAAGCAGTTTCGCGATCAGCACACTCAGCCGCAACATCCGCAGAACCCGCAGCATGAGCTTGATCAGGTCGTCAAGCAGTTTCGCGATCAGCACAAGTAGGCGCTAGATCTAAGAGTTGTTAAACCTCTTTCGTCTGGACACACTCGCAGCCTTTAGCCTCCCGCTCTTACATCAGCACCGAACTCGATCGGCAATGGTTCCGTCAGTTTTTGGTGTGTGTTTGCCAGGAGTGCTGCCAGATAGCGCTGAAGGCGATCACGTCCTTCTGGATTCAACCCGTAAAGCTGATTTCCTTCCCTAAGGAAAAGTGGTGTTAACAGGAGAAACTGATAGTCGGGATTCTGGCGGGACGACGCTGTAAGCAGGCTTGAGTTATCATTCGACGGCACCAGACCGATTGGCAGTTGTCCTTCTAACAAACTAAGGATTGGGCGCTGGCAAAAAGAGGTATTAATACCTTGGTTTTCTAGCAGTTGCAGAATGCGTCCCACAGAGAGTGGTTCATCGGGCAAGATCCGCATCAACTCATGCAGCAGAAAGTAATCACTGTACTGATGGCGCACGTCATCTAACACCTGTGGGTAATGCGGTAAGGTTGCCAAACCACGGGCAATGAGATGACCATCCATACCGTCTGGCTCTAGAGCTTGAATGAGGCGCGTGTTGGGGAGCTTTTGCTTCAGCCAGTGGGCGATCGCGGGGAGCGCTGTCGTACCTCCTGTGCAAATAACCTGCCGCACTGCCTGTACTGCGATACCGCTTTGATTCAGCAATACGTTCAGTTCTCGGTTCAACTGCTGAAGATACGGTGTGGCGACCCGACTGTGCAAGTCTTGCTGGCTCACCGTCCACTGCTGGTTGTTAAGCGTAAAAGTGGCAGAGTCTTGCTGCTGAAGAGCGAGTTTGAGCTGTCTAGCCGCATTCAGCAAACGAGTTCCTAATTCACTGCTGCGGAGCCGCTGCTGTAAGCGATCGCGGGCTTCTTGATCGGGTTCTCCAGGAAGCGGTAGATCCAGGCTTTGCAACGCTAGCTCATCCCAATGACTAGCAGAGGGGTAGAGGATTTGGCAGATGATATCCTGGTCGAGCGCATCACCGGCATAGGCTAGGCTGCGTAAATACAGCGCCTCACGGTTCAGTAAGGTGACATCGGTGGGCACATCAACCAGCAGCAGTTCAGTAGTAGTTGCGCCTGCACTTACAACCAGAGTGCCACCCTGTAACGATACCTCTGCCTTGTTAGAAAGCGGGAAGCCATTGAACTGGCGCTCTGGGGTAATTGGCTGGGGCAGAGTGGCAAGCAGTGCAGCGATCGCATCTTCAATGAAATAAATTTGTTCAGCGCGATCGACTAGCCCTGCTGTCAGCACCGCTTCTCGCACATTGAAGCAGTAAGTATCTGACCATCCGGTTAGGCAACCAACAACAACACTGCTCAGGTTGGCGAGTGCCGCTTGAAACGTTTCTACTGTCAACGTAGGTGCGATAACCCTTAAGCCCGCCGTTTTGCCCTGTAAAGTTTCAAGCAGCGCTACCAGCGCCTTGTGATACCAACGCAGCGCCAGTGTTTGTTGGTCAGACCACTGAAGTACAGGCTCCCAGGTCTGAGTCGGCTCATTCACGTAAGGCGTGGCAGCGTTCAAGTAGGGTTTAATGTTGCTTAACAGCAGACCAGACGGCATTTCTGCTTGGCTTAGGGTGCTGAGTGCTAACTCTAATGCCTGATAACCCAAAGCGTCAGGGGCTTCGGGTGCCTGCTGCAATTGTGAGGCAGACAGATAGGCGATCGCAGGCAGGCTAGCTAGAGGTTGCTCGGAGGTTTCTGTCTCTTGCCAGACGAGAGGATACGTTTGTCCTGTCTGGTAGTGCAACAAGACTGCTGAGAGGGCAGTCGTTCCGACATCAATACCGAGACACCACAGAGCATCTGGTCCAAAGGTAGCAGCAGCAATCGGAGGTTCAGCCGGAGGAACATCGGGTCGCTCGTGCGTTAACTCAGGTGATGCGGCTCGATCCGCTGTCTGCCAGGGCGGATTGACTAACTCATCCCCTTTTTTTTTTCGGGAGTCTCCGTGGTCGATTCTGTTGTGCCAGGTGCCGGTGGCAAGGGTGCCTGCGGATCATCAAACGAACCCATTAGGCTAGCAAATGCCTGCTCCAGTGCTGACGGCTCAGACGTTGCCGCTGGCTGCGAGGTTTGCAGTATAGCGGGCGGGTCGGCAACTGGTTGAGCTTCAGACGTTTCAGACGGCGTTTCAGCAAACAAATCACCCATTTGCTCTAGGGTGAAGGGCGCAGCAGATGATTCCAGGGCTGGCTCTGGCGATGCAGGCGTTTCAATAAACAAATCACCCATTTGCTCCAGAGTAAAGGGCGCAGCAGATGGCTCCGGCGAAACGGCTGGAGTTTCGGTCGATCGCTCATTAAGAAGGGGCTCTTCAGTCGGCACTTCCACAAACAAATCACCGATTTGCTCTAGAGTGAAGGGATCAGTTAAGGCAGGGCTTTCCGTCGGTAAAACGTTTGGAGCTGCGACCGTTGATGCGTCAGTCTCTGGCAGTTCTATAAACAGATCACCCACTTGCTCGAAGGTGAAAGCAGCAACAGGGTCAGCTTGGATCGGGGCTCCGGTTATGGCTTCAGACGGAACTGGCAGACTACCAGCACTTAAAACGGCTGGCGGCACATCAAGCGCTGGTGATTTAGCAGGCACTGGCGGCATATCAGCAAACAGTTCATCTACGCCTTCTAGCGTGAAGGGTAACGGTTGAGCTGCCTCAGGGAGCGTATTTACCACAGGCGTATCGGCAAACAAATCATCCACACCTTCCAACGTGAAAGCTGGTTCTGCGGCTGAAGCCGAGTCAATAGGCAAGGAGCCAGTGCTAGCCCCAGGCGCATCAGCAAACAAATCTTCCTCGCCCTCCAGCGTAAAGGCTTCTAGGGTGAAGGGTAGCTCTGCTGTTGAAGCCGAGTCAGCAGTAAAGGTCTGATCGGCAGTCGGAGCATCCCCAAAGAGGTCGTCCATCCCTTCCAACGTAAAAGACGCTGGCGATTCCATCGCGATCGGTGGCACTGGAGGCAAAATTGGACTAACGGGCGGTGCCACAGGCGTATTGGCGAACAAATCATCCATGCCCTCTAAAACGAAAGTGCCGGGCGGATCAGCAATGCTCGAGAGAGCCTCAGATTCAAGGGAGAAGGTGGCTGGGGGTGTAGCTGACGGTGTAGCAGAAAACTCATTTAGAGCAAAATCGTCCCGCACAACGTCGTTATAAGCCGACTCATCGACTGCAAAATCGTCTAGTAAACCATCGCTCCACTCGCTTACAGTGCTGGTGGCTTCAGTAGAGGGTGGAGCTGGCTCAGACGGCGCTACCGCATCTGAAAAGAGCGAAGAGGTGTTGGCATTAGAATCACTACTGAAAGACAGTGAAGATTCATTAATCACCTCCTCTAAGTTGAAAAGGTCTTCGCTCAGACGACTCAGCGTGTTTTCATCAAGCCATAGTTCTGAATCGAGTGCTTCAACCGGTTCAGCAAGCGACAGTAAATCTTCTTCAGGCGAGGCAGGGGTGTAGCGAGCGTCAGAGAGATAGCCTTCTGCCAAATCAGTAGGCGGAATCTGAGTCGAACTGCCCTCAGAAGACCGTCTAGAGCTAGCTGACGGAGTAACCAGAGGCTGCAGTGGCGCTGAAGCTGTAGAAGCAGCGGTGATCGTAGGTTCCAGAGGCTGTCCTTCAGCAGGCATATCTGAGCCGAACTCTGATTCCCCAAATAAGTCATCAAGGGAGCTAATCTCGTCCTCGCTTACATTTTCCAGCCTGGTAATATCCTCGCTTACCTTGTCTTGTTGATTAGGTGGTGTAAGAACCAACGGCGGAGCAACATTTGGATTAGCCTCTGCTGCCAATGGCTGGTTTTCACTAAAGAAGTCTGCCAATGTATCGGTTGAAAGGGACGACGGCGCATCGGATTGGAGAGAGGCGCGAGCATCTACCGCAAGATCCCAGCCGCTTAATAGATCATCATCAGTAGCAGGAGCCGTCGCAGGTTCAGATAACACGTCTGCACTACCCTCTGCTGCCATTGGCTGGCTCTCACCAAAGAAGTCTGCCAACGTATCGGTTGAAAGGGACGATGGCGCATCAGATTGAAGGGGGGCGCGAGCATCTACCGCATCGTCTACCGTAAGATCCCAGCCACTCAATAGATCATCAGTAGCGAGCGAATTATCGGTAGCGGGAGCGGTCGTAGATTCAGACAAAACGTCTGAGCTAGACGCTGCTGCCAATGGTTCACTCTCGCCAAAAAAGTCTGCCAACGTATCGGTTGAAAGGGACGGCGACGCATCGGATTGGAAGGGGGCACGATCGTCTACCACGAGATCCCAGCCGCTCAGTAGATCATCAGTAGCGGGTGGATTATCGGTAACGGGAGTGGTCGCAGGTTCAGACAAAGCGCTCTCAGCATCAGCGAAATCCCAGCCGTTCACTAGTTCGTCTTCTAGCAACGCTACCGGAATCTCTGGCTCCGCTGCTGGTGTATCCAAAGGTGCTACTGGCAACCAGCCTAACGTCGGATCAGACGCCGTAGAAGCAGATGGCACAGAGGGGACAGTGGGTTCAGCTAGAGTGTCAGCCGGAGCCTGGGCTTCAGCCGGAAGTGTAGAAATGGGTGAAACGTCTGATGGCTGAGCATCAAAGGGCTGAGTATCCGGCAGCGCGATCGCGGGTTCCAGCTCGATGGTAAATTCAGCAACTGGTTCAGCCGTTTGTTGAGACGAAACTTCAGTGGCACTGGAAGCAACTGAGCCGGATGCCTCTTCCGTTGATGCTGCGATCGCGTTAGTACCAAACAAACTCTCGTAGAACTCATCCAGTTCATCCCTGGCATCATCAGGAATGCTGACGGTTGAGGCATCTTCCGCTGAAGCCGTTGGGCTATTTAGCATCCGATCGATCTGAGCATCGGCATCAGCAACAGAGGACGGCTGCTCTTGGAGTTCAGAACTTAGCTGCTCCAGCAGTTTAAGCGCCGCATCAATATCAGCCGTGTCTTCCACAGTTGGCGCATTACTAGAAAGCGTCTCTGGAGCGGCAGGCACTACTGGTGACAAAAGGGGTTGGGGTGGCAGGTTGGTGCCGAGCAAATTTGCATCCAACTCCAGTAAAGCATTCACATCCTGAGCCGCTAACTGGCTAAGGTCAAAGCCTTCTAGATTTAAGGCAGCAAGCTCCACGTCAACGTCTGAAGCAACGTCAGACGGAGCACTAGCACCGCTGGCAGAACGCAGCCAAGAGTCGATCGCCGAATCCACCGATGGCACGGACACACTGGTAGACGAGACAGTGCTGACATCACCAAAGCTATCAGAGATTTCTGTACCAGGGAACGGTAGCGCAAAGGGCTGCAATGCCGCATCAGCATCAGGTTGACCAAACAGAGCCGGATTCACTGCTGGCGTAGGCGATTGCTGCTTTGATGAGGGGATGCTTGGCGATCGTCCAAGTGCCTGATCCGCCGCAGGCTGTAAGTAAGACGACGTTTCACGCCCAAGCTGCTGTGCCAGATGGCTGATCAGCGCCGAAAACATCACTTCGCCCTGCTGTCCCATGCTGTGCATTTTATCCAGTCCCTGAGACAGCGACTCCTGATATGCCTGCACATTGCGCTGGAGCGATTCAAACACAATGCTCAACGTCGAGTCGAGTCGGATCAACAGCTCATCGGATGAGGCTTGCGACACCTGTATATTGCCCAACCCTTGCGACGGCGCATCAGAAGTGGAGATGACCGAGGGTGCTGCCCCTGCTAAAGCCAGATTATTGGCGTAAGGCAAAGCCTGCTGGTTACTACTACCTAGTGTCTGCGCGACCTGCTGTGGCAAGGTTTCTTGCAGCCGACTCATCAACGCCTGCAAAAACTCTGCAATCAACTGCTGCTGCCCAGGCAACTGCCCTGCATAGCCTTGACGCTGTGCTTCAAGCTGGCGGATTTCCTGTGTCAACGCTTCTCGCTGCTGGCGCAAAACCTCCAAATCTTCCTGGAGCGGCTGCATCAGGTTAGAGCGCAAAGAACCCATTTCCTGAACGATCGCCTGTAACATCTGCTGGGCGTTCGCTTCATTCTGCCCATATGCCTGCTGCGCCGACTGAGACTCTGTCGGAGAATAGGACGGTGGCGCTTGGTAGTAAATGTCATGCGCCAGCAAATCTGGTCTGGCTTCTGCTTGTCCAAAGCCTTCACCCGCAAACTGTCGCCGCTGAAACGCTACAAGATAATTACGCACACGCTCAAGTACCTGGCGCTGTTGCGTGATTTCTCCAGAGACAACCCACGGAAGACGAGGCGTTGTCTTTTGGAGGACACCGTCAATATCGGTAATCAGCGCTTGAATTTGATCCTTCTGAGAAGTCACAATGTAACCCCTGACGAGTACTAAGCAGAAGCAGCCCAGAAAATGACTACCACATCTAATATAGTGAAGCTTCCTAAAACAGCTTCACTGAGCTTTGACAAAGCTTATAAGAATGCGGTTTGAGCAGTTGTATCGATCGCCCTGAAAACCAGACTGAGGAGCGGTTAGCGCATTACCTTGTCTAAGTTAAGGTCTCAGAGACAGCCTTAACGTTTAGCAACTTGAGAATAAACAGCTTGAGAAGACATAGCAGTAATAAGGACTAACTGCTTTCTTCTTGATGATTCTCAGTTTCAGCAAGGAGGCTATGCCGCCTTCATCGAAAAGCAGTTTGTGCTAACACGTTACCTCCTTTCCAAGAAATGGCGATCGCTAACGAACACCACATCTGGACAAAGTAAAGTGTACGTCAGGAAATTGTAAAGAGTGACAAATTCCCCAAAATCCTAGCCCTAGAACTTAAACCAAAGCAGTGGATAGTAGGTATCCAACAGCAGACCGGCAACCTGATACTTTCGACGGCGAAGAGGCAATGCAGCCACAATCACTAGGCAATCATAACTAAGTCAGAAGTGCTTTAGGGTATTATGACTATGGTTTCTGTGCATCTAGTCTCAGTATATCTGCCCTTCAAGGGTATGTTCTGGTCACTTTCCTGCTTTCTAGCAACATGAAATTAAGGCACGAATCTAGCAGCTAAGAGCCTACCTGCTAGGGGTTTGATAAAGACACTTGGTCATTTTAGAGCTTGATAGTTGGTAAGAAGAGAACGTTGAAGCACGAAAGTTTAGTGTTTACAGCAAGCAGCCAGCTACTTCGTTTCCAAGATTATCAACCAGATTTTCACCCTTGCACTATCATTTACCCTGAATCGAGCATTATGACGTGGCAGCCACATGGAAGATCGGTACAGTCCTAGAGATACGCACGCCAATATATCGATTCGTTCGGCTCCTTTTTTTGAAGGGCTACCGGAAGCTGCCGTTGACAAAGCCACTGCACACGTTGTCATGCGGAGCCATCCAGCTAATCAGGTCATTCTGCTGGAGAATGACTGGGGTAGCTCGGTATACTTTATCCTGAATGGCTGGGTGAAGATTCGCACTTACAACCTTGATGGCAAAGAAATAACGCTTAATATCTTGGGCAAAGGCGAGTTGTTTGGTGAAATGGCACCCCTAGACGAAGTGCCACGATCGACCGATGTGATCACCCTCGCACAAACTGTTATTGGCAATATGCCCGCGCAAGATTTTGTCAACCTACTGCATACAGAGCCGCAATCTGGCATTCGGCTAGCACAACTCATGGCGCGTCGCCTGCGTCAGGTCAATCGTCGGTTGCGGTTACGTGAATCTGATAGCACCTCACGAGTGGCAGACATTCTTTTGTTTCTGGCAGATGGTCAGGGCAAGAAAGTTTCAACGGGCACTGAAATCCCCAATCTGCCCCACCGTGAACTGAGTAGCCTCAGCGGTCTAGCACGGGAGACAGTGACACGTGTGTTGAGCAAGCTAGAGAAGAAGGGACTGATCATGCGCGATCGCGACACCCTCACCATTCCCGACCCGCACGCTCTGGAACGATTGATGATTTAGTGTCTTAACACCTATCTAAGGCGTCCGTCGGCATTGCTAAAGCAAAAAGCGATCGAGGGCCGCCTTTAATTCTTCAATCTCCGTTTCGATGTTGCCTTCTTTGGCAGCTCGACCGATACACTCCGTCAAGTGTTCGTCCAGAATGATGCGAGCAACACGATCGATCGCTCCACGTACAGCCGCCACCTGCACCAGCACATCAGGACAAGGACGGCTTTCCTGTACCATCATTTTGATGCCTCGAATATGCCCTTCAATGCGAGACAAGCGATTGACAACACGCTTGAGCGATTCATCACTATGCACATGAGGGTGAGTAGAAGCGTCATGCTCATGGCTGTGGAGGTGGGGTTCTTCCAAGCGATTGCTTTCTCGGTTCTGGGGGCGTTCAGAAGTTGCCATTGAAGTTGGCTTATCCACTATATGTACTCCTGATTCTAGCCCAGGTTAAAGCTTGGTCCGTATGATAGCTACAGTTTAGAGTTTAGCCTGTCAAAATAGGTGAAGAAACAAAACAGCTACATTTGATACCTGTAGGTCGGTGCTATGAGATTCTCAACTTCCCGCTTGTTACGCCCATTTTTTGTGGATGTTCTGGTGATCATACTCATGGTTGCTTTGGCGCTGCCCATCTTGCCAGCTCAGGCAAGTACCTTGTCGCCATCCGTCGCCGCGATTAAACCAGAACAGATACCAGAAGCCGCTGGCAAGGGTAGCTTTGTAGCAAAGGCAGTGAACCTGGTAGGACCAGCCGTCGTCCGTATTGATACAGAGCGAACGGTGACTCGCCGCAGCAGCCCCGACCCCATGCTAGAAGACCCCTTCTTTCGTCGCTTTTTTGGTGAAGATGGCTTCCCCCAAGCGCCTCGTGAAGAACATCTGCGGGGACAAGGATCGGGCTTCATTATTGACCGTAGCGGGGTTATTTTAACCAATTCCCATGTGGTGAATGGTGCTGACAAAGTAACAGTCACACTAAAAGATGGACGAATCTTTGAAGGCAAGGTGCGCGGTGCCGATGCCGTCACAGATCTGGCAGTTGTAAAAATCGACGGTGGCAGTCTACCTGTTGCCTCGCTCGGCAATTCTGACCAGATTCAAGTAGGCGATTGGGCGATCGCTGTTGGCAATCCCTTAGGTTTAGACAACACCGTCACGCTGGGCATTGTCAGCACGCTTAAGCGCTCAAGCGCTCAAGTTGGGATTCCTGATAAGCGCCTAGACTTTATTCAAACAGACGCTGCGATTAATCCTGGGAACTCCGGTGGTCCCTTAGTCAACGATCAGGGTGAAGTGATTGGCATCAACACTGCCATCCGAGCCGATGCAATGGGTATTGGTTTTGCTATCCCCATTAACAAAGCGAAGGCAATTAAAGACCAACTGGCAAAGGGTGAGCGCATTATCCACCCCTACCTGGGTGTGCAAATGACCCTGCTGACCCCGGAACTTGCCAGACAGAACAACAGTGATCCCAATTCTGCCTTTGTAGTGCCAGAGGTCAACGGCGTTATCGTCGTGCGGGTGTTGCCCAATACACCTGCCGCTAAAGCAGGGTTACGGCGTGGGGATGTGATCACTCAGATTGACGAGCAGGCAATCACGACAGCAGAACAGCTACAGACGATCGTGGAAAACAGCCGCTTGGGTCAAACGTTACAGGTTAAAGTGCTGCGCGGTGACATCACCAAACAGTTGCCTGTACAAACGGCTGAGTTGAAAGATGCAGCCTAGCTCTTAACGTTCAGCGTTCAGCTATCAGCTTTGAATCCTACGCTGATAGCTGGCGGCTGAGACAAGGCATTGGACATTGAAAAATTAGCGAACAGCTAATGCCTAAATCCTTTCTGCTAATTGCCCCTGCTTGACCGAAAAAATCTGTGAAGAATACAGCCATTGTGCGTCAAAAGAACCGAGGTGCGTCGTTGTAATCAGTGTCTGGTAACGATCTTGAATCGTTTCGAGAAGCTGGTTTTGGCGGCTGAGGTCAAGTTCTGCTAGCACATCGTCAAGCAGCAGCAGGGGCGGTTCGCCAATGACTTCTTCAATCAGCTTGAGCTCAGCAAGTTTCAGCGCCAGCACTAAAGTACGCTGTTGTCCTTGAGAACCGTATTGCCGTGCTGAGGTTTCGTTGATGGTGAAGGCAACTTCATCGCGGTGGGGTCCGACTAGCGTCGTGTTTTGGTACTGCTCGGCGATCGCCCGTTCTTGAATTTTTGCCAGAAATGCCTGCTGAATTAAGGCTGGCTCATCTTGCTCTAACGCCACGTTGGGCGCATAGTTAATGGTCAACTCTTCTGTACTACCGCTGATTTCACGATGCCAGCGCTGTGCCAGTGGAGCCAGTCGCTGCAAAACCCTGGCACGCCGCCGAATTACTCGCGTACCAGTTGCGGCAAGCTGAGCATCCCAAAGGGCAAGTTCGTCTTGGGGAGGTTGGTTGTCAGGTGCTGGGGATGGGTTACTAGGTTGAATCTCGAGTGCCAGGTTTGAGTCAAATTGCTGTTCTGGTTGTCCTGCTTGCTGACCATTAAACGTTGAGCGCTGCTTGCTTTTCAGCAACGCATTGCGCTGTCGCAGCACCTGATTGTACTGCTGCAAGATGTGAGCATAAACAGGTTCTAGCTGAATTAACAGACCATCCAGCCAGTTGCGTCGCTGTTCCGGACCACCACGAACCAGATCGAGATCCAGGCTCGAAAACTGAACCATGTTCACAATGCCCAGAAAATCAAGTTGCCGTCGTACCGTTTCGCTATTAATGGCAACAGTACGACGGCTGTTAAGGCGCAGGGTAAACGCGAGGTCGATCGAGCCAACATCTCGTTCTAGCTGTGCCGCGACTTGAGCACTCGATTTGCCTGTGTAGATGAGGTCGCGATCGCGAGACGTCCGGTGCGATCGCAACGTTGAGAGTAACTCCACCGACTCCAGCAAGTTAGATTTGCCCTGGGCGTTATTGCCTAAAAGGATAGTTTTAGGCGCATCAAACTCTACTGTCTGATCCAGGTAATTGCGAAACTGGCGAAGGTGAAGCCTTTTGAGGTACATGGGTAGAGTAATGAGTTACGAATTAAGAGTTTTGAGTTAAAGATGCAATTCAAAACTCTCTAGCGTAGCGGCGCAAAGCGCTACTCAAAACTCAAAATTTGCTACTTCTTCGTCTTGGCATACCACCGAAACACGAGCTTCTCTAACTCCACCCACACAAACATCAGTACGCTGACACCCAGGCAAACACCGAGTTCAAAACCACTTAAGTAATGTGTGTTGAAGAAGCTACGTAGAAAGGGGACATAGACCAATGCTAGCTGCAACAGTGAAGTTACAACCACCGCTCCTAACAAAAAGGGATTAGTCAACGGATTGAGTTCAATCGTCAGGCGCGTATTCGAACGAATTGCCAGAGCATGACCCATTTGGGCAATACAGAGTGTGGTAAAAACCATCGTTTTCCAGCGATCGCCACTCGGATCTTCAGCCGTAGGATTGGCGTGTGTATAGCCATAAGCCCATGACATCAGCGCGATCGCCAGGATAGCCAACACAATCCCAATCCGAATCATGTAAGCGCCTAGCCCACGCGCAAAAATGCTCTCGCCCGGATCGTGGGGTGGACGCCTCATCACATCAGGCTCTGCCGGTTCGACTGCCAATGCCAGCGCCGGTAAACCATCTGTCACTAGATTCATCCAGAGGATCTGCAAGGGCGATAGCGGTACACCACCGAGACCAAGAAGCGGTGCGGCTGCGATCGTGAGCAGTTCACCAATGTTGCTACCTAGAATGTATTTGATGAAGCGGCGAATGTTGGTGTAGACGACGCGCCCCTCTTCGGTGGCCGCGACGATCGTGGCAAAGTTGTCATCCAGCAGCACCATATCGCTGGCATCTTTGCTCACATCCGTACCGGTAATGCCCATCGCAATACCAATATCGGCTTGCTTAAGAGCTGGCGCATCGTTTACGCCATCACCTGTCATGGCTACGACGTGCCCCTTGCGTTGCAGCACTTGCACAATCCGCAGCTTATGCTCAGGGGCGACACGGGCATAGACGCTCACATCTTCCACCTCATTCGCCAACTCTTCCAGACTAAGATGCTCTAATTGGTTGCCAGTAAGGGCACGATCGCCTGGTTTAGCAATACCTAGATCTTCTGCTACAGCTTGTGCCGTCAGTTGGTGATCACCAGTAATCATGACAGGGCGAATCCCTGCAGAGCGACAACGAGCAACGGCATCACGCACTTCTGGACGGGGAGCGTCCAGCATGGCTACCAGTCCCAGCCAAACCAATTCACGCTCTGAGACTTCATCAGACCCCTCAGGCGGAATGGCAGTTAACGGCTTGCAGGCAAAACCCAAAACACGCAGCCCACGCCCTGCCATCTGGTTATTCTGTTCCAGAACTTTGCGGCGCTGCTCCTCGGCGATCGGCTGTGCCGCATCACCCACCTGAATCTGTGTACAACGCTCTAGAATCAGCTCAGGAGAGCCTTTTGTGAACATGATGTAGTGTGAGCCGTCGCCAGTGAGGGTAGGATCAGTGTCCAACACTTCGACGATCGCGCTCATACGTTTGCGCTCAGAAGAAAAGGGAAACTCAGCGACGCGTGGCAGTTTGCTCGCCCATTGATCTTTTTCAAACCCTGCCTTGCCTGCTAAGGTCAGCAATGCCCCTTCAGTAGGGTCGCCCAAAATAATCCATGAGCCTTTCTCTTCCTGCAAAACAGCATCGTTACAGACTGTGCAGGCAGTCAGCAGATTCAATAGTTCTGGTTGCTCTTGCGGATCAACTGTGGCAGCGTTGGTTTCAACGGGCGCGAACGCACCAGTAGGGCTGTAGCCATCCCCGGTGACGCTGAGAGAGGTGCTGCTGGTGTGGAGCAGCTGCACGACCATTTTATTTTGCGTCAGCGTCCCTGTTTTATCAGAACAGATGGTGGTGACCGAGCCAAGGGTTTCAACGGCAGGCAGCTTACGAATCAGCGCTTGTCGTTTGACCATCCGCTGCGTTCCCAACGCTAGCGTGACTGTAATAACGGCTGGCAAACCTTCGGGAACGATCGCTACTGCCATACTGAGCGATACTTCCAGATACTCTTTGCCGACGTCACTCAGCGCCACTTCCAGCAAGTTCTTTCCACTTTGCCAGGTGGCATAACCAATGCCGCCAAGGACTACAAGGGCAACTAAAAGCAACGCACCCGTTACCAGTACTTTGCTGAGGAGTGCCATGCGCTTTTGTAACGGTGTGGCTTCCGCCTCTACAGACTGCAACATGGTGGCGATACGCCCTAACTCAGTCTGCATACCTGTGCCAGTAACAATGGCTGTTGCTCGACCCTGTAGTACTTCCGTGCCCTGGTACACCAGATTGATGCGATCGCCCAGCGGCGTTTCTGCTGGCAATTCCGTCTCGACGCGCTTACTGACTGCTTGCGCCTCACCCGTTAACGCCGACTCCCGAATTTGCAAGTTGGAAGCTTCTATCAAGCGACCATCGGCTGCCACTTGTACGCCCGCCTCCAAGAGCATGACATCGCCAGGAACCAACTCTTTCGAGTCTACTTCGATCGTCTTGCCATTCCGAATCACCCGCACCCTTGACGATGCCAGTTTCTTCAAAGCTGCCAGGTCTTTTTCTGCCTTGCTCTCCTGAAAGTAGCCCAGCAATCCATTTAAGATGACGATCGCAATAATGGCGATCGTGTCCTTGAAGGGAATTTCGCCCGGACTAAGCTTACCGGCTCGCCAATCAAAGAAATCTAGCACTCCAGAAATCAGTGCCACTGCAATCAGCAGCAGCAGCATGATGTTGGTGAATTGGTCTAATAAGATCTCCCAAGTGCTACGTCCACCCGCTTCAATCAGTTCATTGGTGCCGTATTGCTCCAATTGGGCGGTCACTTGCTGAGAAGTCAAGCCAGACTGGCGATCGGTTTGAAATTGTTCTAAAGTCTGCCGCACACCAAGAGTATGCCAGGTTAATGCGGGGCCGGGTGAAGAGGATTTAACAGTCATAGTGAATGGCAGAGAATGCTATAACACCTACAGCACTTGATCATAGTGCCTAAAGCAAATTATCGGCACTATTAAATAGTGTGAAGCGATCATACACCACCTAAACCCTTTCTCACGCCCCCTTTTTTCTTCACAATGGTTGTGAATCCGTTTACGCCAAAAATGCTCCTTGGCAGACAAAGGGAGTTGCAACAGGTCAGTCAAATTTTGGCTACAGATGGTGATTTGCTGCTTGCAGGAGTACCAGGCAGCGGTCGGCAGACGCTGCTGCGTCATGCAGCCCAAATCGTTGGAGCTAGAGTAATTGAGATTGACTGTTTGCGTGCGACCGATAGTAATCGGTTTCTTCAACTGCTAGCCGAAGGTGTTGCCGTAGCATTCCAGGCAGCAGCCGATCAAGAACTGCTGCAACAGTGGAGCCAAAAGCAACCCATTATTTTAGAGACACTCTCTAGTGGGCAAGCACGGCTTGTTTGGCATTCTGCGCCCAAGGATGAATGGCTACTGTTTCAAAGTCTGCTGGCACTGCCACAAGCAATGGCAGAAGGGCTTGGCTGCCGCGTGGTGCTTGTTTTTCTCAACTTTGCCCATATTCGTTCCTGGGATCGGTCAGGCAAGTGGCAGCGCTACTTACGGCAAGAAATTCAGCAGCAGACACAGGTGAGTTACGCCCTCATAGCTACTGTGGCAGAGAGCTGGGTGCAAGACAGCAACGTACAGGTTGTCTTCCTGGGTCCCCTTGAGGATGCAGCCTTGCGCCCTTGGATTGTGGCAGCAATGGCAACCGAAGGGCTACAGTTTGAACCTGAAAGTGAGGCACTGGAACTGTTTTTGACCGTTGTTCAGGGGCATGTGGGAGACGCGATCGCCCTTGCACGTCGTCTTTGGCTCGATCACAATATGTTTGAGAATGGGCGCACTTCAGCAGCGGCTTCTAGCACTGACCAGCCAGCCTCAAAACAGCTCAAAGCACACACAGTTTATCCTCATCATGTTTACCGCAGCACGCTAGCACTGGTGGAAGACTTATCCTTGACCTTTGAATCACTCATTTTGCTGCTACCGCCTAGTCAGGTACGGGTGCTTGAGAGTTTAGCGCTTGATCCCACAGACAGCCCACACTCACGGGAGTATATTCAGAAACACAAGCTGTCGAGAGGTGGTGGACTTCAGGGTGCTTTAGCTAGCCTGGAACAAAAAGGTCTCGTTTACGGACCAGATTACGGTTATCGCATCACGATGCCGTTACTTGCCTTTTGGCTTAAACATCATCTTTCCTAAAGGCATAGACTGTAGCGCTACTAAAAACTGAAACGCCGTGTACGACTTTCTCAAAAAGCCTGTAACGCCACCTCGCGGCACCAGAAACCAGCACTCCACTGCGTTGATATTACAGCGCGAGTGTTCTAATTCTGCAATGGTACGAGTGTCCTCTTCAACCCACTTCTAAGGATTTGTGAGGTATGAGTGCGGGAAGTGCTATCACTGACACTCCAAGCATCTAGAGCGTTTTTCACAACCGCTTGTCATCAGAGCTTTATAAAGCGTTCGACTTTAACCTACGTAAAGAAAAATTAACATCACCTTCAAGAAGATCTGTAAACCTACGTAGCTATGTAAAGCATCTGATAAGTTGTTTTAGTTCACGGTTGTCATCAGCTTCGACTGTGTTGTTTAGTCTACATAGCAACATGCATCCCCCCTAAGGGTGATACCACTGGAAGCCCAGCAGCTACAACCGTTTATCAATCAGGATTCAGGGGCAATACTAACCGAAATTGAGGAGGCAGCATCAACTGTAGAGCACAGCCAACGACCCAGGATAGCAGTGCTATAGGCTACATCGTTTACGCACAGCATTCCGCAACTAAATAGTTTGTAACTAAATAGATAAGTAAGCATCTAGTCTCAGAACCTTCGTGTTGCCTGTGTTTCCCCTGAGCGCTGACTGCTGCTGTAATGATTACTCTGCCGTAATCAGTGCTTCAAGTAGTAGACGGCTCAGGCTTTGACTATTTTCGCAAAGAAGTTGTTTAATCCAGAAAGGAATTATGTTGAATCTGAAGCCCTCTAGTGACTCTGATCGACGCACTCTTAATTTTTTGGAGAAAAATCCGTCTCTCTCCCAATGCTTGCTCGACGACTGTGGTCCAAATCTTAGTCAAGTCGCAACCATTATTGAACCTGTTCTAAATGCTTCTAGCCGTTGTGAAGTTAGTTCTTTCTATATTCAGGCGGTCAGTACGGGTCGTACCGCTTTTTTAACTACTAATCTACCGGACGATCGTGCAACCCAGGTAACATCAGTCGGTGCAAGCTGGTTGATTGGTCGCAACAGTACATGTGCTATTTCCATTAAAAGCTCATCCATTTCTCGCTGCCATGCGGTGATTGGGCATTGTCCCGATCGCGGCTTTTACATTATGGACGTAGGCAGTAGCAATGGTACATTCCTCAACGGTCGACGCTTGCCTGCGTTAGAACAACGGCTTCTAAACGATGGCGATTTAGTGGAGTTGAGCTATACCCGCTTTGAGTTCTTTATCTCTGGGGTTGGGGTACATAAACCGATTTGCCAGGAGACACAGGTGGGATAGATACAGGCAGTTGTTATCGAGAGGCAGTAGGGTAAGGGCTAAAAAGCCACCGACGGCCTCTCTTCTAACTTTTTGCCTGGGCTTCTTGATACATCATTTCTTGAAAATGAATAATGTCCTGACGAGGATCAGCGTGGCTAACCTTAAGCTCAAGGCGATCGCCCGGAGTGACAGGTCGGGTAAAACGCATCGGTAGCTCCATACCCAGATCTTCTAGCAGCACCAGCCCAAGATTTTCATGTTCCCTTAGCCAACGCAGCATGAGGGCATCCCAAATTTCATCCGCATTGCGCCGTAGAAACTCAAGCCCCCAATAGCGGTTGGTCTGACGTTCCACGAGAACGGCTTCGTAGGCAGCAGAACTAATGCTAAGGATTAGCTCCTTTACAGCTTCGGCTGAGAAGGGAAGGGGGGCACCACGAAGATGCGCCTTAATCTGAAAATGCGATAGCAGATCGCTATAGCGTCGGATGGGTGACGTAACTTGAGTATACGTATCTAATCCTAAGCTGGCATGTCGAGCTGGAGTAATACTTAGTTCACTACGGGGCATACATCGCCGAATCGCGCACGAGCGCACCGGACCCGATGGCAGTTGCAGCAACTCTTCTTCAGACGGTAATTCTGGCTGTGGTTGGTTGCGGAAAGGGATGGGCAAGTTATGTGCCTGACCATAACGAGCAGCAACCTCACCAGCGAGAATCATCATCTCGGCTACCAACTGGCGTGCCATCGAATCGTTCAATACCTGAATCGTAATTTCGTCGTTATAGACTTTAATGGACGACTCTGGCATATGAATGCTGATCGCACCTTGTGACTGCCGCCAGGCTTGGCGGCGTTTTGCCCACCGTGCGATCGCCTCTAATTCTGACTCCGCTTGTACACCAAGCTCCAGCATTTCATCCACATCATCATAGGTAAGGCGATACGTTGCCTTAATGAGACTGGCATAAATGCTATAGTCCTGCACTGCGCCTTCTGAACTCAAAATAACGCTAAAACTTAGCGCGCAGCAAACCTGCCCCTGCACCAAGCTCATCGGTCCAGTGGCTAGCTCTGCCGGAAACATTGAAATCATGCCGGTCGGCAGGTACAGCGTTGTGATGCGGCGACGGGCTTCTAAATCTAGTTCATCACCAGGTAGCAGCCAGCGAGTTGGGTCGGCAATGTGAATCCACAACCGCTGCACACCATCTTCGAGATATTCCAGACTGAGACCATCATCGATCTCAAGTGTGCTTTCATCATCAATGGTATAGACCTTGAGATGAGTTAAATCCAGACGATCGGCGTTGAGGTCAGGCGGCGGAGAGGTCAAACAATGATGTGCCACATCCAATACCCTGGGAGGAAAATGAACTGGAATCTGGCTACGCCGCAACGCCAAGTTCTCGTGGGCACTCCACAGCCCCATCTCGACCAGTAATTGAAACGCAGCCTGAGATGTCTCAGATCGCTTCAAGTGTAACAAGGTTTCCAAAGCGGGTGCGCGGTGGGTCGCTTCTTCACCAAACGTAGCAAAGCGCTCAAGGGCATCAAGACGAGGGCGATCGCTAGGCTGCCATTCGACAGGCTTTCCTGCTAAAGACTCTTCTACCCGTGCTAAAAAGCTCTGCCATTCCTGCTGCCGTTGCGCCTCCATTTCTAACTGATGCTTCAGCTCTGACACCTGAGCTTGAGGGCGAGGCTCATAGCGATCTCCTTTCAGCTTGAAGTAGAGCTTATCTTCACTCAGCAAACAATGGGCAGCATAGCTCAGAGGTGGTGCTTGATCCGAGAAGAGCAACAGTGCCATCTTCGCAGGATCAGCGGCTTCACCGTCTTCAGCCAGAAGTTCCCAGGCAATTTCCAGGTTAGACGGGTCTAGATAAGGCTGAATTGCCTTTAAGAAAGGAGTAATATCTGTTGGCTTATAGGTCCCCCCTACTTCGTAAGTGATTTGGCGGGGGTGAAGCGTGTGTGACTGACCGCGATCGTCAGTTGCAATCCAGTGTTTTTTGCCTTCTGGACGCTCTACAACAGCAAGGCGACGCTCACTGCCAAGCCGAAATTCAACAAGGGTGCCCTTCTCCATCAAAGTATGGGGGTATACGGTTAAAACTGGGTACAGGATGCAGGCGAAGAGAATGAGACAAAATCTTCAAGCCGCCGAAGCTAAACCTTAAAAGACCTGAACCCTATACCCTATGCTTTAACCTACCCTTCCTGGTTCACGAAGGGCAATAAGGCGATAATGCGGGCACGCTTAATAGACTGTGTAAGCGCACGCTGCTGTTTAGCAGTCAAACCCGTGATCCGGCGTGGCAAAATCTTACCGCGCTCGGTAATAAATTTGCGAAGCAGATCAACGTCTTTGTAATCAATGGGATCTTCGGGCTTAACGGGCGAAACCCGGCGACGGAAGTAAGTCATGGTAGTTGATCGGTAGTCAGTGGTCAGTAAATTACAGGGTTAGTAAGGGTCAGCGTCATAATAATTCGGACTGCCGACTAGACGCTATTGATAGCGACTTACTTGATCTCTTTGTGAACCTTATGTCCATTGCAATGAGGACAGAACTTGTTTAGCTCAATCCGTGCAGTGGTATTGCGACGATTTTTGGTAGATGTGTAGCGGGAGACCCCCGGCGATCGCTTGTCGGGGTTGGTGCGACACTCGGTACATTCCAGCGTAATTACAATGCGAACACCTTTACCCTTAGCCATAATCCTACAAATCAGTGAAGAGGGACGAAATATACACAAACATCCATTATTTCACACGATCGCTCACTTGAGCAAACATCTTTTTAAGCTTGATGTCGAGTGAGTAGCCCCGGCTGGTCTGAATCACTACAGTGCGGGCAATGCGATCGTGCCATGCCTGCCGAAAGTCGTTATCCAGGAATGCCAAACCACAATCCACCAGCAACGGGATCGGCGCGATCAAAATTAAGCCATTGGTGGGGCTGAGATTCACAATACTAAGCAACAGTAACAGGCTACCGCCGCCCGTCAGTGCTTCTCGTTTAGTTAGCTCAACCAAACCTGGCAAAGCCCGATACTTCGGGTCAAGCACTTTCATGTCTAGCGCCCACCGTCCTAAACTTTGCCCCTGGTTTTTGACAACAAGAATGACTCGTAGCCCATACCAGCTCAAGATAAAGAGAGGAATAACAGCGCTGGCTCCACCCAGAATACTTAATAGAGATGCTGTGCCAAAGTCGATCGCAAACGCTGCCAGCCGGCGATCGTTTGGCACCCTGGGGAAGCGTAGGGGCGACCCTAAATCATTACTCATAGCAAAGCCAAAGGGTACTCACTCTATTGTAGGCGTGAAGTTTTAGCCTCTAGCAAGAGCCAAGGAGAACAGCAATCCCCAAAGAGATTGCCAGTATCAACATCTACTGACTAAGAGTCCATTTGTTCTGATGCAAGCTTATCTGCATTGCTGCCTGTTGCCTCATCGCTGGCAACGGATGGCACAACATCACTGTCAGTTGCCAATGCTGTGATCGCAGGGGTTTCTGCCTCTACCCACAAATCGCTAGCAAGGGGATCAGTACCAGGTGACGCTTGCGAAGGGGGAGGCGTAGCTTGAGTAGCGGTTAATGGCACCGTTTCGACCACTGCTGGATTCACCTCGGAGCGAAGAGGCGGCAAAAACCGATTGACCCGTAAACCCACCAGTGTAAAACTACGTCGGATTGACTCCAACGGATAAGGGGGCGTAGCAGCAAATGCTGATTCAGTAGTCAACATGACGCTAGCGACGCTGATAGGCACCTGCATGAAGAGATTGCTACCAAGAAAGGCACCTGCAGCCAGCAGTAGCCCGAAGAAACGCCATCTGGGCAAAAATGCAACAACAGGTGCGGCGATCGGAGCAATAGCGTAGATCTTCCACAACAGAAAAACTAAGAAGACTGGCGTCACTGCCGCCAACACACGATTGCGCTGCGATTTAAACAGAACTAACAGCCGCCGTTGGTCATCGGTGAGTTGCTCTGGCTTCACTGCCACTGCCATCACACTAAAAATGTAGAACGGACGCTGCCATTGCATCCACAAGATAGGAGCAACACCCGCTACGGCTACCAGCAAAATCTCTAGCCATACTGGTAGAAGCGGATCGCCGGTCGCAAACCCGACCAAACAGATCTCTAGAAAAAGAGGAAGTGCTGCTAACCCCGCAAGGTGTATCCAAAGGTAAGGGTCAAACCAGAAAAAGCGCATAAGCAACGTCAACCGATGAAGCCATGCCAAGTATAAAGCCTGACGCAACCTAAGCTTTGGAAATGAAAGCCTGGACGTACTAGCAAAGCGCTGTTTACCTAGAGCCGTTAATTCGGTAACGAGTCTGGTCATGAGACGATCGCGCGGCAACTTAAAAGAATTAACGGTGCGATCGCCGATTGCGTTGCTAATTCATAGTGTTATTTGCTTCAGCGATTGCTAGAGAATGGGGCGATCGCCGAAACACGCTATCCCCTTCTAGCCCGCCTTGTTTACAGCTCACTTTAGGGATAGGTTGCTCCTGAAAATATCTTTTACTGCACCAAGCAAACTACTGTGCTGAGGATGCTGCACGTTTCTGCTTAAGTGCCTGTAGCTGCTGTAAAAGCAAATCGGCTTCTGCTTGAAGATGAAGAAACTCAACTTGCTGGTCCAACTGGTACTGAGACTTCATTGCTTCGATCAAGCGTGAACGATGCTGATCGACAACGGCTGCTTCAGCCTTCTGTGCTTGAAGTTGCTCTGCTTCGGAGGCAGACACACGTATTGAACTGTTGCTGGTTAGAATTTGGCTAGTCATTTGTACTTACTCACACCGCAGGTATAATCTTAACCCAAACTTTACAAAATTTTAGCAATGCCCTCCGCAAACTGTAATCACAGGAGTCAGTTTTGAAACTGGCAAAATTACGGAAACAAAATGTTAGCAGAGACGACACCAATTGCAACCCTGGGTTTTTTGGAAGACGCCTAAGCTTACTGCTGGGCACATCTTTGACATTTGACAATTGCCTGGCAATCAAAAACCATTGCAGAAGCACTAGTGCCGCCCCGCCTGAAAGGAAGATGTCGTAACCACGATCGCTAGCGATCGTGGTAAAAGGAGCGTTCGGGGTAAACTGAGATTGACGTCACTTTCGACTGACCAAACCATACTCGATCAACGTAACGTCGATCGCCATAGGTAGGGTTAACAGCCGCAAGGATTGTCATCTGCAAACCCGCTTAGTTCGATCGCGTAAAGCCTGTGACCACTGTTTTGCCTGCTGACTCCCATCGCTCTCCCGCACAGCCATCTGCTCACTCTGGACCTGTTGCTCAAGCAGCAAAAGCAGGCTGGCACGGGTTAATCGAAGCATATCGCCCCTATCTGCCTGTTACTGACCAAACGCCCGTAGTGACACTGCATGAAGGCAATACACCGTTGATCCCTGCGCCTGCGATCGCGGCTCAAATTGGCAGGCAAGTAAAGGTTCTTGTAAAGTACGACGGTCTAAACCCCACCGGGAGCTTCAAAGACCGGGGCATGACAATGGCGATCTCTAAAGCAAAAGAGGCAGGCGCGCAAGCGGTAATTTGTGCCAGCACAGGCAATACCTCTGCTGCTGCTGCTGCTTACGCTCGTCGCGGTGGCATGAAAGCGTTCGTTTTGATCCCTGAGGGCTACGTAGCGCTAGGAAAATTGGCGCAGGCGTTACTCTATGGTGCAGAGGTATTAGCAATTAAGGGCAATTTTGACCAGGCATTGAGTATTGTGAGAACGATGTCTGAGCACTATCCCGTTACGTTGGTCAATTCGGTAAACCCTTATCGCTTAGAAGGGCAAAAAACTGCCGCTTTTGAAATTGTGGATGCGTTGGGAGACGCACCAGACTGGCTCTGTATCCCAGTTGGCAATGCAGGTAACATCACTGCTTACTGGATGGGTTTTTGCCAGTATCACCAGGCACAGCGCTGCGCCAAGTTACCTCGCATGATGGGGTTCCAAGCTGCTGGAGCTGCGCCCTTTGTCACTGGGCAGCCTGTTGAACAACCAGACACTCTTGCTACTGCCATTCGGATTGGGCATCCAGCGAACTGGGATCGGGCGATCGCGGTACAGCACGCGAGCCAGGGCAGTTTTGCTGCCGTTACTGACGCTGAAATTTTAGACGCTTATCGCCTACTAGCATCTGAGGAAGGTATTTTTTGTGAACCTGCTAGCGCGGCTTCGGTGGCTGGGCTGCTAAAGGTCAAAGAGCAAGTTCCCACTGGCGCTACAGTCGTCTGCGTTCTTACAGGCAATGGACTCAAAGATCCTGATACTGCCATCAAGCACAGCCAAAACCAGCTTCGTCTGGGCATTGAGCCAGTGTTGGATACAGTAGCGCGGGCAATGGGGTTTTAGAAAGAAGGCTGAAGGCTGAAGGATAAGGGCTAAATTTCAGTCTCCAGCCCTTATCCTTTGCTCGCCTAGCCCTTTGCTTCCGACATTCCCATCACTTCATAACCAGCATCAACATAAAGAATCTGCCCGGTAATGCCGCTTGACAAGTCGCTACAAAGGAATGTGGCAGCGTTGCCGACCTCAATCTGTGTAACCGTCCGGCGCAGGGGTGCTACTTGCTCAACATGGTGAATCATATCGAGAATGCCACCCACGGCTGAGGAGGCAAGGGTGCGAATAGGTCCGGCTGAAATGGCATTGACACGAATGTTATGAACGCCAAGGTCAGCAGCAAGATAGCGCACGTTCATTTCTAACGCGGCTTTGGCAATGCCCATCACGTTGTAATTTGGGATGACCCGCACGCCGCCCAGGTAAGTCAACGTGACGATGCTGCCGCCCTCTGTCATCAATGGTTTTGCTGCTGCACAGAGCTTGACTAATGAGTAAGCGCTAATATCTAACGCTGTAGCAAAGCCGTCACGAGACGTATCCACAAAATGTCCAGTTAAGTCTTCCTTATTGGCAAAGGCAAGGCAGTGAATGAGGATATCGAGTTTGCCCCATTGCTCTTTGACAGTGGCAAATGTTTCTTCGACTTGAGCATCATTCTGAACGTTGCAAGGTACAAAGAGGCTGGGCTGCAATGGTTCTACCAGCTCAGCCACTTTCTTTTCAAAGCGTCCTTTGTCATCGGGTAAGTAGGTAATGCCAATGTTTGCGCCTGCTTTGTGGAGCTGTTGGGCAATGCCCCAGGCGATCGAGCGATTGTTGGCTATGCCAGTTACAAGGGCATTTTTTCCGGTCAGGTCTAGCATGGCGATCTATCTTCAACAGCAACTTCGAGTGCTTCAAGAATACTCAAAGATGGAGCATCAAGGGTAGTGAGCCGCTGAACGGTCGTCGATCGCTGAAATTTGTTGAGTTATTTTGTTCTTGTTAGGGTAATTTGAAGCGATCGCTGCTTTTGCGTTCACACTGGGGTAGGGAGTCCGCTAAGTGGCTGTCAGGCGCTTAATGTGACTATCTACAGAAGAATGTGTAACATCAGGCACAAAAAAGCCGACTGGAGTGAGTTTAAGTGTTCTAAGTTACAAACTCTTGATCGTCTCAATTTGTCTTCTGTCGTGTGGGCTGGACGGCATAGGCTGAACAGTGTGAGCGGGTAATGTGGGAGCACCAGGTAAGGGGATATGGTAGTGACGCAAGATAGACCGCTGGCATCAGTATTTCGACAAATGGGTGGTGGTGCTTTTCCACCCGTTGTTGAGACATTTGAACGGGGTAAGACTATTTTCTTTCCAGGCGACCCGGCAGAGCGTGTGTATTTTCTGGTGCGCGGTGCGGTCAAGCTTTCTAGAGTGTACGAAGCGGGTGAGGAAATCACGGTCGCGTTGCTACGAGAAAATAGCGTGTTTGGTGTGCTGTCGCTCATCACGGGGCATAAGTCCGATCGCTTTTATCATGCTGTTGCGTTTACACCTGTAGAACTGCTTTCAGTTCCGATCGAGCAGGTCGAGAAAGCGCTAAAGGATAACCCTGAGCTATCCATGATTTTGCTCCGTGGTCTCTCATCGCGCATCCTGCAAACGGAGATGATGATTGAAACGCTGGCACATCGAGATATGGGGTCTCGCTTGGTGAGCTTTTTGCTGATTCTGTGCCGCGATTTTGGTATGCCAACAAACGATGGCATTACGATCGACCTCAAATTGTCCCATCAGGCGATTGCAGAGGCGATCGGTTCAACCCGCGTAACAGTGACTCGTTTACTCGGAGATCTGCGACAAGACAAAATGATTTCAATCCACAAGAAGAAAATTACGGTGCATAACCCAGTGACGCTGAGTCAGCAATTTACTTAGTTCTTAGCAGAGAGAGTCAGCCTGTCAGAAGCGATCGACTTGCAGGGAAAGACCAGCACGGGAGGACTGATAGGTATTTGTTTAAGCCTTGTAACCCTCATTGCTTTACCTCATGATCCCCTTCCTCCTCACTTCTTGCTCCTCACATCTTTCACAGTTACGAATTTCACAACGCGCTACAGAATTTAACGAGTTAAGGTACGCTGTATGTGAATTCGTCCCAACAGCTTCATAGTGCTGTAGAAGTGGGGCTTGTGGGAGTATAAGTGTGTCCGGCGGCGAAATTCTGATTGTGGCAGTGCTGATACTTGGTGCGGTAATTGCCACATTGGGCGATCGCATCGGTACTCGTGTGGGCAAAGCTCGCCTTAGTTTATTCAAGCTGCGTCCTCGAAAGACTGCCACGCTTGTCACTATCATGACGGGTATTCTCATTTCAGCTTCTACGCTAGGGGTTTTGATTGCTGCCAGCAACCAACTGCGAACCGGTCTTTTTGAGCTCGGCACTATTCAACGCCGTTTGCGAAATACTCGCACTGAGCTAGAGCAAGCTAGAAGCCAGAAAGGGCAAGTTGAGAGCGAACTAACAAAATCGCGTACCGATCGCGAAGCGGCAAAGAAGCAACTGACCACGGCAAAGAAGCAACTGACCGAGACCAATCAATCACTAAAAGGGGCAATCACTGAGCGATCGCGTGCCCAGGCAGAAACAGCCAAAACGCAGGCTGCACTTAGCAGCACCCAAAGTCGGCTGACGATCGTCTCACAACAGGCACTCCGACTGCGGTCAGAGATTAGCCAATTGCAGGCACAGCGCGATCAGGTCATTGGTCAACGTGAACAAGAAGTGCGAGCAAGAGACCAGATCATTCAACAGCGTGAAGCCCGCCTCAAAGACCTTGAACAGCAGCAAGAAGCGTTAGTTCAAGATGTTCAACGGTTGCGGTTAACAGCAGAGGGCTTGCGCATCGGCAATGTTGCGATTCAGCGTGGTCAAGTGCTTGCGTCTGTCGCTATTCGGACAACAAACTCAGCGACCGCCAAACAAGCAGTTGATCAAATCTTACGAGAGGCAAACCAGGCAGCGCTTCGCTCCGTGCGACCAGGAGCCTCCGAACAAGTAGTGCAAATTACAAATGCCGAGGTTAAACAACTAATTGAACAAATTGATGATGGACAAGATTACATTGTTCGCATCTACTCAAGCGCAAACTACCTGGTAGGCGAAAAGTTGATTCAGGTTTTTGCCGATGCCGTGCGTAATCGGGTTGTTTTTTTAGCTGGGGACGTTGTGGCTGGCACCTCACTTAATCCAGCAGCAACACCAGATGTTGAGCTTCAACAGCGAATCAACCAGCTCCTTGCCAGTGCTAATTTCCGTGCTCGCAACCTCGGAATTTTAGCTGATTCGGTGCAAATCGGGCGCATTCAAGATGTCATTACCTTTGTTGAACAGTTAAAGCAGTACAAACAAACAGTTGAGTTAAAGGCGGTTGCCGCAGACGTAATCTATACGGCTGGACCACTTAATCTTGAGTTAGTTGCCGTTCAAAACGGGCGAGTGATACTCCGCACGAAAAACCTAACACCGACAACTGATACACCGACAACTGATACACCGACGACTGGTACATCAACGACTGATACACCAACAACTGATAGGCAAAAACCCTAACGCCTAGTGCTGCAATGCTCTGCTTTGATGTTCTTCTGTCGTTCCACAATGCCATGCACTCTAGCTCCTCTGCGCCAACTGAACCACCTGCGTCTGACCAACCCGTGATCTTGGGCTTTGATCCAGGGCGACGCAAGTGTGGTCTAGCTGTGCTTGGGGTCGATCGCACATTGCGCTACCATCAAGTCGTTGAAGCAGAGGCTGCGATCAACACTATTCAAGCACTGCGTCGACAATTTCCGATTTCACTGCTGATTATGGGCGACCAAACCACTGCCAAAGACTGGAAGCAAAAACTCGGTCAGGCTTTCACCGATCCACTTCGCATCATCATGGTGGATGAACGACACAGCAGCCTGGAAGCACGCGATCGTTACTGGCAAATGTACCCAGCTCAGGGGCTAACCAGTCTCATTCCCCAATCGTTTCGTACCATCCCGCGCCCAATCGACGACATCGTTGCCATTTTGTTAATAGAACGATACTTAGAGCGCTTAGTGAACTAAGTGAGGAAGGCAAAAGGCAAAAGGCAGAGGGCAAAAGGCAAAAGGCAGGGGGCAGAATGAATTCAAAAACCTCTTTGCTTTCCCTTCCATTCTTCACTCTTTGCCCTTCCACCGCTTCACCCTTCTCCCGCTTTCCTTCACACTAATTCACACATCTTCAACTGTCTTGGTTACAGGTACAATTCACGGTACGCTAAGAAAGCATTTAGAGCGATCGAAATTGACTATGACTGCTTTTTCCACCTCTGAGTCGGCGACCTCGACCACGCTTCCACCCTCCGATTCGCGCGAGCGCGTCAGCCAGTTTCTCCGCAGCTTGCAAGATCAGATTTGTCAGGGTTTAGCACAAGTTGATGGCAATGGAACGTTTCAGGAAGATAGCTGGGTACGCGAAGATGGCGGTGGTGGTCGATCGCGCGTGATGCGAGAAGGCGACGTTTTTGAGCAGGGTGGCGTCAATTTTTCGGAAGTATGGGGCAAAGATCTGCCGCCCTCGATCGTCATGCAGCGCCCAGAAGCTAGAGGCTATGAGTTTTATGCCACGGGCACGTCGATGGTCTTACATCCACGCAATCCCTACATCCCCACAGTTCACCTCAACTATCGCTACTTTGAAGCTGGTCCTGTTTGGTGGTTTGGAGGGGGGATTGATCTCACACCCTACTATCCCTTTGCGGAAGACGTGGTTCACTTCCACCAAACGCTGAAGCAAGCGTGCGATCGCCACCATCCAGAGTATTACCCTACATTCAAGCTCTGGTGCGACGAATACTTCTACTTGAAGCATCGTCAGGAGACACGCGGCGTTGGCGGTATTTTCTTTGACTACCAAGATACGCAGGGCATTCTCTACCCGGTTGCTTACCCCGGTTCTCAAAGCGATACGGCAGCAGCTCGCCATAGCCAGTCTGTTGGTACAGTCCATAACCGCAACTGGGACGATCTCTTTGGTTTTATCCAAAGCTGCGGTACAGCCTTTTTGCCTGCTTATTTGCCAATTGTTGAACGGCGGCGTTCACACGAATATGGCGAACGTGAACGCAATTTTCAACTTTATCGGCGTGGACGCTACGTCGAATTTAACCTCGTGTACGATCGGGGCACCATCTTTGGCTTGCAGACTAACGGACGCACTGAGTCGATTCTGATGTCGCTGCCCCCGCTTGTACGTTGGGAATATGGCTATACCCCAGAACCTAATACTCCAGAAGCCGCCCTCTACGAAACCTTCTTGAAACCACAAGATTGGGTCAACTGGACATTACCATCCTAAGAAGTCTAGGATAAACTACTGGTAGGATATTTTTTGCACCCATATTGCAAGCTGTCTGACGGCCACACTTAACTCGTTTACGCCTGTAATGTGTGTCAGGTCCTGCTTAAAGGGCGATGTTATTGCCTTTCTCTAGGGAACAATTGCTTAAAGGGGCTATGTAGCTTGATACAGACCTTGATCGTCGAGACACAGCGCAAAGCTTCGGTTAAAATCACCAACATAACTACCGTTCTTAGGAGAGGGTAAGTGTTCCCTATGGAGCAAAAATCAATTCACATGGAGCAAAAAACCCATACGACCCAAGACGGGACGATTGTCATCGTTTTAACGCCTACGGGGCGGCTTGACATTACAACGGCATGGCAGTTTCGGTTAAAGCTACAGGAATCTATTTCTAAGCTCAGCCACCATGTAGTCGTCAATTTGGGTCAGGTTAACTTTATTGATAGCTCTGGATTAACATCGCTTGTTGCTGGAATGCGCGATGCCGACAAAGTACGTGGCAGCTTCCGCATTTGCAACGTTCATCCTGAAGCAAAGTTAGTGTTTGAAGTAACGATGATGGACTCGGTGTTTGAGATTTTTGAAACTGAGCAAGAGGCACTAGAAGGCGTACCAAGAGGCATTGCGAGTTAGGTTAACTTGTTTCGCTGGGAATCATACAGCCGCAGACTGCTTTAATTTGGGCAGTCTGTTTTCGTTTGCGTACTGTTGAGCAGAGCGATCGTAGCAATGGCATTGCAGAGCTCTCTTTGGGAAGTAGGCATACTCTAACGAAAAAGGAGCTTTTCAAATTTTCCTTGTGTAGCGAAGGCTCCTACTTTGACGTAAATTTGGCGCTTTGCATGCCTTTTTTTCACTAGTAGCGTACCCTTAACAAGAAGAACGCTATAGGTAGCAGTTGATTTGACAAAGTATCGTGAGCAGCTTTCACTTTTTTCTGTGTCCGAACAAAAGACGTTGGGCTACGCTACCCAGCCAGCAGAAGGGCTAAGAATTAGCGCTGAAGCCTTGCAGACATGGAAACAGCGGCTTTTTCACTATCAGCAGCAGGTGACGATCGCGCCACCATTACAGCAAGGCACGTTATTTGACACGCCTGCTCCGAAGGCAGACCCAGACAGTCTTGATCCGTTTAGCTTGCCGCAGCAGAATACAGAATTCTGGCGCTGGAAAGCGAGCGATCATGGTGTAGCAGCGCTTTACTTTGTCATTGACTACACCCTACCAATTCTGCTCTACGTTGGCGAGACGGTGAAGTCTGGACAGCGATGGAAAGGCGAACATGATTGCAAGCGTTACCTGCTGAACTATCGGCAGGTTCATTACCAAAATCAGCTCGAAACCTTGCTAGGTATTGCGTTTTGGTCGCTTGCACCAACGCAGACCCGTGATCGCCAACGCTTAGAGTCTGCACTGATTTCTAAGTGGCGATCGCCATTCAATAAGGAAAACTGGGCTTTTTGGGGCACTCCGTTTACGGGCACAGGCATTAGTTAGCGCCAAACACAGGAGCACTTGGTAGCAAAAGACACAAAAGCCTTACGTGTTTCTAGCCTCCCTTTATAGCGACTTTACCTAATTGTCTCTTCCGCTCGTTACCGTAGAAACAGGTTGGGTCACTTAGACACCAACACCAAGAGACAAGCGAGATGGACAGCAACAGGGGGCTTGTTGCTGTCCATCTTGTTTTGAGAGGTGATTCGTTTTGGGGCTTAAAGAATACATCAACAGTGATCGCGCAAATTTCGGCTGCCTAAGCAGCATTTACGCCAGCGTTTTTGCGACCGCTTTATTACTAGCCTGTTGAGTGCGGACAACCCACTCGATAACCTGTTGCCCCAAGCGAATGTCGTCCAGACGATCGATCTCGCGGATACCTGTAGGGCTAGTGACATTCACTTCGGTCAGGTAGCCGCCAATAATATCAATGCCAACAAACGCCAGACCATCACGTTGCAGCGTGGGCGCAAGCTGAGCGCAGATTTTAAGCTCTCTTTCGGTGATGGTGGTTTGAGCTACTCTGCCGCCTACTGCCATATTGCCCCGAAATTCGTTGCCAGTGGGAATCCGGTTTACAGCACCGATCGGTTCACCATCCAGCAAAATAATGCGTTTGTCGCCATCTTTTGCTTCTGGCAAATAGGTTTGCACCATCACAGGGACTTGCCCCTGATTAGTACTAATTTCAACCAGTGAATTAATGTTGCGATCGCCCGCTTCCAAGATGAGAATGCCTTCTCCTGCCTTGCCACCCAGGGGCTTCAAAACTGCTACGCCTTTGCGCTCCACAAACTGCCGGATCACCTGCTTATCCTGGCTCACAATTGTTTCTGGAATCGCATCAGCAAATTGCAGCGCGTACATTTTTTCGTTGGCGGCTCGAATGCCTGCGGGAGAGTTGACCACCAACGTTTTAGCAGGATCGATATAGTCCAAAATATATGTAGCGTAAAGGTAAGGCACCGTCACAGGCGGATCAGTCCGCATAAAAACGGCAGCCATTGCCTCTAATGGTAAGAGGGCGCGATCGCTCACCTTGAACCAGGGGTTAGCCGCACTCCACAGACCCTCAACAAGTGTTACAGGTGTAAGGTCAACACGCTCTAACGGTGCCAAGGCTTTGCCGTCCACAACACTCAGTTGCGCTGCCTGCGTGATCCAGACTTCGTGCCCAAGTACCTGTGCGGCTTCCATTAAGGCAACGCTGGTATCGTGCCCAGGGTCAAGTCGCTGGATCGGGTCGATGATGAATGCAAATTTCACAGGGTTTAACCTTTGTCAGTGGTCAATGGTCAGATTGGCAGCATTAGTCGAGCCATGGTTAGTAGGCGGACTGTAGGTTGGAAACGGTAAACAGTTTAGCTAGCTTGCCGTTTAGCTAGCTTGTAGGAGTGGATCGAGCTTGCCCTGTGCATTCAGCGCTGTCATGTCATCACACCCACCGATGTGTTGATTATTAATAAAGATCTGCGGTACAGAACGTCGACCGTTGGCGCGTTGAGACATCTTACTTCTCGCTGGTTCATCGCCGTCAATGCAATATTCGGTGTACTTGACACCTTTGCGATCGAGCAGTGCTTTTGCCCGAATGCAGAAGGGACAAGTACTCCAGGTATAAATTTCGACATTAGCAGCCATAGTCTTAACTCCAGCGTTCAGTCTTCATTTTAGGGCGTGAAGATGAAAAACGTAGAGACTAAGCTTATTCGGGAACACGTTCTAACGTTTCAGAAGCATCTGACTTGGGCAACAGGAGCCGAATTGCCATCACCGCAAACCCTAGGGCCGCCGTAAGCTTGACCAGACGCGCTGGTAGAAAGTAAGCAGTACCTTCGCCAACGAAGACACCCAGCAGACTTGCCAATAAAAGAGCAGCAGCCGTACCAAAAAAGATGGTGCGAGGCGCTTTTGAGTTGCCGCTGAGGGCGATCGCTGCTAGTTGGCTTTTGTCGCCCAACTCCGACAGAAAAACCGTGATAAAGCTGATGCCTAAAAGATGCCAATCCATAGAAAGTTTTGAGTTCTAAGTTTTGAGTTCTAAGTTTTAAGTTTTGAGTTTCAATCCATGTCGCAATCCTTCCCTACATTCTCATAACATCCAGAAAGAGCCAGAGGGAGAGGAATGCCAACATGATGCCAGCAGCGGTATCGAGCGTTTTGGGCGAGACGCGGGATGATAGCCATTGACCAACGAGAACACCAAGCAGGCTTGTTGTCACCAACGCAGCAGCAGCGCCTGTAAACACAATCCACGGCGCATGAGACTCAGCAGACATCAGGAGCGTCGCCACCTGAGTTTTGTCGCCCAACTCAGCCAAAAAGATCGTGATAAAGGTAGTGCCAAACACTTTCCATTGAGAGTTGGCACCGTCTTTAGCGATCGACGAGGGTGCAGTCACTGCAGAAGGGGCAACAGTCGGCGCGATCGTGCTGTCAATCAGTTGATGATGGGTCGTGCCTTCAGTCTTTGGCAACGGTTCTGGTTCGATCAATACTGGTTCCGTCAAGAGATAAGCTTTGCCAAACGGTTTAACCAGATGAGTCGTTTCTAGCAAAGGAGTGATGTCAACAGCAGACGATGAAACTTCCACGGCAACTCTAAAAAGAAAAGGAATTGGCTTTCATTTTCTTTTCATTATCTTCAACTTATTGCTAAAGGTCAATGTTGCTAATGGGTCCGATGCCAACCTCACGCTCGAAGCGAAGCTGCTCCAGACTGCGATCGCCATAGACACCTTCAATCTGCTCTTGGCAGCACGCGATCGCAAAGTCGTTCAGTTCAGTTGGTTCCACCCCAAACAGATCTTGAAAAACGTCTGGTTCGACGCGACAAAAGCGGGGGCGATCGTCGTAAACGCTGCATTCGCGGGTGGCTTTGTCAAAGTGCACACACCAGCCATCATCGCCAACCATGCTCAGGTAAAGCGCCAGTTCTGTGGATAAAAGGTAGTCTTCTAAATCGGGTCGATCGGTTGGGTCTAGGTGGCAACAGGCACCACACTGCTTTACACAGCGCCAAGTTGGCATGAGAGTGAGGGGTAAGGGGAGAAGAGTAAGGAGGGCTTGTGTACCTAAAGATGGCTAAAAATAAGGTTTTGCGTCCCTCCATTTATGTTAGAACGTTTCGAGGTTGGCACGTTTTGAGTGCGGAGTTAAGGCTGACGGTTTGCAACTCAATTTATCCATATAGCCCTTCGTCGAGCTTAACGGGTCAAGCGCCTGAGAGTGCACCGATTCAAGCTTGATTGCTATTTTAACTTTTGTTAACTTTCTTAGAACTGGCATAAGCAGCCAGATAAGATTTGGTTGTTGCGGAAAAGTTACGTCCGCGCATCAAGTTTATTTTAGTGACTGATAGGGAGTAAGGACATGGAATCGATCATTCAGCTTGCGATGTTAGCCGCGGTCGTTATCGCTGGTCCTGTTGTGATTTTTCTGCTGGCAGCTAGTGGTGGCGACCTCTAGAGCAACAGCTTTCTTTCTGCAAGTACCTGCTTTTTGACTGCACACGTTGTAAATGAGCCGTGTCAGTTGCTTTAACGCTGTACTTGCCTGAACGTTTTTCGGATATGAGAGAGTAGTGACTAGCCCGATTCACGTCGGGCTTTTTTATTGAGAGTTTTTTGGGTTTGGTGCAGCCTGATCAAGTGTCTGGATAAAGGTTCGTAGTGCCTGAGTGTAACGCTCTCCGGCAACTTGCTCAACATCGTTATGGTCTGCACCGTCCACGACGAGGAATGTCTTAGGTTGATTGGCACGATCGAAGAGTGCTTGCCCATGCTGAAGCGGAATTGTGCGATCGCGAGTGCCGTGAATGAAGAGCACAGGACAAGGAACAGCACCAATTTTGTTGATATTGGGAAACTTGTCGAAGGGAAAAAGAGGGATGTGGGTAAGCACCCGAAATGTAGATTTGAAGCCGCTTTCAACCACCAACCCAGCCACAGCCTGACGGGTCGCCAAATCAATGCTAGGACCGCTACCAACCGATCGCCCATAGACAATGATGCGGTTGGGTGGCTGCTTTAGCGTTGTCGTGAGGTAGTGGTAGGCAGCGTCAATATCTTGATAAGCAGCCTGTTCGGAAGCACTACCCTGGCTGGTGCCATAGCCCCGGTAGTCATAGGCAAAAACATTCACACCGATCGCCTGGATCTGCGTCAGACGGGGACGAATATCTCCCAGATCTTCGGCATTACCGTGGCTGTAAAGGATAGTGTAGGTTGCCTTGGGGTGAGGTAGATAGACAGCAGAAATCTGTATATTGGGAGCGCTAGTAAGCTTGAGCGTTGTCCGATCGTCCTGATAGCTCGAAGGCTGCGGTTGAAAGATCTGGTGATCGGCAAAAAAGAAGGCGTAAGCACCGAGCGCCAGGTAAATGAAAAGGACTGAGCGCACCACTCGCCCTACAGAAAACTTACCCAGCAAGAGCACTCTGAGACGGTCACGCGGGCGGGTTCGATCGGTATCAAGTGCCAATATTGTGCTCCTATTTAATCCCAGTGCCGTTAATTTGCTGAGCTAAGTCAGCCCTAGTTTAAGTGGATTAACATTAACGGATTGGAATAAGAGCCTACAGAAACGTTCTGACTTCTGGCTCTTTTTCATGCCTGGAATGGATGCAGTGCCTTGAGGCTATTTGTAAACCTCGATCGCCTCGACACGCAAGCAAAACGCGCCAGGTGTAAAGTGCAGATTCAATGCTCCGTCATATTCAAACTTGCTCAACATCAGTTGCAAGGAGCGAATCTGAGCCGAGTTAAGCGATCGCGCCGTGGGCTGAGTTTTAGCCCGAAATACTGGCACCATCTGCACGAAGGGAATTTGAATCGTCACCCACTCTTGGGCGATCGTGTCAAACGAATAGGCGTAGGCAAGGCTATCCCAGCTATCTTCGTCACGCAGTAGTAGCTTGTAGCGTTGTCCATCACCTTTAACCCGCAGTGCCACACCTGTATAAGCAGCCAAGTTTAGCGGTGGCTCAAAATTACGAGTACGAGCGGAGGCAAAGCCGCCAGAATTAGCGGTCGAGACAATGCCGCTAAAGCTCGCTGCCCCTTCGTTTAGCTGAAAGGAACTGTTACTCACCCCACCCATGACAACATCATCAAGGGCACCCCACGTTTGGTTAAGGGCAGCATTGGATTGGCGAAAGTCAAACAACACATCGGCTTGGGGTTGCAGATTGGGAGGCGGAGTCGAGCCAAACACCATTTTTTGGAACCAGCTAACAACAGGAATTGTTTCGAAGTAAGTGAGGGTTTGCCAAAAGCGTCCGGCATCCCACATTTGGCGATCGCGCTGAGACATTTTAATCAATCACGCAAATGGTGACAGAATGCTTACCACTCTACTATGACCGATCGTCTGTCCGTGTCCTCAGTCTCTGGGGTAGCGCGATCGCTCCTTCTTACAAGTACGATCGCCCTTGCATAATTGGCTCAAGGGCGATCGATTTTCATGAGCTTACCTGCCTGCTCCTTTTATCGTCTGTAGAACTAAACTTCTTAACTTTTGTAGATTCACACCTAAGTTCTCTAGAACTCGCCCTGCAACCCCATCACCATTCTGAATAACCCCTAAAAGTAGATGTTCTGTATCAACTAAGTTATGACCAAGTTGACGACTTTCTTCTAGAGATTGCTTTATTATTTGCTCTGCTTTCGGTGTAAATGGTGTTTCGTTTGCAACCAAGCCAGAACCTCGTCCGATGATCGTTTCAACCTCAGCCCGGACATCTTTGAGGCTGTTGGCACCTGACGACTTAAGTACCTCTGCGGCAATGCCAGTACCTACTCCGATTAAACCTAAGAGGATTTGCTCAGAACCTACAAAATTGTGCCCCAAGCGACGTGACTCTTCCTGAGCTAGCATTATCACTTTAATTGCTCTAGCTGTGAACCGCTCAAAAGTAAAATTTTTATCAGTTTCTCCTTCGATATCATTTGATTTTTCAGGTTTAGTTGTCTCTGGTATTGATACTGACTTGGTTAAAAAAGAATCAAGTACTTGTTCTTGAATCGCACTTACGTCTTCATCACGCAGACTCAACAATTGCTGAAACCGCTGAAGTCCACGACGGTCGCCCTGGCTTAAGGGATATCGCTTGGCGATAGCGCCTTCAAACACTGTACGGTAGCGATCAACCTTGGCTCGACGCTGATGGTAGGGTTCCAGTTCTTCGGCTTCGATCATGGCAGCATCGTCTGTCAAGAGAGACAGACTACGCTGTAGTTCATCTAGATAATGGCGATTGATAAAGGAAAAGTCACCATTATCCTCTTCTGCCAGCAGTTTGACCTGTTTGCGATACTTTAGATGCGGGTCATGCTTGGGTGACTTTGCCAGCAGAATCTTGTCGCCGTCCTTCACCTGATAGAACTCTGGTGTCATTGCTGGAGCCGCTTCTTTCACCTTGCTGCTGGCGTAGGTGTGAAGTTCTTCGATCGCAATAAACCCGTCATCGTCGTGATCGGCTCCGCCCGTCCTGATGCCTTCGACCAAGTAGTGGGTATACACCGACAGGTCTAAACTTTCACGCGTCTCGGCATAGCGAGTTGAGGCAGTAAGAATCGCCGTGCCTTTACCGCCCAAAAATTGTTCTGGGTTGACGCTGCCGCTATCTTTGACGGTGACACCTCTTGCAAACGCACTACTGAAACAACTGTCGAGAATGATCACCTTACGCTGAGAGCGGCTTTGTGCCATCCAATCGCGCACTGATCGAGCTTCTAGAGCCGTACTAGAAACCAATTTGCCCTGCTCCATGCGGATAAATCGATTAGTGAAGTAAAACTCGTTGCCGTCATCAACCCCATGCCCAGAGAAGTAAAGCAGCACCAAATCGTCTCGCTGGCGGTTCGCAAACAAGTGATAGATCGCATCTGCCATCGTCTGTCGATCGGGATTTTGCAGCACGGTTACAGCGGCATCAGCAAACTCGCCCATCTCTGGGTTAGTCAGCACTTGCTGCATGGCAATCACATCGTTCACCGCTGAGGGCAAACCGTTTAACCCCGGTTCATACTCACTAACCCCAATCAGCAGCGCGACCTTTGCCATTTCTATTTCCTAGCCTGCGACAAATTTCTGGGCTGCGTCGATCGCCGCTCCCAATTCTTCTCGACTATTAGCTTTAACCTTCAGCTTCTTGCCATTTGCCTCGACTTCCAGTTCGATCACCTTACCACCCAGCCGATCGCCCAAAAATGCGCCTAGTTTCTTAAAGTTGGCAACGCTGACCTCAGCCATCAGTAGCCCGACCAGCATCCCGCCAATCGCTTTATTACCCTCTGGTGGATTAGGGTCAAGCACGCGATCGACCGTTTCAATTTCATCCAGGTCTCGCATTTGAGCTAACAGGTTTTGGGCTTGCGCTTCTAGTTCCTCGTTGTCTAGCTCTGGGTCGTTAAAGGCGATCGTAAGCGTAACGGTTGGTTCACCTGCCATGTGTATGCCTCAGAGATTAATCGCTGTACACACGATAATTGACTCAACTGCCCTTTTACCAGTGCCATCACTATCTAGAGTGTTTTGTAAGCACAGCGATCGTTGGGCAGAGTTTGTACAATAGCGGAGAGTAGTTGGCTGCGGGTGTAGATCGATCGGGAATACTTACAAACGTATGACGCAAGAGGCAGAGCATGAGCAGTAGCGGCGAAGAAAAGGCAATTGCCCAGGAGATCAAGACTCAGCTTTGGATTTTGGGCGGCTTGGTTGTCGTAATGTGGGCAGTCGAGATTCTTGATCAGTTTGTGTTTCGGGCGGGGCTTCGCCAAACGCTGGATATTTACGGCATTTATCCACGTAATGTTGTTGGTTTGCGAGGCATTCTGTTTGCGCCCTTTTTGCATGGCAACTTTGCACACCTCATTGGCAACACGGTGCCGTTTCTGGTGCTGGGTTGGCTGATTATGCTGCGCGAAACCAGCGATTTCTTTTGGGTGAGCCTTGTCTCTGCCTTTGTCAGCGGTTTGGGCACCTGGATGTTTGGCTCTTCTGCAATCCACATTGGCGCGAGTGGCGTGGTCTTTGGGTATCTGGGCTACCTGTTAGCAAGGGGTTATTTTGAGCGCAGCATGACGTCGATCGCCATGTCGCTCTTTGTCGGCACCCTTTACGGCAGCCTCCTTTGGGGTGTACTACCCACACAGATGGGCATTTCCTGGGAAGGGCATCTCTTCGGCTTTTTGGGTGGTGTGCTGGCAGCACGACTGCTAACACCGAAGCGGAAAGTGTCGGGAGTTTAGGGAATGGGGAGTAGGGAGTAGGGAGTAGGGGAAGCAAGGAGGCAGGGGAAGCAAAAGACGCTTTGAGTTCATACAGCCGTTATCTTCTGCCTTTTGCCTTCATCCTTCTGCCTTTTGAATAACTGGTAACGCTTTTGACAAACGCAACAATTATTGGCTGTGGCTATGTGGGCAAAGCGGTTGCTCAACGGTGGCGATCGACGTTGACAGTAACGGCAACGACGACAACGCCTGATCGCGTGGCTGACCTAGAGTCAGTAGCACAGCGGGTGCAAGTGGTGAAAGGAAACGATGAGGCAGGAGTGCGATCGCTCCTTCAAGATCAAGCGATCGTCCTACTCAGTATCGGTGCGCCAAATGCGAATGCCTATGAGGAAACCTATCTGCAAACGGCAAAAACATTGGTAGCAGCGCTCAAAGATGCTCCAACAGTGCAGCAGGTAATTTATACGGGCAGTTATGCGGTGTATGGCGATCAGCAAGGTAGTTGGGTCGATGAGACTTCAGAAATTGCGCCTGCAAACCGTAATGGTGAGCTTCTAGCAGAGACAGAGCAAATTTTGCTGAGTGCTGCCAGTGATGCGCTCAAGGTTTGCGTTTTGCGTTTGGGTGGTATCTATGGTCCAGGGCGTGAGTTAACCAAAATTTTTGGGCGGGCAGCAGGCACCACGCGACCAGGCAACGGGGAGGATGCCGCTAACTGGGTACACCTGGATGACATTGTGGGCGCGATCGACTTTGCGCGGCAGCAGTCATTAACGGGAGTCTACAACCTGGTAGGGACGGTGCCAACTACAACAGGAGCCTTGCTAGAGCGGCTGTTTGCGACTCACGGGTTGCCCAACGTGACGTGGGATGCATCGCAGTCTAGCACTCGCCCGTATAACGCTAGAGTGTCGAATCAAAAGCTGCGCGAGGCAGGCTATCAATTTCTCTATCCACAGATCCTGGAGACGGTGTAATCTAACGAAAGCGATCGCGTAGGGACATTACACCGTCCTTACAGGAATGTATAGGATTTTTTATGACTACAGCGCTGTCTAACCCCTTAAATGCTGCCGCAGAAACGCTGCATGACCGGATCGATCGCCTTTATCACCAACCTTTGCCCGATTTACTTTTTAAGGCGCAGCAAGTCCATCGAGAGCATCACAATCCCAACGCGGTGCAGCTTTGTACCCTTTGCAATATCAAAACGGGGCTGTGTCCTGAAGACTGCGCCTACTGTTCTCAAAGTGTTCACAATAAAACAGAGCTAGAGCCACAGCCATTAGCCAATATTGAAACGGTGCTGGCTGAAGCGAAAGCCGCGAAGGCACATGGATCGACCCGCTTTTGCATGGGTGCTGCCTGGCGAGAGGTGAAGGATGGTGCCCAGTTTGAGCGAGTGCTAGAAATGGTGCGTCAGGTTGCGGCACTGGAACTGGAAGTCTGCTGCACGTTGGGAATGCTCAAACCCCATCAAGCGAAACGTTTGAAAGAAGCGGGACTGACGGCATACAACCACAATCTCGATACCTCACCGGATTACTACGGCAAGGTAATTACCACGCGCACCTATCAAGATCGCCTGGAAACCATTCAAGCCGTTAGCGCCGCTGGTATTTCGGTTTGCTGCGGTGGCATTCTTGGCATGGGCGAATCGGTCAGCGATCGCCTCGCCCTTTTAGCAGCACTGGCAGAGCTTAATCCGGTGCCAGAGTCGATTCCCATCAATTGTCTGGTGCCTGTTGCCGGAACGCCGCTCAAAGATACGCCCCCTGTGGATGCCATCGAGCTAGTGCGGATGGTGGCGACCACGCGGATTTTGTTTCCACAGGCGATCGTTCGCCTTTCTGCTGGACGCTTGCAGATGAGCGATGAACTGCAAACGCTATGCCTGTTAGCGGGAGCTAATTCTATCTTCACAGGACCAGTGCTGTTAACCACTCCAAACCCTGAAACCACGCAAGATGAACAGTTGTTGCAGCGGCTGGGCATGGTGCCGAAGGAGATGGGATAAAGGCTGAGGGCTGAAGGCGAAAACTCAGGAGTATAACGTTGTGAACGTGACAAGCAAAGCAGGGGCAGTAGCGATAGAAGAAGTCAAAACCCAAAAGTTAAACCTGCCTGATGCAAACAACTTCTACGGTAAAATCTAGTGTTTGAAAATTATCTCTAAGTGCGTGAGGCAGCATTGTGCAGAAGTTTGTTCCATTAGAAGCACCAGAGCCGTTTGCAGTATTGGGTTTGCCTGTTCATTTGCTGAATGATTATGCCGGGTGGCTAGTTTCATGTGCACAGCAGCAGCAGGGCTGTCATGTGGTGACGTTGAATGCGGAAATGACGATGGCAGCCGAGCAAAATCTGCCGTTAGCGACCATCATTCGGCAAGCGGATCTGGTGATCCCTGATGGTGCGGGGATTGTGCTGTACCTGAAGCTGTATGGTCGATCGACGCAACGCTGTCCGGGGATTGAACTGGCAGAATTACTGCTGCGCGAGTTTGGACGATCGCCCTCGCTCGGTACGGTCGCCTTCTTTGGCGGGAAACCAGGAGTCACGCAGCAAGCGGCAGAAAAGTTACAAGCGCGAATGCCTGGATTGGCGATCGCCATCACCCAGCACGGTTACCTCACTCCCGCCGACACTCCACACTTTCTACAAATGCTAAAGGAGACTCAGCCTCGACTCATTCTCGTTGGCTTGGGTGTGCCCCGACAGGAGTTTTGGATCGCTGAACATCGTCACCTTTGCCCAAACGCAATTTGGATCGGCGTGGGTGGCAGTTTCGATATTTGGGCAGGCGTCAAAACTCGTGCTCCTGGGTGGCTGCGCGATAATCATTTGGAATGGGTTTATCGCTTGTATCAAGAACCTTGGCGCTGGCGACGGATGCTAGCGTTACCTCAATTTGCCTGGCGATCGCTAGTGTATCGGGTAACGCAGGGGCATGCTTAGAAAGTAGGCAATGGAAAATACAGTGGTTGAACTGGAAGACATTCAGCACAGCGATCTAGTGCTTTACCAGGGACACACCTATATACTCTTAGGCAAGATTGGATCAGACTTAATCGATCCCACAAGACAGGGGCTTAGACCGACGATCGTCCCTCAGCATTTGGAGTGTCGCTGTCGCTGCACCTACGCGATCGTGAGGGCTTCGCTTTTTCTAATCAGGCTCGCTCTTGTCTTAGAAAAAGACTCGTCAACAGCCCATATAGCAGCACCTAGCATTTTGGGGCAGAGACCTACGATCACTGTCCTTAACTCGTACACTAGAAGAACTAGCTTCTTCAGTACTAGCCGCGAACTCATCACCAGGACTACAACTGTAAGCCTTGAAACATGGTCTTTCATGACTGATACATGCAGTCAACCAGTACCCTTTACAGGTAGCCTACTGCTTTGTGACGGCTTCGTTGGAGAAGAGATGACAATTAGCGTCGTGCTTGATAATGGCAAACCGGCTTTACTTCCATACCGAGGCACATACCCTCCTACGCGCTATCAAACCGTCTATGAACTGACCTTTGAGCAGGGCAAGCTAGTGAAAACAACGGATCGATCGTCAGATATTGAAGCCTATCGTCAGATTACGCAGGCAGAACAATTACAACCCGGCGATCGGGAAAAGTGGCAAACAAAGATCAGACCCTGGATTAGCGCTTACCATGATTTGACACACCTAGACCAGGATTACCTGGATTAATCTGGACTACTGAGTTTTTGCATCATGCTATACCAACAAGAACACAGGGCAATGGTGCAAACCTACTGTTCTTTCTATAGAATTCAGAGACTTTAGAGTGAACGCTCAGAGATCATTCACCACGGTCTAGGCATTACGGACTATCAATGAGAAAGCCCAATCCTTTGACTTTTGTGGTGTAATAGGTGGATTCTGCGAGTGTTGATAGCATATGACTCAGGTTTTGAACGGTCAAGCTACCAGAGGTAGTGCCATCCCCACAGCCCATACCAGCCCTGCGAATGGGGGCGATCGTGCCACGCTGCGAGATGCGATCATCACGCTGCAAGGAGTAACCAAGACCTATGACAACGGCAGTCAGGCACTGGTAAATCTCAACCTGGAAATTAAGCGGGGCGATTTCTTGTTCATCACAGGTCCGTCTGGCTCTGGGAAATCAACACTGCTGAAGCTGCTGTACGGCGAAGAACGTGTCAATGATGGTGATGTAAGGGTAGACGGCTACGATCTAACAACATTACGGGGCGATCGTCTATCTCAATTGCGCCGTCGTATTGGTATTGTTTTTCAGGACTACAAGCTCATTCCCCGTCGTACTGTGCTGGAAAACGTAGCGTTTGTCCTCTGGGCACAAGGGCTACCGCGCAAAGAAATTCATCGTCGCTTGCAGCCTGCCCTCAAAATGGTGGGTTTAACGCATAAAGCAAATTGCTTTCCAGAGCAGTTGTCGGGGGGAGAACAGCAGCGCGTCAGCATTGCACGGGCGATCGTAGGCACACCACCCATCTTGCTAGCAGATGAACCAACCGGAAACCTTGATCCAGAAAACTCCTGGCAGGTCATCAAAATTCTCAAAAAGCTAAATTCAGTGGGCATTACCGTGATCGTCACAACCCATGATGAAAGCTTGATTCGCCTCTCCAACCATCCAGCAGTGCAGCTTCGCAACGGCTACCTTTATCGCCCGAAAGGCTAGCAAACGCTGATGACGATCGACGACCTGACCAAATTGCTACAAGTGCTGATTTCACTGGTGCAGGCACTAAGCTGGCAACTGCTGATTCTCTTCATTCTGATTTACTTTGGTGCGCCACTACGGAATTTCGTCAACAACCTAGGCGAATTCACCTTTAGAGCAGGCGCCTCCGGTTTGGAAGCAACAGCAAAACGGCGCATTGAAGCAGGTGTGTTGTTGGGGTCAGCCGCCGCCATCAAATCGGGCGACGCAACGCATAATCAACCCCAGCTTCCAGGTGCCAACGAGGCAAAGGAAATCGCTACAGTGGTGAGCCAAACAATGAAGCCCAAAGTAGCCCAACAGCTTGCCACTGCCTCAGTGCTCTGGGTTGACGATCATCCCGCAGACAATGCCCACGAAATCCGATCGCTCGAGGCACTCGGCATTGCATTTACCATTTGCCCATCGGTACAGGACGCACTAGAAAAAATTCGGCTTGTGCCGTATCACGCGATCGTTTCTGATATGCGGCAGACAGGCACCAACTCGGCGGGCTATCTGCTGCTTCAAGAGTTGCAGCGCCTGGGTGTCAAGACACCCGTCATCGTCTACGGTAGCTCGAATGAAGCCCGCCTAAAATTTGAAGCACGTGAACAGGGTGCCTTTGGCAGTACTGGCGATCCGCAGGAGTTATTTAGTCTTGTGACTATGGCAGTGCAACAACGGTGAGGAAGAAGGGATAAAGGATGAGGGATAAAGGATGAGTTAGAAAGACGACTGGCAAGCAGATCCCTCTTCACTCCTTCACCTCTTCCCACTCCCCACTCTCACACCGTTACCGCAGGTTCTAGCCCCAGTTCTGTCATCAACCGTGCGGCATCAAAGTTTTCTGCCATTGAGTTGCAGATGTACTCGACTTTAACGGGTTCCTTAACGCGCACTTTACCAAAGGCACGATCGACAATCTCAACGGTTGTCAGTGTATCTAAATCAACGGACAGAATGGGAATTTCTAGATCTTCAGCACGATTGAGAATGGCTGGTGAGGGAGGCATTTGTCCAGTCAAGATCAGGCATTGAGTGGAGGTTTCCAGTGCGGCAAGCTGAATGTCGGTGCGATCGCCCCCTGTAACCACTGCCATATTGCGCCCTTTGCGAAAATACTTCAGCGCTGAATTGACGTTCATCGCGCCAATGCTGAGGCTTTCGACCATTAGGTCCAACCGATCGCCACGACACAGCACCTCGGCTTTAAGCTGGCTGACCAGTTCACCCACGCTGACACTACGCAGTAGGGCGCTGCGCGGTAGCAGCCCAAACACTGGAATACCCCGCTCTTCCAGATACGGCTGTACGGTTGTTTTGACTTCTTCAAAACGGTCTTCAGGAATGTCACTGATCAACACACCCAGAAGTCGATCGCCCAAGCGTCGTCTTGCAGAAATGAGTGCGCCGACAATCAGCAGTGAGTGAAAGCGTGCCACCAACAAAATTCTGGCATTCACACCTTCTGCCACCTGCCGCAACGAGAGGTCAAACAGGCTGCCTTCCTCCAGATTCGCTGGACCTTCGAGCAGTACCAGATCGGGACCCCGCATTTGAAGATATTTTTTGAGCGCCTGCGGATAGTCAACGCGATCATCACCTCGAATGCGCCTTTGAATCGTCGGCTCATCCAGCGCCAAAATGGTCGGTTGCAGGCGATCGGCGGGCAAGTGCAGCACATCAGCAACAAACTGTACATCTTCTTCAATGCTGGTTGCGTCTTTGCTCCAGCAGGTTCCTAGCGGCTTACCATAGCCCAAATCTAGCCCTTGTGCTTTTAAGTAATGAGCAATGCCAAGCACCGTTGCGGACTTGCCACTATAGGCTTCGGTCGATCCAATTAATAAGTATCTGGCGGTTTTTGGCACACTCTCACTCCCTACGATAATCTGTACTGCTGAATCTATACTGCTGCCCGATCACGCCAACCCCTCATAGCGTTCCTGAACAAAGCGCTGTCCTAAAAGAGTCGCAAGGACGAAAAACATCCTGCTATTTAGCAACGCTTCTACTAGCATCGATCAGAAAGCAATTGCTATTGTATCGAGCAATTCATCCTCTCATATCCGCATATCCCACACTGTAAATTATGCATCTCCTGACAAGTTTGCATCAGGGTCGGGCTGACGCATTCCAACTAGTGGGTACGCCTTGTCTAGCAGCAACAGGCTCAAACCCATTCACTTCTCTCAGAATATAAACAGGACGATTTTTGACTTCTTCGTAAATGCGTCCAATGTATTCACCCAGAATACCAATGCTAAAAAGCTGTACGGCTCCTAAGAAAAAGATGGCAACAGCGATCGTGGCATAGCCGGTAAGCGGTGAAACAGGTGAGAAAAAGCGCCAGTAGAGTACCAGAGCTGCCATCACGATCGCCATCACCGCCGCAAATAGCCCTACGTAGGTGGAAATGCGAAGAGGGACTTTAGAGAATGACACCAAGCCATCAATCGCCAGCGACAGCGATTTACGGAACGTATACTTTACCTCACCCGCAAAGCGAGCGTCGCGCTCAAACGGAATCGCAATTTGCCGAAAGCCTAACCACGATCGTAGCCCTCGAATGTACCGATTCCGCTCTGGCATAGCGTTGAGGGCATCCACGACGCGCCGATCCATCAGGCAAAAGTCACCCGTATCGGTTGGAATATCAACATCCGCAAGCTGGCGCAGCAACCGATAGAAAACATATGCCGTCAGGCGCTTAAACCAGCCTTCCCGATGGCGCTGCACTCGTTGGGCATAGACCACTTCGTAGCCCCGTCGCCACTCGTCTGCCAGGTCAAGAATCAGTTCGGGCGGGTCTTGTAAATCAGCATCCAGCACCACGATCGCCTGCCCACGGACAAAATTCAGCCCCGCAGTGACCGCAATCTGGTGCCCAAAGTTACGGGCAAAGCTGAGGTAGCAAACGCGGTGATCGCGATCGTGTAGCTCACGCATCATTGCCAGTGAGCGATCGCTGCTGCCGTCATCCACCAAAACTAGCTCGACAGCACCATCCATACTGTCCATCACCACACTCAAACGGCGATACAGTTCCGGTAGCGTGGCTTCCTCATTAAAGACGGGCACGATGAACGAATAGGTAGGCTGCATAGTTATCTATCCTGCGGATCAAGTCGCTTTGAGGGCACATCAGGTGGCGGACTGGCTGCACGCGAAGAGCGCCGCCGACGGTACCAGGTGGAACCTCCAATCAGGATACCAGTCAGAGCCAACGCTCCTACTAAGGGCAGCAAGTCACCTGTGCGGACGGCTCTTAGACCAGAACTACCCAGCAACACATAGGGCAAAATGCCAGGAGTCGTGCCAAGCAGCGTGCCAAGCAAATAATCACGGTAGCTGACAGAGGTAAGCCCCGCCGCAAAGTTGAGTAACCCGTAGGGCATAAACGGCACCAAGCGGATTGCAATCATGTAGAACAGACCGCCTCGACGAATTTCGACATCCAGTGTTTGCCAGCGTCCAGACAGTTTACGAGCGATCGCCTTACGTCCGATAGTACGGGTAAAGGCAAAAGTGGCGATCGCGGCAATCATCGCTGCCACACTGGTCCATAGCGTCCCTAGCCAGGGACCAAACAGCGCCCCACCCAACAGATTGAGCGGCGTCGAAGGCAAAATGAAAACGGTCGCGATCGTATACAGCAGAATGTAAAGCAGTGGTGCCCAAACGCCCGCCGATTGCAGCCATCCCTGAAGTTGCACGATGTCAATGCGTCCCAGCACAGACAGTATCAAAGCCATTACCGCAATGCCGCTAACGGTAAGGAGAAGGCTAATTCTGCTGATTTTTAAGTGCCGCACAAGGTTTAGGCTGAGAAGGCTGAAAAAACAAAAGAGCGAAGGTGTGTTGTCAGGCGATCGCTAGCCTAACGCTCACGTCCACTTACTCTACACCTGGCACCTACTAGACGCACAGCATCTGCTCAAAGCTGCTGCCCCTATTGCCCCAGCTTATTTGGAATGCCCTCGCAGCCACCCGGAATCGAACTGCGAGTTTTGGCACCTCCCCAAGCACAACAATATTCGCGCTGTTCTTGAGACATATGGACAGCGCCTGTGAAATCGGCATTTTCCACCACAGCGCCAGTATAGGCTCCGGTGCGGTAATCGGGCAGTTCAGTTTTGCTACGGGGGCTAGCTGTTGCCGCTTTGCCGTAGAAAAAACGGGTGCCATTTAAATCCGAGCCGCGCAAACTTGCCTGACAGAGAATCGTACCGGAAAAGTTAGTTCTAACTAGATCGCAGCCGCTCAGGTCAGCACGAATCAGATTTGTCTCACTTAGGTCAGTCCAGCGTAGATCGGAATTTGACAGGACGGCTCCTGCTAGCATTACACCCAGATCAATCACACGCACGCCGTACACGCGATCTTCTTCATAGCCACCCGTACCATCCAAAATTGCCCGCCCCAGCCGTTGGTCGCGCTTTAGCGGACTTAGTAGGCGGGCACGACTAAGAAAGCGAATAATTTTGGCTTTGCCGCCGCCATCAACGCTACTGAGAATAGCGGCAGTGCGCCCTTCTGCAATCGCACGTTCCTGCGGCCAGTCTTCTAGCAAGCCGTCTTCATCCAGCACCAGGTCAGAAATACCTTGAAAAAAGCTGTCGATCGTCTGCTGTTGTGTAATGAGGTTTTGCTGAATGGTCAGATCCTTTTCGATCACGTACTGTCGCCACGCAATGTAAACCGCCAACAGCGCAATCAAAATTTGTCCGACCGCACCAAACACTTCACCCAGAGCGCCGACCGCATCCCAGTTTGCCTGAGCAAGCAAACCGCCAAACCAGCGATCGACCCCAATAAACTTTAATAGCGCAACCAGGGCAATAAAACCACCCACGAAGGCGATCGGCACCGCAACTTCCTGACTGGAGAACAGCTCACTAATAAAAGGACGCAGAAACGGAAGCCAAAGCACCCGAAAAGAAGTAACCAGGGCGATCGTGGCACCGATAAACCCCAACCAACTGAGATTGAACACCAAACCCACGACCATTACAGCCGTTGCACCCAGCACGATCGCGGTAGAGGACACACGGCGAGGTGGCTCAAAAAGATTGGACTGCGCGATCGGACCAGGGACGACAGACGGGAGAAGCGATGGCACCGACTGATTCACCGCAGAAACATTGACAGGGGACGCAGCACTATGACCCAAGCCATTACCGTTGCTGGCGGCTAGACCGTCGCCCTCAGCACGAGCCGTCTCGTTCAGTGGCACATTTGAATCAGGAGCGTTGGGAGTCATCGTCACACTTCTAAACGACAGGCAAATTGCCGTTGCACTCTTCTCTATTGAATCACTTCAACCTGATAAGCCGCTGCCCACAAGACAACTTTCTCACCATAGGCTTAGAGTTCAAACCGTTCTGCGCCCATAATGCCAGTTATGAGAGTGAAAGTGACAGGGTGGCAATCAGGGAGCAACAGCCTGCTGGTCATGGCTTGAGTCGTCAAGAAGAGGCGACCGCCAATCGCTGCAAGGTGGGGCAGTTTGCCAATATTGCTGTTGGTTACTACTCAATACCGATCAGTTGCAAATACTGCGGCTCGAGTAAAAAGGTGCCATTAGCAAAGCGTACGCTCCAATAGTTGCCAGGACGCTGGTTGACGACAACGCCTTCTGCACCGATCGAGAGCACCGTCGGAGGACGCAACATTGGCATGGGATCAGCCGTCTTGATGAAGCTAGGAAGGGCTACAAGACGAACGCGATCGCCCATCGAAATCTTTTGGGACATACATTTAGACCATCTTTATGAGTTAGCCTGACAGACCAACAACCGCATCTTAACCCTTGCCAAGCAGCTAGAGTAAACCCGAAAGGCTTAAAGTGAACGATATAATGCTCAAACGCTCTAACACATCTGCCGCCTCTCACCTGCTGCTTAGTTCCATGTCGCTACAGCAAAAAATTAGCTTTTACCTGGACGACATTGAAACGTCGATTGGCAAGGCGATTAATTTAAGTGTTACAGGTTTGGTGCTGCTGTCGTCAGCCATTTTCGTTGCCCAGACGTATCCGATTCCAGAGCCACTACGGCTGACGTTAGATGCGATCGACAAAAGCATTCTGGTCATTTTTGCGATCGAATATCTGCTGCGCTTTTGGTGTGCTGAAAATAAGATCCGCTTTTGCTTCAATCTTCTTTCTCTGATTGATCTGCTAGCAATTTTGCCACTTTTAATTGGCATTTTTAATCTTAGCTTTATTCGTGTTTTCCGCTGGTTTAGAATTCTACGGCTCCTTCGCTTTATCGAAGGTAGAACGATCTTTGGTTATGTCACGACAGAAGACAGCGCCATTTTCGCTCGTATCTTTTTGACGCTGTTTATTATCATTTTCGTTTTTTCTGGGCTGATTTATCAGGTCGAGCATCCAGCGAATGCTCAAGCCTTTCGGACATTTCTTGATGCCGTTTATTTTTCGGTTGCCACGATGACGACGGTGGGTTTTGGTGATGTCACGCCTATCTCAGAAGCGGGTCGCCTCTTGACCGTGCTCATGATTTTAACGGGCATTGCGCTTATTCCCTGGCAGTTGGGCGATTTGGTGAAGCGGCTGGTAAAAACTGCCAATCAGGTACAGAGAACTTGTACAAACTGCCAGCTAGCGCTCCATGATGCCGATGCCGTTTTTTGTAAGCACTGTGGGATGAAGCTAGAAGCGATCGCGCTAGCAATGCCTACATCCGAGCCTTAAGGCTCCTTGCCTATACTTTTACTTGGCAATCAAAGCGATTGTCTCGCAGTCTCTTTCAGGGTGCTGACCTGAGCGGTGCTTTTCTCAAAGCGGTGTTATTGGTAAAGGGAGCCTCATTTGCCATATAGACTGCCATGTAGAGCATATTTTGGCGCTCTGAGTTAGCAAGGCTGACAGTATAAAACATCCCATCTTGTTGCCACATAATGGATGAAAACTCAGAGGGTGGTTGTTTGGCAGTACCCATGAGCAAATAGCCGCGAATTGTCCTGGCAAGCTGGATTGGAGCGGCTGCCGCCATGTGTTTCTGGTAGTCTTGCTGCGCTTGAGCAATCGCCGTATTGACTGCCGAAAAAGTGCCAATGCGGCAAAAAGGCGAATCATCTTCACAGCTAAATAGACTAACCGTAATGCGCGGTGGCGAATCTGACGTACTAATTCGCACTGCTAAGGTTTGAATAAACTCTTCATCAGCGGGATAACTCAGCCGAATCTGTGAGGGCAGGCGCATAACAACGTTCGGCGGTAGGTTCTGACGGATGCGATCGAGGTGTGGCATAAACACATCTGCCGGGGCAGCAACCGCGATCGCTGACCCGCTTGCCAGCCACCAAAGAGCAGCTACTGTAACGTTCTTAAAAAGACCTTTTGTGCGATCGCTTGCTTTGTCCATGCGCCACCACAACCTGAAAGAGGACATGACTCTACATCAATCTGCTGAGCGACAGAATTTTAGCGCCAAAGTGAGAGCGGTATCTGTAAAACCACTACACAAGATCAACTCAACCACTCGTTTTAAGCCAAAATTGGTCGCATTAGCACCCTACTGAGCCGTCTTAAATGCCCAACCTGTTTAACGCCTTGCTGGAAGGGTTAACGCTGCTCATTGGTGGAGTGGCTTTTTTTCTCACTGCCTGGATTGTTGTGCCTGCGCCTACGTTTGCGCTCTTGCCGTTGGGCGTGGGTGCGCCAGAGATCAGCCCCGGGTTGATCGTCGCAAATGCGATCGCTGCTCTCCTTGCATTGTGGTACGCCCGTAAACAGTGGCAATTTCGCGTTGTGCTAGCCTGTAGTCTTTTTAGCCTGACCATCAGCACCTTACCGTTAAGCCAGTTTCCGGCTGCCAATCAACAAGCAGCCAAATCAATGGAGATGGCGTTAGGAGCCGATTACTTATCCGTCTCTCAGTTAAGTGCATTGCTGCGGCTACCAATAGCACGGGCGCAAGCATCAGCAGGAAAAGCATCAGAACAAATCACTAGTGTCGCTGTCGATGAAGCTAGTAAGCCTGAGCCGCCCATGCGTTCTCAGCCCTTCGTGCTCATAGATGCGTTTCGGGGCATTCCCGAAGAACCTGTTCGCATGAGCACAGCCATACCGTTTGCTGCACCGGATGGAGTGCCGTTAACGCTGACAGTCTACCATCCGCCACAGGTTGACAAGCAACTTGCGCTGTATCCGACGATCGTGGTGATTTACGGGGGGGCATGGCAGCGGGGCAGCCCCAATGATGATGCGCCGTTTAGCCGTTACATGGCAGCGCGGGGCTATACAGTGGTGGCGATCGATTACCGTCATGCACCTCGCTATCCCTTCCCGGCACAGCTTGAGGATGTGCGATCGGCGCTCACATACATCCAGCAGCACGCTGAAGCGTTAGAAGTAGATGTGACACGGCTGGCGTTAATGGGGCGATCGGCAGGAGCGCATCTGGCAATGTTGGCGGCATATCAACCCAGCAGCATTGCTGTTCGAGCTGTCGTCAATTACTACGGTCCCGTTGACCTGACGAAGGGCTACTATGATTTACCCAACCCTGACCCAATCAATAGTCGCGCCGTACTGAAGGCTCTGCTCGGTGGTAGCCCTGAACAATTTCCAGCCTTATACCGACAGGCATCGCCCTCAGAGCTAATCAACAAGCCTTTGCCTACATCACTGCTTGTCTATGGTGGACGCGATCATTTGGTGCAGGCGAAGTTTGGGCGATCGCTCTACGATCGTCTACAGGCAACAGGTAGCCGTGCAGTCTGGCTCGAAATTCCCTGGGCAGAACACGCGTTTGACAAAGTTTTCAACGGTGTGAGCAATCAGCTAGCGCTTTACTATACCGAACGCTTTCTAGCCTGGACATTGCGGTGAGGAGCGGGAGAAGGCAGAAGGTAAGAGGCAAAAGGCAGAAGGCCATTATTTAGTAGTCAGTGAGTAGAAACTTAAAATTCAAAACTTTCCTCGATTTTGACCCTTATCCCTGGCTTTTCATCACCAACGTGCCTTGGGGTACTGGGGGAGCGGTTGCAGATTCAGCTGTAATCAGCATTTGCGGTACACTGGCACTACAAACGCCTTCTGGTAACAACCAGCGTGCCGTGCCAGTGCGATGATTATTGAACTGCCCACAGTAGGCAGGTTTGGTTGCACCTTTGGCGACTGCCCAAAGACGATAGGCTTGACCAACTGGCAAGGTGGGCAGATTTTGCACCAGTACGATAGCAGTCTGATCACCGGGGTTTACAACCAGGCTACCGGAGGCTTGCGCAGCGTTTTCAGTGCCCTTGAGCGAGTAGATCACGCTATCGGGTTGCTGAAGTGTGGCAACGATCGCCTGATCAGCCTGAAGCGTTTGGCGAAGACGAAAGTTGTCTGCCAAAAGCGCGATCGCAGCTAGAGCGGCGATCGCACCAGCCGCTTGGAACCAAATCACAGTACGGCGATAGCGGCGAACCGTTACAGGTACAGGAGCAGCAGTGGCAGGCCGATCATTGGAGCGCGATCGATCGGGCAGAGCGGATACCGACAGTGGGAGTGGTGACGGTGTTTCTACTGCTGCGGGCGGCTCCTGTGCTAACCGTTGAAACAACCGCTCTTTAAGGTTAGCTGCTATTGGTGCCGCCGGAAGAGCATAAGGCAATGCATTCACAGTCAACTGATGCTCTGCCAGTTCTGCTGCCAGCTCTGGATACTCGATCGCCTGCGCCTCCACCCAGTGACGATCGTCGTCGTTAAGCAGATCGAGCGCATACAGCGGAGCCAGCTCACAGAAACAGCGGTCTTCAGCGTTCATTACGTTAATAAATGGTCTAGATTCCTATCCTAGCTTGGCTCCCAGTTACCGAGGACAACCCGCAACTTACTTAAACCTAATCGAATGCGAGTTTTAACTGTGCCCAGGGAAAGGTTCGTTTGCGCTGCAATTTCTGATTGGGTGAGTCCTTTGTAGTAAGCGAGTTCGATAACCTGACGTTGCGCTTCGGGAAGTTGGCTGAGGGCGGCTAACACTCGATCGCGGCGCTCTGAGATCAGGACGTTTTCAAGGGGATCTACGCCAGGAGTGGGGGTTTGGATCTCTGCAAAATTCTCTGAGGCGACCGTAACTTTAGTCACACGCTGCAAAGTACGTAAGCGATCGAGGACACGGCTGCGGGTCATCATAAATAGCCAGGTATCGACGCGTGCTTTGCCAACGTCATACCGATCGGCAGTACGCCAGACTTGAGCGAAGACATCTAAAACAACTTCTTCGCTTTCTTCTGCGGATCTCAAACTTTTGAAAGCAACGGCGTAAAGCACTCGCGCGTAACGATCGTACAGTTCTGACAGTGCCGTTTGGTCGCGCTGAGCAACTCGAATCAGCAGCGCAGCTTCATGTGAGGGTGGTTCGGTCACCATTCAGAGGTCATGACATTCTACATTCACTTGCAGTTGAGGCAAGGTCTTTCGTTTAAACGCAAGAACAGGCATGATGCCATTTAACCATAAGTGGCAACGCGTCCGGTTTTGCTGATCGATTTGCTTACTGGAAGTAGCCCGAACCACTGTAAGTAACTTGAGGCTGGTAGAGGCGATCGCGTACCCGTCTTGCCTTCAGTTTGGCTTGCCAGTCTCGAATTGCCATCGCTGTGCGCGTCGTTGGCGAAATGTAGCCCTCAGCCTCCGGTTCGCTACAACTAGCAGTCAAAAAGGGCTTGGGCTTAATATTCATACAATGCACAAGGTTGTCAAAGTACGGCTCTAGCTCGAGCGATCGAATTACCTCACCGACCGACTGAAACCGCTCTTGGGGCGAAACCCGCAGCAGCTTACTCAACACCGTACCGAAGTGATCGCTCACCGAAATATGGTCACTCCAGCGTACATCCCCAGTCAAAAAATCATAGTCGAACTCTAGCGGCGGCTTGCCGGACAAAAGATAGAGGCAGGTAACGCCCACTGCATACAAATCGCTTGAGTAAATGGGACGAGACGCAAGCTGCTCGGGTGGCGCGAACCCAACTGTGCCTACAAATTGCGTGGTAATTGGCTTTGCACTGGCATCGCTGCCCTGCACAATATGTTCTTTCACAGCACCGAAGTCAATCAGCACCAGCCGACCATCATCGCGGCAGCGAATCAAGTTCGGTGGCTTGATATCGCGATGGATAACACGGTTGTTGTGTACATATTGCAGCAACGGTAAAAATTCGCGCAAAAACTGCTTTACCCCAGTCTCAGAGAAGGGTCCGTGGCGCTTGACCAGCTTTGTCAGCGTATAGCCTCGGATATATTCCTGCACCAGGTAAAACTCGCCAGCCGTTTCAAAGTAGTTCAGCAGATGAGGGATTTGGGCGTGATTGCCAAGCTTCGCTAACGTGGCAGCTTCTTGCTCAAAGCGTTTGCGTGCTTGTTGTAGCGCAGCAGCATCATTCACTTTTGGGCAAAGTTGCTTGATGACGCAAAGTGGCTGACCGGGCAGAAAGACATCTTTCGCCAAAAAGGTGATGCCAAAACCGCCCCGACCAAGAATTTTGAGAATTTCATAGCGATCGAAAAAGCGCTGCTCTGTCCCGCACAGCTGCCCCAAGCGCGTTTGCTCGTGCACATCAGCACGAAAGTTAGATAGATCAGTCACTGAACGATTCATCAGAGAGCCAAATGATTACGTACATTTCGATCGGCTTGTAGCATTTATACCAGTAAGCCGACAACGGTAGATGCAAGAGTTGCTAGAAAAAGCAGTCGGTAGAAGCGTTAAGGGGTAGCTGACTGGAACTGAAAGCGCGATCATCGTGGAGTTTATCGTCCAATCAAGCCTTAGCCTAAAAACCAGTTCAAGTAAGGATAGGTTCAGTTACCAATCTGTCCTCAGTGTAAGAATAAACCTGGGGGCATGAACGAAATCTTTAAACTCTGGGCAATGCCGCCCGGGTTCTTAGCAGAACGCTTTTAATGCGTCTCCCTTATCGATTACCTCTGCGGATCGATCGACCAAAAAGCAGTTACATCGTAGCCGCGATCGTCCAGCATTTGCCGTAGCAGCGGGAGACTCAAACCAATGACGTTGCTGTGGCAACCATCGATTTTTTCGACAAACAAGCCGCCTTTACCCTCCAGCGCAAAGGCTCCAGCGCAGTGGAGCGGTTCACCAGTTGCAGCATAGGCAGCAATTTGACGATCGCTCACATTGGCAAAATAAACTTGGGTAATCTGACAACGGACGAGCGGTGTAGGGCTTGGAGTATGGGGTGTCGGCGGGATCACGAGTAAAGCGTGTCCTGTGTAAAGGCGACCCACCTGACCGCGCATTTGTTGCCAGCGTTCAATCGCCTCTTCGGTGCCAGCGGGTTTACCGTGAATCTCGCCATTCACTGCCAGGACAGAATCACACCCTAGAACCAGGCGATCGACAGAGGCATGACGATCGAGCTGGGTCGCGACAGTAGTTGCTTTGTTGAGCGCTAACGCTTGCACTAGTGCTGCGGGGTCAGACAGTTGCACTTGAGACTCATCAAACGCACTAGGGCAGACGAGCGGCTCAATGCCAACGCTTCGCAACAGCCGTAACCGTGCCGAAGACGCAGATGCAAGAATAAACTGTGGTACGCCCATTGAAGATAGATAGCCCTCATTACTTGTAAGAAGGAGGTAGGACGCTTTGCCCCCAAGTTAGGGTTTACTTCCCTCCACCTGTCAAAAATCCTTGGTTGGCAAAACCGTTTCAGGTCTGGAGAAATGCCAGCAAGTCGGTATTAAGTTGTTCTTTATGCGTATCGGTTAAGCCGTGAGGTGCGCCTGGATAAACTTTCAAGGTTGCGTTGTTGACGAGTTTCGCTGAGGCAAGAGCCGCCGCCCCAATCGGCACAATTTGATCGTCGTCACCATGAAGGAGCAGCGTTGGCACATCGAACTTTTTGAGATCCTCGGTGAAGTCTGTCTCAGAGAAGGCTTTGATCGAATCGAGCGCGTTTTTGTGTCCAGACTGCATCCCTTGAAGCCAGAACCAGTCGATCATGCCCTGCGAAACGTTGGCACCCGGACGATTGAAGCCAAAGAACGGTCCGCTGGCGAGATCTTTGTAGAGTTGAGAGCGATCGGTGAGCGAGGCAGCCCGAAGACCATCGAACACATCAATTGGTAGCCCATCAGGATTAGCCGCCGTCTTGAGCATCAACGGCGGGACAGCAGAGATCAGCGCCGCTTTGGCAACCCGTGCTGTACCGTGACGACCAATATAGCGGGTAACTTCACCACCACCTGTAGAGAAGCCGATCAGGATAGCATCCGTTAGATCCAGTGTTTCAATGAGCGTTGCGAGGTCATCGGCATAGGTGTCCATCTCGTTGCCGTTCCAGGGCTGATTCGATCGCCCATGTCCACGCCGATCATGAGCAATGCAGCGGTAACCGTGGGATGCCAGGAAAAACATTTGAGCTTCCCAACTATCCGCATTAAGAGGCCAACCGTGGCTAAAGACAATAGGCTGCCCTGTACCCCAATCCTTGTAGTAGATCTGTGTACCATCCTGCGTTGTGATCGTACTCATCCGCTAGCCTCCTTTTACATGGGTAGAGAGCGTGGACTTGGGTGCTCGTTTGTCTTGAATGGGCTTCGTGTTCTGCTAGTTCCCTGTTCTATTAATCCACTGAGAATGACTTGACCGTCCGTTCTAACAACGGTTGCATTTTAGCCCAGCGAGCTTCTGGTGTAGAGGCATTAAAAGTGTAGAGTTTGCCTCGGCTGATTGCCACGCTTGCCAGGTTATGGCGTTCGCGATCGCCAACTTTAACAGCGTATTCCAGCAGGTAATAGAGCTTAGTGCCAACGGTGCGGGCTTCGGCATTCACTAGTTCGGCTTTGCGTCCAGAATTAGGTGGAGCGATCGCGCTTTTGCCCAACTGATAACCTACTTCGCCAGGGCTTCCCAAATCAGCTAGCGTCTTCTTGTCAGTCACTGGATTAATGACAACGCTCACATTCTCGGTTTGCTCCACAATGTCATGAAACACTACATCAGGTCCGCTTGTAACGCTGACTGGTAGCCAACCGTTAGGATAGAGAAACTTGTAGCCATCTATAGTATCCGTATAGATATTTAAGCCAGCAGTCGGTGTCACACATCCTTGCAAACTGAGGCTGACTACCACCAGAAGTATCGCTAGAATTCGTTTAAGCATCAGTTCTATTTCCCCTTAGCCGTCTTTGTAGGCAGCAAGGGCAGCGATCGCCCCGCGCTGACTTTGCCCTATTCTCTCACTTCTGCGGCGCTTTACTAGCACTTAGCCTCTGCCTTTAGACCTAGGGCGGGCTTTAGACTAATCAGTAGGCATTTACCTCTAGCTGGGGTCAATCACTGGGGTCAATCAATAGAGTGCCGACAGAGAATCACTCAAACTTTATGCGGTGATGAAATCGATACCTGAGGTGCACGCAACAAACAACGAATCAAAGAAAGTAATTTAGGGCACATTAGGTAACGTAACAGATGCTTAACGATACAAGCAGACTCATTAATTGCCTACCATCATCGAACTTAATGTACAGATTTTGAATGATAGAGAGCCTAACCCAACTGATTTAGAGCCTCGCGTGACTCTCGCTGCTACGCCACTGAAACCTAATGGGGAGTGGCTTAGCTTGCTGGATCATGCTTCGCCTGTAGGTATCTTTCGCACTACAGGGGAGGGGCAAATAACGTATGTTAATCAGCGCTGGTGTGAAATTACGGGCGTTACGGTAGCCCATGGCTCTGATTGGCTACAAACTATTCACCAGGACGATCGCGAACGGGTTACGACCGAATGGCAGCAGGCAACGCAGAGTGTACCGTTAGAGTGCTTTCAGTCGCGCTACCGCTTTCAGCGATCAAATAGCACCGTTTGGGTCTTCGTGCAGGTGGTAGCCAACTACGACTCAGATGGCACGCTTAGCGGTTACGTTGGCACCACTACCGATATTACACAGCGACAACAGGCAGAAGAAACGCTTTGGCAACAGACAGAACGAGAACGTTTAGTTGCCGCGATCGTGCAAGAAATCCGCCGCCACCTTGACCTATCTCATGTGTTGAAGACAACTGTGACAGAAGTACGACGACTCTTGCAAACCGATCGAGTCCTGTTTTTTCGCTTTGAATCTGACTGGAGTGGAATCGTCCTCGTAGAATCGGTCGGTACTGACTGGAAATCAATTCAAGGCGAAAATATTGTAGATCCCTGCTTTGCAGAATCGTACGTCTGTAAATACCGAGATGGGCACACGCGTGCCGTCTCCAATATCCGTACCGAGTACCACCAGTCATCCTGCTACGTCGAAATGCTCGCCAGCTTTCAAGTGAATGCTGAGTTAGTGGTGCCAATCTTGCAGAACGATGAACTTTGGGGATTGCTGATTGCTCACCACTGTAGCGAAACCCGCCACTGGCAAACCTGGGAAACAGATTTGCTCAAACAGTTAGCCGCTCAGGTCAGTATTGCCATCCAGCAATCAGAGTTATATCAAGAAGTGCAGCGCCTTAATGCTGAACTAGAGCAACAGGTCCAGACACGGACGGCTCAACTGCAACTGGCATTTAATTTTGAAGCAACATTAAAACGCATTGCCGATCGCGTCCGCGATAGTCTCGACGAAGACCAAATTTTGCAAACAGCAGTACGGGAATTAGCAGGCGCAATTAAGGTCAGAAGCTGTAATGCTGCCCTCTACGATCTGACGCAGCGCACATCTACTGTTCGCTATGAATACACTACGTCCGTAGCGCCTATTCAGGGACGGATCGTGCAGATGGACAACTTCAAGGAAGGGTATGGTCAGCTCTTGCAGGGACAGTACTTTCAGTTTTGTTCGCTTCTGCCAAACTCAGAGCGGGGCAGGTCAGCAATGTTTGCCTGTCCCATTCTGGATGATCAGGGTGTGTTAGGTGATCTCTGGCTAGTCAGCAATAATGAGCGCATCTTCGCCGAGCAAGATATTCGGCTAGTGCAGCAGGTGGCAAATCAATGCGCGATCGCCCTGCGGCAAGCGCGTCTCTATCAAGCATCACAGGCGCAGGTTGAAGCGTTAGAAAAGCTCAATCGCCTCAAAGACGACTTTCTCAGCACTGTCTCTCACGAACTGCGAACGCCGATGGCAAACATCAAAATGGCAGCGCAGATGTTAGAAATCGTGCTGCGTCGTGACAAGCTTCTGGATGCTGATGCCGGTTCGCTGCCACGGTATTTTCAAATTTTAAATAGTGAGTGCCAGCGCGAAATTAAGCTCATCAATGACCTGCTTGACCTCTCCCGTTTGGAAATGGCTACAGAACCGCTCCTTCTAACAGCACTGTCCCTCCAAAGCTGGCTACCCAATATTGTCAAACCCTTTAGCGAGCGCATTAACAGTCAACAACAACACCTGGAAGTCGTTATTCCCACTACACTTGCGCCCCTAACGACAGACCAATCCTACCTAGAGCGCATCATCACAGAACTACTTAGCAATGCCTGTAAGTACACACCTGCTCATGGACAGATTGCTATCGTTGTCGCCGTAGAGCCAACGAACGTGCGTTTTGAGATCAGCAATACGGGCATTGAAATTGCTGCTAGCGATCGCGATCGCGTCTTTGAAAAGTTCTACCGCATCCCCAACAATGATCCCTGGAAGCACGGCGGTACAGGTCTAGGACTCGCCTTAACAAAAAAGCTCGTTGAAACGCTAGGGGGAAGCATCCGGGTCACAAGCAAGGCAGGGCTGACCACGTTTATTGTTGAACTGCCGATGAATGGCGTTGGTAGTTAGAGGGTGAAGGAGTAGAAGAATAAGGGGGTGGAAGAGTGGGAGAGTGAGGGAGTGGAAAAGTAAGGGAGAACACTTTGGTATAGGAGTCAAAGAGAATGTTAGGACAGACATCAACCTTGAGACATCCTTTAAGCAAGGGCTTCGATTTATCCTTTAGCTTTCCTCCTTTAGCCCTTATGCTTCCGTCCCTTGCCTCTGCTTTGGGAACTTTCGACAAATCTCAAGCGTGATGTATCAAAAGGCAGGGAAAGCGTACACTATAAGATCGCATGGTTTGGACAGTGTAATAACGCTTTAGAGCGCGATCGCACTTCTCTAAAACTCTGTCTGTTGTTCGGTTGTTCGCTTTGACGATCCTGATTTCGCTAAGATGTGGCTGGATATTAAGCCAGACAAGTAAAAGTCAGAATGTGCATGAGTGCTAGAACCAGCGTTGCTGCGTTGAGCCAGTGCCAGCGTCGGCGGCTGCGTTCAGTTCACTACCTAAGCCAGTTGGAATGGATGTTTCCGTGAGTGTAATGCAGTTAAATAGTCCGCCCGCAACGCCTTTGATTCTTGAGAGCCTGCCGACCCCAGCGCTCGCGGATGAAGCCTGTCCCAGACGTGCCAGGCTAGAGATTGATTTGCTGCTGCTGGCGATCGAAGCGCTAGACTTGAGCGGGTCAGAAGCGATTCTGATTGTGGCAAATGAGTTGGAGCTTCAAAGTATTATCAAAAATCGAGTGTCGCTATGGCGGTTACGTAGTACCAACCCGCTGCGGCGCTACAGCCAACGTCGTCCCCTAACCCTGACAGAAGCAAAAGCCTTAGTAATGGTAGGTTGCTATCTGGCACGGCGGCTGACGGTGCTCATTCGGCAGCTCTTGCTGGCATACCAACAACTCAGCGATAAGCAGCTCTCTATGGAACACCACTTTCGGCTTAGTGAGTATCTGGAGCGGTTTCGCGCCCATTTTCGATCGCGCATGAACCCTAAACGGGCGAGCGTGGCTGCTTATAACTCCGACGAAAAATTAGATGAACTGGCACTCAATCTGCTGACTCAACTGCTCTTTTGCACGGGCACACATGGGATGCAGCGCTTTTGGGCAAGCCTGTTTGATGGAGAAGTGGCATGAGTATTCAGCGTCAATATAGTTTGCCTAACTGCACTCTGGTGCTGGAAGGATGGGGCGATATGGTTGTCGCCAACCAAACAGAAGCACGTCCCCTTATGTCCAAGCTGACAAACGCCGAGTTTCATCTGGTAGGGGAAGAAAAACCGTTGTCCGGCGGACGCGAGTTTTTTGAAAGTTTAACTGCTGCTGTCAGCCTTTATGCTCAAGAGCTATTAAGTGGCATTCGTACGTTCAAGTCACCTCAAACCACATCGCAGCTTGTGCAGTTACAGCGTCTGGATGATAACCATCATCGGTTGAGCGTCTTACCACCTGATGCCGATCCAGGTTCTGGCATTGCTACCCATCTCACTCGGCAGGTTGACCTGACTACAGTGCAGTTGTTTGATTTGGTGGAAGCGGTAGATCAGTTCTTTGCAGACACCCAGACCTTACCGGATTTAACTTTTCAGGTTGCGCCTCTTGCCAAACGCTACGTCCGTCGCAGTGAACCGGTTGCCAAACAAGCCATACCGGCTGCGATCGGCGCTTCTGGTTTAGCACTAGCAGCGATCGCCTTCTTTTTCATTCCTACACCTCAGGTGCGCCAACCAGACGATCTGGTGCCTAAGACCAATACAACCTCCAGCACAACAGGTTCACCAGCACCTGCTGCACCGCCACCTTCGCCGACTGCCAGTGGTTCGTCTAGCCCTACTACCAGTCCTGGTGCAGCTACGACTCCTAACTCAACAACGGCTGCCCAGCCTGATTTGACTAAGTTAGAAGCAGCACTAACGGCGGCACCGGAAATCACTGACCCAGCACAAGTCAAAGCGTTGCAGGAGAAGTTGTCTACGCAGCTTGACCAGGCATGGAAAGATCGTCCAGCCGTGACGCAAGATCTGGAGTACCGCGTTGGCGTTGCTAAAGATGGTGCCATTGTTGGCTACAAGCCCATCAATCCAGCCGCAGAAACCAGCACCCAACAAACGCCGTTACTGAACCTGCTCTATATTCCGGCGGCTGGCTCACAGCCATCGTCAGAACCGATCGCTCAGTACAAAGTGGTTTTCACCTCTAACGGCGTGCTTGACGTATCTCCCTGGCAAAACGCCATGGCAAGCCCCATCACAGGCATTACAGAAATTACTGACTCTGATCAAATTTCAGAGCTGCAACCGAAGCTTTACGACCAGATCGATCAAAACTGGAAAGACAAGCCAAGCTTTGAAAAAGATCTTGTTTTTCGCGTACGGGTGAAAGGAGACGGCACGATCGCTGACTACAAGCCCGATAGCCAAGTTGCCGCTGAGTTCGCTAAGGAAATCCCCTTGCCGAACTTAGGAAAACTTGCTGAAGACGGTGATACTGGAGTGGGTCAAGATCCACTCGCTCTGTTCAAAGTGGTTTTCAAGCCGGATGGTAAGCTCGAAGTTAGCCCCTGGCGCGGTCAGAGGGATTAGCAGAAAGGACGGGCAGTAAAAGCACGTGGCAGGCAAGAGTGTCACTGAATCCTGACGCAATGCCTGTTTCGCTTTGCTGTTTCCTCGCTTTTATAGCTGCAACGATATGAACATCATCTTCTTCGGCACGCCTGACTTTGCCGTTCCCAGCTTGGAACGCTTGCTGTCTCATCCAGCTTTTAACGTGCTGGCAGTCGTGACTCAGCCGGACAAACGACGAGGGCGAGGCAGTCAACTGATCCCATCACCAGTAAAGGCGATCGCCCAATCACACAATCTGCCGCTGTATCAGCCTAAAAGTGTCAAAAAAGATGAGGCGACCTTAGATTATCTGAAAAACACCCAGGCAGATGCGTTTGTCGTCGTTGCTTATGGACAGATTCTCTCTCAGGCGATTCTCGACCTGCCTCGTCTTGGCTGCGTCAATGCTCACGGCTCAATACTGCCACGGTATCGCGGTGCCGCTCCCATTCAATGGAGTTTGTACCACGGTGAAGCAGAGACTGGCATCACAACCATGCTCATGGACGCTGGCATGGATACAGGACCCATGCTGCTAGAAGCCCGCACACCGATCGCACTGCTAGACAACTTTGAAGATCTGGCAGCACGGTTGGCACACATTGGCGCAGATCTGCTTCCAGAAACCCTGCTTCAGCTTGATCAGCGAGCAATTCAGCCCATGACACAGGATGAGTCTCAGGCAACCTACGCACCGCTGATCAAAAAAGATAACTATTGGCTGGACTGGTCACGTAGTGCGATCGCCCTTCATAACCAAATTCGAGGCTTTTTCCCTTCCTGTAGCGCCACCTTTCGCGATAAAGCCATCAAAATCGTCGCAACCGCGCCCCTTAGTGAAACCTTTGGGATACAACTGCCCTCACAATTGAGTGCGATCGCCCAAGCCTGGTCAAACCCTTCGGAAGCAGCGCAACCTGGTGAAGTGGTCGGCATTCTTAAAGGAGAAGGCGCGATCGTCCAAACGGGTGATGGTGTCTTGCTGCTGCGAACCGTGCAGTTAACTGGCAAGCGCCCTCAGTCTGGCTGGGACTTTGCCAACGGTACTCGGTTAGAAGTTGGAGAGGTGTTCGGGAAAGGAGGGTGAAGGGGATAAGGAATGAGGGATGAAAGCTAAGGGATGTTTAGTAAAGGTTGGAAGGACAGTCAGAAGGTCTGATTTCTGGTATTAGGGCTGTTAGCCTTTAGCTACCGCATGAGAAGCAAGCTACAGTTACGAAGGCTGCTCTAGCTACTAATCATGTAAATAATGATGAAAGTAGTAGAGAGATCATCGGTTATTTGCTAAAAGCGGGAGCGGGCATACTAAGCGGCGGGTATGATATAAATGTTGAGGTTTGTTACTAAATCATACTGTCGCTAGATGCAGACTGTGATCGTCCCCTTCTACCTTTTGTGTTGTCTGCTACAACATTCGTAACGACGCGTTGCCTGCTTACTGCTGGTCTGTAGCAGGTTTTTTCATGCCTTTTTGCTCAACAACCTACATCTGGAAAAAAGAAGTTATTCATGACTGTATCGATCGTACGCCCCAAAAGCCTTACAGCCGCCACCCTGAGCCCTGCCCTACGCCTGAAGGACATTCTCAAGACTTTGCCGAAAGAATGCTTTCAGAAAGACATGAAGAAAGCTTGGACGGCTGTAATTGTTAATGTGCTGATGGTTGGTTTAGGTTACGCAAGTATCGCGATCGCGCCCTGGTTTTTGCTGCCGCTTGCCTGGTTGTTTACTGGCACAGCGCTGACGGGCTTTTTTGTGATTGCTCATGACTGCGGACATCGATCATTTGCCAAGCGGCGTTGGGTGAACGACTTGGTGGGACACATCTTCATGCTGCCGCTGATTTATCCGTTTCATAGCTGGCGCCTTTTGCATAACTTACACCACAACCACACAAACAAGATGGATGTGGATAATGCATGGCAGCCGTTTCGCCCCGAACTGTATGACGGGATGCCCAAGCTGATCCAACAAGCCTATCAAGGAATGCGCGGACGGCTTTGGTGGCTGGCTTCGATCGTTCACTGGGCTATCATGCACTTCGACCCATCCAGAGTCGAAGCGAAAGATCGCAATAAAATCAAGCTTTCGGTTGCCGTTGTTGTTGGGTTTGCAGCGATCGCATTTCCGTTGTTAATCGCTACGCTTGGCTTTGTCGGTCTGGTCAAATTTTGGTTGATGCCCTGGCTTGTCTACCATTTCTGGATGAGCACCTTTACGCTGGTACACCACACTGCCCCTGACATTGATTTTCAGGAACCTGAACAGTGGCACGCAGCGAAAGCACAGCTTGCTGGAACCGTTCACTGTGACTACCCCTTAGGAGTCGAATGGCTGTGCCATCAAATCAACGTCCATGTTCCCCATCATCTTTCTACCGCGATTCCGTCGTACAACCTTCGCATGGCACACGAAAGCCTGCGAGCAAATTGGGGTGCGCATCTTTACGAATCTCGGTTTTCCTGGTCACTGATGAAGACGATTACCGATCAGTGTCACTTGTATCATGCTGAGGAGTGCTACCAGTCGTTTAAGGCACACCATCAGTTAAAAGGCTAAAGGCTAAAAGCTTTGAGTTCTTGAGGAGTTTTGAGTCAATTCTGACTCAAAACTCCTTTTTTTTGACTTCCCAAGAATTTTTCTTCAAACAAGGTGAATCATTCTTGCTGAGTGGCGTTATCCTGATTCATAGTCTTAGCGAGAGGAAGAATCAGGAATGCGCGCACGATCGCTAATCAGTTTGGGTTCTGTGCTGCTGTTAGCGGCTTGCTCTAGTGCTCCTAAAAGCGAGCAAGCAACGCCACCGTCACCGGTTGATGGTGTGGTGTCGCTGTCTGCTAACAAATCGCAAAATTTTCCGAAGCCTGTGGTCAGCCCAATGGCGGTGATTCCAGTGCCTTCGGTACCGGGCTTAATTACGCCGACAAATGCCCGTATGCGCGTACCAACGATCGTTACAGGGCGGACTGATCCGTTTGCTGCGATCGCCACTGCGCCCATCAAACTTATCTCTACCAACAAGCCAGCGGTCGCGTTACCTAGCCCGTTACCTGCACCGACTCAAAATAGGCTACCAACGTTCAAGACGCCGCCGCTTGCAACAGTGCCTCTTAACGGAACCTCATTACCGCCGACATCGTTACCATCGTTACCATCAGTACCCGTCTCTCCTACTTCGCTTGCAGATACCATTGAGATCAGCGGTGTCGTTAAAGTTGGCAGCAAATGGAGTGTGATTGTTAAAGAGCCAGAGGCTCAAACCAGTCGCTATGTAAATCCAGGCAGCTATCTAGCAAACGGACAGGTCTTAGTGAAGCGGATTGTAGCAAGTGCTGGCTCTGATCCAATCGTAGTTTTGCAACAGAACGGTGTGGAGATTACGCGAGCGATTGGTAGCGGCAGCGATCGTCTTGCCAGCAAGTAATGGGCTGGTGATCTAAACTCAAGTGAAGGGGAACAGGTTAATGCCCCTATCATGGAGCGCTCTGATGCCAGGACTGAGTAACCAACGCAATGCAGCCGATGGTGGTAAATTAGCAGCATTCTCTAACCGAGAACTGCAACGGGCACTTGATCGACGCAGCCTGAATTATCAGGAAACCTACATTTGCCCCGTTTGCCGCCACGGGCAGATTACAGCGTTGACCTTAATGGATGCCTTTGCGTGCGATTTCTGCCGCCATATTTTTACTGCAAATTTGTCAGAGCAGTCGATTCACGTAGAAGACAGCTCCCAGCCCATGACGTGGCGCTGGAACGGGCATAACTGGAAAGCGGCGAATCAACTAGATACGGATCTCACCATTGTTATCTGGCTAGTTGGTGTGGCGCTTGTGTTGCTACCACCGGCGCTTATTTGGCTACCTTCCCATACCTTTCCACCGCTACAAGGTAGCACCTGGGCATGGTTCCCCTCTGTTTGGATTGGTCTGACCTTTGGCGCTCACTTGACGTTTGTAGCCTGGTTGCTAACTGAACATTACCAGGTGCCTTTTTACATCACCTACAAAGTCAGGTTGCGTGAAGCATTGGGTAGACGGTGATGGCAAGCCAAAAGTTATTTCTAGCTTTTAGCCTTCAGCCCTAAGCCTTTTACTCAAAGCGTTGACGTTTAGCAGACCAGCGCAACAGGCTATAGTTGCTGGTCCCGCTAGCGACGATCGCGCTGTCGCCACTGCTGCCCAGGCTAGCGATTGCCAAATAGGTTAGGTCTGCTTCGCTAGAGCTTTCGCTATACAACAATTTGCCTGTAGCTGAGAAAATAAGGGTTCGGGGTCTAACTCGTTGCTTAGGCGCTTTACGTTCGGTTGAATCAGTCAGGGCTTCAGGCTCAACGGTGAGTATAATGTCAGGCAGTTTGCCCCCAGTTAGTGTCGCTAGCTGCACTGGGAGCGTGCCAAAACCTAGCGGCTCCAGCGCATCCCAAGTTGATGCAGTTCCAGAGGCTAGTAGCCCTGTGCGCTTTAGTTCGCGTACCAGAATAGGCATAATGTTTACCGCCCATTCTGGCTGTTGCTGCACCAGGTCAGCCAGTGGCATTGTCTCTGGGGTTTGCCATTGCAGCGCTGAATCTGTAAATGCTAGCGGTTGATGTGTTGTATTACCTGCTTTGGCAATGGCTGGAGCAGGATCTCCAGCCGCTAATAGCTCTAGCTTGCCATCATTCACTCGAACGGCTTTGATGCTGGCAGACACTACTTGCTGCTCCCCATCGGGCAACCAAACGACGATCGATAAGGGCGGATCAGCCGCAAGACCCAGCAATTTCCACAGGCGATCAACAGGCGTATTGGCTGGCAGTTCTAATCCAGCATCAGCCAAACGCCAGCGCTTACCATCTTGAAAGCCTGCTACTTGCACCCGATACCATACTTGCTGTTCACCTAGCTTGAGTGCCTCTGCTTGCTTTGGCTTCAACCAGGTAGCGGCATTGATCTTGGTCAAGGTTTCTGCCACACCCACAATTTGCCCTGGTGAAAAAGTTATTGCTGCCGTGTCTTCAACTGCTGATGGCTCCAGGCGCTGGATGAGAGCTGTGATGCGGCTTCTCTCCTGGCTGGTCATTTTTGGCTGTTTTTTTAACCAGGCGATCGCGGCATTACTCCCCTGTTGTGCGGCAATAAGCAACGCGCCCCAACTTCTTGCCTCGGCTTGCGCTGGGCTGACGCGTAGTGTCGCATCAACTCGATTTTGCAAACGCCCAGAATCGGCTTTAAGCACGGCGGCAGTTTCCAAGCTGTTTTCAGCATTGGCAGTAAAAACCGTTAACGCTCGCCGCCAACGCCCATCAACCAGATTCGCTAGCACCTGCTGACCAGGGCTTGCCCAGGATTTATTCGCTTGCGTCTGCGTTGCCTGCGCGTGCAGTTGTATTAGCTTTTGTTGTGCTTGTGCAGCGTCTGACCATCGACCTCTTTTACTACGTACCGATTCTAACCACTGTAAGCCAGTAGACCATAGCCCACTGCGAGCCAGCACTAAGCCCTGTTCGTAAGCATGATCGTCGATCGCTGGCTCTAGTAAAGAAAGTGACTCTAGCTGAAGCGGGCTGGGTAAAAAGTTGCGCGGTTTAACCTGATAGATTTGAAACTGAGGCTCCATACCCACCGTTTGATCAAGAACCAACTCCGGCGAACCGCCACCAAACATTTCTTGCCAAACGGGTTCTTGCCCTACAGGACTGCTCCATTCCAGCATTTGATGCAGATGAAACCGACTGGGGTTGTAGTGCAGCACTTGTCCATAGGCGATCGTGCTATCGCCCCGCAGCCAACGCCCGCTCAGATTTAACCAAATGCCCTGAGTTGGCACCTTACCCTCAAACCGATTCAACGTCATCAGCGGCAATGAGCGCGTCGAACCTTGATTCTCATCACCAGTATTGATCAGCGGTGTTAGCACGAACGTTTCATCCGGTCCCACGATCGCCTGCTGCTCTAACAACTGAAAGGTTTGCTCACGCTGCGTTCCAGGTATAGTCTGGTATACCCGCAGTTGCACAATTTGTTCGCAGTTACTCTGACAGTTCGATCGCCGCGCCAGCACAGGCAGTAGCACGTCAGAAACAGTCGTTTTGTGGTCAAGAAAGCTAATGTTCTTACCCAACTGGATCGGTTCGCCAAGCATGCGTCCTGCCTGGGTAAGCTCTTTCTGAATTGCCTCCATCGTCTGAGGCGGCTTTAACCCCGTTACGGGAATCGGAATCCAATCTGGCAGAAAGCGATTGACCCACAAAAGCGTCTGCGGATCGACAATGAGCTGACCTCCGAGCCAACCCGCGCTTGCAAGCCCACCCGCAGCCAGCACAATGATAACGAGCGCTGACCAGGAAGACATCCCAGGCAACGCACGTCTCAAGCGCTTCTGTTTCGAGGGTGGCACAACCTGCGGCACTACAGGAGGCACTGGCTTAAAGCTTTTGCCTGTTTTGGGGTGCTTAAGGGCGCGATCGCGTGGGTTCATGGTCATGCCAAAACAGCCTCTGCCAAAACAGCCTGAAACAATGCTGGTAGATGACGTACATTACTGTAACCGGGATTACCAGTAGCGTCACGCAATCTTTGAGAGAAGGAGAAGGGTTGAAGCTGACTGCTGACTGCTTAGATTCCTATTGCGCTTGCAGATTCTCTTGCAAATAGTGTCCCCACTTTGCAGCTAGCGGTGGTTCGGTGAAGGGAATACGAACGGGCTGAGGGCGATCAGCACACGCTAGTTCTAGAACCGCTCGTCCTTTGGTCGGTGCAGCATCTAACGCCACTGCTTTCTCGTTCACCAGTAAGCGAATCGACTGTACACCATCAAGCGAAACCGTTTCCAAATTTACTGGTCCCTTGCGAGTCGGCAAGCCCCAGGTCAGTTCACGTCCCTTTTGCCCCAACACGGCGTAAATGTCGTACTTTGCTCGCTCAAATGGTTCTGCCCAGGTTTTGTACGCCTCCAACTTTTGGTACTCATTCCAACCTGCCCAGGCAAGCCAGAAGAAGAGTACAAGTAGGGGGAGCCAGAAAAGACCGCGTTCCATAAAGGGTAAGGAGTGAGGAGATGGGCAAGGAGGGGGGGATAAGGAGATGGGTAAGCAGAGGAGGCAAGGGCAGCAGGGGCAGCACTTTGCGCTGCTGTGCTAAAGAGTTTTGAATTAGTTCTGACTACTAACTACTAATGACTAACTCCTTGTCAATTTTGTCTTTATACTCACCTTCTTCTGCCTTCTTCTTTTACCTTTTGCCTTTCTTAACCATCTGCAACATTCAGCACTCTACATTCAACCTGAGCTTAAGCTATGGTGGTAGTCAAATCTTGACCGTTACGGGACGTTATGAGAAAACTTTTGCTGCTGGGGTTGTTCCTGATTGGGCTAGGCTGGGCGCTTTCTAACTTTAGCGGACTAGCGGCGCAAGGCACTTACGACTCGCTAATTCTAGATTTTCGTGAAGATATTGGCGCGGCACAGATCGAGAGTCAGGTACAGACAATCGCTCAAAAGTATAACGTTACACCCCGGTTAAACAGCGCCTTCTCTTTTCAAGATCACATTTTTATCGTGAAGGGCGATCGCGCCTTACTAAAGGCGCTGAAAAAATCTGAGCTCAAGAAGTATACAGAATTTATTGAGCCTGACTACGTTTACAGTACGTTCACTCCGCCGAACGACCCTGACTACGGCAAGCAATGGAACATGCGGAGTATCAACGTTGAATCTGCCTGGGATGATACCCAAGGCGAGGGCATGACAGTCGCAGTGATCGACACGGGCATCAGCCAAGTTCCCGATCTAAACGAAACCAAGTTTGTCAAAGGCTACGACTTTGTAAATGATCAGGCAGATGCCAACGATGACAATGGTCATGGCACCCACGTTGCAGGCACAATCGCCCAATCGACCAATAATGAGTTTGGCGTAGCGGGCATTGCCTATAAGGCAAACCTCATGCCGCTCAAAGTGCTGTCAGCAGGCGGTGGCGGCACAGTAGCAGATATTGCAGAATCAATTCGCTTTGCAGCAGACAATGGCGCAGATGTCATTAACATGAGCCTGGGCGGTGGTGGCGAGAGCCAGTTAATGCAAGAGGCGATCGACTACGCCCATGAGAAAGGAGTTGTCATCGTTGCAGCAGCAGGTAATGCTGGCGATAATTCAGCGTCTTACCCTGCTCGGTATCCTCACGTCATTGGCGTCTCTGCACTGGGTCCAACTGGTACAAAAGCGCCCTACTCCAACTTTGGTGCAGGTGTTGACCTGTCGGCTCCTGGTGGCGCGAAGGAAGGCGAAGACCCCACTGGCGGCATCTTACAAAACACGATCAACCCTGAGACTGGCGAATCGGTATTTGAATCTTATCAAGGCACCAGTATGGCAGCGCCTCACGTTGCAGGAGTGGCAGCGCTGGTTAAAGCAGCAGGTGTTAAAGAGCCAGATGCTATTGAAGACGTGCTAAAGCAATCAGCATTGCAGGTCAAAGATGATGATCTGAACCATTACGGTGCAGGCAAGCTGGATGCGGCAGCAGCAGTGAAATTAGCAGCCCGTGGGCAAATTACCTTCCGTGATTTCTTCCGCTGGCTGCGCGATAACGGTTATCTCAATCCGCGCTTCTGGATTGATGGTGGCGTGATTGCTTTGTGGCCCAAACTGGCAATGGTGCTTGGCTCCTACCTGCTAGCATGGTTCTTGCGGAATTACTTCCCCTTTGCCTGGGGGTGGACGCTCTCCACAGGATTGGTCGCAGGCAGTTCTGGTCTGTTCTTCCTGAAAGGCTTTTACCTCTTTGATGCGCCTCAGTTTCCCTTCCGGCTTCTGGGTAGCTCGATTCCAGAGTGGGGCGGTGCTGTACAGGGAACCAGTGCGCTAAACCCAATCTTTGCCAGTGTGCTCATTCCGTTAGCGTTGATTGCGCTGCTCTTAGGGCATGCACAGTGGAAGTGGTTTGCCATTGGCACCACAATCGGCGTTGCAGCTTGCCTTGGCGTGAGTGCTGTAATGTCACCATCGATGATGTGGTTAGGCGATGGCACGATCGCTCGTGGCTTTCTGATCGTCAACGCCTTGCTGTGTTTAGCACTGGCGCGTCTTGTCCTTAAACCAGGAGTGCAATCAACGTGAGTGACAGCATTAAAGTAGAAGGGAAAATCGAGCGCAAGGGTCTGGGTCCTGGCACCTGGGCACTAGTCAGCAATAGTGGCGAGACCTACGAACTGCATAAAGCGCCGAAAGAGCTACAAAAAGCAGGGCTAGCCGTCAAAATCGAAGGTCAAATCCGCAAAGATGTGATGACGATCGCGATGATTGGTCCTGTTCTCGAAGTTAAACAATTTGAGCTTGTTGATTAAGTAACTGAATTGTTGCAAGCGATGAGTCAGATTGGGACTTGGTTCAGGTTCAAAAGATCTAGCCTTGTCCCGGTCTGGCTCGTTTTTTGGTGTGGATGAGTCACGACTAGCTTAATCATGGCTGTCCAAGATCGAGCGTTGCCATCGCTTTATGTGCTTAGAAGCTCGGAGAACAACTAAACGCTACAGTTCGTTTTAGCGGCTGCGAACCTTACCGAAGGAATTCATCGCCTTACCCATCCACGCTTGCGCTCTGACTCTCTAGAATGAAGTTGTCGGCTTAAGGTAACGGTGACGTTACGAAGAATTATTTAACTTGAATGAAGCAAACTTCTGATTGCGATCGCATTCAACCCTGCCAGCGATCGAAGTAAGTTCATGCTAACGCTTGAGGAATGTTGGAAACTTGAAGAATGCTGAAGGCTATTTGAAGTTTCGGTAACTTTTCATCTTGACGCACGTCTTCATTAGTAGCCCGTGCCATGATCAACAAGAATTAACAAAGCTGAAGCTTCTTACTCAGTGCATTTACCGAAACCTCTGATCTCCTACCTAGAGCTAAAAGCTATCAAGCCAGTTTTGACACAGTGTTTTTTGATAAAACGTGAGTTAACAGCGTTATATCTGGCTCTTTAGGGCAATCTAAGTGTGAGTGAGCATGATCAAGATCACAATCGTTTTTCCCTGATTCTTACGTACGATCGTTGATTATAAAGATTAGACCTGCGCGATCGGGTCTGCGATAAGCAGGGAAATGCATCTATAGTCTTCTTGGAGAATAACTGTGACCCAGGAATTTCATATTTCTGTGACTCCGATAGGGGAAGACGACTACCTTGTACGGACAGAAAAGGTAGCGCCTGGTGTGCCATTGGCAGAAGAACAAGTTACATGGCCTGTAGATGAATGGCTGGCTCAGGCAAGTGTGTTGATGAATGACCCGCTGCAAGGGCTGCTGCGTGGCGATACATTCCACTCATTTCCTGATGCCGTACCGTCTGAGCAAACCGAGGCACAGGGCAATTTGGTTGCGCTGGGGCAACAGCTTCACAGCGCGTTGTTTCAAGGAACAATTCGTGATAGCTGGATGACAGCACAGGGCATTGCCCAGCATCGTCAGGAAGTGCTGCGCTTACGGTTGGGGCTAAAAGACACACGCCTGCCGCGTTTGCCGTGGGAGGTGCTATATGCAGGCAATCGCCCGATCGCGACGGGAACAGATGTTGTCTTCTCCCGCTATCACTCCAGTTTTGCAACAATGGCATCGCTGGCGCAGTTTCAAACGACCGCCGCGATCGATGCCCACCAACCGCTCAAAATTCTTATGGTGCTAGCCGCACCGACCGATCAGGAAATGCTGGCGCTTAAGCAAGAGGCGCTGCATCTTCAAGAAGAGCTACAAACTACTGGTCAAAACGGCAATCGGAATGGCAGCAGCCGTTACTCAGACGTGCAGCTAACTATTTTGGAGCAGCCCGATCGCGAACAGCTAACACAAGCTCTGGAACACAACCATTATCATGTACTGCACTACGCGGGACACAGCAATCTAGGCACCGCTGGCGGCAAGCTCTATCTGGTGAGCCGCAAAACGGGGTTGACTGAAACCTTAAGCGGCGACGATCTGGCAGGGCTGCTAGTCAACAACGGCATTCGGATGGCGGTTTTCAACTCCTGCCGGGGTGTCTACACGGCAACAACTGAGGTAATCAGTGATGTTGGCGATGGCAATCTAGCAGAGGCGCTGGTCAGACGCGGCATCCCGGCAGTGCTGGCAATGGCAGAACGCATTCCAGATGATGTAGCGCTGAATCTGAGCCGCTTGTTCTATCGCAATCTGAAGCAGGTTTACCCCGTTGATCTCAGTCTGAATCGCGCTCGCCAAGGACTGATTTCTTCCTACAGCTCCAAGCAGCTTTACTGGGCGCTGCCAATTCTCTATCTTCATCCAGAGTTTGATGGCAATCTTCAGTCGCTGGATGCTCGGGGCGGAGCGTTGAATGGCGCACAGTCGATTAGCGAACTGGCGATCGACGAGCGTGGCGATCGAGCGAGCCAGCCAACTGTCCCCCAAGCCGAGCTAACCCTTTCTACGTCGGAAGAACCAGCGGTAGCGCTACCACCCCCTGTTCTAGCCACCGTGCCAAATCGAGAACGGTATGATTTACCGGATGAGGCATTTGATGATGACGCGATGGATTTGGAGGATCTAGAACTAGAATTTGATGATCCGGAGTACCACAACGATCTGGAATCAGTGGCTCATCTGGTGCATCAGCTTTCGTATGGTGCGACAACCGATGCAGTTGAGGACGATCACCTCCTGCCAGCCTCCGCTTCAGAAAATCTGTTGCCCGAAGCCGAATACACTTTCAACACCGACGATTATCTCATTCTGCCTGACCACCCCAAAGAGCTAGGCTCGTTGGAAGCAGCCGCAGAAACGGCAGATAGCCCTGAGATACCAGTACAGAATGGAGGGGCACTTACAACCACGGCAGCCGATGCTAGTGGGGTCGAAGTCTACTCAGAGTTGGCAAGGATGCTGGCAGAAACAGGGAAGCTGACGGAGGCGATCGCGACCTGCCATCAAGCTGTGCAAGACAACCCTCATGATGCCAATGCTTACTATCGTCTGGGCATGGCGCTTAACCAGCAAGGGTATGTCGCAGAGGCGATCGCGGCGTATCATCAGGCATTAAGTATTAATCCTGCTCTGGCTGAAATTCACAATCAGTTAGGGTTGGCGCTCTCGCAGCAGGGCAATCTCAGCGAAGCCATACGATCGTATGACCATGCCATTCAGCTTGATCCTAACTTGACCACTGCCAGACGCAACCTCGAAATTGCGCTCCTCCGGCAAGGCAATGTTGGTCCTGCAAAGCCACTGCTGGAAGGTTCACTCTTCGACCAACAACATACCACAGAACAAAAAGCCTTCGATCACTCCAGAAGCAAGTTGTTAGCAGGTCATACTGGTGCCGTCATTGCTCAACGTAAGGTGTCGCCTTATCGGACGTTGCTGTGGTTCGGTGCTGGCATCTTGGCTGCACTGGCGCTGGGCGGCTGGTTCTTGCGCGATCGCTGGTTGCCGACACCCTCAATCCAACTCCCCGAAGCTGCCTTTAATACGGTTAAGAGCACTGGCGATTTGCAGCGCGTTAGTACCAGCGTCGTGACGGCTCTGGCAACAGAACACCTTAATAAGGGGAATTTTGCTGATGCTGAGGCAGCGATCGAAACCCTGCTCGATCGAGGCGCATTGACCCAGGCAGCGGCCGTCCTCACCCCTGCCCTAAGCCAAGAGGCAGGCAACCCTACTCTTAACTTTCTGATGGGTCGCCTTGCGTGGCAGTCGGTTAATGTAGGCAACAAAGACTATAGCCTTGATGATGCGCGGCGGTATTGGGAGACTGCCGTTAAGCAAAAACCGATTGCGGAATATCAGAATGCTCTGGGCTTTGCCTACTACACCGAAGGCAAGCTCGATCGTGCTAGTCGCACATGGATGCAAGCGCTGAAGTCAAAGGAGCAACAGAGCAATCAACCTGCAGCAAAACAGGTAAGCTCATCGTCAGCATCACACACTCTCACGGCTTACGCTGGACTCGCTCTAGTGGCGGCAAAATCTGCTGCTAATCAGCCACCTAGCCAACAAGCTAACCTGCAAAACGAGGCGATCAAGCTCCGCCAAACCGTCCTTGCTGATGATCCAGTTAGCTTTCAGCCAGAAGAACTCGCCAAAAACTGGCTGTGGTCTGAGACAGCTATTAAAGACTGGCGATCGACCCTTGCCCTTAAGTAAGCCAACAAGCTAAGGCATCCGCCACACCAACTCGCTCCGTCTCCAACTGCAAGGAATATACTCCAGCTTACTTTCTGACAAGGCTGGCAGAGGAAGATTATTAGCATACCGATGTAAGCAAGGGCGCAACGATGTAAAGTAGTACAAACGCTCTTCGTCGCCTTATGCAATCGTTACTCACACAGCCACAGCAGCGGGTTTTCACCTGGATTGAAGACTTTACAGCTCAACATGGTATGTCGCCAACCTATCGTGAAATTCAGAAAGGGTTGGGCTATCGATCGCTCGCATCCGTGCAGCTGCATATCGAAACGTTAACGACAAAGCGGCTCATCAGCCACGCCCCTCGAAAATCTCGCTCTCTCAAAATTCTGCGGCCCAGTGATGGGATTCCATTGGTAGGCACGATCGCAGCTCATAGTCTGGTCGAAAACTTTGCGGATCAGGACGTGCAGCATCTAGAGTTGTCCTGCCTGCCGAAGTTGGCACATCTTTCCCAGCATGAGCGTTCTCAGCATTTTGCGCTGCTAGTACAGGGTGACAGCATGATTGGTGCCTTGATTGATCACGGCGATCTGGTTGTTATGCGGCGCGAGTCCAATCCCCGTGCGATTCGCAATGGCACGATCGTCGCGGCTCGACAAAATGGTGCGACGACGCTGAAATACCTCTATCGTCGAGGGCAGCAAATTACGCTTCAGCCTGCTAACCCCAACTATAAGCCAACCGTCATTGATACCAGTACCGAAGAGGTAGACATTCAAGGCGTTTATGTCGGTTTGCTGAGGGGTTTGGTCTAGCGATCGCTTCCTTAAACCAATAGCAAGCAGCGTGGCTTTTGGCGCTATAGCTTAGATAAACTGAAGGCTGACCGCTGAAGCTAAACGCTACTAATAATGCTGCAATTTCATCCATCTGGAATCGGTCAACGAGTAGTCGAGACTTCGCTAGGGGCAATGGTCTACTACACACCTGTAGGTCAGCCGTGGTCAATCCCATCACTCGAAGCACCGCCGCTACTTTTTCTGCATAGCTTTGGTGGAGGCGCATCAGCTTATGAATGGTCGAAGGTGTATCCTACCTTTTTGGACTCACATCGCGTCTTAACTCCCGATTTGCTGGGGTGGGGACAGTCAGATCACCCTGTAAGAGATTATCAGGTGGCAGATTATCTCACGACGCTGACAGAATTTATCCAGAAAACCTGTACCGCGCCAGTGACGATCGTTGCGTCTTCTCTCACAGGCGCGATCGCCATTCGTCTTGCCATTCTGCAACCGACCTTAGTGAAGGCCTTGTTTCTCATCTCACCATCAGGCTTTGCCGATTTTGGGCAAGATGCTGGTCGACGGTTACCACTGCAAGTCATTAACACACCACTACTCGACCAGCTCATCTACACACTGGGTGCAACAACTGATATTTCCGTGCGCAGTTTCTTGGAGCGTTTTTTGTTTGCCGAAGCTGACTGCGTCTCTCAAGAAATGGTTCAAGCCTATCTAGAATCTGCCCGGCAGCCGAATGCTCAATACGCAGCACTGGCTTTTTTGCGGGGCGACCTCTACTTTGACCTTGCCCGCTACTTGCCCCAGCTTTCTACACCGACCGTTATTTTGTGGGGTGAACAGACGCAGTTTACCAGCGCTGCTTTAGGTCAACGGCTGGCAAACTTGAACCCGTCTGCGGTGAAGGCATTTTTACGCTTAGCTGATTCAGGTGTACTAGCACATCTGGAGCAACCTGCGATCATCATTGGGCTATTGCGTCAGTTTCTACAAGAACTAGAGGGGTACGAAGAGGGCAGGGGGGTAGCAGAAGCAGATAAGTTCTGAGTAGCGCTTTGCGCCGCTGAGTCCCTTAGACACGCTCCGCTTTCTTTAGATGCCAACAGCTTTGCGCTAGAAAGTTTTGAGTTTCAAGTTGAAGCTTAAGGTTGTTTGGCTCTTGTTTGGCTCTTTCACATCCCCGCTTCTGCCCTCTGCCCTTCTAGCCCTCTCCCTTCATCTTCTTAAGCGGCTTGTAGCAAGTGCTGTGCGATCGCCTCATTGCAGACCTCGACTGATGCGCCTTGTGTCATCGCTGTCATCAGTGCTTCATAAGCAGAGATCTGCGCCTCCAGCAGAGTTTTAGCGCGAAGGAGCGACCAGCGTTCCTTCTGTTCTCGTTCAGTAGGCGGCAAGCCCAGTTGCGCGAGTAAGCCTTTCAGCTTTTGGCGATCGTCTGCGCCACCTTCAACATTGCCGTAAATTAATTTTTCAGCCGCGATGCCTGCCATCCAGATTGTGCAGTAGCGATCGAGTAGCTGCCCAGATAGCTCCCCTTTCTGCATGGCAGCTTCTAACTCAGTAGAGTCAAACCGCACGCCGCCTTGACCGGGATAACCCTGCCTTAGGGCATCCCATGCATTCAGCGTGTAGCCAGTGGTAGGGATACCTAACTGATGGGCAACCAGGAAATGCCCTGCTTCATGACGAATCACGCGATCGCGATGTCCTGCTGAAAAACCAGCCAGCCAGTCGAGCAGCAGTGTTGAACCTTGCCCTCGCCAGCTTAAGGTGTCGAGCGTTGCTAGCCCTAACACTCCAGCAGTGGCGATCGTGGGTACCAACGGCGATAAATTGACTAAAGGTCCTAGTAAGCTCGTCATCGTGATTGTAAAGATGCCGATCGCTACTAAGTTAAGCGAAAGTTGATTCATTAAAGCAAGTTGTTAATATTTATGACTGCTTTCTAGCCTAGCAATGAATCGGTGATGGCGATCGCTCACTGCGTCTAAGAAGCAAAAAAATGCTTAGCAGGATATCAGCAAAGCTTAGGCGTAGTTAGTACCTACACGTAACCAACGGCAAGTTGCTGTTAGCCTCTTAGGTAAGGGATAGTAGAGTAGCGGCGCGTCTTCATCTTGCGTCCCGACTGCGCCACAAAAACGCTATAGATCGTATGCTACAAATTTCTCAGACGGTGTTCATTCCAGCACACGAGATTGAACTAAGTGCCATTCGCGCTCAAGGTGCAGGTGGACAAAACGTCAATAAAGTGGCAACCGCCATTCATCTGCGCTTCGACGTTGGAGCTTCTTCACTGCCCGATCGCTACAAGGAGCGGCTGTTGCAGTTGACCGATCAGCGGTTGACAAAAGATGGTGTGATTGTCATTAAAGCGCAGGAACATCGTAGCCAGGAACAAAACCGCGAGGAAGCACTAAAGCGCTTGCAAGAATTGGTTAAAAGCGTGGCGATCGTGCCGAAACGACGTAGACCCAGTAAACCAACGCGCAGTTCCCAGCAGAAACGGCTCGATAGCAAAAGCAAGCGGAGTCAAATCAAGGCAGCGCGAGGTAAGGTTGTAGACTAATAGCTGTCGTAGAGCCGCTAAACCTTACCAAAGCGTCGATCGCGTTGCTGATAAGCAGTCAAGGCTTGGTGAAACGCAGCGCGATCGAAATCGGGCCATAGCGTATCCGTCACATACAGCTCTGCGTATGCCATCTGCCAAAGCAGGAAATTACTCAACCGCATCTCGCCACTTGTGCGAATTAATAGGTCAGGATCACAGATGCCAGTGGTATAAAGATGGCGTTCAAAAATGGCTTCATCAATTTGCTCAGGCTGAAGCAGCCCTTGCTGCACTTGAGTAGCGATCGCACGACACGCCTGAAGAATTTCCTGCCGTCCACCGTAGTTTGTCGCCACTGTAAACCGGATGCTCTGGTTATGCTGCGTTGCCTCAACCGAGCGAGCAATTTCTTCCTGAAGCGACTGGGGCAGTGCTTGTAAATTGCCGACAAAGCGGATCTGCACATTTTCCTGCACCATCTCCCGCAGTTCTCGGCGCAACACCCGCTCAAACAGCGTCATCAAAAACTCAACTTCTTCTGAGGGTCGCCCCCAGTTTTCGGTCGAGAATGCGTACGCCGTTAGCGCCTGAATGCCCCAATCACGGCAGCAGCGGAGGAGATCCTTTAACACATCGACACCACGCCGATGTCCCATAATTCTCGGCTGACCACGACGCTTTGCCCAGCGTCCATTGCCGTCCATAATGACAGCAACGTGTCTTGGCAGCCGTTCGCGCTCAAGGTCAACAGGCAACTCTTGCAAAACAGTTGGCTTTACGGTCATAGTCTCTCCCAACAGCAAACGCTTATGTAAATAGTTCGATCAGACGGTAAAGATGGATGCTTAGGAGCCGTACGCTTGCGATCGTTCGCTTCTCACTTCTACCCTAACTTCTACCCTTCCGCCGACCCAGAATCCGTGCAGTTAGCGTTAAAACTTGAGTGCCAAGCTGATGTACAAGGCTACGGAGATTCGGAGCAACAGTGTCGCGTTCAGCCGTTTGAGCAAAGCGTGCCCCCAGCAAGTCCTTAAGTTTACTGCTGGTCAATGGGCGATTTAGAGTACCCCGTTCTGCTAGCGAAATTGACCCTGTTTCCTCAGAAACCACCACACAAATACAGTTTTCTACCCGTTCGGTAATACCCATAGCAGCTCGATGACGGGTACCTAACTGGCGAGAAGCAGTACGCTCTGATAACGGCAGAATAACCCCTGCTGCAATCAAACGGTTATCACGAATTAAAACAGCGCCATCGTGCAATAGGGTTGTTGTTTGAAAAATAGTTTGAATCAGTTCCTTTGAAACTTCGGCATTGATCCTCACTCCTGGTACAGAAAAATCACGCTCATCAATAGGGATACCTGTCTCTAAAATCAGCAGAGCACCGATGCGGTTTTGCGATAGCTCTTTGACTGCATCAACAATTTCATCAGTGACACTACCAGATTTCAATGTGGTTCTTCGTGAAGATTGGAACAACTGAAGCAGCTCGCCTCGACCAATTTGCTCCAAAAAACGGCGAAACTCTGACTGCAAAATAAACGCCATGGCGACGGCAGAACCAATCACTAAATTGCCTAGTACAAAACTAAGCAACGTCAATTCCAGTCGTCTGCTGAGCGCGGCTGCTAGCATCAGCACAATGAAACCACGCACCATCCAGAGTGTACGCCGCTCGCCAATAATGACCAGCATCATATAAGTGAGGGCAAGCACTAGCCCAACATCAACGAAAAACCTCAAGTTTTGAACGAAGAGAAGCGGTAGGGTCTGCATCCAGCTAGGGGTCGTCAGCAGCCATTGCCTCCATAGATATCCCATTGATCTGGATTAACCCTGCGCTTCTACAACGTGTTGAGTGTTGAGTATTAAGTCGTGAGTGAGGCAAGAGGTTGCGTTATGCAATCGCTTACTGCCTGTAACTACTTCAGTCGCTCTGGCAAGCGGTCTTGTCGAAGCAAATCTTGATAGGTTTCTCGCTGTAGGATGATACTGGCTTCTCCTTCCTGAACCAGCACAGCAGCGGGTCGAGCGATGCGGTTGTAGTTAGAAGCCATGCTGTAATTGTAAGCTCCGGTAGCCATCACTACGAGTAAGTCATTAGGCTGCGTCGTTGGTAGAGCAGCTTCTTTAATCACAATATCGCCCGATTCACAGTGTTTACCGGCGATCGCCACTGCCTCAGTAAGCGGTGCTGACATCCGGTTTGCCACCACTGCCCGATACACCGATTGATAGGTAATGGGACGTGGATTGTCAGACATCCCGCCATCAACTGTGACATAGGTCCGAATGTTAGGAATCGTTTTTTGCCCGCCGATCGTATAAGCGGTGACGCAAGCAGACCCAATGAGCGATCGCCCTGGTTCACTTAACAGCTTTGGTAGGGGTAAGTTCTGCGCCTTACACGCTGCCCCAATTGACTCGCTGACCACCTTTACCCATGCTTCAATGCTGGGCGGATCATCCGATTCGGTGTAGCGAATGCCTAACCCCCCACCAATGTCCAACTCCTGAATTGGTAGACCATGGTGCATTGCTTTACTCAGCCACTGCACCATCACAGCCCCTAGATCATGATGAGGCTCTAGCTCAAAAATTTGGGAGCCAATATGAGCGTGCAGACCAATGCACATGAGGCTAGGTTGCTGACTGATAAATTGAAAGACTTCATCTAATTGATCCAGCCCAAACCCAAATTTGCTGTCAATGCTACCAGTCCGAATGTAGTCATGAGTATGGCACTCGATACCTGGTGTGAGACGGAGCATGATGCGCGTCGGGGGTGCGGTATGAGATAAGTTTTGAGTTAATTCTGACTCCTGACTTCTCTCCCCTCGCTCCTCGCTCCTTACTTGCTCTGCTGCGATCGCTACCAGGGTTTTCAACTCATGCCAGTTGTCAACAACAATAGTGCAGCCCGCTTCAACAGCCATCAGCAGCTCTGCACGCGCTTTATTATTACCATGTAAATAGAGCTTGGTCGGATCAACGCCTGCCTGTAGCGCTGTGTAGAGTTCGCCACCTGAAACAATATCAATCCCTAACCCTTCACTGGCAACGATCGCGCAGACTGCCAAGCAATTCCAGGCTTTAGAGGCATATAACACCTGCGATGCGCCTGGATAATAGCGAATGAAAGCATCACGGTATTGACGGCACGCCGATCGCAGCGTTGCTTCGTCCAATATATAGAGAGGCGAACCAAACTTTTGCACCAGATCGACTACATCGCAACCACCAATCTCTAGATGATCCTGCTGGTTTACCGTTGCCGTCAGCGGTAAAAGCTGTTGATTGGGCGACTTGCTAGTCGATCGTGCGTCTAAGGTCTCTGCCGCAGCAGCCAAATATTGACGACCAGTAGTATGCATGGTAGTAGCGTGAGTCGATCCCATTGCGTCATCCTTGATTGTTAGTGCAGTAACGTAAATTTATGCCGTAACCTCTAGTTTACAATTGCCTCTTGCGCATCCTCAGAAAATAACGCACTTTTGTGACTTTTCTTGCACTTCAGCCGCTCTCGCTAGACTTACTACCCGCTGCCGTAGCACTTGATCAACGCTGCTTCGGCGGACTTTGGACGCTAGACAGTTACCAACGGGAGCTAGAGAGCCCTAATAGTGAGTTGCTGGTTGTAGTTGAGAAAGCAGAGGGCAGGCTTCCCAAAGCGTCAGCCGACAGGAGGCAGGAGACAGGAGACAGGAGGCAGAGGGCAGGAGACAGGAGACAGGAGGCAGAGGGAGCGAGGGAAGCAGAGGGAGCAAAGGAGCAAAAATATTTAGATTCAACACTTGAAATATCTCCTTCGGAGACGCTTCGCGAACAAAACTCAAAACTTTCTCCCCCACTCCCCATGCCCCACTCCCTACTCTCCACTCCCCTCGTCGGACTCGGCTGTTACTGGGCAATTCTTGAAGAAGCGCATATCACCATGTTGGCGATCGATCCCGTCTATCAGCGGCAAGGCTTAGGGCAAACGTTGCTCTATGCTCTGATTGCGTCTGCCCATGCACGCGGACTAGAACGAGCGACTTTAGAGGTGAGAGTTTCTAATGCGTCAGCTCTGGCTCTCTATCAAAAGTTTGATTTTCGTGAAGCAGGACGGCGGCGACGCTACTACCCAGACAATGGCGAAGATGCACTGGTGCTATGGCGAGGTGGTATACAAACCCCTGAGTTTTCTGGGCATCTAAGAGACTGGCAGCAGCAGGTCTATGACCGTCTATGCAAGGCAGGCTGGCAATTAGACATAGACAGCCATCAGTAAATAGTGAACCAGTTGCATGATGGATTAATGATGAAGAGATTAAGAAAGTCTGCTTGACTTACGAGTCCCTTTCCACTGACAATCACCCTTCGGAATAGTTTTATACAGTGGCGAATCACTGTTGCAGGTACGGTGATCACTGATCTCCTGGCGGCGTTATTCAAGCTGCTAGCTAGATCGTCTATGATAGAATCAACTCTACCGGCAAGCAGCAGGTGACAAGAATACGCCATGTTTGAACGCTTCACAGAAAAAGCCATTAAGGTGATCATGCTTGCCCAGGAGGAAGCACGCCGCCTGGGACACAACTTTGTGGGTACTGAACAGATCCTCTTGGGTCTGATTGGAGAAGGGACCGGCGTCGCCGCCAAAGTGCTGAAATCCATGGGCGTTAATCTTAAAGACGCTCGGATTGAGGTAGAGAAGATCATCGGTCGAGGCTCTGGCTTCGTTGCCGTTGAGATTCCCTTTACGCCACGGGCAAAACGGGTTCTAGAGCTGTCTCTAGAAGAAGCTCGTCAGCTCGGTCATAACTATATTGGTACTGAACACTTGCTTCTCGGGCTGATCCGCGAAGGCGAAGGGGTGGCAGCTAGAGTCCTGGAAAATCTCGGTGTTGACCTCTCCAAGGTTCGCACTCAGGTCATCCGGATGCTAGGCGAAACCGCCGAGGTTACGTCTGGTGGTAGCCAGGGTCGCACTAAAACACCAACGCTGGATGAATTTGGCTCAAACCTGACCCAAATGGCAGCCGACGGCAAGTTAGACCCAGTTGTGGGTCGCCAAAAAGAAATTGAGCGCGTGATTCAGATTCTGGGTCGCCGTACGAAAAATAATCCCGTCCTCATCGGAGAACCGGGTGTTGGTAAGACCGCGATCGCTGAAGGTCTGGCTCAACGCATCGCCAATGATGATATTCCCGACATTTTAGAAGACAAGCGTGTCGTCACACTTGATATTGGTCTCCTGGTTGCAGGCACCAAATATCGGGGTGAATTTGAAGAACGCCTGAAGAAAATCATGGATGAAATCCGCTCTGCCGGAAATGTCATCCTGGTTATTGACGAAGTTCATACTCTGATTGGTGCTGGTGCGGCTGAAGGCGCAATCGATGCTGCCAACATCCTTAAGCCAGCGCTGGCACGAGGCGAACTTCAATGCATTGGTGCTACAACCCTTGATGAGTACCGCAAGCACATTGAGCGCGATGCTGCCCTTGAGCGTCGCTTCCAGCCTGTGATGGTTGGTGAGCCAAGCGTTGACGAAACGATCGAAATCCTTCGTGGTCTACGTGAACGGTATGAGCAACACCACAAGCTGAAGATCTCCGATTTAGCGCTGGAAGCCGCAGCAAAGCTTTCAGACCGCTATATTTCAGACCGCTTCTTACCTGACAAGGCGATCGATTTGGTTGATGAAGCAGGCTCGCGGGTTCGCCTGCTTAACTCGCAACTTCCGCCAGCCGCGAAAGAACTGGATAAAGAACTGCGTCAAGTCCTTAAAGACAAAGACGATGCGGTTCGTTCTCAGAACTTTGATAAAGCGGGTGAGTTGCGCGATCGCGAAATGGAGATCAAAGCCGAGATCCGAGCGATTGCTCAAACGAAGAAGAACGAATCGACTAGCGAAGATGCTTCTCCTCTTGTGGATGAAGAGGATATTGCTCAAATCGTTGCTTCATGGACAGGTGTTCCGGTTAATAAGCTGACGGAATCCGAGTCCGAGAAACTGCTACACATGGAAGATACCCTGCACCAGCGTTTGATTGGTCAGGAAGAAGCCGTCCGAGCTGTTTCTCGAGCAATTCGTCGGGCACGTGTGGGTCTGAAAAACCCTAACCGGCCGATCGCGAGCTTTATCTTCTCCGGTCCTACTGGGGTTGGTAAGACGGAATTAACCAAGGCGTTAGCGACCTACTTCTTCGGTTCGGAAGAAGCCATGATCCGGCTTGATATGTCGGAGTACATGGAGCGCCATACCGTTTCTAAGCTCATTGGTTCGCCTCCAGGCTACGTTGGTTATAACGAAGGTGGTCAGCTTACCGAAGCTGTTCGTCGTCGTCCTTATACCGTTGTTCTGTTCGATGAAATTGAGAAGGCACATCCTGATGTCTTCAATATGCTGCTGCAAATCCTGGAAGACGGTCGCCTGACTGATGCTAAGGGTCGCACGGTGGACTTTAAGAACACCTTGCTGATTATGACCTCTAACATCGGTTCTAAGGTGATTGAAAAAGGCGGCGGCGGTCTAGGCTTCGAGTTCTCGGCAGCAGGTGATGCGGCTGAGTCTCAGTACAACCGCATTCGTTCCCTGGTCAACGAGGAATTGAAACAGTACTTCCGTCCTGAGTTCCTCAACCGTCTGGATGAAATCATTGTCTTCCGCCAATTGTCGAAGGACGAGGTGAAAGAGATTGCGGTCATCATGCTCAACGAGGTCTTTGGTCGCTTGCGTGAACAGGGCATTACCCTAGAAGTCACTGATCGATTTAAGGATCGCTTAGTTGAAGAAGGTTACAACCCTAGCTATGGTGCCCGTCCTCTCCGTCGAGCGATTATGCGATTGCTAGAAGATTCCCTAGCAGAAGAAATCCTCTCTAGCCGCATTAAGGATGGCGATACTGCTGTCGTTGATGTTGATACAGACGGTCAAGTCAAAGTGTTGCAAGGTGAAAAGCGCGAGCTACTGCCCCAAGCAGTTGAGTAAAACGCTTTAGCCTGATAGTTTGAAAGCGGTAGAGAGTAGTTATTCTCTACCGCTTTTATTTTTGCTATGAGTTACAACAATAAGAGGTTGACTGCATCAATCATAGGAATAACGCTGTAAGCTCAAGTAAGTAGCTGGACATAGTTATTCATATAAATGCATCTCGACTTCGCGTTCGACGTTTCGGCTAAGCTCAACGTTGAAGCCTGAGTGCCCTTCGGCTTGAGCGCTCAGGTCGAAAGCTCACGCCGAAGTCTCAATGCTCTCAGTCCTGTATATAAGCGAGTTGAGCGCAGCCGAAACTCGGTCTTTAAGCGGTGCTTGATTTAGCCCTCCTACTGTTTGCTTTTCTATTCAACAGGGGTGGAAGGCGTTTGCGACGAAGAGCAGTAATCAAATAAGGGCAGGGTTGAGTGTACTCATCATTTAGATATGCTCAAAATAAACTGCTTAATCAAGTTTAGATAACCATAGGCTACAATACCCAAGCTAGTTCAGGTTGTCTGGGGGATCAGCCCAGATGAGGTCAGAAAAATTGACCTGGGGAAAATCCGGTGAGAAGCCGGTGCTGTGACGCAACTGTGAAAGAAAGGCTGAAGGCTCAAGGCTAAAAAATTGAGACAGATTTCTCACTTTTAGCCTTCATCCCTTATTCTCCATCCTTTCCCAAGCCAGGATGCCCGCCTGAAGCTAATTACAACATTACGCCTGCGACTCACAGGCAAAGGTTCATCATGCAAAGTTTAGACGTTCTGCGCCGATCGCCCACGGCGGATTATCTTGCTACGGTTATCGATTCAGTCGCCCTAACCCCAACTATTAAAGCGATTCGATTGCAGTTAGATCGCAATGATTTTCAGTTTTTGCCAGGACAGTCCGTGTGGCCCAAGTTTGAACGAGACGGGCGCAAATTTAGCAAAATTTACTCGATCGCCTCTTCACCATCCCACTGCCCTGAAGTTGAACTCTGCGTCTCGCGTGTCGGCTGGAGTTCTGCCTTTCTGCAAGATCTAGCGATCGGGCAAGTGCTACCGTTACGTGGTCCTTATGGGCTGATGACCCTTAGCGAACTTCCTCAACGCCCTCGCCTCTACATTACTGAAGGCTCAGGCATTGCACCCCTAAAAAGCCAGATCGACTGGCTGCATGAATGTGGCTATCGGCAACCCGTGTGGCTAGTGCAAGCCAATCCCGAAACAACGGATCAGCTGCCCTATCAGCAGTACTGGCAGCAATTGCAACAAAGCTGGAAAAACTTTCACTATCGCGAGGCGATCGTCCAATGCCCAGAAGTCGTTCTGTCAGGGCTGCGGCTCGACTTGGCAGAGTTTGATATTGTCATCTGTGCAGTGGGCGATCGCTCTGACCAGCTTCAAGCCTTTGTTCTGGCTCTAGGGGCACGACTGGATCAACTGTGTTCAGAAAAGTTTATTGCGTTCTAACCACTGCCCTTGCGAGTATAAGGAGTATCTGGACAGTAGACTAAAGATTCTGGGCTAGAGACTATCCTTAACTGCAAGGGTGGGCTGTTGTTAAGTGTCTAGCGTTTAATGTCTGCTGTCTAAGCCACATCTTTATGACTTCTGAAGAAACCTCCGAACCCCAGGCTCCTGTTATGGCAACCTCTGCCCCACCGCGTTGGCGAGCCTGGTGGGAAAACATTCAAATTCTCATCATTGCTCTGATTCTGGCACTGTTAATCCGGGTTTTTGTGGCAGAACCGCGCTTTATTCCTTCTGATTCCATGCTGCCTACGTTGGAAGTTGGCGATCGCCTCATTGTCGAAAAGCTTTCCTATCACCTTCGTCCCCCAGCCTTTGGCGAAATTGTTGTGTTTGATCCGCCACAGCAACTTCAAATTCAGGGCTATACCAAAGACCAGGCATTTATCAAACGCATTATTGGTCAACCTGGACAAACCGTACAGGTTAATAATGGCACCGTTTTTGTTAACCAGCAGCCACTTCAAGAACCGTATATCGCTGCTCCCCCCAATTACACCCTACCGCCTGTGACTGTACCAGAGGGCGAGTTTTTTGTGATGGGTGATAATCGCAACAACAGCAATGATTCTCACGTTTGGGGTTTTCTACCGCAGCAAAACATTATTGGTCGCGCTTGGTTTCGCTTTTACCCGTTCGATCGTCTTGGGTTGGTAGAGAGGAAGGATCAGGAAACTGGGTACTGAAGCAATGCCGGAGCTTTGCAGTTTGAAACTTGCCCACAGCCATTATTTTTTGGTTCAAGCTAAAACCGAAGGTAATGCATCAGTTCTGAGACGACTTCGGCAGACAGCGAGAGCCGCCGTTGGAGATGAATTAAATTGCGGTAGGGGCTTACTGCGCGATTGGCAACGATCGCTCGTGCTAAATACGTATCGACAACGGGAATCCTGGTCAGCATTTCGACCGTTGCCGTGTTTGCATTTACAGGCTTAACGGTATCAACACTAGCAGCATCGTAATAGCAAAATTGGAGCACTGGTTCGAGCGGCTTGAGTCTTGGTACAGGCAGACTCAACACAGCAGCTATATCTTCAATGCAGTGCAATTGGACTCCTGATTGGGTCAACTCAACCAGCGATCGCGCTTGATGAATCGAAATTCCTGGCAATCGCAGCCAATCATCAATGCCCGCCTGATTCACATCAATCTTGACACCCAAACTGGCAGCTAGCACTAGCTCTGCCACAGATTGAAAGCGGTAATAGGGATCGTTTAAGAGCTGCGATCGCAGCGGTTGACGGGATTGGGCAGCCGTTGATAGCCAGTGAGGAAGCGGCATTGGGGATAAAGGATGTGAGGGATGAAGGAGAAACATTTAGGTAGCTAGTGGTCTTGTTAACAACCAACAACTAAGCAATGCGATCGAGCAATTTACGGCGCTTTTGCTCAAATTCGTATTCAGAAAGCAACCCATCGGCACGAAGCTGATCGAGATGGCGAACGGCATCTGCTACTGCACCAATTTGGTCAGAGTCAACCACCTCTGCACGCGACACAATGGTTGCTGTAGACGCAACGCCATCATTGAATTTCAGATCAAATTCATCGGCGTTTTGAGACAAATACCAAATGCCTTCGATCGCACTTGCAACCCTGGGAATCGGGGTCATAGATAGCAAGAGATAGAAAATGCCCCAAAGTGGCTGCCCCACATAAAACTTGTGCAACCCTGCACCGATCGGCGAAACAGCTCCAGCAAATGCCAATGCAGCCGCAATTTTACGATCTCTTAGTTTCTCTACCATCCCAACCCCACAATAGCCGTACTCAGACTTTACAATGGCAGAACAGTGGTGTGACGACTGTTACTTTATAGCAGCGCAGCGGTTAGCATCTGCCCTAGTGCCGTTACTTCTATCATATTGACTCTCCAGCGTTGATGACCGCAAAATTGTGCCTGCAACCGTATGCCTTTGTTGAAACGGATGTGGGGTCGTTACCGTCACCGCGATCGTTTGGTGACAGAAATATGAGGCAGCGAAAAGCGTTAAGGTCTGTCAAATCTATCCGGTTCAGTCCTTTAGGGCAAAGTACAGTAGAGTAATGAGCCTTACGATCGAAAAAATATCTAGTCAGTGTTGCTGAGTCTACTTTGTGACCACCCTTGGTTATTGTCAGCTTCAAGGTAATGAGCAGTCGCTTGCTACAAGTTAATGCTGTAGGAACCCTATCCTAGATTGATTTTCAGCAGTTTGTTAGAAAGTGAATCGCTCCTATAACGTTGTTTCAAAAAAGCAACTTTACACAAAACTTTCTCATAGAAGTAAAATAAAAGTTACATTGGCTGGGCAGTGAGTAGTTCAGGTTAACGTATCGCTTTTACTCATTGCAGTCGTACTGTACGTATTTTTACCGTTCAGAATATATTGAAGTTTCCTCAAGTCACTTGAAGAGTTCCTTGGTTCATGTCACAGAATGTGCTTCCCTCAAAATGGCTAACTAACTTTTCTGATCCCTATGCCGTCTTAGGAGTTTCAGTGGCTGCGGATGATCGTCGTGTCCTTAAGCGTTACCGGGCGATCGCAAAACTACTGCATCCCGATCGCTATACACCTGAAGACAATACAACCAAAGAACTTGCCAGTCAGCTTTTTGCTCGGTTAGTCAACCCTGCTTACCAAAAGTTGAAACAAGAAAAAGGGCGTAAGGAAAATGCATCCCTCCTGCGGCTACGAGCACGACAGCTCTACCGCGATACCTCCCTCAACCCTCAGGGCAATCTGGCACGTCAACTTATCCAACAGCCCATCAGCGAGGTTGATGTGTTTTATGAGCAGGCAATTACCCAACTTGCCGAGTCTCAATATGAACCATTAGAGCAGTTTGAATCGCTAACACAGCAGCTTGGTGAACTCAATCTGGTTTATTCGCAGCTAAAAGTAGGCGAAACACTGATTCGCGAGAAGCCTACTGGAATTGTGCCTAGCCCGACGCAGCCAAAGGTGCCCATCTTTTCGCCGCCGCCAGAAGTTGCTCCCCCCACTTATTCTGAACGGCACTATCGTCGTGCACAGGAATACATGAAGAAGAGCAACTGGAAGGCGGCAGAGCAAGAGCTGCGGGATGCCATTAAAATTGAGGCAGGCAAAAGTGAATACCATGCGCTGCTAGGGGTTGCCTATCTACAGCAAAACCTGCAAAGTATGGCGAAGGTTTACATGCGTCAAGCGCTGAAGCTAAATGCTGAAGACCCGTTGGCGCTTAAGTTTGCCTCTAAGCTCGGCATTGAGGTTCCGGCTTCGGAGTCTAAACAGCACAATGACAACCCACCTAAAAGTCAGCCAGCAACCAAAAGTCAGCCAGCAAAACAACCTGACAAAAATGGTGGGCTGTTTCGTTTATTTCGAGCGAAGAAATGACACCAGCAATATAGCTTTCAAAAGTAGCGGCATCCAGCGATTGCCGTTAAAGATTGCTGTTCAAAGAATCACAGTAACGTTGTTTTTACTCGCCGTTCAGCATAGAGAATCATACCGAACGCAAGAATGCCAAGAAACAAAACACCGATTGCACCAGCAAGGGGATTGCGATCGAAGCCCGTTAACCACTCAGGCACGTGTGGAGCATACTCAACCAGTTTGCCAACATTAACAATGTAATAGCTCCAGACCAACCCAGCATGTAACCCCATCGGCAAACCCAAACGACCTCGAAAACTGTTCGCAGGCAGATTGTGTTGCAGCGAAGGTTGCGAACTAGAGGGCAATCTACCACTAAAGTCACCACAGGCTCGCTTTGCCAGCACCAACGTTAGCCCTAGCAGCAATAGTGCCGGAAACTGGGGTCTTAGCCCATGTACTAGTGCAAAAATAGTTGCATTGACCCAGAGGACAACCTGCGGGCAATAATCACGCTGAAGTTCATCCAGCAGCCAACCACGAAAGAACAACTCTTCGGCGAAACCAATACCTAGAGAGACCAGCAAGCCTTCTACAACCAACCGCCAGAACGCGATCGATGGAGGCTGCCAGATCACCCAGCCCAAGACCCTCTGTACTGCAAACAAAGCGAATAGACTGGCAATACCAAGCGCTAGACCAGCTAGCACTTCAAGCCCCATCCGGTAAGAAAACTCGAGTCCGTAGCGCCGCAACAAGTTGGGCTGACGGTAAACCCATCGCCCCCAAAAGTTCACCAAAAGAAGGAACTCGGCGTAGAGGACAACAAGCGTCACAATGCTGACTGTGTTGCTATCCTCAATCACCTGATACAGTGGAACCGCGATCGGCACCCACAGTAACAGCAGGACGACTAGAAACACCCCAATCCTAATGGGAGCCGGAGCACGTACCAACTTAGGTAAGGGTAGCTTCAAAGTGCTCTCAATGCTTACTCGTCTGGCTCGATCGTGCTGCTTAAGCCGTGGCTGTTAAGCGTTTCACTATAAAACTCTGCGTGTTCTTGAGCGCAAGTAATGACTAAAGCCATCCCATTGGTATGCGCTTCCATCATGATGTCAACTGCTTGTGGCTGAGTCAGACTAGACACTGTTGTCATCAACGTCTGCACTACGTACTCCATTGAGTTGTAGTCATCATTGTGAAGCAATACGCGGTAACGGGGCGCAAGCTTGCGAACCGTTGAACGCTGTTCAATGGTTTCGACAGACACGTTTCTATCCTCTCATTAAAAAGTTAACAACAAATTGAATCCGGTCAGGCAACTTGATGGCGGTTGCGATCTTGACTCCATATTTAAAGACGGCGGTGCAATAAGTCAAACTCTAACGCACCTTAAAGCCAAGACTAGATGGCTGTGCTTTGCTAATTTAGGTCAAAACACAAAGACCATACTGACGTTACTTAACATCACTTATAACACTCAATAGTAGCTTTCGGCATCCGTCTCTAAGACAAGAGGTTTGCACCAACGCGAAAGCCTTTGACCGAATGTATAGAGTCTGCACATTTATCAACTCTAGAGGTAATGCTGCTTTCAGTATTATGGCGGCGGCGAGAGAGGCACCCGACCGTCTAAGATCAAGGGAAACTAAACGCTTACCCTATGGGTTTTCCTTTGAATCACGGGTGTGGCAGTCCTGCGGTTCCCTGCTTTCAACCGTCTCAGATTGTTGGGCTGGAACATGAAGCCAGTTGCCTTTATGCCGAAGTGGTGCAGGTGATCGAGAGTCGCCAGAGCTGCTGGGTACGTCCTCTGATGTTGGTATTTTGGTCAGAGGCAACTCAAAGGCAGAATAGTGCTCTGGCAACAATGACAGCGTGCTACGACTTACGCCATGACTCTGATCTGCTTTTACCGCTGACCTTGTTTCGAGTAGCGCTGGATGTAGAAGTGCTACCGTGGCTGGCTGACCTCTACATAGACGATCGCGACGTAGCCGACTCTGAAAAAAAGGCAAGCGGGCACCAGCTATTCAAAGAGTTTATTCAGCAAGTTTGGCAGGCTCATCCAGAGGTGTTTCAAGCCCCCTCACGACTGAAGAAGACTTAATTTTTAGCCGATCGCCTCACAATCAATACGCAGTAAGTAGCTTTTCTTACAAGTAGGCAGAGGCTTTAGGGGCTTCTCCTTTAGATAGAGAGTGACCCCTTCCACTCACAAGAATCTCCTTAGTTTATTAGCATTCAGCTACTGATCAAGGAAGTGATCAAGAGGCTTCAACTTTACTTGCACCTGTTTAAACTAACAGGTCATTTCAACAAATCTCCGTCAGCGTTGAGCGTTGGTCAGTTCAGCCCTGCCAATACTGTTAAACCTGAAAACTTTGTAGCAGAGTACACAAGTAGCATCAGAGCGTGCTTCTAAGCTGCACATCAGCAGGTACTTAACCCTGTCGGTTGAAAAGTACTGGTTTTAAGGAGGAGTCAGAAGTCAAAAGTGTTGATTGTTGAGTTTTCAGTGATCGGGCTTTTGACTTCTGTTTTTTTTGCATCCTGCTGTCTTTTTCCCATTTCAGTCATGGAGTTGCATGATGAGGCAGCCGCCAAGTCTGTCACTCTGTAGAGCTGTGAAATTGATGGAGAGCCATGCTGCGATCGCAAAGAAGCAAGGAATCATTTGCTGTTGATGTTGAAATGCTTTCAGCTTGAATGAATCAGACTGCAAGGCAATAAATCCAACCAATTTGGGTTTTTAAGCGAGAAAAAGCGTTGGCTTTTTAATTGCCTTAGCAAGCGTAGCTGGCACTTAGAGCTACCACCTATTAACTTTTTACTGAGGACAAAACCATGCCAGAAGTAACGACCCCTGCCCATCAAGTTGGCGATTTCTTCGTTGATTACGAAGAGAAAGTTTTTGAAGATGTCAAAGCCGATCCAGGCGAAAAAGCGCTGGTGACGTTTCACACAGTTGCCTTTGAAGGGTCGATCGGGTTAGTCAACCTCCTGCAAGCCCTACGCCTGTTACGGAAAGGTTTTGAAACCTCTGTTTTGCTTTATGGTCCTGGTGTGACGCTGGGCGTGCAGCGCGGCTTCCCAAAAATTGGTGATGCAGCGTTTCCGGGGCACCAGAACTTCAACGATCAACTCAGCAAATTTATGACGGAAGGCGGCAAGGTTTATGCTTGCCGTTTTGCTCTCCAAGCGCTGTATGGTCATGGCGAGCCTTCTCTGATTCCCGGCATCCGCCCCATTAGCCCCCTAGATGTACTGGACATAATCTTGCTGCACCGTAAGGATAATGCCTTTATTCTCGACACATGGACAGTTTAGGAAGTTTTAAGTAATGAGTTTTGAGTTTTGAGTTGGACAAAAAGCTCAACTGAGAACTCAAAACTTAGAACGATTAACTTGTTAGGAGGCGCTGTGGATTATTCCCGCATGGTGAGAGCGGCGGCAGTACAGATCAGTCCGGTGCTATTTAGCCGCGATGGAACAACGGAAAAAGTGTTGCAGGCGATCGCCAGCGCTGCTAAGGAAGGCGCACAGTTAGTCGTTTTCCCTGAAACGTTTGTGCCGTACTACCCCTACTTCTCCTTCGTCCAGCCCCCCGTGCTAATGGGCAAGGAGCATATGCGGCTGTATGAAGAAGCCGTCGAAATTCCAGGTGCTGTGACGGATGCGGTGAGCCGTGCAGCCCGTTCCTACGAAATCGTCGTTGTTTTGGGGGTCAATGAGCGCGATCGCGGCTCTATATACAACACGCAACTCATTTTTGATGCCGATGGTTCGCTGCTGCTAAAGCGGCGCAAAATCACCCCCACGTACCATGAACGCATGGTTTGGGGACAGGGTGACGGCGCAGGTTTAACCGTTCAAGATACAGCCGTGGGCAAAGTGGGTGCTTTGGCATGTTGGGAACACTACAACCCGTTGGCTCGGTTTGCCCTCATGGCGCAGCATGAGCAGATTCATTGTGCCCAGTTCCCCGGCTCGATGGTGGGTCAAATTTTTGCTGACCAGATTGAAGTGACGATCCGCCATCATGCACTGGAGGCGGGCTGTTTTGTCGTTAATGCGACGGGCTGGCTATCACCAGAGCAAGTGGGGCAGATCACTGCTGATGAGACGCTACAAAAAGTGCTGAGCGGCGGCTGTCATACAGCAATTATTAGTCCAGAAGGTACACATCTTTGCCCGCCGATTACCGAGGGCGAGGGGATGGCGATCGCCGATTTAGACTTTTCGCTCATCACAAAACGTAAGCGCATGATGGATTGCGTCGGTCATTACGCACGCCCTGACCTACTGCAACTGCGGCTGAATCCGAGTCAGTGGGCAGTCATGAGTAGTTTACAGAATGAGAGCACCCAACAGTCAGCGGCAACACCTCCTCTCAACATCCCCCAACCTGAATTTCTCACGCTGGAACCATAAGTGGTTTAGCGGTCAGCTAACTCCTTCGGAGAAGCAAGCTACAGCGGTCAGCGGTCAGCTTTTTAGCCTTTAGTCTTTCCCTCTTACTCTCTACTCCCTGACCAATGAACAAACAGCAGTTAATTACAGACCTCCAGACAAATGGGTTGAGGTTAGTAGAAGAAACTGGCGCGGCTGGACGCAAGGGTGGCGCAGGACCGTCGGATCATAAAGCCGTTACGGTTGAAGGGACAACAGTTATGGTGCCGGTCTATACGGGTACGGCAGCACGATCGCCCTATACAGCAACCCTTGATGCAGCTACAGAAGCGGTCATGCTGCATTGTCATGATGAAGCGGTGGCACCGGTCACCTTTCCGCAAGCGCCAAAGTTTTACAACCTGATGACAGCGGATGGCGTTCCTTACTGGAAAATTGCGTTGCTGCATAGCCATGACGTGCTGGCAACCACAGTGCTGCAAACCTGTATGCGCTATAGCGATGCAGCAACCTCCTGTCAATTTTGCGCGATCGGACAGTCCTTAGAGGCAGGTCGGACGATCGCCCGTAAAACACCTGCCCAGCTAGCAGAAGTGGCAGAAGCAGCAGTGCGGCTGGACGGAGTAAAACACATGGTCATGACAAGCGGCACGCCAAACACGAGTGATCGGGGTGCCGCCTATTTAACCGAGTGCGCCCGAGCGATTAAGCGCCGAGTTGATTTGCCAATACAGGCACAGTGCGAACCACCGGACGACTTCATCTGGTTTGAACGACTAAAGTCTGCTGGCGTTGACACGCTGGGCATGCATTTAGAAGCTGTTGATCCACAGGTGCGTGCCCGAATCATGCCTGGAAAAGCAACGGTGCCCGTAGCGTATTACTACGAAGCCTTTGCTGCTGCCGTTAAGGTCTTTGGTTGGGGACAAGTCAGCACCTATCTGCTGGCAGGGCTGGGTGACGATTTGCCCACGCTACTGGCAGCTTGTGAGCGCTTGGTGGCGCTCGGGGTTTATCCCTTTGTTGTGCCGTTTGTACCCATCAGTGGCACCCCGTTGGCAACTCATGCGCCACCGACTAGCGCCTTTATGCTGCCCCTCTATCGGCAGGTGGGTGCAATGCTTGCACGCGCGGGTCTGTCTTCTAATGACATTAAAGCAGGCTGTGCTAAGTGCGGTGCCTGTTCTGCTCTTTCAACATTTGAAGAAGTTGTTGGTTGTTAGAGAAGGGAAGCAGTACAGAGTAGAGACGCAAGCTATTCAAAACTCAAAACTTAAAACTTCTACCCCCTCTTCTTATGTCTACGCCTTCTTACTGCTTCAAACTGGCAACAGCACCGTCCGAAGTAAGCGGTTATTTCGCCTTACGGCACTCGATTTTTGTGGATGAGCAGCAGTTGTTTCAAGGCTGTGATGTGGATGCGATGGATGCGATCGCGTACCCGATTATTGCGCTGGCAGCCGAAACTGCAGAGAGGCAGAGGCGCAGAAGTGTCGGTCAGCTTGTTTTGCCGCTCACACATCATCCTGTACTCTCAACACATCATGCTTACCCCACACAGAATACGCCTGTGCTGGGTGTTGTAAGAATTTATGAGCCAGAACCGGGCTTATGGTACGGCGGCAGGCTTGGTGTCCATGAGGCGCATCGTCGTGCTGCTCGGATTGGTAAGGGATTAATCTACAAAGCTGTGACAACTGCAAATACGTGGGGTTGCGATCGCTTTCTTGCCACAGTGCAGCTTCAAAACGTCCGATTCTTTCAGCGACAGCACTGGCACTCCCTCGAAGAACTAACCATTCATGGGCTGCCGCATCATTTAATGGAAGCCGACTTGAACTACTATCCCCCCAGCACCGAACAGCGTCCAGCCCTCTCTAGTTTTACCAGGGAAGCCTCTTGATACTGGCAGACCTCGTTACACACTTACAGCAGTCACTGGGCATCTTGCATAAGCAGGACATTCAAACAGTGGCGCGACGGTTGGGAGAAGACAGAGTTAAGGGCTTTAGCGGTCAGCAGTCAGCAGCCAGCAGTCAGCCGCTAGCAGGCAACAGCAACGCCGCACCCTGTACTCCGCACTCTGTACCGCTGACGCTCCTTGGCGATGACTGCGCTGCCATCCCTGATGGCTCTGGCTATTTGCTCTTAGCTGCAGAGGGTATGCTGCCGCTACTGGTAGACACAGAACCCTGGTTTGCAGGCTGGTGCGCCGTGATGGTTAACGTCAGTGACATTTACGCAATGGGTGGTCGTCCGGTTGCGGTAGTTGACACGATTTGGAGCCAGACAACAGCTATTAGTGAACCGCTTTTAGACGGTATGCGCGCAGCAGCAGCAGCATACAGCGTGCCGATCGTCGGTGGGCATACGAACGGTCATAGCCCTTACAATGCTCTCTCAGTTGCCATTCTAGGACGAGCAAACCAACTCATCACCAGCTTTGACGCACAACCAGGCGATCGACTGTTATTAGCAACCGACTTTCGCGGTACGCCCCATCCCAAGCATCCCTTTTGGAATGCCGCCACAACAACAGATCCCATCCAATTGCGTGACGATTTAGCCATCTTGCCGCACCTGGCAGAAACAGGATTTTGTAAGGCAGGTAAAGATGTCAGCATGGGCGGTATTGTAGGCTCCTTGCTGATGCTGCTAGAAACCTCAAAGTGTGGTGCAGTGTTGGATCTCGATGCTATTCCTTGCCCACCAGAATTGATGCTAGAACAATGGCTGCTGTGCTTTCCTAGCTATGGCTTCTTACTGAGCGTCCGCCCAGATAAAGTCGATGCAGTGCGATCGCAGTTCCATAAGCGTCATTTAGTGTGCGAGGCGATCGGTGAAGTCCAGTCAAGGCCGCAGCTTGTACTTAAAGCACGAGACCAATCAGCCGTCTTTTGGGATCTTGCTACACAAGCCCTCACAGGGTTTTCGCCTACCTAGAACTGTTGGAGCGTTGTCTCTCCTTAAGTTGCTAAAATGTCGCTCGCTGCAATGTTCATGGCTTAAATCGGCATGAGCCATCAATTACTGGCGCTGATAGCGCATTCCAGGCTGTTGCGAAACTAAGCCCATGAGTTCAAGCTGAAGCAACGCACTAGAGACAGAACCTGCCTGGAGAGCTGACTGCTGCACAATCAAATCGAACGGCAAAGCGTCAATGCCACCGTCTTGCGGAAAGTTAGTGAGGATTTGCAGGACTTTTTCGAGGTCAGGTGCCAGATCTAAGGGAATAGCGGTTTGATGGGCTGTTGTAGGCGGTACGAGTGGTGGTAGAGTGCCCAGCATTTCGAGCATGTGTGCTTCGCTGAGAATGACCTGAGCACCTTTGTTAAGGAGGTGAAGACAACCGGTCGCCTTGGGGTTATCCAGGCTACCAGGCAGCACATAGACATCGCGCCCATAATCATTGGCAACGTGTGCCGTAATCAAGGCACCCGATCGCAACGGCGCTTCCATAACAATCGTGGCGCGGCTGAGTCCTGCAATAATGCGGTTGCGGCGCGGAAAGTGGGTGCGATCGGGCTGTGTCCCTGCTGGATATTCGCTCAGCAGCAACCCGTGCTGCATTACCTCCTGGTGCAAATCACGGTTTGACCAGGGGTAGACGACATCAACCCCAGTACCTAGCACCGCTAGAGTACGTCCATGCAAGCTAATACAGCTTCGATGCACTTCTGTATCAATGCCTTCTGCCAGACCGGAGACAACAGTGAAGCCGCTTTGTGCCAGTGTTGTAGTGAGACGACGAGTCCAGCGTCTACCGTAGTCAGAAGGATCGCGGGTGCCAACGATCGCTACCATCGGTGTTGTGCCCTGATTCTCTAGCAGTTCCACCTTACCGCGATAGTACAGTAGCGCAGGCGGGTCAGGCGCTTCTAGTAACAGGCGGGGATAATTAGCATCCGCAGGTGTCCAAAAGTTGGGGTTCTCGCGTTCATGCTGGTTAAGCAGCGCCACCGGATCGAGTTCCTTGCGGTCTGCCACGAGCGTCTCTGCGGTCTGAAACCCAACCCCTTCAACCTCGATCAGTGCAGTCGCGTCTGCTTCCCATGCCGTTGTTAAGGAACCAAAGTGCTTCTGCAATCGCCTGAGCAGAACTGGACCAACGCCATTCATCTGTGACCAGGCAAGCCAAAAGGCACGTTCTTCTACCAATGTTCTCTCCTCATGTGATGCCCCTGATGGAAGTGTAGGCTGCAACTACTAAACCCTATTAGCCCCTAAAGCGATAGAAGTCTGCTGCCAGTATTCCCAGTGATTGATGATGATCGCTTAGCCGCTGCTGTAGAGACGGCACGATTGCCTAGCCGCTATACTCGCGCTATACGTTTCCAATACTTTTCCACGCCTGCTCACGTTAAGGAGCAACGGCGATCGCTGGTAGCAGTCATTATGAACAATTTGGTGATCAAAGTTGCAAACTTCTCGAGCGACTTCCCCGCAATCCAGCAGATTCGATCGCTTGTTTTTCAGAGTGAGCAGGGAGTTGCGGCTGATTTAGAATTTGACGGTAAGGACGAAGCTGCCGCACACCTGCTGGCATTGTTAGATGGTGAGCCGATCGGCACAGCAAGAATTCGTACGCTTGATGCCCAAACTGCCAAAATTGAACGGGTTGCTGTGTTGAAAGCAGCACGAGGGTTAGGTATTGGCAAAGGCATAATGGTCGAAGCGCTGGCATTGCTTACTCAGGCAAAAATGGCGGAAGCCCATATCCACGCGCAGACAGCTGTACAGGGCTTCTACCAACAGCTTGGCTTCGAGCCAGAAGGGAGCATTTTTATTGAAGCGGACATTCCCCACATCAAGATGAAAAAGCGGTTGAGCCAGCCTGAAGTCTGACGCTTCGCCGCTGATGCCAAACTCATTGCTAAACCATAGGTGAAGGAATCAGCAGTTGCAGGCGTGCTATAGGGACGGTTGAGGTTCGGTAATACGACCTCTTTCAATGACTATTTGAGGAAACGCTGATCATCGTATTAGAGTATGCTAGTATCAATGGCTGGAAAGGCTGCTTCCCCCTGATAGCATTCATCTACACGTTGCCGAAAGCCACTTTGGGAAGCATCAAACGCAGTATTTACACAACTTAAGCTTTACACAATTTAAGGACATGACCCAGAACGTTATGAACCAGCAGGTTGCTCACCCAATGGTTAAATTGCAGCGTCAAGTGCGATCGCTCGTCGAAGGCAAGCTGCTAAAACCAACAGATAGCATTTGGAAAATTGCCTTGCTCTATGGCGATGACTGGTCTTATTGGAAGCAAGAACTGCTTTCGTTTGAATTCACCATGCAAGATCCTGTTAGCGACTTGCTAGCGGTGGAAAGCTGGGAAGAAGAAGACTAGTAGCAGAAAGCAAACGGTAGAAGGATGAAATGGTGATGTGAGAAGCTACAGCAAAAGGATGAAGGATAAATAGAAGCCCTTGCTTGAAGGACGTTTCAAGGTTTATGTCTGTCTTAACGTTCTCTTCGACGGCTATATTTGCTGCTTCGTTACTGCTCAATTACTTCTACGCTCATACATCATGCTGAAATAAGCCTTTAGCCCCCAGCCTTTTTAAAGGCAGCGTGACAACGCCTGCGCTAACTCTCTTGCAGTGCTGTAGCGATCGCTAGCACGTAAGGCAGTGACGCGCTCAATTACATAACGTAGAGGCGGCGTAATCGCCGGGTAGCCGTCCAGCAGAAAGCGGTAGCCCTGGCTAGATTTTTTGTAAAGACGGCTGGGGTTTTCGCCTGTGATGAGAAAGATCAGGCTGGGTCCGATCGCGTACAGGTCAGACTGGGTAATAGGGCGACCTTGAGCCTGTTCGGGAGCAGCATAGCCTTCAGCACCAATGCGTGTGCTAGAAGGCATCCCGACTGCTTTGACGGCTCCAAAGTCCAGCACGGCGATGCGATTGCTCGTTGTTTGCACTAGTAGATTGCCGGGCTTAATATCACGGTGAATGATGGGCGTGCGATGGTGGTGGAGGTAGTCCAGTACGTCACAGGTTTGCATCATCCAATCGATCGCCTGTTGTGCTGAAACAGCACCTTGCTTGCGAATGCGATTTTCTAGATCTTGACCATGCAGCAACGCCATCACTAGGTACTTTCTGCCTGCTTCAACAAAAAAATCGTAAAATTTGGGAATACCTGGATGATCAAGTGTTTGAAGGGTGCTTGCCTCCCGCTCAAACAACTCCCGTGCTTTGGGAATGCGAGCCATGTCAGCATTCATTTCCTTGAGCACTCGTAGCGCCTCTTGTGGTCTCCCGGACGGTAGCACCGCAGGGCTTGGGTGCCACACCAAATAGGTTGTACCCATACCGCCCCGACCCAACACGCGCAGAACCTGATACTGGCGAATCGTTTTCTCGACTTTGACTGGCAGCCCACAGTGAATGCAAAACAGCGTATCGCTCGGATTATCGTTATGGGTGCAGGGGCGCTGCGGCAATGCTCTGGTTAATGGCAATACACTTGGCAAGATTGGCAGTTGGGGCGTTTTAGTGCTCTCTAGCTGCTGAGCTGATACAGTACCCGCTGCCAGAATTTGTAGTTTCAGCAACGGTCCATCCTGCGCCAGTTGCAGCAACGCAGTCTCAGCAATTAGTCCTTGAGACATCACAGCACCATTGACAAACGTGCCGTTAGCGCTATGGTTCTCTAAATGCCAGCAGCGCTGTTCTATCGGTGTGGCAGCATTCCCTTGTCGGCTATCGTCAACCTGCCGTAGGTCTAGATGATGACGGGAAACCAGTAGATCGTCCAGTATGACGTGATTGTCGGGAGCGCGACCAATCCGAATCAGCGTTTCACTTTTGAAGCACCATTGCTTTAAGGGAGTTTTGTCTTGCGGATGGAGGAGGGTCAGGATGACCATTGGCGTTTGAGTTGCAGTGATGAATTATAGGTGACGAGAAACAACTCAAAAACTTAGCACGCACAAGGTTTACCGCAGGTGATCGAGGTTAGGGCGCACTTTAGCACGGATGGCGATCGCCGTAATATTGTCATGCCCGTTTAATTGATTGGCAAGCTCGACCAATTGACAGACACCCTGCTCCAAGTTGGCTTGCGAACTAAGCATAGGTTCGACATGGGTACGCCAGTGGGTCTCTAGCAAGTCGTTATCGGTCAGCCCGTCGGAACACAGGAGCAGCAACGTATCTTCGTTTAGCTCAACATACTGAATATCGGGCTTAACAAAGTGTTCGTCGCGAGGTCCTAAAGCCTGGGTCAACTGATAGGCATCAGGTCGAGCATAGGCAATGTCGGGATCAACACCTCGCTGAATTTCCCGTTGACCCACTTCATGATCGATCGTGATTTGCTCCAGTCCCCGCTTGCGAGTGTAGCGATAGAGACGGCTATCGCCTACATGAGCTACAGCCGCTTCTGTGTCTTGAATGAGCACCACAACCAGCGTAGTGCCCATACGCCCACTGCCAGAACGGGCATTTTGCTGGTTCACATCGTAGATTGCTTTGTTGGCAAGCTGCACAGCTTCAATCAGCACATCAGGTCCCGGCAAAGTATTAGCACCATCAACCGAGAAGGGCGCACTCTGCCACTTCTCTTTGAAGTAGCGCCGCAGCGTATCGACCGCGAGAGCGCTAGCAACTTCTCCACCTGCGTGCCCGCCCATGCCATCGCACAGAATGTAAAGGTTACGGGCATGAACCGTTTTACCAGACGGGCTTTCTAGCTTGGTTGCCTGAGTTTCGATGCCAAAGTAGTCCTCATTATGATCCCGTTGCCGCCCAATATCGGTGCGTCCTGCATCCTCTAGGTTAAACAGTTGCATCGGCAAGACAACCGTGGGCAAGTCATCGCTATCACGATCGTCATCTGACGCTGGCAGCTCGGTCAGTGGGATTTCTAAACGGGTTGAGGCTGTAGATGCACTCACGTCAGCAGGAGGAGAGGCAGAGGACAAGTCGGCTGCGATCGCTGGATTATCAGCAGACGTATCAGTCAACTCAAAGCGTTCAGAATCGGACATCATCTCGGTTTCGGGTTGGTTTGCCTGAAGTTCGTGGGCGACTTCCTCAATGCGCGATCGCAAGTCGGCGATCGTCGTCAATTTGCCAGCCTCTATATCTGCTAGCAGTACATAAATGGCACCAATTTGAGTGCGCTGTGACTGAGCGAACAAAGTTTGCCACAGTTGCCCTAGATCTTGCAAGGTCAGCGGAGCCTCTACTGGGTCAGCATACAGACGTTGCAAGCAAACCGCCTGGTCTTCATCGACCCGCAGATTGTTAATTTCTAACAAACTCTGGCAGGCGTGCCATGTTTCTAGTGCGCTCCACAACTCTGCCATTTCATAGAGCCAATGCAACAGTTGGAGAGCCGGTAGCGCGAGATCCAGATCCAGCCACAAGTCAATCAGCCGTGGTAGGGACGATCGATCTTCCAACACAAGGATTTGCTGCCCCTCTTGCTGCCATGCATCATGAATAACGGGCAACGCTTGATGAAATTTGCTGCCCAAAGCCAGATAAGGCTGGGCGATCGACGGTACTGCCATTGATTGCACCGACTGCCCGCGATTAGCTTCGGACGGCGCTGCTTCACCCGCCTCTGCCGTAGCCAACAGCGGATCGCTACTAGATAAACCTGTTGATGCTTCTGATGCTTGCTTTGCAAGTGCTTCTAAAAGTGACATTTGAAGTGGCTGACAGTCTAAAACCAGTACATGCCTTTCATTTGCGGCTTGCTGGTTAGCTGCATCTGGCTCTGGCGAGTGTAAAACCTCCAACAGTTGATAGCGCTGATGGCGATCAAGGTAGACCGCTGTACGAGTGCCACCGACTGATACTGACTCCTCTACGGTTGCAGTCGTGTTAGCTGACAGGGAGACCTCAGAAAGTTGATGATCACCAACTACCAGCGCCCACCAGATTACGCCCGCGATCGCGCCACACTCCTGGCACTCTACGCTGTCAAAAGGAACCAGGCTATTGCATTCAGGGCAAGTATTTTGAGTGAGTGAGGTGCCGCACTCCTGACAAAACTTGTTGGTGTTGGGATTTTCAAACTGGCATTGAGGGCAGACAAGCATGGTGGGCTTCCTAAATTCCCGTCTGGGAGGCTCAGGGTGGGGCTTCAGCGACAGAAACGCATCAGCGCCAAGCACTGGTGCTGAATCAAGACACTGCGACAAGGACGATCGAGTTTTAACTGACAGAACTGTAGCCTATTGAAGCAGCATTCCTAAAAACGTCCCTGCTGTGTACAGCTTATCCGAATGTTTGCTACTCAGCACCCACAAGCTAGGGATTCACAGATCCATCATGGCGGGTAAGACTATACGTCTCAAGCGACTGCGGTTCACAAGGTCAAGACAGACAACTTTTGCAGCAATAATCTGCACCTTGTTTAATAGCGTAAAACCCTATATAGCAGGGGAGAGTTTCACATATACTTCGCTCATTCTCAGGCACTTGCTCCTGGTTCTGGAGAATCCGAATGCGCTGCTGGCCTAACCACCGCTGCCTTTTGCCTTGTAGCCCAGCTTCAACAGAAACTCAACGATTTTTTGCTTGTGATCGCCCTGAAGCTCAAGTTCATTCTCTTTCAGCGTACCGCCGGCACCGCAATGTGCTTTGAGCGTTTTGAGTAGGTCTGTTAGCGTCTCTTGGCTTGCTTGAAAGCCACGAATGATCGTCACTGTTTTACCTTTTCGTCCAGCGCGCGATGCCTCTACTCTCAAGCTTTGCTGATTGGGTGGTAGGTCGGGAACGGCTCGTTTAAGCGCATCCGTATTGTCCGCATTGCCAAATTCCGAGTACACAACCCGCCCGCGATCGAGCGGTCTTGCACTGGCAACATTCGCTTTAGCGGGCTTTTGTTTGGAGGACATAGAGCCATTCCTTTAGCCTTTCATGTGTAAGTGAGTACTTTATAACGGTAAGGTTTGGGCTGACGCAATGCTTCCTTCAGCACCTAAAGGAGGTCTGCTGCATCAAAGGATGAGAGCAATCATTCCTTGATGCAGCAATACCAACAGAAGCTGCTTCACACCTGGCTTCTATTTACCCATTCCCAACTGTTGCGCTTTCTGGTAGACCTTTCCTTCTGTCAACAAAGAGGGAGCAATGACAATTTCAACTTGCTGCATTTCTTTGATATTCTTTGCCCCCAGAGTCCCCATGCTAGTTTGCAGTGCGCCCAGCAAGTTGTGCGTACCATCATCTAGCTGAGCGGGACCACGAAGAATTTGCTCTAATGTACCAGTGGTATCAACGCGAATCCGAGTGCCACGGGGCAAGATTGGACTCGGCGTTGCCATGCCCCAGTGATACCCACGTCCCGGTGCTTCTTTGGCTTTGGCAAAGGGAGAACCAATCATCACACCATCTGCACCGCAAGCAATGCACTTGCAGATGTCACCGCCTGTGATCAAGCCACCATCGGCAATGACAGGGACGTAGTTGCCCGTTTCTTGAAAATACTCATCGCGAGCTGCAGCACAGTCTGCGATCGCCGTTACTTGCGGCACCCCTACACCCAGCACACCCCGTGAGGTACAGGCTGCTCCAGGACCAATGCCAACAAGAACACCAGCCGCACCAGCCTTCATGAGATTGAGTGCCACTTCATAGGTCACGCAGTTGCCCAAAATCACCGGAATCGGCATTTCCTGGCAAAAGTGAGCCAGATCGAGCGGCACGACCGACTCTGGAGCTAAGTGAGCCGTAGACACAACTGTTGCCTGTATGAAAAACAAATCAGCGCCAGCTTTGGCAACTGCTGCACCATACTTCGTCGCACCGATCGGCGTTGCACTGACGGCTGCAACCCCACCCTGCTGCTTGATTTCGTGAATCCGTTGCTCAATCAGCTCTGGCTTGATTGGTTCTGCATAGAGTTCTTGCATCAGCGTGACAAACTCGCTTTTGCCTACGGACGCAATGCGATCGAGCACTGGATTGGGGTCTGCATACCGAGTTTGGATACCCTCTAGATTCAGCACGCCCAGCGCCCCTAACTGAGACAAGCGCACCGCCATGCCAACATCAACCACACCATCCATCGCGCTTGCAATGATGGGAATCTCACGCTCAATGCCGCCAAGCTGCCAGCGTGTATCTGCCAACTTTGGATCAAGAGTCCGCTGCCCAGGCACAAGCGCAATCTCATCAATACCATATGCCCGTCGGGCGGTTTTGCCCCTACCAATTTGAATGTCCACCGTTCTTCCCACGTCTTTTAGTTAGGGTATCAAATCACGACGCGGATTGGCGCGTTTGGCTGGAGAGAGAAGGTAAAAGACAGAAGACGGAGGTTCTAATGCCTCCTCATTCCTCATTGAAGATTAGGGCAAATCGTTTGCTCAATCACATGTGCGGGTGGATGTTCTTGCCAACCGGAGAGAATTCCGTTTAACTCAGCGCGGAGAGTTTCTAACGCTTGAATCTGCTGGCTGACGATCGCCACTTTATCTTCAAGGTGTTGCTTCACTTCATAACAAGGCAGCTCACCCTCATCATGAACAGCCAGGATCGTTCTAATTTCGCTCAACGCCAGACCAAGCGACTGTGCCCGTTTCACAAACGCCAGTCGGTTCAATACCTCTGTGTTAAAGAGCCGATAGCCTGCCTGCGATCGCTCAACGGTTGGTGTCAGCAACCCAATCTCCTCGTAGTAGCGAATAGTTTTGACTGGTAGCCCGCTGCTGGTTGCCACTTCGCCAATTTTAAGGAGTTGTTTTGTCGCAGTAGTAATCATATTCTCATTACCTTCATTGCCAAGACATCAAACGGGCACCGGCTCAAACAAACTGTTTTGACAACCGCTGGACAGTGATGAGGACTCAGCGTTTGCCGCTGGGTGGCTTTTGAGACAGGCGTAAGGTAGGCAGCACTGGACGAGAAGAATCGGGCGGCAAGACGTAAACTGGCGATCGCTCACTGGCAGTCGATAGATGACGACGCTGATGCTGCCGCCAGCGCAGCGCGATCGCAGCCCCAACCGTACCCAGCCCAAACGTCATTAACGACCAATGTTCTCCTAGCCCGCCGATTGTCGCTTCAACGACTCCAGCAGTAATCACAAAACTGGTAATCGGTTCGCTTCGATACGCCGATCGCAGAAAGCGTGTCCAGATTAAATTCATCCCCAACCATCCTTACCGTACTTTCTTTATTTTAAGGTGCTAGGCAGGCAGCTAGAAAGCGTCCCTCGCAGGGGCACTCAACTTGCAGAGCATTTTACCTTTTAACAGCAAGAAGGGAGAGCCATCGACTCTGCTTAGATGACTGGCGGCTGGAGTACGTTAAACTCTAGCCACTACTATTGCTCCAGGTTCACTATTGCTCCAGGTTCTCAACCCACTGCCACCAGCGATTTAGCGGAAAGTAAACGACAGGTGCCCACAAGCTGCTGAGGATGGCAGAACTCAGAGCAATGAGCTGATGATAGTTCCAAATTTCTACGAGAGAGCGCTCGGCTTGGAAGCTATACTGAATCGCCATGATAGTTTCGGCAATGACCGCTGTACCAAAAGCAATCAGCGCCACTGAAATAAAGTCCTCCTGAATGTAGCGCCCCTTACGCAAACGTGCCGTTAGGATACCGACTGCCATCAAGCTTAAGGTATGTGTTGGCATAGGAGCCGTCATGCCATCCTGAATCAAGCCCAATACCAGCCCTGCCAGCGCTCCCTGAAACATCGTTCGATTCACGCTCCAGGCAACTACCCAGATGAGAAGCCAATTTGGTCCAATGCCCGCTAGCTCCATGCCAGGTAAGCGGGTTGGCAAAAGTAGCAAGCACAAAAGCAGCGAACCGATCGTCACTGCCGCATTTACAACAAGCCGTTGCAGGGGCTGGCTTTGCCAAGTACCTACCAAAGAATCGCTTTTCATGGCACAGGTTGGGGGGCAGGCTTTTTGCCTGGAATCTCGACAGAAGCAGCGTCCTGATCATGGGGATACACTACTGCCCATTCCAAGAAACTAACCGGTGCAGAAAGCTCGATCGTGGCTTCTGGAGCAGGGCTTTTGTTAAGGTTTACTGACTCTACCCGCCCTACTGGCATACCCGCAGGAAACAGTTGGCTCAAGGATGACGTAGAAACAACATCACCCCGCCGGACATCAGGCACTTTATCAAAAAATTCCATGACTGCATGGCTCGTTGACTGCCCACGCATATAGCCCATAAAGCGGCTACGGCTAATGGTCACTCCAATGCGACTGGATGGATCACTCAGCAGCAAAACGCGGCTAGTGTTAGGTGTCACGCTGGTCACGCGACCGACCACACCACCCGGAGCCATGACAATATAGCCCACCTTCACGTTGTCACTGCTGCCTCGACCCAAAATAAGCAGCTGCCACCAGTGGTCTGCACTCCGTCCAACAACGGGAGCAGTAATGCCAGCTTTTTTAGTTTCCGAAACGTAACCTACCAGTTCACGCAACCGCTGATTCTGGCTTTCGAGTTCCGTAAGCCGCTGCTGCAATTCCTGGAATTGAGCATTTTCAAGTAGCTTTTGCTGGGCAACGTTAGGCTGAAAGACACGAGTGAGCAGTTGATAGCCCTCAAATAAGGGCGTTGCCTGCGTCTGCCGCAGGATCAAAGCAGAGCCAACAGCCATGCTCGTTAAGATAATTCTGAGCTGGTGTCGATCCCACCAGCGGCGCAAGGTATACATGCAGGCGTTTTAGGCGTTAAACGAGCGGTTGACCAAATGCAGCAGTTGCAAAAAAGCAAAGGAACGATTCAGGAGGGATAGAAACTGAGTAGCACAGCTCCTCAAGGCGTTTGACGTCAAGCAACCACTAAAAGTTGCGCGATCGACCACTAAAGACACGCTCCAATTGCTTGAAGTTTTCTAGAACACGCCCAGTACCGAGCACAACACAGCTCAGAGGGTCAGCCGCTACGTGCACAACAATGCCTGTTTCATGGCTGATCAGAGTATCAATGCCCTTCAGTAAAGCACCGCCACCCGCCAGCATAATGCCGCGATCGATAATATCCGCAGCCAGCTCAGGCGGAGTGCGTTCGAGAGTACGCTTAACTGCATCCACAATAACGGCTAATGGCTCTGACATACTTTCACGAATTTCGGGAGCTTTCACAGCTACCGTGCGCGGCAAACCAGACAGTAAGTGTAGACCCCGAACTTCCATTGTGGTGTCGTCATCAACTGGATAGGCAGAACCGATCGTGATTTTAATTTCCTCAGAGGTACGTTCACCAATCACCAGATTGTGTACTTTCTTCATGTATTGAGAGATCGACTCACTCAGCTCATCGCCTGCGACACGCACCGACTCACTCAAAACAGTTCCTTGTAAACTCAGTACCGCCACCTCAGTGGTGCCGCCACCAATATCAATAATCATGTTGCCAGTAGGCTCGGCAACCGGCAACCCAGCGCCGATCGCCGCAGCTACAGGTTCATCAATCAAATAAACATCTCTCGCACCCGCTTGAGAGGCAGCATCCATCACCGCACGGCGCTCAACACCCGTTACGCCACTAGGAATACCAATCACGATTCGAGGCGATACTAGCGTTCTGCCCTCATGCACTCGTGCAATAAAGTGCTTCAGCATCAGCTCAGCGGTGTCAAAGTCAGCAATAACACCATCGCGCAGCGGACGTAGTGCTACCACGTTACCAGGTGTCCGTCCCAGCATTCGCTTGGCATCTTCTCCCACTGCCAATGGCATCTTCGTATCCTGATCCATGGCAACGACAGACGGTTCTTGCAGGACAATACCTTTGCCTGACACATAAACCAATGTATTTGCTGTGCCAAGGTCAATGCCCATGTCCCGCGATAGGGAAAAGCGACTAAAAAGTCCCACTAGCCTCTATGCCTCTCAAATAACGAATGAATTGCTGGATGATCTTGCACCTACACAACTATACGTGCAATCAAGGTTGGATCTTATTATGTTTTTCGCTATGAGTCCAGCAGGCACAGGATTTTAACGATAAAAAATTGGCTCATCAGGATGCAGCAGCCAACCTTAGTAATGCTACCGGACTTTAGCTTGGACTTGTGTAGCAATTATGGCAATAATCAGCAATTAGTGGTCGGTCGGTCGCTGGCTGAAAAACGCCTGAAGCACTGACTAAATAGTTTCTGTAGCTAGCAAGTTGTAGGTAAGCCTACAGAAGCAACCCTGCTACGCGGACTTGATCTAGAGCTTCGGTCAAGCAGGGGAGTTCTGCCCTCATAGCTAAGGTTAGTTAAAGAGACGTTGCCTTGCAGCTACTACCACCTCACGCTATTAAAAGTTGTCCATCTTTTAGTAATGATTCAAAAGCTAAAGATCGATCGACAAGTGAAACGTACCGCACCGCTAACAGGGCTGCTAAAATACATTTGTACCAATCGATATTTTGGGACTCAGCTCCTAAGATGAGATGGAATAATGGAGTGCGTTGCAATCTTAGTCCCTAGAAAAGAGTTAACAGAAAAGTTATGAGTTTGAATGCTGTAACCCTAGTGGGTCGTGTTGGTGGCGATCCAGATGTGAAATATTTTGAGTCTGGCAGTGTTAAGTGCAGCCTCACCTTGGCAGTCAATCGCAAAACGCGCAATAATGACCAGCCTGACTGGTTCAATTTAGAGCTGTGGGGTAAGACGGCTGAGGTTGCCGCTAACTATGTCCGCAAAGGCAGTCTTATTGGTGTGACAGGCGCACTCAAGTTTGATACCTGGAAGGATCGTAGTACAGGTGACGATCGCTCAAAACCAATCATCCGTGTGGAGCGGCTCGATTTGTTGGGTTCTAAGCGCGACAATGAGGCAGGCGCAAGTAGCGGCGGGTACGATGACGAGTTTTAAAGAGTTATGAGTTTTGAGTTTTAAGTTAGAAGATCCTCTTAGACAACTCAAAACTCAAAACTAAACACTCAAAACGCTTGCTAGTAGCTAATTTGCAGTGTTACCGATGCCTGCACTTCCTGTTCGCCACCAATGACTGGGCTGGGAGCTTTAGAAGCCGCAGATGCCCGCATATTTTGAAAGTCTTCCAGTGGGCGTGGTGGGGGTGCAGATGCACCGTTGACCTGGATGCTGACGATCTGCCCTTTGGTAAAGTTAAGGGCGCTGAAGACGGCATCTGCCTGTGCCTGGGCATCCTGTATTGCTTCACGGAGAGCAGTTTTTTGGGTTGCCGCGATCGCCTCATCGGTAGCAATGAAGCTCACACCGTCAATACGGGATGCACCCGCTTTAACTGCCTCATCTAACAACGTTCCAGCTTTCTCAGTTGCAATACGGAAGCTAACAATGTTGCTGGCAGAGTAGCCCGTTAGCGTTTGCTTGCCGTTGTCGTACTGATAGGAGGGGTTGAGGTTAATGCCTGTCGTTTCAAGTTTGTCTACCTGACGCGCTTTGAGCAAGTTAATCACAGCATTCGATCGCCGTGCTACTTCTTGCTGTACCGCATTTGCTGTCTTACCCTGCGCCTCTACACCGAGGCGAACCTGAGAAATGGTTGTTGCAACCATTTCTGTACCGCGCCCACTCACAGTCAGCGTTCGCATCATTTTCTCTTGTGCCAGTACCGGATTAGCAAAAGTAAGACTCAATAAGCCAGCGCTTATAAGCAGCGCTTTGAAGCGATGCCAGGAAACAGATTTGTCGATCGAAGAAGTTGAATGAATCATGCTAAGTTCTCCTCACAAGGAACGATGAAGTGAAAATTGTTTGATGTCTTCACTGTGACACCCAATTGCAGGAAGGTATGTTTGGTTACAGATTTAGCAACTTGCGGGGAAGGCGGGAGTTGGGAGTTGGGAAGTCGAGAGCAGGGAAGCAGGGGAGGCAGAGGCAGAATTGATGTACCTCTTCACCCTTCTACCCCTTTACCCTTCTACCCCTTCGCTCCTCACCTCTTTCGTATAGACAATCGTTGTATGGAGCTGACGAAAGCCGACTGATTCGTATAACCGCAGTGCGCCAGAGGGATTATCGGAATCTACACCCAGGAGGGCAGTTTCGGCACCGATCGACCTCAACTGCTGTAGGTACAAGAGCAGCATGGCACGACCCAAGCCCAAGCGACGGAAGCCTCGACGAGTGCCCAGCACCTCGATCCAGCCCTCGTTTCGTCCGCTGCGTTGATTGTCGTTTGGGTAGATGCAGCCAGTGCAAAAGGCAGCGAAGGTGCCGTCAGGCGCGATCGCAACCAGGTCTAACGCTGGATCATAATCAGGGTCTTGGTTGTGGTAATGGAACTGTTCAACGGTCATAGGATGATGGTTCCAATGATCGATGAACGATTCATTGAACAGCGCCACCCAGTCTGCTGCGTCCAGCTCACTGACGACGTGACGTAGCGTAAACCCAACGGGAAATTGGGGCGTGGGGATTGGTTCTGCCAGAGAGCGCGCCATTTGAAAGAAGTAGCGCTTGGCAGTAAAGCCGTAACGCTCCAAAAGCCGAGGGCGATCGCCTTGATTAGGGCGGGAGACTGCCTGCAATTCAAGTAGAGCGCTACCGCCGACGGCACGTAACTGTTGCTCACCCCACGCAAAAATCTGAGTTTCGATGTCGCTGTTACGGGCTATGGGGTGAACGTGGAAGTTGAGGAAGCCGCTATGGGTTTCGGTCGGTTGAGGAATTGATAAGGCACCAAAGCCGATCAGCGTTCCGTCATTTCTCTGCCACAGGCTTATGTTACGAGCAGCGTCTAAATTAGGGTGAGCAAATTCTTGACGTAGTTCGTCAACCGACGTGCCAATATCGGCGCGATCGACCGCTTCGCAGGCATTCATCAAACAGGCGATCGCGGGCAAATCCGCTTCACCTGCATAGGGACGCATGATGATGTTTGAAGATAGTAAAGTAGACACGGTGGGGACTCCGTTAATTTCAGCCGCAAGAGGCTAAGGGTGATCGCAAACAGGCACTACAGATCGCAAACAGGCACTATAAAGAAGAGGTGTCGATCGCGTAACAGTCATTTGCACCTGCATAACTACACGTTGGACTGAGGCAGTTTCGTAGCAAGAGTAAAAATGCCTGTAATTTTGGCTGAGAACCTGAGCAAGATGTATCCCGTTGCTGTGAAAGAGCCTGGGTTGAAAGGCACCGCAGTGCACTTTTTTAAGCGAACCTATCGTCAAATCAAAGCGGTGCAGAACATCTCGTTCTCTATTGAGCCAGGGGAAGTAGTGGGTTTTCTTGGTGCCAACGGCGCGGGCAAGACAACTACACTAAAGATGCTGACGGGCTTAATCCATCCATCAGCGGGACGCATTAATGTAGCGGGACACGTACCGTTTCAGCGCAAATTTGCCTTTTTGCAGAAAATCACGCTGGTTATGGGGCAAAAGCAGCAGTTGATTTGGGATTTGCCTGCGCTAGATTCACTGCGAATCAATGCGGCGGTTTATGGGATCAGCGATCGCGACTTCCATCAGCGGGTGGGCGAACTCACCGAAATGCTTTCGCTGCACGACAAGCTGAACCAACCCGTCCGCAAACTCTCCCTTGGTGAGCGCATGAAAGCCGAACTGCTGGCAGCGTTGGTTCACCAGCCCCACGTTCTCTTTCTGGATGAGCCGACATTAGGGCTGGATGTGAATGCTCAGGTCAGCGTCCGCGAATTTTTGCGCGAGTACAATCAGCGCTACCAGGCAACGGTTCTGCTAACCAGCCACTATATGGCAGATATTACGGCGCTTTGTCAGCGAGTATTGGTAATCCACGAAGGACAGTTGATTTACGATGGCAGCCTGGATGGGTTGGTCGATCGCTTTGCACCCTGTCGCGAGGTCAATGTTGAACTGGTGCGTCCTCAACCTGCCGAAACGCTTTCTCTGTACGGCGATTTGGAGTCAGTGGATGGAACGATCGCCAAATTTTTGGTGCCGCAAGAACGCCTCACTCGCACGGTTGCCAAGCTGCTATCGGAGTTAGAGGTAGTGGATTTATCGGTGACAGAGCCGCCGATCGAAGAAGTGATTGGACGAGTCCTGCGATCGGGGGTGGCATCGTGACGGAAGAAGGCAAAGGGCAAAAGGCAAAAAGCAGAAGTGGTTTGAAGCGGTTGGTTCAGATTGCTCAAACCATGACTTCGGTCTACTACGCCTACATGGTGGAGTATCGGGCTGAGTTGCTGCTGTGGGTGCTGTCGGGTTCGCTGCCAATTATTCTGATGGGCATCTGGGTGGAAGCCGCGCAAACGGGAAACTTTGGCTTAACGCCCGTCGATTTTGCTCGTTACTTTTTAGCTGCCTTCATCGTTCGTCAGTTCACCGTTGTTTGGGTGATCTGGGAATTTGAGCGCGAGATCATCGAAGGCAAGCTGTCGTTTCGGTTGTTACAGCCGCTTGATCCGGCGTGGCACTACTTCTTTTCTCACTTTGCAGAACGGTTTGCCCGTTTGCCGCTTGCTTTTGGGCTAATTGTCCTCTTTTTCTGGCTTTACCCACAGTCGTTCTGGGTGCCTAGCCTCAGCGGCTTTCTGTTGTTTTTGCTGACCGCTGTCTTTGCCTTTGCGTTACGTTTTTTGATGCAGTATACGCTGTCGATGTTCGCCTTTTGGACGGAGCGTGCCAGCGCGCTAGAGCAGTTCTGGTTTTTGTTCTACCTGTTTCTGTCAGGCATGGTGGCACCACTGGAAGTTTACCCACCGCAGATGCGGGCGATCGTCCTCTGGACACCCTTTCCTTACCTCATCCACTTTCCTGCCAGTCTACTGGTTGGGTTGCCTGTCAACCTGGGGCAAGGATTGTTGGTCATGCTGGGCTGGAGTGGAATTTTTTTCGCACTCTATCGCTGGCTGTGGCATAAGGGATTAAAGCAATATTCAGGAATGGGTGCATGAAAGGAGTTTCAATGGTGCAGCGAGGCAGCCGATGAAGTGGCAATACCTTGAAGCCTATTCTTCCGTCAAAATTGTAGGGAAACTGAATAAAAACGGCTACCGAGTGCTGACGGTCAATGGTCAGGACTACAAACTTCGGGAAGGCTTGGATTTTTTAGGGCAGCAAGAATGGGAGTTGGCGGCTGTCCATGCGATCGATGAGGCACATGGCGGCGAACAGAGCCGCATTCGTACGCTAACGTATCTCTATATTTTCAAACGACCGCTTGCCAAGTAGCTATCAGCAGTCGGCGATTAGCAATCAGCAATCAGCTTAAAGATGCCGTTAATCCACCGAGAGGGAGACAAGCCACTTGAAAGCTGATTACGCCACTTGAAAGCTGATTACTGACCATTCACGACGTTAGCCTACAGGCGCCTTTGCTTCCTTTTCTTTGGCGGCTTCGATATTGGTATGGTCTTCGAGGTAATCGAGTAGTTTCAAGAAATCAGTACGCGGGAGCGATCGTCCGCCCACTTCCCGAAATGCCAACTGCGGCTTGTCATTTTCAACGATGTGATAGCCCCAATAGAGCAACTGCTTGCTAAAGCGAATTGCAACTGTTTCAGGATCGATGTAATGGCATTTGGAATCATCTGCCATCAAAGTCTCAAACTCTGTCTTCAAAATACGATTCAAGACTTCGTTGCGTCTCGATTCGTCGCTGTGATAGTTGTTCACAATCACAAACAACTCGGCGTTAATATTAATCCGCCGTACAGCGGCAAAGGTACGTCGAATTACATCGGCGTTCTTGTTAATTCCCAGCGGATTTAGCGTGGTTGGGATCAAGCAATAGTTAAACTTTTCGATGAATGCTTCAGGGTTTGCGTCGTACTCTGGGCTGCAATCGCAAATCACAACGCGGGTGTCGGGGTATTCTTCTTCGCGCCATTCGGTATGGTTGAGAACGGTAATCGTTGCGCCCAAGCCACCACGTCGTCCGGGAATGTAAACGCCATCGCCCAATAGCTTTCGCAGGTTGCTCTGGCGATCGAGGTCAATCAGCACGACATCGTACCCATTGAGCGCGAAGGCTCCTGCAAGATGGGCGCTAATGGTCGTTTTGCCGACTCCACCTTTGCAGGTAAACACCCCAATGTAGGTAAGCTGTGCCCGTGGTGGCGGTTGGGGAATGTCGCCATCTTCCCAGACTATTTGATTGTCCTTAAAGCTGCCCAGCGCTACATCAACGACTTCTTCTGTCCGCATATAGGTAAAGACAGAGGCGGTAAAGCCCGATGCCGAAAGGAGGAAGCCCTGCGTGAATTTAGCGGCGGCGGGACGCTCTAAAAAGTCAATAAATTTCTCCAATTGCCCTGCATGAACTTTTGCCCGCTGATGCTTAACCTGCACCGCTACATACTCGCTGCCGCGTACTAGCTCAATGTCGTAGCCCAGCGTGTTGGGTGGGGCAAGGGTCGCCGTCCAGCCGTCTTGCTCAAAGTGCTGGAGGATGACTGCCTTGAAAGCGGAGGTGTTCTCGAACTGGGTCATATAGTTTGCACCGATCTCGCGTAGGGACAGCCGCTACTAGAGAGTAGCCCAAACCTGCCGGGTAGAAAAGCGCTATTTTCTACATTACGCACTGAGGAATTGTCTTTGTGCTACGTTGCTTATCGGTTCCTGCCTTCAGCGCGATCGCCCCTTTTGTCCATTCACAACCCTGCTTTTACTCTTTACAGCCGGTCGCATGCTTTCAACCCTAACGTTGGGTTTCGCAATGCTCCATCGAAGCTGTAGTGAGGAGCGATCGCCCCTCTCACACCTTCACCACAACGCCTTTGCTTTCTACGATCGATCGCCCGACGGCACACAAAGCATACGTTCCTGATGGCAGAGTGGTAGCTGTTGTTGTAGCGGGGAGAACCTGACGAAGTGTCCAGGTATTGCCGTTTTGTTGGTAGAGTGTCCAGTTACGGATCTCTGGAGTCGCGGCATTCCAGGTGAGCTTGCCGTTGCTATAGCGAACGCCTGTAGGGGTAGCAGGTGTGGCGGTCAGCATCCAGGGCATAGCAGGAGGTAGGGCAAGGTTGGCGTAGGTCGTCGTGCGGAAGCGATCGCCTACACCTTGATGGTTCGCTGCCAGTGCTTTTGAGCTAAAAAACACATTGCCCAGCGCCAGTTGGGGCGAGAGCTCACGGGTCAGGTTAATCTGGTTCAGGATTTCGGACAGATCCCATTGGTTGCCGCCCAGAGCGCTCAAGTTGTTGCCGGGATAGAGGTGGCGCTGCTTAAGGTTATTCTCTGCCCACCAGCGCAGCAAGACTGGATAACTTTGCGCGGGCGGCTCAATTCGCCAGTAAAGCTGAGGCGACAGGTAATCGACCCAGCCTTCCTGCAACCATTTAAGGGCATCAGCGTAGAGTTGGTTATAGGCATCCAGCCCTCGTACTTGTGACGGCTGACCAGGGCGGTAAATGCCAAAGGGACTAATGCCAAACTTGACGTAAGGTTTCGCAGCATGGATCTCCGTAGCAAGGCGCTGCACCAGGCGATTCACGTTGTCTCGTCGCCAGTCTGCGAGGGCTAGCGACCCACCACCCGCTTTGTAGGTCTGATAGGTTTTGTCATCGGGAAAAGCTTGTCCGGCGATCGGGTAGGGATAAAAGTAATCATCCAGATGAATGCCGTCCACATCGTAGCGACGCACCACATCGAGAATGACGTTCACCGTCCGATCTTGCACGACCTTTGCGCCAGGGTCCATCCAAAGCTGTGTATCCCAGCGATACACCACCTCTGGATTGGTCGTTGCGAGATGAGGGCTGACATTAACAATGCGTTCAGAGGTACGAGCGCGATAGGGGTTAAACCAGGCGTGGAGTTCGATGTTGCGTTGATGTGCCTGGGCAATCGCAAACTCCAGTGGGTCATAAAAGGGATCGGGAGCTTTGCCCTGTGTGCCCGTTAGCCAGGAACTCCAGGGTTCTAGCGACGAGCGATACAGCGCATCCCCTTCCGATCGCACCTGTAAGATCAATGCATTCAGGTTCAACGACTGCATTCGATCCAGGATGGCGATTAGCTCTGCCTGCTGCTGCTGGGTGGAAAGACCCATCTTGGAGGGAAAATCACCGTTCCAGACGCAAGCAACCCAGAGAGCACGAAATTCTCGCGTATGCGACACAGCGACCGTTTGCACCCAACGGACGATCGCGCTAGAGGCGATCGCAGGCGCTTTGCCCTGGGCAACCAGGCATTGATAAACAAAGGCAGCAATTTCAGCGCGAGTGGCGGGTTGCGTTGGTCGTAGTCGCTTCAGATCGGGGTGATTGACGACGATTTCGTTTGTAGTAGCGGTGGTGATCGCGGCGATCGCCCAACTAGCAATCTGAGCGCTGTCCTGATAAATCTGTGCTAGCGGGACAGAAGCTGCTGGCGGCAAGCCCACCCCGCCCACTAGCGATGCCAATGCCTGCACTCTAGGAATATTCTCATTTGGACGAAACTGTTGCCCTGGATAGCCCGTTAAAAAACCGCTCTCATACGCTCGGCGAATCGCGCCCGCTGCCCAATGAGTCGTCGGCACATCCACAAACGGCACATAGGGACGGATAACAGACGGATTGAATGCTGCTTGCAGCACAGAGGCAAACTCTGCCCGACTCATCGCGCGTTCGGGGCGAAACGACCCATCCTCAAACCCACGCATGATCTTGCGCTGCGCTAGTCCTTCAATAAACGGACGTGCCCAGTGCGCTTGGATATCAGGGAAACCAGGAGAAGCAACCATACACAGCAATGTTTGAGTTTATAGCCCTCAGCTCCAGCCGTCCTCGATGGGGAGAAGGAAGCCAGAATGTTGCCTCTCCTTTGGAGGAAGGACTAGGGTAAGGGTGGATTCATGCAGGCAATTTATTATCCTCCAAACTCAGATTTCCTAAAGTTTAGAGATCAAAATCGAGAGACATTTGTTGCGTTGGTGCCTCTGGTGGTGCTGGCTGGTCGATCGCCGGACCCGATGCCAATTTGTGAGCATGGCGAGTCGTTTCGGGCAGCCGATATTTGGTGGTGCAGCGCATCACATACGCGATCGCTGTTTCTAAACTCACTCGATGTCCTGGCGAAATATAGAGTGGTTTAGTGCCAGGGCGAGTTCGCAGTGCCGCGCCGATCGTGTCGCCTTTGTGCATCAAGGGTTGCCAAGTGCCGCGATCGTCCGCCAACTCTGCATGTTTACCCACTAGGATGGATTTGCCAACGCCGATCGCAGGCACATTTGCTAAAAGCCCAATATGGCAAGCAATCCCAAAGCGTCGCGGATGGGCTATTCCCTGACCATCACACAGCAGCAAATCGGGAATCACTGTGATTTTTGCCAACGCATCCAGCACCGCAGGCACTTCTCGAAAGGAGAGAAAGCCAGGAATATAGGGAAAGGTTGTGGGACGACGCGCGATCGCGCGATCCAGCACCTGCAATGTCTCCAAATCGAGCACGGCGATCGCGGCACGAGTCACGGTTCCATCTGCCTCAAAACCGACATCGACACCTGCAACATGGCGAATCGTGTCAAAGTCATCGATCGTCACGATTTCTTTGCGGAGGTCTTGCTGAATGGCAGTTGCCTCTTCTGCTGTCAGCACCCAGTCGTGACGTTGGACAATGTGCATGGGGAGAGGAGTGAGGAGAGCAGGGAAAAAAGGGGAGCAGGGAAAAAAGGCGTTTGTCTCTATGAGGTGCTTGCGGGTAACGGTTTCATTGACTGGATAGCGTTGAGTGCTAGGGCGATCGCAATTAACGCCATGCCTGCTGCTTCAATCAGCTTTGGCTGCTCACCAAGCTGTATCCAGGCAGCCAGCACACCGACGATCGGATTAAGCAAGATACCTAAACCCGCCGTGCCAGCAGACATCCGGTTGAGTACATAAAGCCACAGCAGAGTAGCGATCGCCGTTCCTGGAATGACGTTGTAGACCAAAGCAAAGATGAAAGGCCCCGACCAGATGATCGGCGTTGAAGGCTCAAGCACCGCTGCCAAAGAGGCTGCCAGAATTAAGGGGACTGCACCAGCGATCATTTGCCAGGTGGTAAACGACAACAAATCGAGCTTAACGGTTTGACGGACTTGTTTGGCAATCACTGCACCACCCGCCCAGCAGACACCTGCCAGCAATGCCAGTACTTTACTGGCGAGGGTGCCATGCAGATGTTGTAAGTCCAGAATGAGCAGTAGCCCGGTGACACTCAGGACGATCGCCGCCCACTGTAAGCCGCGCACTCGCTCGTGCAGAAACACCCAGGCGAGGAGCAACGTCCACAGCGGCATCATATACACCAGCACAGACGTTCTGCCAGCGCTGCCACTAACCAATGCCCACGTTGCAAACCCATATACACCCGCAATTTGCAGCACGCCTGCCCAGAAGGTTGCCATCATTTCTTTAGGCAGCAAGGGCTTCCGCAACCATGCGAGCGCTAGCAGCAAACTCAAGGCACCCAATGTAATGCGGAGCGCTGCAAACTGCATTGGCGGCGCATACTGTACGGCGATTTTCATCTGTACCCAGTTGTAGCCCCAGATCAACGCCAGCGCGAGGAGCGCTAGCAGGGAAGCCCAACGTGCCGATTCTGGTTTAGTCACAATTGCTTTCTCCAGCAGGGGTTTGACTTCTTGACGATGCTCGCCTTCTAAACTATAGGAGACTATCGAAATGATCGTCGTCTATGCTGTTTTCAGCCGACGGACACGAGTAGCCAATGCCATCCCAAAATGTATGCTTGTAAATGGGGCTGGTAAAAGCAAGGTCCTAAGCGCTACTAACCATTGCTGAAGCAGTGGACGGCATTACCTTTGGTGCAATCAATTTAGGGAAGCAAACGTTATGTCGTGTTCCGATCGCTGGTTAGCACTGTCGATCGGCAACTCGCGCTTGCACTGGGCAGCCTTTAGCGGTAACGACCTTCAGCAGACGTGGGACACACCACATTTGTCCGCTGCTGACGTACAACAACTTATCGCCACACAGTTTACAAAAAGCGCGTTTCATCCCTCGCTCCACGATAATGCTGACGGTGCTCACATGCCTTTGTGGATTGCTTCTGTTGTCTCCCAGCAAAGTTTGCTTTGGCAGAAGTATGATGCCGCAACCTTCATAACATTAGAGCAAGTGCCGTTAGCAGGGCTGTATCCAACCTTAGGCATCGATCGAGCGATCGCTGCCCTGGGTGCGATCGCGATCGTGGGTCGTCCCGTGCTCGTAATTGATGCGGGTACTGCGCTCACGTTCACTGGCGTGGATGGCGCACGGTTGATCGGTGGCGCAATTCTGCCGGGCTTAGGGCTACAGTTTCAGACGCTCCAGCAGGCAACCGCAGCCCTTCCAAATGCGCTTCCCGCAGCCCTTCCTGCTAGCGAAGAACGAGTTGCGCCCCAGCTTTTGCCGCCTCGTTGGGCACTCAACACAACCGACGCGATCGCTAGTGGCATTATCTATACCCTGGTAGCAGGGCTACAAGCATTTGTGAACGATTGGTGGCAACAGTTTCCGGCTAGCCCTGTGTTGCTAACGGGCGGAGACCGCGATCGCCTCTATGCTTATCTCACCGCCACGATGCCTGCCATGGCAAGCAAACTAACGGTTGAACCGCAGTTGATTTTTTGGGGAATGCGATCGGTGAGAGGGGAAAGTCTAAAGGCTGAAAGCTAAAAATTCAGCCGTTCTCAATAAACGCTCGAATTGCCTGAGCAACGTCATCGGCTTGAGTTTCCGGCGTGCTGTTGCTGCTGTGAAGTTGTTGCAACTTCGCGTTAGGAGCCAGTTGAGCGTACGTCTGTCCCAAAAGCGACACCGCAGGTTTGTCATGATCACCTTGCAGCACTAACATCGGCACCTTCAGCCATTGCAATCGTTCCTGAAGCTGCTCGGCGCGAATTTCGGCGCCTCGTCGTTGAAACAAGAGCTTGCAGGCAACGGGAAACGTGAGCAGTTGCCGTCGTCGTTGTAAAAGTTGCTCGACACGGCGGAGTTTGAGAAATTTGCGAAACGCATGGAGCGATCGCAGTCCCCAGCCCACCACAGGCAGCTTTAACAAGCGAGTTTTCCACCAACGCCAGCCCAGCCCCTTCACCTGAACACCTTCGGGTGCCAGTAGAACAAGACCCTCAACACGATCGAGATACTTCAGCGCATAACTAGCCGCAATCCAACCGCCCAACGAATGCCCTACAAGATACACCCGTCGCAGCTTTAAGGCGTCTAAGTGATCCGCAAGACATTCCACTGCAAGCTCGATCGAGTAATGCACGTTAGGGCACTCTGATTCACCAAAACCCAGTAGATCTGGAGCTAGACAGTGATACGTCGTACTTAAGCGTTCAACGAGCGGAAGCCATTGGCTGCTGTCGTCCCAGGAACCATGCAAAAAGACGATCGATCGCCCGTGACCCACTTCGCGCCAAAAAATTTGTCCTTGAGGTAGTTTGATACGAGCATTTCTAAGCGGTAGAGGCATCCTGAACCATGAAATAGTGTGAGGAGAGAGAGGAGTAAAGGGCGAGGTGTGAGTGCAAGCTAACGCTCTTGTCCCTTGTTGCTTAAGACAGTAACAGAACATTTACATCATTCACACTCAGAACTCAGAGCTTAAAACTCAACCGTCTTACGCCAGCGTAGTTTTTCCGTCGAAGTAATCCTGAAGTTGGCGATCGTGGTCATGCGATAACTGACCCAGGGGCATATCCGATCGCGAGAAGGCTTTCACTGCCAGAACTTCCATCGTGTCCCGAATTTGAATCTCGCCACGGGCTTCAACTTCCACCACCACACAAATTGAATGAATACGAGGATCGCGCTCTGGTGAAGAATAAATGCCGACTAAACGACGAATGTTGGCAACCTCTAGCCCTGTTTCTTCGGTTAGCTCTCGGTGTACGGTCGCTAACAGATCTTCTCCCCAATCGACCATACCGCCCGGCAAGCCCCACTGCCCATTATCACGGCGCTGCACCAGCACAATCCGCCCATCGGGCAAAAGCGGAATAATACTTGTGCCCGTCACCGGATGCCGGAACAGAATGCCTAAGACCGCTTGCCCAAAATGCCATAACCGACGCATAGATTAAATCACTGACTAAAAAGTCTAGCGGCTGACTATTGGCAACCACATGGCGACTCTATCGCGTGATGATCCATTCAGACAAGTGCCTCCAGAATCTCCTTTGCATGAAATTCTGGCTTAACTTTTTTATAGATTGCCTCGATCGTACCATCCGGTCCAATCACAAACGTATTGCGGCTAATACCAACGTATTCTTTGCCCATGAATTTTTTTAGTCCATAGCTTTCGTAGGCAGTTGCTACTTGTCCATCTACATCTGTTAATAGCGGAAAGGGCAGTGCAAACTTAGTGGTAAATTTTTCGTGAGATTTTGCGTCGTCCGTACTCACGCCCAAAACCACAACGTCTTTTTCTTGAAAATCAGAGTAGCTGTCTCTAAAGCTACAAGCTTCTTTTGTACAACCAGGAGTGTTATCACGAGGATAGAAATACAGCACTACACGCTTGCCTTTCAACTCAGCCAGGTGAATAATATTGCCTTTGCCGTCGGGCAAACTAAAAACGGGAGCAGGGTCCCCAACCTTAAGAACCATAACGAGAGATTAATTTCACCATAAAGGTATTTAAATGTTACGGGTTTCCTTAGAGTCTGTCTAGATCGCTGAGTTGATCGATCTGACCTGTAGTAAACCCAGTGCTGCAGGGACATTACAGCGCAATGTCCCTGCCGATGCTAGTTATAGCAAAAGGATGAAGGATAAATCGAAACCCTTGCTTCAAGGAGGTTTCAAGGTTTATGTCTGTCCTAACGCCCTCTTCGCCTGCTATAGCAGGTTAAGCACCGATCGCTAAACCCCGATCGCCCAGTTAACAAGCGTGCGAACCCCATAGCCTGTAGCACCAGGGCTGTTATAGCCATTTTCCTTCTCAGTCCACACAGGACCCGCGACATCAAGATGCGCCCAGGGCGTTTCTTTCACAAACTGTTTCAGGAAGAGTGCTGCGGTGATGGAACCGCCCGGTCGTGGTCCGGTATTTTTCATATCGGCGATCGGAGATTTCAGCCCCTCAAAATATTTTTCTTCCATCGGCATTTGCCAGAGCTTTTCGCCTGCCAGTTCGCCTGCTTGTGTTAGTTGGTTCGCAATGTCAGGGTCAGAACTCCACAGTCCAGCGATTTCGTCGCCCAGCGCAATGACACAGGCTCCAGTTAAGGTTGCCAGATCGACGATCGCATCCACACCAAGCTTCTCAGCAAACACAAGGGCATCCGCCAACGTCAAGCGACCTTCTGCATCTGTATTGTTGATTTCGATCGTCTTACCATTTGATGCGGTGAGAATGTCACCGGGATGGATGGCATGACCACTAATCATGTTTTCGGTCGCAGCAGAGATGAAATGCACTTCCACATCAGGCTTAATTTGGGCGATCGCCTTTGCTGCACCCAACATTGCCCCTGCACCACCCATATCGGTTTTCATCATCTCAATGCCGCTACCAGCACCTTTGATGTTGAGTCCGCCCGAATCAAAGGTCAGCCCTTTGCCAATGATGGCAAGCTTGCGACGGGGTTTGCCATCCGGTGTATAGGTCAGGTGGATAAATTTGGGCGGCAGGTCAGCACCTTGGGCAACACCTAGAAAGGCACCCATACCAAGCTTTTCACAGTCTTCTCGCTCTAGAATTTCGAGTGCTAAACCGTGATCATGGGCGATCGCTTCTGCCGTTTCTGCCAGCGTGATCGGCGTAACATAGTTGGCTGGGGCTGCTACCAGTTCCCGCGCCAGAAAGACACCAGACGCAATTTGACGGGCAAGGGCGATCGCCGCCGTCTGATCACCTAAGCCCAAGAGTTCAATCTGCTCAATAGAGGAACCATTCTCGTCGGCTTCTGATTTGAAGCGGGTGTCTTTGTAGAGAGCAAGCTCGGCTCCTTCAGCGATCGTCTGAGCCGTCAGCGCCGCGTTATCGTGCCAAATTGGCAGGCTGATACCCAATGTTTTGCACTTTTCCTTCTTTGCCAAGCGCGCGATCGCGGCGGCTGCCCGACGCAGGCTGTCTAGCTTCATGCCCTCCGCTTTGCCCAAACCGACCAAAATAATTTTACGCACAGCGCTACCCGAACCCACTCGCGTCGCTACGCTGCTGCCATCCTTACCCTTAAACTCTGCCTCAGCAATTAGTTCTTTCAGCGTGCCCAACAACTTTTCGTCCAGGGTCGCCAGCTCATCCGAGAGCGCACCATTGTCTTCAAACAGACCGATCGCCAAGCCATCTCCAGACCACTCTAAGAGGGGCGTACCTGTCGTTCGCACATCCATTCAGCTTTTCCTCGTTTGCTTCATTCGATCTCTAGTATTGATCAAAAAGCAAGGGTCGTAGAGCGAGAAGGCTTGTTTTTGGTCTTAATAAAAAATGAGCAACTCAGCGATCGCTAGCACCCTAGAAGGCAATTGCACTCTTTATAGGCAAGATGAAAGCAATGTCTTTAGCCATAATCCTCCTATCACTTCCAGGCTAGTCAGCCCGTCTAGCCGTAGCATTTAGATGTAGACAGAGTATGTAAGCAGTCCGTCTAAAGCATCTTTTCGAGAAACTGTTTGGCACGATCGCACTGTGGATTGGTGAAAAAGGTATCCGGTGCTGCATCTTCGGCTAGACAGCCTTCATTGAGAAACCAGACGCGATCGGCAACTTCACGCGCAAACCCCATTTCATGCGTCACGATCGCCATTGTCATGCCTGTTTTTGCCAAGCCTTTCATCACCTCCAACACTTCCTGCACCATTTCAGGGTCAAGCGCAGAAGTCGGTTCATCAAACAGAATGACATCGGGTTTCATTGCCAGCGCACGAGCGATCGCTACTCGTTGTTTTTGCCCACCCGAAAGCTTAGATGGATAAACATTCGCTTTTTCTTCTAGTCCCACTTTTGCCAACAGATCCATACCAAGCTTTCTAGCGTCGTCGGGCGATACTTTTGAGATTTTGGTGGGAGCATACGTGACATTCTTTAGCACCGTCATATGTGGAAACAGGTGGAAGTGCTGAAATACCATGCCCAGACGCTCACGGACGCTTGAGATCTTGGTCTTGGGTGCTGTGATATCTTCACCTTTAAAGTAAATTTTGCCTTGAGTAGGCGTTTCTAGAAGGTTCATGCAGCGCAGCAACGTTGATTTGCCGCAGCCAGAAGGACCAATGACGGCAACAACTTCACCCTTACGAATTTCGGTAGAAATGCCCTTTAGCACATCCAATTGACCAAAGGACTTGCACAGCCCCTCAGTTTTAATAATGGTTTCAGCCACGGTTTTAAACTCCTGATCTAAATACTTTAAAGGTACTGTCTGCGCCTAGAATGCTGCAACGAGCGCAAGTATTACTGCGTCATTCGCTACGCCTTAACCGCCTTTCGAGCGTACTTGCAGCATAGGTTAGACCCATGACCAGAACGTAGTAAATCAGCCCCGCAAACAGCAGCGGCTCAAAGTAGATGTATTTATTGGCACCAACGATTTGTGCAGCGCGGAGAATTTCGACCACGCCGATCGTCGAAACCAGCGCAGAATCTTTGAGCAAGCTGATGGTTTCGTTTACCAGTGCAGGCAAAATGTTTTTTAATGCTTGGGGCATAATTACATCCCACATCATCAGCCAGTAAGGGATGCCCAGCGAGAGCGAGGCTTCCGCCTGTCCCTTATCCACTGCTTGAATGCCAGCTCGGATAGTTTCAGACATATATGCCCCAGAGTTGAGCGTAAACGTTAGCACCCCAGCCTGGTAGGGCGTAATGTTGTAGCCCGTTAACTGGGGCGTAGCGAAGTAGACCAGCGAGAGCTGCAACAGTAGCGGTGTACCGCGAAAGATGCTGGTGTAGAAGAACGAAAGCCATTGCAGCAGCTTGACACCAGAAATTTTGCAAAGGGAAAGAACGGCTCCCCACACTAGCCCCAGCAAAACAGACGAAAGTGTGAAGATGAGGGTGACAGGGATACCTGCCAAAATGAAAGGAATGTCTGGCTGAATGCGTCCGAAATCAAGATTCAAGCCTCTTTGACTTGGTGAGGCATCCGCAGGGGGAGCAACCGGTGCTTGGGCAACGATCGTTCCCTGAGGAAACTCGCTAATAAAAGCAGTATGTTCGATCGATGAGTTCGGTCTGTCCTGCGCGATCGATGGCAAGAGCGGTTGTGCCACCAAACTACTGACAAAGACAATCACAAGGAACGTTTGTAGAGCCACGATCGCCCAACGCGATCGTCCAGGAATTAAAGCAGTCAAAATACGTTTTCTCAAGCTATGTTTGCTGAAGCGGAGTGACATAAATTGCCTTTCATCAAGCAAGCAACAGGGCACGTTAGAAAGACTAAGAGCATTTCCTGTCTGGGGGCGAATGCGATCGCTGAGTGGGCAGAGCTAACGTCTTGCGCCATCACTGCCTTGAGCACCAGGTACACCACCCCGTAGAAACAGGAACCTAACTAACGTTAGGGCGTTTTGCTGGGTGAGGGTGACACGGTTCCAGGAGATGGTGAGCCAGAGGGGGATGCTGCAGGCGAAGGAGGCACACTGGTAGCGAACCACTTTGCCGCCAGCGTTTTGATTTCGCCGCTTGCCTTCATTTTTTCTAGCGCCTGGTTGAACTCAGCGACCAGTGGCGATCCTTTGGGGAAAGCGATCGCAGAACCAGACGGACCTTCAGGCGGGATGACGTTAAAAACCAGATCGGGACTGGAATCGGTAAAGCCTTTGGCGACAGTATCTTCGACGATCGCGGCATCAATACGGTTGGATTTGATTTCCTGAATAATATCTGGCACTCGGTTCAACTGCTTCACCTTCATCCCCGGCACCTTTGCAGCGATTTTCTTAGCGTCGCCTTCCTGAATGGAACCTAACTGCACACCCACGGTTTTGCCCGACAGATCTTTCGTTGTCTTCAGGTTACTGGCTTTAGGCGCAATGATAGTGTTCTTGGCTTCGTAATAGATGCTTGAGAAGTCCACGTTCTTCTGGCGTTCGGGTGTTGGGGTCATACCCGCCATCACAAAATCAGCCCGTTTCGCTTGCAAAGCAGGCACCAAACCGTTGAAGTCCGACTCGTTGATCTTGAGTTCGTACCCCAAATCAGCCGCAATTTTGGTGGCAATATCCACATCAAAGCCGACAATTTTGCGTTCTCCGCCAGCAGTATCGTAAAACTCGTAGGGTGGATAGTCGGGGGATGTCACCATTGTCAGCACTTTTTTGCCGCTGCTGGAGGTCGTGTTTTGCCCAGGTTGGGGTGGTTCGCAGCTTGCCAGTGCGCTAACAGCAAGGGTGGTTGTGCATAACAGTGTTAAAAGTGATCGACGTTTCATCAAACTTAGTTCCTTGTCAAGGGGGCGTGAAAGGTAAAGAGCTGAGGGTTAAAGAGCTGATAGCTATCAGGCAAATCTCACACGATCGCGGCAGCTTGCAAAGCCTCTGGCATAATTCTTAGCGTCATCCGGTCGAGCCAAAAACTGGCACGCAGTTAGTAGGGAGCTAGCAGCGATCGCAGTATGCCTGAGTAGCCGCTCCTAAAACACAAAAGTAGTGCGGATGACACCAATCACAGCATCGGGATTACGACTGTCATGGTTGGGAGCCGTCAGCCAGATAAAACCAGGCGTAATTGAGAGATTGTCCGTCAACTGATAACGGTAGAAGGCTTCAATGTGGTAGCCCGTATCCCGATCTTCGCGTTGTCCCTCGGGTAACCCGATCACAGTAGCAACAGCAGCGTTGCTGGTGCCCGTCAGCTTCGGCTGCATCCCAAACACAATGCCGCCCAAGTTACCTTTCTTGCCCAAGTCAGGAAAGGCAAGATTGAGCGCGAAGTTCCAGACATTGGCATCGCCTCTAGTGCCCGTGCCCAAGGTGCGCGCCTGCGTTAGACCAACCCAACCGCCAAGCTCGAACCAACTATTAATGCGGTAATCAAACTCGACACTGTAACCATTGCCTACAACCGGACCTGCGCCCAAAATTTTGGCAGCATTACTGCCAGCCAGAGTATCGACCCCAAACTGAGGCGAGTACGAGTTCATGTAGAAGAAGCCTAGTTTGAACGTGCCGGAATAGACGATCAAATGAGCAAACGCACTGTAACCCGCATTAAACAAACCTAGCTGAGGATCATTTGGGCTGCCGCCTTCAGCCTGATAGCCAAAGTCGAATTGAAAATTGGGGCTAATCGCATAGTTGACTGCGACCCCTGCCTGGTTGCCTAGGGGAAACCATACAGGGTTAATTTGAGCAAAGTTAGACAATGCTCCCGTTGCCTGGTCATTGAAAGGTGTAATAGGGTCAGTGACGATCGACGGGTCGATCGTGTTTGCATCTAAAAAGACCGTGAGCTTCTCGCCGATCGGAAAGCGATACTGGAGCCGATTCAGCGTGACCTCGCTGTTAGAACTCGTGCTGGTCGCCAAAAAGCGCGTTTCATCCGATAAGTCACTGGTGGCTCTACCCACAGGCGACACGCCAAAGACATCACCCACATTAAACTTCCGCAGGTTCGTGGCTTGTAAGCGGGTTCGCAGCCGATCTTTACCCGTAAAGCTGGTATCAAAGTCAAGGCGCAGACGGTGACCAATGTTTGCATTATTTAGTGGGCTAGCACGATCGCCAAAGGCATCTGCAACATAGGTAATCAACTCGGTGCTAATTTTAGTTGTGGTTGAGAATTGCTGCTTCTCAAGGGTGGCACTACGGACTTCGAGGGCACCCACGCGACCCCGCAGCGTCGCCAGTTCTGCGGCAAATTCTTCCTGCATTTTTTGCACTGCCAGCAGATCTTCTTTTTTGACCAGATCGGCAGTGCCAGCGGCAATTAATTCGCTAATGCGATCCATGCAGGCATTGAGACCCGCTGCAAATTCATAGCGAGTGAGGGCACGGTTGCCGCGATAGGTTCGATCGGGATAGCCGACAATGCAGCCATAGCGTTCAACCAAGGATTGCAGCGCTTGAAAAGCCCAGTCAGTTGGCTGTACATCCGTTAGCTGAGAAACAGATGTCACCTGCTCCATTTCGGCGATCAATTCCTCTGCTGACGGCTCTACCTCTGGCATCGTTGCGAGTGATTGCTCCAGTCCAACAGCCGTTGTTGTCTCGCCACCCATTGGTAGAGAGTTTGCCTCTGTTGTAACGCCGTGAGGGTTGCCACCTTCAGCAGACGCTTCGCGGCTAGAGTCAGCCATTGCTGGCGTTTCAAGCAGCAGCCCACTACTTAAGAGGGTGAGAGTTGCACTCAGGGCACCCCAAAAAAGCTTGGTCATCATATTATTTCACTCACACCACACATGAACATTCAGTCGCAAAACATACTTAGCCCTAAGCTGATGACACTTGGCAAGCCCTACAGAGAGGCGGTAACGCTGAATCTAGACTGCTCTATTTTTTTCTGACTCAATACCAAGGAGGGTATAGTCCTTCTTTTTCAAAAGCTTGAAAGCGCTTGAAAACCTCACGATCGTAGCTTCTACCGTCCAGCTCACAATATCTCTTTATGACCTAGAACGGATTGCTTAAGCACATGTCTCTTGCAACAAAAGCTACAGAAGGATAAAACACATTTGACATGAGGACTGAGAACTCTATGATTAAAAAGCTTGCAACACCAGAGATCTGTTACGTTTGATCACTTTTCACCGAAATCACTACCCATGACTGATGCTTTGCTCCCAGCGCTGATTCAACAGATGACAGAACCAGCGTTTTACCCCCATCCCGTCAAAGCACCCATTCAGGTGATTCAGACGCATATTTCCTACGTGTTGCTGACGGGTGACTATGCCTACAAGGTGAAGAAGCCTGTGAATTTTGGCTTTCTCGATTTTTCGACGCTAGAAAAACGACAGCACTTTTGTGCCGAAGAACTGCGGCTCAATCAACGGGGTGCCGCGCAACTTTATCTCGACGTGTTACCGATCGCGCAAACGGGCGATCGCTTCCAGCTCAGTGGCGCAGGCGAAGCCGTTGAATACGTCGTCAAAATGCAGCAGTTTCCCCAGTCGAGTTTGTTTACCGAATTGTTCGATCGGGGTGAATTGACGGCACCGCTGCTAGAGCAGTTGGCACGGGTGTTGGCAGACTTTCATGCTCGGGCAGCAACCAACGACTATATCCGCAGTTTCGGTACGGTCGAGAAAATCCGCGCGGCGATCGACGAAAACTACGAGCAAACGCTTCAGTATGTCGGTGGACCGCAAACGCAGCAGCAGCTTGACGAAACGCGCCAATATACCGATCAGCTATTTGCCGAACAACAGGCACTCTTTGACAGCCGCGTTCAGCACAACTGGATTCGTGAATGCCACGGGGACGTGCATCTACGCAACATTGCGCTTTGGAAAGACAGTCTGGGGCACGACGATAGCGGGCAAGGCAAAATCCTACTGTTTGACTGCATCGAGTTCAACGAGCCGTTTCGGTTTGTGGATGTCATGTTCGACATCGCCTACATCATTATGGATCTGGATGCGCGCGATCGACGCGACCTCAGCAACCTGTTCCTTAATGCGTATCTTGAGCAAACAGGCGACTGGGAAGGTTTGCAAGTGTTGCCGCTGTACCTCAGCCGTCAGTCTTACGTCCGCGCCAAAGTCACCTCCTTTTTATTAAGCGATCCATCCGTTCCCGACGCTGCCAAGCAAGAAGCCACTGCTACTGCTGCCCGCTATTACCGTCTAGCGTGGGAATACACCCAACCGCAGAAAGGACGCTTGCTGCTCATGGCAGGCTTGTCTGGTTCTGGCAAAAGCACGACTGCCCGTCATCTCGCCCAACAGCAGGGTGCCATCCAGATCCGTTCAGATGCGGTTCGCAAACATCTGGCAGGCATTTCTTTAGACGCGCACGGTAACGATGACCTCTATACCGCTGCGATGACGCAGAAAACCTACGATCGCCTCTTGCACCTCGGCATCACGCTGGCAGCCCAAGGCTACACCGTCATTCTGGATGCTAAGTACGATCGCCAACCCTTACGAGAAGCCGCGATCGCCCAAGCTAAAACCCACAATCTGCCGCTCCAGATACTCCACTGCACCGCACCGCTACCTGTTTTACAAGAACGCCTGCGGCAACGCCACGACGATATCTCCGACGCAACGGCTGACCTTATACCCCAGCAACACATGGACGAATTCAGCGCAGAAGAGCAACCCTATGTCCTCACGTTAGATACAACCCAAAACCTGGAAGCGCAGTTAGAAAAGGCAGGAGGCAGAAGCTAGGAAGGTAGAGAGGCAAGGGGAGCAGGGTGCAGAAGGCTAGAGGCTTGGTTAGCTTAGTTGTTAGAAAAAGGCTGATTATTAACCACTCTCTGCTAATACGATGCAGCACCCCAAGACTCCCCCAACTTCCCCGCTTTTCTTGCTCTTTCGCTTTCCTATCCCTCACTCCTGATTCCTCTCCCTCCGCCCCTCCATCTCTCCTGCAATGTCCAAAAAGCCGGATAACAACTTAGGCTTAGCTACAGGCTTGAAGTACTGGCTGGTTTTTATGGTCGGCTTGGCAGTGCTGGGCTACACACCCTTCCTGAGCATTACGTTTGGGGCGCTTGGCGGTATTGCTAGCGGTGTAATTGCCGCATGGCTCAAGCCAAAGGAAACCTACATACCCACACCCGCAGAAAAGCAGGCGAAGGAAGAGGACGAAGCCAATGAGGAAACAACCGCGACTAAACCTAAACGTCGAGCCAGGTTTCGCAAGTATGGTATGCCAGCAGCACGCCGTCAGCATCAGGCGCGGGGCAGTCGCAACTTTGGTTGGCTCTTCCGCAAGCGATCGCAATAGGGTTAGGGCTTTTGAGGCTCAGGCGTTGGAGTCTTTGGTTTGGCTGGCTGCTCAGTTGACTTTGCCTTCCATTCCGGCAGCGATCGCTGTACAGCATTCTCAAAATCAGTGGAAACAAGTACAACCGAGCGATCGCCATTAGCCTGGGCAGGCGGATCAACTTGAGCATAAAGACCGCTGCGGTTAAAGTTGGGTTTGCCTAAAAGCAAGCGATGGCTCGTCTGGTTAGCAAGTTTGACTTCAGTGATCGCGATCGGCTTATCCAACCCAAACTCGGCTAGCTTTGCAGCAGGCACCTTCAGCGTTTGTTGCCGCTTGTCTGCCGTCAGCAGGTTAAGCAAATACGCAATGGACGCATCATTCGCTGCTGCCTTTTCTGGCTGAGTCATCGTCCATACCAGGGTCTCAGCAGTTGGTTGAGCCGTCGCCTTTTGATCCGTTTTCGGCGCAGAATTCGCTTTAGGTGAAGCATCAACCTTGGGCGCAGAGGAGAGCTGTGCTGCTGGAGTTTTGGCAAACGCTAATGTTTGCGTTGGGGTCGTCAGCGTCAGCGATCGCACGTCCTGTTCCTTAAACGTAAACAACTGTTCCGTCTGTGCCTGCGCTGCTTCCCGTTGCGGCTTGCCTTTCACCTCGTAGAAATAGACAAACGCACCCAACGAGAGGGCGATCGCCAACAAAATTAAAGGCGTTTTTTGAACTTTCATAACCGAGAACGAACGTTTAATTTTTGAGCGTTGAGTTTAAGTACGACTTTCATCCCTCATTCCTTTCCCTACCGTCTGCGCCACCACACTCCAAAAGCAGCAGCAAAGCCGATCAAGGGGAGAATGGCGATCGCAGTCCAGGTTGCTAGACTTGCCTGCTGTGCAGACAAACCCAGGCGACGATTTTTCGCTTCTTTGGGACGAATGGAAAGGGATTGATCATCAGCTCGACTCAGCCAACGCACTGAGTTGATGAAAACATCGCCGTTAATGCCCTGGTTGACCGCACCATCTTCGGCAAAACGGGAATTGCCCATCACAACCAGACGAGCTTCTTTGGGCTTCTGGTCACTCGAGGCATTTGCTGCTGGAGACGGACTGGGCGACGGACTAGCAGAGGCAGAGGGTTTAGGAGAGGGAGATGGGCTAGGTGATGGCGTCGCTGGGCTGGCTGATGCTGACGGTGACGGGCTAGGAGAAGGACTGGGTGCGGGTGCGGTGCTCGTACGAGTAAGGGCAAAACCTAACACTAACGGTCCCTGTCGATCAGTCGCGGGGTCAAACTTCAGCGGTTGTTCCTTCACATTGCTTTCTGCCCAACTGCGATCGCTGGTGAACAGCAGTGGCGTGGATTTTATATTGGTCTGAGTTTTGACATCGATCGGCTGTGCGAGTGGATAAATCGACAGCGTGTTGCCAAAATCTTTCGTAATGGGGTGATCACCATACTGACTGACTGACGAGAACGCGGGACCAAGTTGAGCGAGTCTGCCAGACGCATCAATGGCAATCCGCTTGTCTACTGTCACGCCCCATCCATTCAGCAGACTGTCTAAACCCGGATTGGTGTTGGGATCGACCATGACAAACAGGTTGCCACCACCGTTGAGATACGCCTCTAACGCCTTAATCTCGGGTGCCAGCAGTGGTTTTTGCGGTCCTGCCAGCACCAGGACATTTGCATCAGTGGGAATCGTCGCGGTTTCAAGCAGGTTGAGCGGTTTGACTGCTACATTCTTGTCTTTCAGGGTCTTCACGGCTTGCGAGATCGCGCCCTGAGTCTGCTCGATCGGGTGTTCACCATGCCCCTGAATCACATAGGCAAACGACTGACGATTGCTGACCAGTTGCTCTAACGCGCTCGTTAGCTTCACTTCTGACAGAAAGCCACCTTCACCGACCAAACTATCGCCGGTTGTGGGCGCGATCGTCTGCACATACTGCTTTCGTCCCTCTGGCTGAAGCTCGGCAACGACGTCGCCATTAGTCTTCACTTCTAGCCGCTGCACCAGCGAGGGCTGCAAGTTTGGATCAACAAATTCATAGCTCAGGCGCTCGCTCTGACGGTGGTAGCTTTCCAGCAGTTCACGATCGCGCGCACTCGGCTGCGGCACAAACACCCAAACTTTAACGGGTTGCTTCAGGTTTCGCACCAACTGCTGCGTTTCGGGTGCCAGTGAGAAAAGCTGGTTCTCCGTCACATCCAGCCGCCCGACGTTGTTTGCCGCTAAGTAGTTGATCAAGCCCAAAATCGCAATCACTGCCAGCGTGGTAATGAGCGCATTTGCGCCCACCTGGGTTGATCGCTGGCTCCAAAAACTGGGTCGCGTCGTCTCAGCATACGTAGACTGAACCAGCCACAAACCGATCACGACAATGCCTGCAATCACCAAACCCAAGGGAATTGAGCTAAACGAACCAGCCACAATCCCCGCGATCGCGCCTGCAACCACTAGCATGGGACCCAGCCAAAAGAGATATTTGAGGTATTTGAGATTGGTAGAAAGCGTTTTCATATGAAGAGAAAAATAGGGAGTGGAGAGTCGGGAGTGGGGAATAGGGAAGACAGAAAGCAAAAGGAGTTAATAAGAGGCAGTAGCGAGAGCAGAAAATTTAGGTTTTTGATTCGTTGAGCAACGCTCTGCGCTCCGAAATCTTCAACCTACAAGCTGCAATCTTTCTCTTCTAACCCCAACTCCCGACTCCCTATTCCCGACTCCCTCAAGACCGCTGGAACCTGAACGCATCGATCGACTGCGCGGTCAGAAACAGCCCCAACACAATGTAGCTGGCAAACAAAACCAGGCTGCTGCTGTCCAGAATGCCTTGCGTCAGGTTGTTGTAGTGTTTTAGCAACGAGATATGACTTAACGCCGCACCAACGGGTCCGCCTAGCTTTTGACCCAGCACTTCGACAATCCAGAGGAAGAGTACCAAGCCAAAGGTGCCGATCGCCGCCAGGATCGTGCTGTCGGTCAGCGAGGAGACGAACATTCCCAACGAGAGAATGGCAGCAGCCAGCAGAATCAACCCCAGGTGCGCCACCAGCACGACCGTAAAGTTAAAGGGCGGAGTCGTAGAGCTAAACACGATCGCCTCATAAATGAGCAGCGGCAGCACCATCGTTACAAAAAACGTCACCACGCCTAGGAGCTTGCCCAGCGCCACAGCCCAGTTGGTGATGGGTGACGTTGCTAGCAGTTCCAGGGTGCCGCGTTTGCGCTCTTCGGCATATAGCCCCATCGACAAAATCGGCAGAATGAAGAGGGCAACTGAACCCAGAGTGCCTAAAAAGAACTGCAAAAACTGATAGGGTACGTCGATCGGTGAGGCATAGCCCGCACTGTCGGCATAGGCAACCTGTTGGGTAATGCCACCCAGGATTGTGACAAAGAAAACCCCGGACAGCAGCCAAAAAACACCCGCGATCGCGTAAGCCAACGGCGACGCAAAGTAGCTCTGTAGCTCGCGTCGGTAAATTGCCAGAATGTTACTCATAATCACACGCATCTAAGCCGCTTCTCCCGCTGATGGTTCATCCTCATCGGCATCGGTTACCGCTTCCAGAGGTTTTTCTTCGGTCGTCAGTTCCAGGAAAACATCTTCTAGCGTGGCTTGCGATCGGCGCATCTCGTACAGTCCCACACCAGCACCCACCACGGTTGCAGCAATGTCTCGCCCGACCAGTGCCGTTCCTGGCTCGGCAACGACCCGCAGCTTGTGGCGTTCCGGCAGATCTGCTGCTACTTTTTCAACCAGTTTCACATTGGGTAAGCCTTGAAGAAAAACGATTAAGCGCGACTGGATATCTGCCGCGTCACCCTCCACTTCCAGGTCGTAACCTGAACCGCCTGTTAGCTGTGCCATCAGGTTTTCGGGCGTATTTGTCGCTACCACCCGACCTTTGTTGATAATCGCAATGCGATCGCAGGTCATGCTCACTTCCGGCAAAATGTGCGTTGAGAGAATTACCGTATGATCACCCGCCAAGCTTTTGATCAGGCTCCGAACTTCGGCAATCTGGCGTGGGTCTAAACCGACCGTCGGTTCATCCAAAATGATGGCGGGCGGATCATGGACGATCGCCTGCGCGATGCCCACCCGTTGCCGATAGCCTTTCGAGAGCTTGCGGATAAGCGTATGGCTCTTTTCGGTCAGGTTGCAGCGAGCGATCGCCGTTTGCACTCGGTTAGGGCGATCGCCTGCACTGACCCCTTTAATCCGCGCCACAAAATGCAAAAATCCTTCGACCGTCATATCGGTATACAGTGGTGGTGTTTCGGGCAAGTAGCCAATGTGCTGCCGTACTGCCATCGACTGGTCATGCACCTCAAACCCTGCCACCTTAGCGGTTCCCGCTGATGCAGGCAGATAGCCCGCTAGAATTCGCATTGTCGTCGTCTTGCCGGCTCCGTTGGGTCCCAAAAAGCCCAAAATTTCCCCTGGTTCCACCGCGAACGTGACATCCTCAATGGCAGGGGTTGAGCCGTAGACCTTGCTTAAGTGCTCAACTTCAATCATGTGAACCTCACGAATCAGGGCAACTTGGATACAACCCATCTCTACCCCAGGTTATATCAGTTGAGACGTAACAGAGACAAGCCAAGTTTCGCTAGCGGCCAGCTATCAGCTATCAGCTATCAGCCTTTTGCCTTCTGCCTTCTGACCTACATCCCTTGAATCGTAAGCTGGTAGGTCATAGTCGATTGAGCGCCGTTCGCCTGCTGAAATGTGCCAGAAATGGGAGCTGCGTAGCGTGAAAAGGCGCTGGCAACAAGCGTAATATGTCGATCGGCAACCGCCAGCCCTTGAGTTGGGTCATAGCCACGCCAGCCACCACCCGGCAAATAAACCTCAGCCCAAGCATGAAGGTGGCGATCGGTGCTGTCAGTATCACCTTCCTGATAGCCACTGACAAAGCGAGCTGCCAGCCCGATCGCCCGACACGCTTCGACAAACAGCACCGCGAAATCACGACAGGAACCCGATCGCGTAGACCAGGTAATGCCCGCGGGCAAAGGATCGCCCATTTCACGAATCATATATTTGCAGCCGCTATGGATACGCTGATTCAGTTCACCCAAAAAACGAATCACGTTACCATCCACTGCTTGAACAATGTCCTGCGCCAGTTGCAGCGCGATCGGGTCAACGCTTGTGGCATATTGCATCGGTTGCCCGGTCAGATAGGGCTGTAGCTGTAAGAGTAGCGAGGCTGGATAGTCGATCGGCGATCGCACAGCCCACGGTTCTGACCAATAATCAAAGGGATTCGTGCGATGCGTTTCCACCTGCGACAAAACCTGCACTGCTAGCGCTTCAGTTTCCTCTGGCTGAAACCAAAGTTTGATCAGCGTATTGCCATCCAAATCAGTGAACGCTGATTCTCGCAACGGTGGCGGTGTCACCATTAACGAAAACGATCGCAACGTCTGCCAACTATCGCTCCGAGGACGCAACCGCACCACATGAGGCTGTAAGCGCACTGGCTGGCTGTAGGCATAGTTGGTAGTGTGGCTAATTTGGTAAAGCACGAGTAGTTGTTAGTGGTTGGTTATTTAGTTGTTAGAAGGAGCAAGGGGCAGAGGGAGCAAGGGGAGCGGAGGGAATGGAGAAATTCAAAGCTTCTCCCGGTTCGACGCAAGGAGAACAAAACTCAAAACTTCCCCTGCCTCTCCCTCTCTCCTCACTCCTCTCCCCTTACCCAATCGGCTGAAGCGCTATAAACGTTTCAAAAACCTTCTTGCTGACATCATTCATGCGTCGCTGCAAGTCGTCCAGCGTTTCATGTAAGCCAGTATCAATGATGTCGTCGATCGTCAGGTAGTCGAGGTCAGAGCGGAGCCGTCCTAATGTGCGCTCAACGGGTGTACACCAGGTACCGATCGGGGTGCCAGTAATTTGATGCAGCGATCGTTCAGCCTGGAGGATACAGAACCGTATTGATCGTGGAAAGTCTCGCTCCAGCACTAAAAACTCGGCAATGGAATTTGGTGAAATGCGATGTAGTCCTTGCTTACGGTACATTTCGTAAGCGCTGGCAGATTTTAGCAACGCCATCCATTGCAGTTCGTCCAGCGTGCTACCCACATCTTTAATAGATGGCAGCAGAATAAAGTACTTCACGTCCAGAATCCGCGCCGTTTTGTCTGCCCGTTCTAGAAATCTGCCGATTTGCCCAAAGTGCCAGCCTTCGTTGTGAGTCATCGTCGCATTCATCACGCCAATAAACTGATGACTTGACAGCTTCACTTCTTCAAAAAAACGGAGGATGGCAGACAGATCGTGGAGTGATCGCGATCGCGCCACTTCCGTCACCATCAGGTAAAACGAATTCACTTGATGCCACATTTCTGAGGAGATGATTTCTCGTACCGATCGGGCATTCTCCCGCGCCAGCCGCAGACACGAAACAATGGAGTTAGGGTAAGCCGTATCAAACGTGAGAAACTGAATCACATTTTCTGCTGTCGCTTCGCCATAGCGCTCTTTAAACAGCGGTAAATCACCCGTTGTCACAATAATTGGTTCCCACTGCTGCTGTGTACCCGCAGGCGAGTCCAGCAGCAAGTTCAAGTTCACTTCGACAAAACGGGCAACATTTTCTGCCCGTTCTACGTAGCGATTGAGCCAGTAAATTGAATCAGCAACACGACTTAGCATGATAAAGGCATAAGGTAGAAGGCAAAAGGCAAAAGATAGAAGGCAAAAGTGAATTTTGCCTTTTTACTTACAAACAACCCACGTATCTTTACTGCCACCACCCTGGGATGAATTAACCACTAGAGAACCTTTACGGAGGGCAACACGAGTTAAGCCGCCTGGACTAACGTAAACTTTCTTGCCGTAGAGAATATAGGGGCGTAAATCGACGTGGCGACCTTCAAACTGTTCACCAATCAGCGTGGGCACCCGCGAGAGCGAGAGCGTTGGCTGCGCGATGTAGTTACGTGGTGACGCGGCAATGCGTGCAGCAAAATCTTCTCGCTCCTGGGCAGTAGCAGTCGGACCAATCAACATACCGTAGCCACCCGACTCATCTGCCGCTTTGACAACTAGCTTGTCTAGATTCGCCAACACGTGCTGCTGCTGCTGCTGCTCCCAACACAGGTACGTTGGCACATTTGCTAAAATCGGCTCTTCGTCTAAGTAGTAACGAATCATTTTTGGCACATAAGAGTAAATCACCTTGTCATCCGCTACGCCTGTGCCAAGCGCATTTGCCAGCGCGACTTTACCAGCGCGATAGACATCCATTAGCCCAGGGATGCCCAGTAACGAATCAGAGCGAAACGTTGTGGGATCAATAAAAATGTCGTCAATGCGCCGATACACCACGTCAACGCGCTTTAAGCCTTTAGTCGTTCGCATTTGCAGGTAGCCATCTGCCACGATTAAATCGCGCCCTTCAACTAGCTCTACGCCCATCTGCTGTGCCAGAAAGGAGTGCTCAAAATAGGCAGAGTTGTGGATACCAGGCGTTAGCACAACCACGGTTGGATCGGTCAAGTGCGGTGGAGCAAGGTTAAGCAGCGTTTCTAACAGATGGCTGGGATACTCTTCAACGGGCTGAATCGCCATCGTGTTGAAGACGAGGGGAAACGTACTCTTCATTACTCGACGGTTTTCTAGCACGTAAGAGACCCCAGAAGGACAGCGCAGATTGTCTTCTAGAACGAACCACTGCCCGCTGCGATCGCGCACCAAATCCGTCCCTGTGATGTGACACCAAATGCCACCCGGCGGTTTCAGCCCGATGCAAGGTTTGAGGAAACCGCTGGCAGAATAAATAATTTCAGACGGGATGACGTTATCCCGCAGAATTTTCTGTTCGCTGTAGATATCTGCCAAAAACAGATTCAGTGTATGAATGCGTTGCTCTAAGCCTTTTTCCAGCGTTGCCCAATCGTCGGCTGAGACAATGCGAGGAATAATATCAAACGGAATAATGCGCTCTGTGCCTTGATCGTCGCTGTAGACGTTGAACGTTACGCCCATTTTAAAGAGGGCGATTTGTGCCGCCTCTTGTCGTCGCTGCACCTCTTCGCGTGAGAGCGAATCAATGCGATTAACTAATGGCATCGCATCTGGACGAGGCTTGCCTTCAGAGGCAAACAGCTCGTCGTAGAAATTCCCTGGGTCGTAGTCGTTAAATTGCACAGCGCTTGATCCAATGCCTATCCCCTCATCAATAGAGGGGCAAGCCACTACAAACAGTAGCCTTTGATACTATTTTGATGCAATTAAAATAGTTTGCAGCAGAATCTAGTGCTGCTGCCTCAGAAGAAGGTACCGGCTACCAACTTTAAGTCTTTCAATAAAGTTTTAACTTAGACAGTGGGGCTGTTAATTAAGTATAAAGATTGTTGACCCAAGATTTAATGATTATACAGATCACAGAGCAGCCAGAAGTTTGAGTAAAACCACTTATTGACAAAAGCCCAATCGATAGAAAATTTGCAAGTGGCAATAGTGTATGAAGTCAGCAGGCAAATAGAAGATAATAAACCTTAATTCTTCTAAGCTATTAGAAGTAGTTAGAGTATTTTCTATATTATACTGTGTGTTGCCAAAGCCGCTTTCTATGGGCTTCTCCACAGATTCTGCAAACAACTGCTTTATTGTCAAATAACCATTCTTTTCGCATTTAGATTTTCTCACAGATTTATGAATACTTCAGTAGCTGACGAAAACTCTCCTATCCTAGTCGAATTTGCTATCCAGCCTGGAATAGAGGAAGTTGGAATTAATATACCTTCTGGTACTGAGTTAACTAAGAGGTCTGCTCAAGCCATTAGCAATGCTATGGATACTATTCGAAGTATGGCTTGCTATGTTATAGCGACAATGAATAGCTTACCTGAACGTCCTTCACAAGTTGAGGTGCAATTTGGTATCAAGCTAAATATCGAGGGAAATGCAGTCGTCGCAAAGGCTATCGGCGAATCCAATATATCAGTAAAACTAGTTTGGGTAACGCAAATTGATAAATGAGCATGGAGCTATGAGAACACAAGTTCAAAATCTAATTTCTTTTACGGTTCAAATCGTTGCAGCTGATAAAAGCAGAGTTATCGGCACTGGAATTGTAGTTTCGATGGATGGAAAGATTATCACTTGTTCTCACGTCTTTGAAATGGCAGGAGCCAGCACTAATGAATGTGGAAGTAGTGTGTTAAACATATGTTTCCCTAAAAATCGTTACAGAGATGCAAAGCTTTGCCAGGCGAAACTGGTTGCGAATCTATCTGAGCACGATGATGACATTTTATTGCTAAAAGCTATAGATCCGCCGCTCCTCAGTTCTGAACAGGTTGCAGTTCTAGGAACTGCTGAATTCTCAATTGGAAACCCATTTCGAAGTTATGGATTTAGGCAATTAGGAGATTCTCCTAGTGGATATGCAGTTGGAGAAATTCTGGGACCCGTTCTGCCATTCATAAATAAAAAACTATTAGTTGAGCCTGTAGAACTAAGGACAAGAGATATTCGTCCTGGTATGAGCGGGGCTGGAATACTAGACGTAAAGCGGAACCTCTTAATTGGCTTAATATCTCGCCGTTGGAATCCTGGTGATCAATCATCAAACGATAATATTGCTTGGGGTGTAGACAATTTAGTTTTAACCTTCAATCCATTTCACTCTGTGCCTTTCAGCAATGACTAATTCAAACTTTATTAGATTACGCAGAGCATCTCTTCCGTTAGAACGAGGACCGCAACCAAAAGCAGACTTTGAAGCTGTAGAACGTGTAGCGGCTCAAAATCTACTGCTCAATTTTGAACAAGCTTCTTACGTATTAGAAGAGTGGGTTGGCAGAGAGGAGCTATTAGCAGAAATCAGTAGAAGTCTTAATAGTTCTGAATGTTCAATATTAGGTTTGATTGGATTTGGTGGTGAGGGGAAAAGTTCACTAGCACGGCAGTGGATCGATTCTCTATCAAAAGAACCAGCCTTCTCGGCATTAGATGGATTTTTTTGGTGGGGGTTCTATGAGAGAAACAATATTGATGAGTTTTTTGAGGCGGCATTAAGTTATTTAAGCCAGAATAAGCTTGACCTTAACACTCTCCCATCAACTAATGCTCGTGCTAATTTTCTGGCAGCTATGCTGAAGTCAGGGCGTTACCTATTTGTTCTTGACGGGCTAGAAGTAATGCAATACGAATCTGGAGATGACTATGCTTTCATAAAAAACAATAACTTGTTTGAGTTTTTGACTTATTTTGCCACTGGAGATCACAAATCTTTTTGTTTGATTACAAGCCGCTTTCCAATTCTCGATTTAATCCAATTCATCACATATAAACAGTGTAATGTTGATAGATTAAGTGACTTAGAAGGGAGAACTCTACTTCGAAATATAGGAGTCGAGGGTAATGATTTTCAAATAGATAAAATAGTACAAGATTGGGATGGTCATGCTCTTACTCTAATTCTTATCGGTGCTTACCTTGTAGAACATTTTCAGGGGAATGCAACTTTTATCAAAGATATTCCCCTGCCAGCAAGTAGTGAAGAAAGATATGAAAAAGTAAGTAGAGTACTAAATCGTTACAATGAGTATTTAGATAAGGAAGAGCAGAAAGGTGTGGAACTGCTTAGTACTTTTCGCTTACCCATCCCTAAATCAGTTTTGAGTTCTTTTTTTGAAACCAGAAAAAAAATAGTTGGTCGATTAATAGACAATCGCATCTTACGCTTTAATTCTAGAGAAAAGCACTACACCATACATCCCCTTATTCGAACTTTTTATGAAAAGCAGCTAATGAAAGAACCTAGCTCAAGCATAGAAGTTCATCAGAGTATTTCAAATTATTATTTGTTATTTGCTAACGAGATACCTCAAAATCCTAAAATTGAGGACTTTACTTATTTTGTTGAAGCGGTACATCATCTATGCCAAGCAGGAAGCTATGATGAAGCAGACAAAATTAGGATTGAAAAAATCGAGCAAAACGGAATTTATACATTAACGGAGGTTTTAGGGGCTGATGAAACAGTTTTAAATTTAATGATGGACTTTTTCCCTTCGAATGATGTATCTAGAGATCCGTTAGTTAGCCAACCCAACTCGAAAAGTGGTATTTTAAACGAAATTGGTCTTTGTTTAACCAAATTAGGTCGATTGAGTGAAGTCGAAAAGTTTTATAAGCGGAGTCTTAGTATTGATTTAAAGCATCAAGATCTAACAGATGCAGTAATAAAGTATGAAAATCTGGCAGAGCTATATATTCATCTGGGTAATCTTACAGCAGGTGAAGAAGCAATCTGTAAGTCCCTGGAGTTGGCTCGTAGTATTCAAGATCGGCTAGGTGAACGCACAACTCTAGTCTGGTATGGGCGGCTTAGTTGCCTTTTGGGTAGACTTGATGCGGCAGAAAATGCCTTCCGTGAAGCAGAGGAATTAGAAAAACGAATCAATCCAGGAGTAAAGTACCTGTTCAAACTTCGCGGAATCTACCACGCTGACTTTCTAAAGCGATTAGGTAATACTGACTATGCCCAAAAAGTAGCAGAGGCAAATCTAGAGATTTGTCAGCGTAATCAGTGGCTTGAATACATGAGTCGTAGCCATCGAGTTTTAGGGGATCTTGCTATTGAAGGTGGACGCGATGGTGCTGCCCAGAGGCATTACAGTGAAGCGCTCAAACTTTCACGAAGTATTTCTAAACAAGATGCTCTTATTGAAATACTGTTAGCTCAAAGTCGTTGGGCAATTCGACAAGGTGTCGTTGACTTAGCCCGCAGCAACTTAACCGAAGCTTTGCTCCTTGCTAGAACTGGAGGGTACCGTATTTATGAAGCTGATTCTTACTTGGCGATGGCATGGCTACACTTTATTGACAACAATCAGCCTCTCGCTAAAGCAGATGCACAAAGAGCTAATGCTATTAGTACAGAAGTGGGTTATTACCTGGGTCAAGTGGATTCATGTGAACTACTTAGCAGACTTATTTAAAGATTAATAAACTACTTATTTGAAACTGTGTACAACCACTTCAAGCGCCTTCTAATCACCTAACTGTGTTCACATCTAAAGACTTAGTACCTCATCTCTTATTAGAGGTAAAACCACTCAAGCCATAATGGTGATTTTTCTTATCAGTAAGAAGATAGAGGGTCTCACCAGCCTTCTCGAGGAACTGATATTTTTATCCTGATAGATCCATAGCGACTCTGTAGTAAGTGTCAGATCCTTAGAAAAGCACTTACTATGCGACTTAGCTACACCCTAATCCTCCCTAGTTTACTGCCCGTTCTTGTTGCGGGTACTGTTCAACTCGGTGCCTTTCATGACCTAAATCCTCTTCAACAACAGAAGTCATCGATTTCTTCAGAATCGGGTACGGATTTCTACAGAGGCAGCGGTCGCCGGCAAATGAATTCTACAAGTAGCAGCTATCACGATTTAGCGAATAGGGGTAGCGGCAGATTTGAATTGCCCTATAGAGGTAGTGGTCGGTTAAATCCGCCAGGTCAGATTTCCTAAGGAAAATAACGAGTTTACACGTAATAGAGTTGCGCGACCGAGTAAGTACATAAGTGCTTTGCAAAGCTGTCGTATTGGCTCAACGGCACTTATTCATAAAGTGTGATCAGAATCGTTGCAGTTATCGCGCTATAACTGCATGCTGGGATACAGTAGCACCAGTAAATCAGGCTTTTGGGGCTAATTTTGCTGAATTCCTGTTGTTTACACTGATTGGGGTATAAATAACTGTATAAACCAGCACGCTCAATTAAGATAACAGCATCATAAACTGAAGTGCTTTTTTGACTCTGTGATTGTGCTTTGAGCCATTCACTACCTAATGAGCGTTGCTTTTACCCAAGCGGATCTCAGCGTCTCTGAACCTTAGTTAGGAGGTAGAGAAGTTCTAGAACCCTATTCACTAAGGTTCTAGCTCATCAGCTAGGAGTCTTTTTGATTGGGAGTTATAGGATAATCAGCAACTCAGCAACAGAAATTAATAGTTTAATGGTCACACGGCAAAATAGTCTCATTCAAGCGTCATTGCTCTGTAAGATTTAAGTGTCTTAGCAGGCAATCTGTTACCAGATGATCGCTGCCGCATTAATTTTCGTAGTGGCTTCGTTGGGTTAGTTTTGTTCACATGATTAAAGACCTCGATCTGATCAAACGTCTCGGTCCAAGTGCCATGGATCAGATCATGCTGTATCTGGCGTTTAGTGCCATGCGAACGAGCGGGCATCGGCATGGCGCGTTTTTGGATGCGGCAGCAACGGCAGCAAAATGTGCCATCTACATGACCTATCTGGAGCAAGACCAAAATCTCCGCATGACGGGGCACTTGCATCACATTGAGCCAAAGCGCGTTAAAGCGATCGTTGAAGAAGTGCGGCAAGCGCTAACTGAAGGCAAACTGCTGAAGATGTTGGGTTCTCAAGAGCCACGCTACCTGATTCAGCTTCCCTACGTCTGGTTGGAGCAGTATCCTTGGCAAACGGGGCGATCACGCATTGCTGGCACCAGTCTCACATCCGAAGAAAAGCGCCAAATCGAGCAAAAGCTACCGCCCGGCAGTTTGCCTGATGCCCAGTTAATTAATTCGTTCCAGTTCTTAGACCTTATTGAGTTTCTCCACGGTCGCTCTCAAGAATATGTGTCGGCAGATCAGCAGATGCCCCTTAGCGAAGCACTGGCAGAGCATATTAAGCGGCGATTGCTCTACTCTGGCACTGTAACCCGGCTTGATTCTCCCTGGGGAATGCCTTTTTATGCATTGACGCGGGCATCCTACTCCCCTGCCGATGAGGAAGAGCGGACATTTGTAATGGTGGAGGATACTGCCCGGTACTTCCGCTTGATGAATGCGTGGGCAAAGCGCCAAGCTAAAACGATGCGAGTGCTTGAAGAATTGGATATACCAACTGATCGCACCGAAGAAGCGCTAGATGAACTGGATAAAGTCATCCGGCAGTGGGCAGATAAGTATCATCAGGTCGGCGGCGAACCGTTTGTGGTGCAAATGGCGCTCGGTCTGAGAGAAGAGGAGGAATTGGGGAGTCGGGAGTAGGGAGTGGGGAGCAGGTGCGGCAGGGGAAGCAGGATTCTTTAGCCTTCAGCCCTCAGCCTTTGGACTTCTCAACCTCACCCCAATGCCCGGTTGCTCCTGCGGCAGCACTCGCCCATTTTGAAAGCTGGCACCGACAAAGGGATCGTCAAGCAGATTCAAGTGGCTGTCCAGATCTAGATGGTCAGCTAGGGGCGAAAGCTGAGCGATCGCCGTGTTCAGTAAGGCACTGTCGGAGTAGCAGCCAAACATAATCTTTAACCCACAAGCGCGAGCAGTATGAAGCATGCGCCACGCCTCTGTTAAACCACCGGATTTCATAAGTTTGATGTTGATGCCATGCACGCGATCGGCTAACGGTGGAATGTCATAGCTACTAAAACAGCTTTCATCGACAAAGATTGGTAAGGGCGATTCGTGGTAAAGCGTGGGCAAATCACCTTCCTGTCCCTTTGGTAGGGGCTGCTCAATGTAGGTAATGCCGCGATCGGCTAACCAATAGGACATTTGCAACGCTTGCTCTAGCTTCCAGCCGCCATTTGCATCAACGCTCATTTGGGTAATGTGGGGCGCAGCATTTTGGACGGCTAACACCATTGCCTGGTCTGCCTCCAACCCGGCAGGACTACCTAGTTTGAGTTTCAGCGCCTGAAGGGTAGGCACCTGTCCCAGCCAATCTTTGACGCGCTGTTGGGCAAGATCGGGCGGATTGATGCCAATCGTGATTGAGGTCGGCACGATGCGATCGCGCTCAAAGCCCCACAGTTGCCACAGCGGCAGGTTTGCTTGCTTACCTGCCCAATCATGCAAGGCTATGTCTAAAGCTGCTCGCGCTCCAGAGGGCAAACGTGCCTCAAGCATGAGCCGTTCAACGCGCTGCCGTTCTAGGGGGCTGAGCGCTTTCAGCAGTGGCGCAATTTTTTGCAATGATCGCGCGATCACCTCAGTAGTTTGTGGCTGCTCACCGATCGAAAAGGGCGATGCTTCTCCCCACCCTTCGATGCCATCATGCTCAATCACGACCCAAACGTTTGTTGTCTGTGCTGTCGTGCCACGGCTGATAGTAAGAGCAAAGCGTTTATGAACAGTAAAAAGCTGAACGCGGAGTTGCATGGGGGGATCAGGGCTTTGTGGAACTTTAAGGATTCAATTCAATTCAATTTAAACAGTATTTAAAGAGTGAAATCGTTCTTGGAACGGTAGCAAGGTGCTTATGCTAACCAATTTCACACGATCGCTGGCTGCACGATCGCGGCGGTTATCTCGTCAGTGGTTGACTGTACTCTTAGCCAGTGTGCTAGCGCTTTTGTTTTATGGGGTTGTTGCACCTGTGCTGTCACGCGCAGAGTCCTTGCAGACAAAGGTGTTTGAGCAAATTTGGCAGACAGTCAACGACAATTTTTACGATCCAAAGTTTAATGGCGTTAACTGGCAGGCAATGCGGCAGAAGTATGCGCCCCAGGCAACGCAGGCACGATCGCCCGAAGCGTTGGCAGTGGTGGTTAACCAAATGCTTGACGAGCTAAACGTCTCGCATACGCGCTATTACACGTCGGCAGAGCCAGAGTATTACCAGCTTGCGGGCATTTTTTGGCAGCGAGGCATACAGCGGCAACTCAAGCCCTTTTTACCCAACGGCAAACTAGAGTACGTGGGCATTGGTGCCTACACTCGTGACGTTGACGGCAAGACCTTTATTCGTGCGGTGCTAGATGGTTCGCCTGCTGCCCGCGCTGGACTAAAGGTTGGGGATCAACTCCTGTCTGTGGATGGCAAGCCCTTCCAGCCCATTGAATCCTTTGCAGAAAACGCTGATCGCCCCGTCAAAATCCAAATCCAGCGCACTCCAAATGCCGCACCTCAAACGATCGCCGTTACACCCAAGCGCCTCGACCCCACAACCATGTTTCTCGAAGCGATGAAGTCAAGCGTCGAAGTCATTGAGCGCGGCGGCAAAAAAATTGGCTATATCCACATTTGGTCTTACGCTGATGACCTTTACCAACGACAGCTTGAGCAAGAATTGAGCGATCGTCTGAGCCAAGTCGATGGACTCGTTTGGGATCTGCGGGATGGCTGGGGTGGCGCTGACCCAAGCTATTTGAATCCGTTTACGGCACCCGCGCTCAACGTAACGTTTACCAATCGCAACGGCACCAAAGGTCGCTTTGACCTGCCGTGGAAGAAGCCAGTTGTGATGCTAGTTAACCAGGGATCACGCAGCGGCAAAGAAATTCTTGCCTACGGCTTTCGACAGTTTCGAGTCGGCAAAATTGTGGGCAGCAAAACGGCTGGAGCCTTGCTAGCCGGACGCGCTTACATCATGCGGGATGGCAGCCTGCTCTACCTTGCGGTTGCAGACGTATCAGTCAATGGAGAGCGGCTTGAAGGCAAAGGCGTTGCCCCTGATATTGATGTGCCGTTCACCGTCCCCTATGCACAGGGAAGTGATCCTCAGAAGGACAGGGCGATCGCAACAGTGCTAGAGGCGATCGCGAGTCCTGGTCAGTCCTGAAGGCTGAAGCGTTGGAGGCAAGGGGATGAAGTTTTTTCTGGCTCCCCTGCGACCCTTGCTTCCCTTGCTACCTCTCCTTTCCCTGCTCCTGATTTTCACGAATTGTCCGCGATCGCCCTTACAGCGTTTGTAGAAAAACAATATTAGTCGCTAGTATCGCTAGCTAAGTTCCACGTCATCAGTTGCTTTCGTAAAACAGATTGAGATGAAGAAACAAGTACTTGCTTTCGGGCTTGGTATCGGGTTCGCGTTAATGGGATCGCCCGCTGAGGCTGTTCAACCTGCGCCGATTGATGGCAATGCTAAAGTGCAATGGTCTAAAGTCATCAGCGATCCCTTTGATGGTGTGGTTGTTTATGACAAAAACTTTAGCCCCTCTGACCACGGCTTTGTCTTTGTCACAAGCTGGTCAAAAGGTGGGATTCGCGCTACTTATACCTGGTACGAGTCAGACCTCGTTGGCTATAAAACTGTTTGGCGCACTCGTTGGGTTGAAAAGAAGGGTAAAAAAGTTGAAGAAAGTTACTCTCAGCAGGAGCCAATCTACCATTACACCCGCTTCGACGAGACACCCAAGGCAATTTTGTTCGCCGTTAATGGTCAGCTTTACACCTATGAGGATGGAGCAGTGGAGCCTGAATTAGCAACCGCTCTTGCCAGCGCTCCGCCAGGAAATATGCGAATCCGGTTGGTGTGGGAGAACGGCAAAACAAAAGATATCGAAGTGGGTAAAGGCACTGTCGAAGCGTGGAAAGTTGTATTTAGAGAGAAGACTTGAATGTTTCGCCCACCGCAAAGACGTTATATAGATAATTAGGATTTACGCATAAAGTATTTAGATCCCCGATTTATGGTTAAAGCTCAACTGTAAGCCTTAGCCTACTGTAGGAGCTGGGGATCTGGGCGTAATCCTAATAATGTCTTTCTGGAACGACAACTGCTAACGCGATCGTTCAAAGTCATAGAGCTTTCCTCATCGTTGATTGTCACTAAAACGTCAGGAAAGTGTCAGCATAGTTGGTAAAGCAGAATCGGCAGAGCGATCGCCTACAGACAAATTTGTTCAGAAGTAGCGCTTGTGCACGAGACCTTTGAGCCGATCGCTCTCAAAGTCGTTGCAGGGTTACAGGCTGCTCGCATAGAGATCTCAGTTACGCCTTTACATTCATGGTCTTTCCCATTCACAGTTTGAGAGGCAATCATGACAACGCTGCTCATTCAAACAGAAAACAGTCCATTGACAGTGAATTTGCCTGCGATCGCCCCTATGACTCCCGCGCAGTTCTACGAATTCTGTTTAGCCAATCGCGATCTACGCATTGAACGCACTGCCAGCGGAGATGTAATCATTATGCCGCCTGCTTTTGCCGATACAGGGAACCGAAACTTCAACATTGCTGCCCAACTTTGGAACTGGACAGAGCAAGATGGAACAGGTATCGGCTTCGACTCCAGTGCAGGCTTTACTCTGCCGAATGGTGCAACTCGCTCTCCTGATGCTTCCTGGATTAAGCTAGAGCGCTGGCAGACCTTAACGGAAGCACAAAAAGCATCCTTTGCACCGATCTGCCCTAATTTTGTAATTGAGCTACGCTCTTCTAGCGACACGCTGACCAGCTTGCAAGACAAGATGAAGGAATACATTGCGAATGGAACTGTGCTGGGGTTTTTAATTGATCGCAAAAACCGAACGGTGCATCTTTATCGTCCTCAGCAGGAACCGACCATCTTACATAACCCTGAGACTGTGAGTGGTGATCCAGAGCTATCAGGGTTTGTCCTACAAATGGCAAAGATTTGGTGATCGGCGAATTTCAGGATGTTGTCTGTAATATCCCTGAATCAATCCATCAAACTCACATAGCCTTCATGTTAAGAGCGATCGCTAGAACCACAGCCTAGAATCAAGACAACTTGCTGGGTTGCACTATTTCTAGGCGGTGAAAAATGCAGGAACGTTTAAGTCTTTTCCTGAAGTTAACAGCATTTTTCGTCTTCCAATTTTGGCTGATGATTGTTAATCACTACAGTCTGCGAGGCAGCCTTTTGGGTTTGCCCGCTACCGCTGTTGTGGGTAGTAGCGCGATCGTTTTATTAGCTTTCTTAATCGTCAAAGTTAGACAACCAATTTCACACCCTTCTGTTGAAATTTCTTCTCGTCAGAACGCTCGGCTTACACTTACGTTCTTAATTATGGGGTGCTTGTTGACGGGATTCCTGCTTCCGATGAGCGAGAAGGAGAAAGTGATATTTGAACTACTAATAATCATGTTAGGGATCTGCTTGTGGATCTACCTTTTCTTGATCTCATTAGTCTCATTGGCTTTGCTAAGTGTTTGGGGGATGATTAGCGGATTTCAAATTGATTCTGCAACTGGAAGCGCTGCCTCAACTCAAATAACTTTGATAATTGGAACCCTGACAGGTCTTATCGCTTACTGCGTCGTCATTGCTTTGTTCTTCGATTTGGTTGTTTCTCTAGTTAACCGGGCAGCCTTGACCAAGCGCCTCGAACTGACAGCCTATACGTTGCAAGCGATCAGCCTAGTGCTCGTACTTTCTTTCTTTCTGGGCAAACTCCAATACACTATGCCAGGTGACCAATTACTCTGTTCCAAAAGCTATCCGTCTCCTAGTGGCCAGAGATCGATCGTGATTGAAGACTATGAAGAATTGGAGGGAGACCGTTACTATAGCCATGCCTACTTGAATGGACTGATTTTTAGAAGAGACTTGGGAGACTTTCCCAACAGGTACCGCTGTAGGCGAGATAACCTTACGTTCAAATGGAGTGAGGATGAAAGCCAAGTTGATTGGGAGAAACTGTATTCATCCCCTTGACGCACGTTGACCAAAACCTCGGAGGTTAAGCAATCACCTTTGGGGGTAATACTTGATGCTTGGTTAAAACCTTTGAGGTTTCCGTAAGTCCTAATACCTCCATTGCTTATAGACAGTTGGAGAGTTCAATTAAATTGCCATCTGGATCGCGGAAGTAAATGGAGCGAAGAGAGCCGATCGCGCCTGTCCGTTCTACCGCGTCTCCCAGTAACTCAACATCACAGGAATGAAGATGTGCGATCGCATCTTCCAGCGGCACTGTTGTTATAAAACAGAGATCTGCTGAGCCCGGTGAAGGGTGGAGTGCTTTGGGTTCAAACTCGTTGCCTGCTTCGTGCAGATTGATCTTTTGCTGACCAAAGCGTAACGCTTTGCGATCCTTTCCAAACGTAATCACTTCTAGCCCTAGAGTGCAGGTATAGAAGTCGCAAGTTGCCTGAATGCTGCGAACGGTGAGAACCAGATGATCCAGGCGATCGACGTACATGGGCAACGTTAGCTCCAGTTCCACATCAGCGGGTTGTCATCAAGGGAATCAGTGACGGTACGCCCAATCTGGTCAATTTCGGCAATATCTGCGTCAGTAAGCTTGATTTCGCCTGCTTTGGCATTGTCAATCGCTTGTTCGGCATTGCGGACACCCACGATCGCATTTGCCTGAGGTTGGGCGATTAGCCATGCCAACGCCAGATTGCCAAGGCTGGTTTGGTAGCGATCGGCGATCGGGCGTAGTTTTTCTAAAGCAGTCTGGGCGCGTTGATAGGTCTCGCCTTGGAATAGCTTGTTCTTCGCGCGGTTGTCTTCTGGCGGAAAGCGGTGATCAGGTCCAAATTTGCCTGTCAGAAGTCCTTGTGCCAACGATGAATAAGCGATGATGGAAATCTTCTGCTCTACACAATAGAGCACAGCATCTTTTTCCACATAGCGCCAAAACAACGAGTAGGGTGGTTGCAGGCTGTCAATGCGCCCGTACTGAGCCGCTTCTTCTAGCTGTTTCTGGGAGAAGTTAGACACACCGATCGCCCGGATTTTGCCCTGTTGCTTCAAATCAGTGAGCGCCCGCATCGTTTCTTCGATCGGCACTACTTCACTCTTAAATGCACCAGAGGGCCAGTGGATCTGATAGAGGTCGAGACGATCGGTCTTCAAATTTTGGAGCGAAGCCTCACAAGCGGCAATCACCTGATCGTACTTAAGGTGATTGGAAAATACCTTCGTGGCGTAGACAACCTGATCCCGCACGTCCGAGAGCGCCTCGGCAACAACCCGCTCAGAATGTCCTTTTCCATAAACCTCAGCCGTATCAACGGTTGTGATCCCAGCATCAAACGCGGCTCGTATGGCTTTGATGGTTTCGGCATCTTCAACACCAACCCATTGGCTTTTACCGGCTTGCCAGGTGCCCGTAATAATGGGCGTAATATGGATGCCTGACGTACCAAGTTCTCGCGTTTCCATATTTGTCGCTAGGTTAGGGTTCACGCTCACTGTAACGCTGGCTATGAGTGTCGTGCATCGTTCGAGAGGTTTAGCTATCAGCAGTCAGCAGTTAGCGGTCAGCCTGTGATTTAGTAAATCCTAATAACTGATAGCTGATAGCTCTTAAATTGGTTCTCCATCGCCCTGACAAATTCAAAGGTCAGCAGTCAGTCGGTTATTTAGTGAACCTTGAAGGCTGATAGCTGATAGCTATCCATTAGTTCTTCATCGCCCTTACAAATTCAACGCTAGCTGAAGCTGTGACCGAGAGCGGTTTTCGGGTAGCGGTACAGGGCTGGCACTAACGGCTGAACAGTAACGGGCAAAGGTACAACGATCGCACTGCCGTCCGGTTTTTGGCTCCCAGCCGCGATCGTAGCGTAGCCGCACTGCCAGATTGCTAATCATTGATTCCACCTGCTGCCGATGCTCTGCTGTCGCTTCAAAGCGAATTTTTTCGCCCGTACGTAAAAAGATCAAGCTGAGGTATTTCAGGCTTTGCTGGTAGGTTTGCTCTAGTGCCAGGTAGTACAGACCAATTTGAACATCAATCTCTGTTGCGTCTGGCAGCTTCACCTCACGGCTCGATTTGTAGTCGATCAGCTCCAAGCCATCTGAGAGAAAGTCGAGGCGATCGTACCGTCCTGTGATCAAAAACTCCAAATTTTCGACTTGCAAAAAGCCTTGAATCCGCCCTTCTACCGCCAGCGGCTGCCTCAGTGCAACTTCGCTGGCGATAAAACGGTGGTAATAATTTTCCAGGATTTCAAATCCTTCCATAGCCTGGCTAGCGCTCAGTTCTGTCGAATGCTGCCGCCAGCAATGATGCACCCAGCGTAAATCTGGTATTGGCTGTTCGTAGTGCCAGTCTCGGTGGCATTGGGCAAGCGCCTGGTGAAGCGCAATACCCAATGAGGCTGACCCAAAAAACTCGTTGGTTGTTAGCTTTCGCTCATAGCGGAGGTAGTAGGCGTAGGGGCAGCGGTTGTACGCCTGAAGCTTCGTCGCTGAAATTTGGTAAGCCATACTGCTCGCTTTGAATGAAAGGCACTGGGAATGGAATTGCCAGCTAGTTTTCTGCATTCACCGTCTAGTCAAGGTTGACCACCGGCTACTAGTTACTAACCGCTAACGGCTGCTAGCTAATTGTTTTGCCCGATCGGACGTTTGAACAAGGCATCCAGGTAAATGCGCGAAGCCTGACGTTGGTTTTGCTTTTCTGGGAAAGCATCGGGGCTACGGTTTTGCAGTAGAAATAGCGATAGGGCAGCAGTAAACACCCGATCCTGATCCCAGTCAGGACGGACTTCTAGGTAATGCTTGAGGGAATCGTGTAGTACTTCAGGGACTTCGACTAACAGGCTAACGGTGCTATTCATAGAAATTTTGGTTCTCCCTAATCTGGGCAGGGTGAATGGGTGGAATACCTGGCGTTGCTGGATCTGAGATGAAGTCATCTAATCTGCCCTGCCCTTCTCCCACTCCTTTTGGGAAAGGGAGAAGGGTCAGGAATGAGCACAATTCATCTCGCTATGAAGCAACGCGAATACTTGGCGGATGGTGTGTTAAGCAGCCAAACGCAGCGCAAAGCTGACCTTGCCAGGAGACGCGCCCATCTCTGAAGTTAGACAGGATGGACGTTTGCCAGCAATCGGTCGGTGCGCTTTCAAGCCAGTCGTCACATTGTGCGGTCGGGTTCCCTGTCTTGTCAATGCTGCGAAATGTTACATACGACTTTAGACGATCAAAAGATTCACGAGGGAATCAGGGTTTGAGGCACTTTTTTGTTACATAACTTCATGAAGTTTGGGCGATTTTCGCGCCTTGAACCCGATCGTCCCCAATTGGTCGATCGCGGCGGCAAAGACCGATGCCTTCGTGCAGCCTGTGGAGAACTTTCGCAATCCTGTGGATAAGCTGTGGATTTCGTGGGGAAAAGCGCTTAACAACTTGTGGAAATACTGTGGATTTCGTGGGGAAAAATAAAGGCAATGATAAGAATTGCAAAAGGTGCAAAAGTCACAACTTGTTAGCTTTTTAGCGAGCGCTGTACAAGCTGCTAACACAAAAGCGCCGAGAATGCCGAGGAAATTCCCAGCAAACTCTGCGCCTCTGCTGGACGATACTTTTTGCGATCGCCTCCCTGCCTGTAGACAAAAGTTGTACCAATCCTCCCTAGCCCGCTTTCAAAAAGAAACCAAACTACAACGTTTAAGTTTCTTTATCTAAGGGAACTAAGGAGGGGCACTCTACAACCTGCGGCTCCCTGAGGGATCTATGTACACTGCCCCTGGTTAGGGGGAGATTTAACCTCACTTCTTGGGATGAGACTTGAAGTACGTCTTATAAAGTTCGTGAGCGATCGGCACTGCTGACACAGCCCCAAACCCACCATTCTCGACCACAACTGCCACTGCAATGCGGGGGTTACCTACAGGACCAAAGCCAACATAGAGGGCATGATCCGGTTGCCCCAACACTTCGGATGTTCCTGTCTTGCCGCCAGTCGGAGGAATCGAGCCATCGCTAAGCTGTTTAGCTGTCCCCTTTTGTACAACGGCGTTCAGACCTGCTTTAATAATGGCGATCGTGCCTGGGTCTAACCCAGTTGCTTCAGGTTTCAGTTGGGGATCAGCCGTTTGGGCTTTCAGTAGATGCGGCTTGACACGCTTGCCATCGTTCACGATCGCTGCTGTCATTACTGCCATTTCTAACGGTGTGACCTGCACCAACCCTTGACCGATCGCCATGCTTACGGTGTCGCCACCATACCAGGGTTCTTTGTATAACGTCTCCTTCTCCGCGGGTGTTGGTACTAAGCCCCGGCTTCCACCATCCAAGCCCATCGTGTCTGTAGTGCCAATCCCCAACCGTTTTGCCCATTTAGAAATTTGTTCAGGTCCCGCTGCCAGCCCCACCTGATAGAAGAACGTATTGCTGCTGTAAGCAAAGGCATCCCGAAAGCCAATCACCCCATAGCCAGCGCCATGCTCGTGAAACAAGTGCCCACCCAAGTTGAGTGCGGCAAAGGTTGCCAGCGTTGAATCGGGCGAAAACTTGCCAGACTGAATACCAGCAGCTGCCGTTACCACTTTAAAGGTGCTACCAGGTGGATAGCCTTGCAAAGCACGATTCAAAAAGGGCTGACTGCTGCTCTGTAGCTCTTTCCATTCGGCTGGAGAAATGCGGCGTGTGAACAAATTGGGATCAAACGTGGGTCCACTTGCCAGCGCGAGTACTTCACCTGTATGCACATCCAGAGCCACGACAGCGCCTCGACGCTTTGCCAGCGCTTTTTCTGCCGTTTTTTGTAACTCCAAATCGAGGGTTAGCTGCATCGGCGAACCAGCCTGCGACGGCTTCATGCCCAGCGATTTAACGATTTGTCCGGCGGCATCGACTTCCAGCAGTTGCCCACCCCACACCCCTTGAAGTGAGTTGTTGGCAATGCGCTCAACACCCATCTGCCCTACCAGCATCCCCATATGGTACTCAGGATGCTGCTTGAGATCATCAATCGTTGCTTCACTGATATAGCCCAGGATGTGCGAGGCTAGACTGCCATGGGGGTAGTGGCGGTTTGACTCACTGCGAATCTCTAACCCCGGAAACTGATTATGGGTCTCTGCTAAAGCAACAAAGGCAGACGGTGTCAAATCACGGCTCACGCGCACTGGTGCGGGAGAGTTATACCCACCCTGTTCTAGCTTGGCAAGAATCTCTTCAGGCGGCATGTTAAGAATGCGACCCAGTTTTGTTGCGGTGTCTGCCCACTGCGCCTTGGATTGTTCTCTAGGCGAAAGATAGACCGATCGCGCCAGTCGATTAGATGCCAGCAGCTTGCCATTGCGATCGAGAATGTTGCCTCGATCGGACGGCGAAGGCACTAGTGCAATCCGGTTTTTATCAACAAGATGTCGGTGATACTCACCCTGAACAAGCTGAAGCTGAATCAATCGCAACAGGCAAGTGCTGATCAACCCCGTTACAATCAACAGAAAAATCACCGCGTGCTGCGATCGCTGTGTCAGTCCAACGTGGATACGGCGGTTTTTAGAAGCAAGGGAAAGACCATTAGCCATGACTAAGAACGTCCAACGATAGAAGCATACCGGCTATAACTTTCAAGGCAATTGGGCAAAATTTTACAGTGAAAACTAAATCTATTACTAGCCGTAGCAAGCAACTGTCTGTCTAATACTCTTGCTTCTCTTATGCCTTCAATATATCCGCAAAGTTTATACAAACATTGCATAAGTTTCTCTCTCTAGCAGCGCTCTATCTGACCAAGCCCTGTAGCATTCGTCGTTAGCGCTTAACGAAACTCACTATATTTAGTGCAGCCAATTTTTTAGCGCTTAGATTAAAGTTAGCTGGCACTTAGATTAAAGTTAACTGGCACCAAAGCGAATTCGCAGTAACGATAAATCATCGTCTAACGCCGCTTGATTATTAAGTGTATGGATACGGTTCAGAATATGATCTAAGCCGTGCGCTTCAATCGCAGCGCGATCGTCAACTAATAAAGCAGCAAAGGCATCAAAGCCCCAAAGCTCATCGCCCTGAAAGAACTCATAAAGACCATCGCTGAACACATAGAGAACGCTAGCTTCGTCAATATCGCAACGCTGATCAGTAAAACGTGTATCAGGAAAGAGACCAATTGGCATGCCAGTCGTCTTTAAGTGCGTGACTTGAATACCTTGATCAGTGCTGTCATGCAGCAAGATAGCAGGCGGATGTCCGGCGCTTGAATAAACCAGTTGCTGCTTCGTCTGATTATAAACACCGTACCAAATTGTAAAGTATTTGGCATTCTGACTATCCATTTGAAAGGCTTCGTTAAGAGCCGTCAAAACATGGCTGGGTTGATAGAAGTTTACGTCACCCATTGACTGCGCTCGCAGCATATTTAGGACTGAGACGGATGGCAAGGCTGCACCTAAACCATGCCCAGAAACATCCAAAAGATAAATCGCTAAGTATTCAGGATCAAGCCAGTAATAGTCGAAGCAATCGCCACCTAGATGTTGTGATGGTACAAACCGTGAGTCAATCGCAATGCTGCCCTCTAAAGGCGCTGGCAAGAGCGATCGCACATACTCTGCCGCTTCGCTAAAAGCAGCTTCCAACAGGTTTTTCTGAGTCTGCAAGTCTTGATTTGCTTGCTGCAAACGCAAGCCTGCCCGCACTCGTGCCTTCAGTTCGTTGAGATCAACTGGCTTAGCTAAAAAGTCATCCGCACCATTATCTAACCCATGTACACGGTCTTCGATCGCACCGCGAGACGTTAACAAAATAAAGAAAATGTTGGCTAAATCAGAATCGGTTTTAAGCTGACGACACACTTCTAAGCCATCGATCAACGGCATCAGCCAATCGCAAATAATAAGCGATGGACGAAGTTCTCGTGCTTGTCTAATACCCTCTAGCCCATTGTTGGCAACAGCAACGTTGTGCCCCTGATCTTTAAGTATTTTCTTCAGAATAACCTGAGTAGTTGGATCGTCATCAATAACTAAGATTTGAGCCATAAAAAGAAAGTTAGTTTAAAGGTTTGGAGTTATCTTTTATAGCAATAGTCGGATTAGTTTTCCCAATCCTCCTAACTACCATAGCGATCACTTTAATTAAAATGACTAAAGTAAAAGCAGCAGCTTTAGGTGTCAATCTTTAGGTGTCAGTAAGTAGCTGGGCGTTATTTACAAGCTGCATTTCGACTTCGCGTTTGACGTTTCCGCTAAGCTCAACGTCGAAGCCTAAGCGCCCTTCGGCATGAATGCTCAGGTCGAAAGCTCATGCCGAAGTCTCAATGCTCTCAGTCTTATGTGTAGGCAGGTTGAGCACAGCCGAAACCCAGTCTCTAAGTAGTACTTAATTTAGCCCTCCTACTTAATGATTGATCAGATACCCATTACGGCTCAGGTTTCGGTTGACAGAAAGAGTTGAACAGCATCAAGGGTTTGTTGCAATTTAGCTAATTGTTCAACCGCATCTGCTTGAATTTGATTGTGCCGTGCCTCTTGCTCAAATTGAGACGCGATCGCGGACATTGCCGCTAGACCCACATTAGCACTGGCACCTTTAATATGATGAGCGGTATGTTCTACGTCAAGAAAATGACGGTGTTCGATCGCTACTTTCAGACTCACCAGATGATTACCAACATCTTCGACGAAAATATGCAGTAGCTCACGCTCAAACTCCTCATTATTGTCCGAAAGCTGATGTAAATAATTCCAATCAATCACGTGGCTCAATGCGTTGTTAGCCGTAGGTGGGTTGGCGATCGTAGAGGAAGCGATCGCGTCTGCCGATGGTGCCAATGGTGGCTGGAGAACAGTAGTTATTGCTGGGGATGGTAGCGCACTTGTAGCGGTCTGTCTACGTGCTAGCAGCACCTGGCTCCAGTGGGCTAATTTAGCAGCTAAAACATCCTTCCGCAGTGGCTTACTCAGGTAGTCATCCATCCCGGTTGCAAGACATCGATCGCGGTCTTCTTTCATCGCATTTGCCGTGAGCGCAATAATAATCACCTGTTGCAGTTGCCCTTCTTCCAGCCGACGAATGACACGAGTTGTGCTGTAGCCATCCAGCCCAGGCATTTGACAATCCATCAGTACCAGGTCGTAAGTAGTTTGGGTCATCATTTGTAACGCCACTTCGCCATCAGAGGCAACATCAGCGGTATAGCCTAAATGCTTAAGCTGGCTCAATGTCACCCGCTGATTCACAACATTATCCTCTACAAGCAACAAGGTCAGGGGGATTGCGGGATGAGCATTGTCAGGAGTTGAATCGGTCGATCGCCCTGTCTTGCTAGCTAGTAGCGAGCTAGCATCAAAAGAGCCAGCATCAAAAGGACAAGCCAACGGCTCAGCATCAGATGGTGCAGGGACGAGGGGCAATCGCAGCGATGGATCAGCCATCACGGCATTTAGGATGCAGTCGATCAAGCGAGACTGCTTAACGGGCTTGACCAGGTAAGCCGAAAACCCTTGCGCTAAAATCCGGCTACTGCTGCTCCCCTGATTAAGGGAGGTCATCATAATCAGCTTTGTGCTAGCTAGCAGTGGATCTGCCTTGATCTGACAGCCCAGCATCTCGCCATCCATCTCTGGCATTCGCATATCTAACACTGCTACGTCGTAAGGAATGCCCATACTGGCGTGTTCTCGCAACGCCTGGAGCGCGGTCGTTGCATTTTCAGCTTCATCAGCGTGCATCCCCCAGGCAGAAACCTGATAACGCATGATTTTGCGATTGGTGGCATTGTCATCCACGATCAGTAGACGGAGTTGATGGAGGGGAGCGGCGATCGTCAGTGGCGGTGATGTAGCCGGACGATAGGGGCGATCGAACGTCAGCGTGAACCAAAACCGCGATCCTTGCCCCAGCGTACTTTCCACTCCAATCTCGCCGCCCATCAGCTCGACCAACTGGCGCGCAATGGCTAACCCCAAGCCTGTACCACCATAGCGTCGTGTGGTAGACGCATCTACCTGCGAAAACGGCTTGAACAGCCGCTCTAGACCAGCAGCAGGAATACCAATACCCGTGTCAGTTACAGAGAACATAATGGTGGCTGTGGTAGACGTTTCAGCAATGAGCGATGCCTGCACCACCACCTCACCAGTGCTGGTGAACTTAATCGCATTGCCCACCAGATTGGTCAGAATTTGCCGAAGCCGATTGGCATCGCCGCGAAGTTGAGTCGGTAGGTTTCGGTAAACGAGGGTTGCCAGTTCAAGCCGTTTAGCATGGGCAACGGGAGCCAGGATGCCTGCGACCTCTTCGACACATAGGTTTAGGTTAAAGTCGATCGCGTCTAGCTCCATTTCCCCAGCTTCCAGCTTAGAAAAATCGAGGATTTGATTGATCAAATGCAGCAGCGTTTCACCACTGGTCTGGATCGTCTCGACAAAATCGCGCTGTTCTGAGTTAAGGCTGGTTTCCTTGAGCAGCCCAGTCATGCCCAAGACACCGTTCATTGGTGTGCGAATTTCGTGGCTGACAGTTGCCAGAAAGGTACTTTTCATCTGAGAGGCTTGCTCTGCCTCGCGACGGGCTTGCTCTAGCGCCACATTATGTTGTGCTAATTGTTCGCGCTGTTGGGTTTCGCGTACTAACAAATGCGCCTGCGTCAGCGCAATGCCCACCTGATCAGCTAGCTGGGTCAAAAAGTCAATTTCAAAAGCGCGCCAATGCCTAGGAGCAGCGCAATGATGAGCAATGAGCAACCCCCAAAGCCTGGTTTTGCCAGTGGCACTACGCCCTTCGAGAATGGGCACTACCAGATTGGCTCGCACTTGAAATTGAGCCAGCAGGTCTTTGTAACAGGTGGAAAGGGAAGCCTGTTCAACATCGTCGAGTATCTGCGTTCTGCCCCGGTAGTACACTTGCCAACCACCATCTTTAAAGCAGGTGTCCTGAACCATCGCTCCCAAGGTAGACATGCAGCCCGGAGCGACCGACTCCACAACAACCGTGCCATCCCAATTCGGTTCAAAGCGATACATGAGAACGCGATCGACTTGCAGAAACTGGCGCACCTCAGCCACCGTTGTACTCAAAATCTCACTTAGCTTCAGCGATTGCCGAATACGGAGAGTGATCGCGGTAAGGAGGTAGGCGCGGTAGTTTTGACTTTCTAGCTCTGCTTCTGCCAGTTTGCGTTGGGTGACATCGCGCACGATGATTACGGCTTCATCATCACCACTAACGGCAATGCGGGCTTCTTCATAGTGAATACCATCCTCCAGCGTCAGTTGATATTCACAAAATTGGAGTTCGCCGGTTTTAAGGGCTTGCTCCAGGCAGTGGCGACGCTTCTGAGCTACTTCGGGAGGCAGGGCATCGGCTTCACATTTGCCAATAATTTCAGCAGGCGGCAGAAGCGTACCAAAGTCTTTAGCAAATTTGACATCCAGGTAAACACCCTCACGGTTGACGCGTAGCATCAGGTCAGGAAGGGCATTAAGCAACGCCTGACTGCGAGCTTCAGTCTTGCGTAAGGTTTCCTCGATTTGCTTGCGATCGGTAATGTTGTTGAAGGAACAAAGAACGTGCTGGATGCTGCCATCAGGGTTGAAGTGTGGGTCGGCGTTGACTAAAAGCCAAGCCAGATCACCAAATTTGGGACGATACACGCCCATGACAACGTTATGTACAGGTTTGCCAGTGGCGATCGCCTGAGGTACAGGATGCTCTTCACCAGGGAAGGGAGAGCCGTCTTCATGCACGACTCGCCAGCGAGGATCTAGAGATGACATCCCCATCATTTGGGCTTCGTCTAGCCCCAACATTTTTAGGGCGGCTGGATTAACCAGCAACATTTCAGCCTTTGACCCCTGCAACGCAATACCTGTTGAGAGCTTTTGCACCAGGTCACGAAAATGGGCTTCGCTTTGCTGCAAGGCATGTTCGGTCAGCTTGCGCTGGGTAATATCTTGAAGCTGAGAAACCAGGTGTAGCGGATTACCCTCGGCATCGCGCAACAGAGACGATGTGAGCAAGACCCACACTATATGCCCTGTTTTGTGAAGGTAGCGTTTTTCTAACTGATAGGACTCAACCTCGCCTAACAACATTTGCTGAAAAAAGCGCAAATTTTGCTCCAGGTCATCAGGATAGGTCAACTCTTGAAAGGTTTTGGTCAGCATTTCTGACTCGGAGTAACCAAAAATGGCGCAGATTGAGCGATTGACTTGCAAGAAGCGTCCATCAAGCCCAACGAGCGCCATGCCGATTGCGGCAGAGTCAAACGCACCCCGAAAGCGACCTTCACTGCGTTGGAGTGCGACCTCGACCTGCCGCCGTTCGTCGATCGCAGTCGTCAACGCATCAAGACTCAGGCGTAGCTCTAGCTGTCTGACGACCTGGCGACCGAGCCGACAAAGAGCATCCACAAGCGCTGGCTGCGGTTCGCGAGGCTGCCGATCCATCACGCAAAGGGTGCCGATCGCATACCCTGATGGTGTAATTAAAGGAACAGCCAGATAAAAGCGGACATACGGCGCATCTGTTACCACTACGTTTTTGGCAAACTGAGGATCAGCGGCGGTATCAGCAATGATGAGAGGCTCTCGCCGTTCGACGCAGAGAGCGCAAAAGCCAACGTGAAGCTCTAGGGTATCGATCGCCACCCCTACTTTTGACTTAACCCACTGGCGATCGCCCGCTACCAGAGTCATCATCGCCATCGGTGTACCGCAAACCTGAGCCGCTAGCTGCGTCAGGTCATCGAAGGCTTCCTCAGGCGCTGTATCCAGAATTTGGTACTGAAACAGAGCCTCTAGCCGCTTCGTTTCCTCTGTTTGTGGCACTGCCTTCATATCTACCCTCTGGTTGCCTGCTTCAGTACGCCTTTTGCTCATCTGTAACCATTTCACCTACGCCATAAGACTGTTGTAGAGGCGCAGTTATTAGTCCTGCGTTGCTAGAGCTTTGCTTACAAATGACTGAGGCTGTCCGTGACTGCCCAAATATTTTATGAGTCTGCCCTAATCAGTAGCGACACTCACGCTCTCAGACCATTTTCCTGCACTTGGCAGCACGGCGATCGCCCTACGACTAAGTAGCTGAGCATAATTATTGATAAGCTGCCCTTCGACAGAGCACTTACGCCAGGGTCTCAAGGCTCTCAGTCCTATATGTCGGCGGGTCTCGACTGCGTTCAACCTGGTCTCTCAGTAGTGCTTAATTTAGCCCTCCTACTTAAGACTGCAAGCTTTTAAGCATACAAACTGAAGGCGAAGCTGAACAGACAGGCAATAGCCGTTTGCTAATCGTCGAGGCACCAGGATAGTAGCGCTAATGCCCCAGCTAAATAGAGCCATGTTGGCAGACTCAAGGCACTTAACCAGTCAAGTGGTAGCACTAACAGATTGATCAGCGCTAGGGTGGCAACCATCACGATGGTAAGTGTGACTAGCGGCATACCGATCTCACATTTGCAGTGGGCGTAGATCTAGAAGTTGACCGAATCGTTGACCAGATTGATCGCTACTGTCTGGTTCTACGAACCAAATTGTTTCTTTGCCTGTTCGTAAACCTCGATCGTAATCTGAGTCATGCCAGACTCTTGGGCAAATTTCTCAATCTTTTTGCGGGCAGCAGGACGCACGAAAAACGGAATTTCCTTCAAGCGAGCTTCCGCTTCTACTGTCCACTCAATGGCATTACTCATAAAGCCTTCATACAGGTTTTGTACAGCCTATTTAATGTAACCCGTGTTTTAGGATTAGGCAGCGTCAGGATGGCTCCATCCCTTTAGGATGGATGTAGTATGCAGCAGGCACCGCTCTAATGATGAGAACATTTACGCGAGAACCAGGTTCAGGGCTAGGTTTGGCGATCGCCACCCTCATAGCGATCTTTGCCACGCTGATGGTAAATGTACTGTCTAACCTGTATCCGCCGAAAGGTCTGAATATTGGCGCGATCGCCAACACCATTCTGAAAGGGGTGCAGATTACGCCCGCCAACTATGCCTTTGCCATTTGGGGACTTATTTACCTGGGGTTGCTTGCCTACGGCTTTTACCAGCTTCGTCCGGCTCAGCGTCGGCATCCCACGTTTCAGCGGGTGAACTGGCTGCTGATTGTTGCCTGTGTCGCGCAGATGATTTGGGTGTATCTCTTTACGCTGCGGTTCTTTGGGCTGTCGATCGTGGCAATGCTGGGCATACTGCTGGCGCTGATTGGGGCATACCTACAATTGAGCAGCGGCAACGTGCGAGTCTCACGCGATCGCTTGCGTTTTGCACACCTTCCCTTTAGCCTTTATCTCGGCTGGATTTCAGTTGCAACGGTCGTCAATGTGGCATCAGCACTGTATGCGGCTAGATGGCAAGGGTGGGGTATCAACGCGACTGCCTGGACGGTAATTATGCTGCTGGTGAGTGCAACGATCGCTGCTACTGTTGCGCTGCGGCAGGCAGATATCACCTTTACGCTCGTCTTTGTTTGGGCGTATGTCGCGATCGCGGTGCGTCAGGCTGCCAACCCAGCGATCTGGATAACGGCGATCGTGCTGTCGATCGTGCTGGTCGCTCTACTGGTTTTTAGCCGAAAGAAGCGAAGACCACTAGCCAGTTTTGTGGGCAAGTAAACAACCGTGTTCTGTATCAGTCAGGTTGCGATCGCTCTGTCAGTTAACCTACCACTGATAACACACAACATGAGGGAGCTTAAGCGAGCCGAGAAATTGCAAGTTGAGGATTGAGAAGTTAAAGGATGAGCTACACTGTTTCTAAAATTTTCGGAGTACCTTTTTATTGACTAGTGCAGCTTCATAAAGAACATTGACAGCAGAAAACCGAAGCCACGACGATTTATTTTTTTAGTTGCAATGTTGTTTTTGTATCCAGCTCTCAAATTTTCTAATAATCGTCACTTCAAAAAGATCTATTTCTATAGCCTCTCCTTCTTTAAGTTCTGACACCTTACTCACAAGTTCTTTGGTCAAGGTAAGTTTTCCTCGAATAGTGTCTTCGCGCTTGCCAAGCGAGATTTCTGTTCCAAAAATCTCTGCTGAAGAATTGGCAATTAACTCAACAATTTCAATAAACCCACCTTCGTCAGACTCTTCTATTAAAGGTTTACGTCGATCAGCAGTGTAGTTAATTTTTATCTTAGGGCAGTCAACATATAATATTCCTGTTGAGATGATCTCGAAAAGTTGATTTGTAAATGATATAGCCCAGTCACTAATATCTAAAGGAATATTTATGATGCATCCAGTTAGATTCTGTATTTTATACAACTTATCAACAAATTCAATGAAATAAGGAGGGAGAGGATTCAGTTGAGGTAAAAATTCGCTGAACTCGTCTAGTTTTATCCCATGTTCAGAGTTTGAAAATTCTACTACTATCCTTCCACCAGAAGCAGATATTTCCCAAAAATCTACAATTTTTCTAGTGTCTGTAACATTGTGTCCTGACAATGTGAATTGTGGTTGAAAAGTTTCGGTCCAGCCACCTTCTGTTTTTCGGTACTCTATCTGAAAATGAACTGGGTAAAATTGGTGTTCGTTACTGAGAAGTAACAATTCTGTTCCTGCTCGAATCGCACAGAATACGACATTCTCAAAAACAACTGACTTTCCATTTCTCCCAAGAAACTCAATCTTATTTGCAATAACCTCCTTATCGCCTTTCGGTATAATCTCAATTTGGTAAAAACGAGCACCATCAGGAAGAAACCACTTAGACCACCATTCTGAAAAATCTACTCCTTTGATATACTCTTCATCAAGAATTAAAGGTTCGCCCTTACGTATAAATTTTTGGAAATTTTCTTTTTCTTTCAACCCCTCGCTGGTATTTGTGAAGTTCGTTCTAAGTCTCAATTTGAGTTCTTTGTCTCTTGAGATGAGGGGATAGAAATAGTTCCCTATATTTCTACGAAGTTTTGCAAACCCACTATTGCTTGTATCGTTTTTCCAAACGATATTGACACTAACTGTTTTCTTGTTTCTCCAGGTTGAATTCTTTTCGTTCAGACAAGAGACAGCATCATCTACTAGGATCCATCGTCCTTCTCGAAGAATAATGTCCCAAATTACTAAAACAACTGGTTGATCAAATTCAGCCCAGTGTTTTAAGTCCTTCACCTCAAAGGGATAAGATAAAGAATCACTTCTTTTATTCCTGCGTTGTTCAAGATTAGTCACGCTTTTGAGTTGAATGTGAAATATAGTACCTGTCGCTCGACCATCAAAATAAACGTGAATCAGCATGTCTTCGCCTAAATCACGTTGCGGTTCAATAGCTTGCCAACCAAATCTCGTCAACCACTCCTTGAACTGACATCTGCTAATGTCTTCTTGCTGCATCTTTCCCGTAAGTCGGCGCGGTCGCTGATTCATGCTGATGACACGGATTGACCTATAAAATTTTACACATTATTGAAAAAATCAGAGAGATTGTAATTGCACTTTTGATAACCTCGGCTTTTGAGCAGCTTGTTGAATTTCTGTACCGATTTCCAACAAGTTTCTTGGGTTTGTTCTTTTGTGAATTGTTCCCCTATTACCTGCTATTTGGGTTGCTGTATCGGTTAAGAACCTAATTGCCTGCGCTATCGCCATTCTCTACTTATGCGATCGCCCCTCACTTCAAATAAATCTCTGGTCTCCACGGATCTCTTAATTGGTTTAGAATCTAAAGCCAAAGAACTGAAATCCTATGAGTGCTTTTCGAGTTGGGGTCGCGGGTCCGGTGGGTTCGGGGAAGACAGCGCTGGTAGAGGCGTTGTGTAAGGCGCTGCGCGATCGCTACCATCTGGCAGTCGTCACCAACGATATTTACACCCAGGAAGACGCACAGTTTTTGGTGCGGAGTCAGGCATTAGAGGGCGATCGCATCCGTGGGGTAGAAACAGGAGGCTGTCCGCATACGGCAATTCGGGAAGATGCGTCAATGAACCTGGCGGCGATCGAAGACCTGGAGCAGCAATTTCTTGATCTCGATCTGGTGTTTGTAGAAAGCGGCGGCGATAACCTGGCAGCCACCTTCAGCCCAGAGTTAGTGGATCTCACCATCTATGTGATTGATGTCGCGGGTGGCGACAAAATTCCCCGCAAGGGTGGTCCAGGAATCACCAAGTCTGATCTGTTAGTGATCAACAAAATTGACCTAGCCCCTTATGTCGGTGCAGATTTAGACGTGATGGATCGAGATGCCAAAAAAATGCGGGGCACCAAGCCATTCATCTTTTCCAATCTCAAAACTCAGGAAGGGTTAACGGCTGTCATTGCTTTTCTAGTTGCCAACTTGCCGCCCAGCCTCCACGCGAGTCAAGTGCAAACCTCTGCATAAGTTGAAAGCTCAACGCTGTCGTGCTGCTAAAGGGGTCAAAGCCCAATGACTTAAGGCAGATTGCCTGCGCATGGGAGCAAGGGAGCGATCGTGGCATGAACGTATGCCCTTAGCAATTTGTGATCTATCTCTTTGGTAGCTTGTGATCTGGCTCACCGAGTGCCTTTTAAGCTTGACCAAAAGTTATTTGTATAGCCAGATACAAATACTGTGCAGGCGTAACTCTAATATCACACAGTATTGCTGCACTCCTCTACATAAAGGATTACTAAGTCGGGCTTCGCGATCACGCCAGCTCGGTTGCATGGGATTGCACATACAAGCTTTTTACAGGAAGGAGAATTGCTTCATGAAGTCGCGTCGATCCCAGATCATACTTGGTGGCATCAACCGTCGTCGGTTTATCCAGTATGGTTCGCTTGCACTTGGCTCTAGTATTCTTGCCGCTTGCTCTGGCGGCACCCAAACGGGTGATACCGCTGCATCACCTGGTGCTAGCCCGGTGGCATCAACCGCATCTGGCGATGGCATCAAGGTTGGGGTAATGTACTCCACAACGGGATCGATCGCCATTGTGGAAAAATCTCTGCAAGACGCTACCTTTTTGGCGATCGAGCAAATCAACGAAGGCAAAGGTCCCTGGGCAGGTAAGCAAGGGATTAAGGGCAAAAAGATTGAGCAAGTGGTCGTCAACCCAGACTCCAACTGGGATTTGTACAACCAGATGTCAAAGCGGTTGATCGACGAAGACAAAGTGGTTTGCGTCCTGGGTTGCTATACCTCCGCCAGCCGCAAATCTGTACTGCCTGTCTTTGAAGAAAAAGACAAAATGCTCTACTACCCCGTTTACTACGAAGGAAACGAGTGTAGTTCCAACGTCATCTATACGGGCGCAGCACCGAACCAGCAAATCACTGACTCGATCCCTTACTGCGCTAAAAACTTTGGCAAGAAAGGCTTCTTCATCGGGTCTGACTACATCTACCCCAAAGAAAGCAACCGGATTGCGAAAGCCGAGCTTGTCAAAGCCGGTGGAGAAGTGGTTGGCGATGAATATGCTGCACTGGGGACAACCGAGTTCATCACCATTATCAACAAAATCAAGCAGGCAAAACCTGACTTTGTGTTGAGCAACCTGGTGGGTGATAGCATTCCCGCGTTCTACAAGCAGTACAAAGACGCTGGACTCACGTCAGCCGACACGCCCATCATGGCGTACCCCACCACCGAAGAAGAAATTCAGGCGATGGGTTCTGAGTTTGCCGAAGGGCACTACAGCAGCTTTAACTATTTCCAAACGGTTGATACGCCCGAGAACAAAGCGTTTGTAGAACAGTTCAAGGCAAAGTTTGGTCCCGATCGTGTAACCAATGGGGTGATGGAAGCCGCCTATCTCCAAACCTTCTTTATGGCACAGGCGATGGAGAAGTGCGTGAGCGAAGGCAAGGAATTGACAACCGCAAACCTGCGTGAAGCCACTCGTGGACAAGAATTTAAGGCACCACAGGGCACCGTCAAAGTTGACCCCGATAACTACCACACCTATCTGTACTCCCGCATTGGCAAGTGGAAAGAAGATGGGCAGGCAGAAATTGTGTTTTCCACTGAGGCGGCAGTGAAGCCGATTCCCTGGAGCCAAGCGCTCTACAAGGGTCGGATCTGCAAGCACAAGACACCTGACGATCGCAGCAACCCCACTATAGAAACGAAGAAGGATATTCCGGTTGAGTTTCTGAAGCAGGCATAGCGCCTGCAAACCTGAGCCTGACCGGACGCGATCGTGTTTGGTCAGGCTGTTTTCATCAAGGCTCATTTGACAAGATGCTGTTCTGGTTGAGTAGGGGGGTTCATGGATTTTCTTTCGTCTCTGGTCTATCTAGCACAGTCGTCTCCACCAGCAAAAAGCATTGACCCGATCGCCTTTGCCAATCAACTTTTGAATGGTATCGGGATCATAGGTATTTTGCTGCTAACTGGGTTAGGTTTGGCAATCACGTTTGGAGTGATGCGGATCATCAACCTGGCACATGGGGAGTTCATCATGCTGGGTGCATACACCACCTTTGTGCTGCAAAAGAACTTCAAGATGGATTTGCTGCTCACGATTCCCTTTGCCTTCTTGCTGACGGCAGTAATTGGGGCGATCGTTGAAATTACTATCATCCGAAAGCTGTATGGGCGACCGCTAGAAACACTGCTGGCAACGTGGGGACTCAGCATTGTGTTGCAAGGTGTCGTCAAGCTGATCTTTACGGCGCAGTTAAAGTATGTGAAAGCGCCACCCTATATTAAAGGCAATCTATCCCTCTTCAATGCGGGTGGTCAGTCGGTTGAAATCTCGTACTACCGGCTGTTCATCTTTGCTGTAGCGATCGCGTTACTGGGGTTAACGGCGTTCTTACTCTACAAGACAGCTCTGGGTCGTCAGATTCGGGCAGTGACGCAAAACCGGGAGATGACGCGGTGTTTGGGCGTGAATACGAGCCTAGTAGACATGGCAACGTTTGCCTACGGCTGTGGTCTGGCTGGCATTGCAGGTTCAGTCATTTCGTCCTTAAAAAGCGTGGCACCACCCATGGGGCAAGACTACCTGGTGGATGCCTGGATGACGGTTGTAACGGGTGGTGTAGACAAATTGATCGGCGTACTGGCAGGTTCGGTGCTGATTGGGTCGGCTAACTCCGCGATCGCCTATCTGCTAAACGATCCGGCGGCACGAGTCATTGTGCTCTTTTCTGTCATCGTCTTGATCCGTTACCGTCCCGAAGGTCTGTTCACGGTACAGAAACGGGCTTAGAGTTTTTAGCTGTTGGTTGTGAGATAGATATTCTGTTCTAGACCAGCAGCAAAAAACGTTGCATCGCTTGGCGGGGTTTGTTTTTTGCCATCAATGTAGGGGGTTTTCAACGTGACACAGGTTATGGGTCGGCTGCGACAATCAACCGTACCAGTCAAACTACTGGCGATCGGTGGCATCGCCTTTTTGATTCTCGCTATTCTGCCATTTGTCGCGGGTGAGTTTCAGGCAAACTTGATGGCAAAGCTACTGCTGTTTGGTGTGCTGGGAATCTCACTCGATCTGGTTTGGGGCTTTACAGGCATTTTGAGCTTTGCCCACGGCGTTTTCTTTACGCTGGGCGGTTATGCGATGGCGTATTACCTGAAGCTGAACCTCTCTGCAACTGCCAATAACTATGGCGGTACGCTGCCTGACTTCATGGTGTGGAACGGGCTAAAAGAGTTGCCCTGGTTTATTGCACCCCTGCAATTTTTTCCCATTGCAGCGATCGCGATGGTGGCGCTTCCCGCAGCATTTGCCTACATCATTGGCTCTTTCATTTTTCGCTCAAAGGTCAGCGGTGTTTATATCACGATCATTACGCTGGCGATCGCCTCAGCGCTCACTACATTCTTTGTCAGCCAACAGGCGTACACAGGTGGTACAAATGGCATTACAGATGTCTCTAGATTGACTCTGTTCGGTGGCTTAGTCATTCCGCCGATCGGTCTTTATTTTATGATTCTCATCTTTGCTGCCGCTGTGTTGGCGGGCAGTTATTGGTTAACGCAGTCTAACTTTGGCTTGGTTCTGCGTTCCATCAAAGAGAATGAACAGCGGATTTCCTACCTGGGCTATGACGTTGCCAGCTTCAAAATTTTCATCTGGACTCTATCCGCAGGCATTGCAGGGATTGCGGGTGGCTTGTTTGTACCGTTGAACCGCTTTATTTCACCCGTTTATCTGGGCGTTGCCTTTGGTACACAGGTCGTTATTTGGGTAGCAGTTGGCGGTCGGGGCACCCTGGTTGGTCCCTTAATTGCTGCCATTTTGCTGGGTCAATTGCAAAACTCTGTAGACCGAATTACACAAGACTGGCAGTTGATTGTCGGCATTATGCTGCTGATTGTTGTCTTGTTTTTACCAGATGGGCTGATGGGTTTGTTGCCGAAGCAGTTCAAGCTAGCCGAACAAAGCAGCCTTTTGCCCGCCCCCAACACAACCTCAGGTTTTGTGCAGGCACGGCTCTTTGATTGGTTCACTCCACTACAACGGATGGTGCAGCGTTCAGGTCGATCGCTCATTGCCTGGAGCAGAACTGTAAGCGGTTCAGCACGATCGTCCAAAGGGCGCTCAAAGCTGAAATAGTCTCTGAGTCAATGCGTTCTCAAAGCGCTAGTTAGGTCACAGAACAGCGGCGGCGAGGAATTGTAAGGTACGTTAATCAACTTGAACACAAGGCTAGTATGGATACACTCTTGTCTGCCAACGATGTCAGGGCACAACCCGCCGAATCGATTCTGTCTGTCAGAGATGTGAAAGTTGTGTTCTCCGGCTTTCAGGCGATTAAAGGCGTGAGCCTGGATGTCGCTGATCGGGAAATTGTCACCATTATTGGACCCAATGGTGCGGGTAAAAGTACGCTGCTGGATGCGATCGTTGGCAAATCGCCTGTTGCGTCTGGTCACGTCTATTACAAAGGGAACGAGATCACCAACAAAAGACCGCATGCGATCGCTCACATGGGCATTGGGCGCAAGTTCCAGAATCCCAACGTCTACAACGACCTAACCGTTTTTGAGAACATTCTGCTGGCGCTGAAAGGGTCGCATGGTGTGTTTGCCTCCATCAAAACCAAGCTCACAAGCGTCAAGAAAGCCAAAATTGAAACGGTTCTTGAGCGTATTGGTCTACTGGACAAAGCGTTTACCAAAGTTTCATCCCTTTCTCACGGGCAAAAGCAGTGGATTGAAATCGGCATGGTGCTGGCTCAAGATCCTACAGTAGTGCTGCTGGATGAACCCACCGCCGGTATGACCACAGATGAAACTCACGAGACGGGTGAGATTATCAAAACGCTGGCAAACCATCATGCAGTTGTGGTCATTGAGCACGACATGGAATTTGTGAAACAGATTGCTCAACGTATTGTGGTGTTGCATCAAGGCGAGAAGCTCACCGAAGGCTCCGTCCAGGAAGTACAGACAAATCCCAAAGTTATTGAGGTGTATTTAGGTCGTGAACGAATCGATGCCGCTGCTTAATCTATCGGATGTCACCGTCTCTTACGGTCAAACACCTGTGTTGTTCAACGTCGATATGGCAGTTGAAAAAGGCGAAATTGCTTGCATTCTGGGTCGTAATGGGGTGGGTAAAACGACACTTCTCCGCAGCGTGATTGGGCTGAACAAAGTCTCGTCTGGCAGCATTATTTTTGATGCAGACGAAATCACCAAAACGCCCACTTACTTGCGTGCCCGTTACGGTATTTCCTTTATTCCTCAGGGTCGGGAGATTATTCCCTACCTGTCAGTGCTGGATAACTTGAAGCTGGGCATGACCGCCGCCAAGCAAAAGTCGAAAAAGATCTCAGAAGAAATTTTTGAGTTCTTCCCCATGCTGAAGCAACATCTCAAGCGTCAAGGCGGGCTATTGAGCGGTGGACAACAACAGCAGTTGGCGATCGCCCGTGGGCTCTTGAGCAACCCCAAAATCATGCTGCTGGATGAGCCAACCGAAGGTATTCAGCCCTCGATCGTTCAGGAAATTGAAGAAACACTCAAGCGGATCAACCGTGAAAAAGGCATCACGGTTGTCGTGGTTGAGCAAAAGATTGACTTTGCTCGCCAGCTTGCCCAGAAGTTTTTCATCATGGAAAAAGGTTCGGTTGTGGCAAAAGGCAACACAGCCGATTTAACTGACACGCTGGTGCATAAATACCTTGCAGTTTAGCGTTGGTAGCGCTTGCATCTACGGCAAATAGATCACACAAAGCCCAACTTGCCGTTAGCACTGTCTATCGCTTCTGAGGCGGCTTTAACCACAGCGTAATAGGGAGGTTTACAAATATCTACCGATGTTGGTTCACGCTGTGCCTCATTTAAAGTGGCTACCTTTTGACCCTGCTGCACAATTAGTTCCTTCCCTTGGTCATTGCGGATTCTAAGCTGTCTGCCTGCCGAGTGCTTAAGTTCCTCGCAAGTATAGGTGCGACCGTTAAGCAAAAAGGTAACAGCGGCGATCGCGCTAGGTTTGCGGGCACCGACCAACTCTAGCTCCAGGGAAATTTCGCCGTTCCAGTCATTAGTTCGCAGACGGTACGCAAGATCAAGATGGCTGGGCAGTGGATAGTAGTCTCCCCAGCGCCACGCAATTGCTGTGAACTTGCGCGCTTCAGTTATGGCATCATCCTGGGTGACTACTAGCTTGATATGCCCTTTGCCAATGCGTTTTTGCTCACAGATGCGTACATTCGCAGACCAAAAGACCGGATCGGGGTTTTCGATGCCGCAGGGATGCAGTGCATCAATCTGGGCATAAAGGCTGAGATCAAGCTGTTCGACAGTTGCCTGGGTGTCGATAACGACTAAGGGCTTCAGGTGTTCGGGCTGAAGGCACTGATGTGCAAAAGTTTGAAGGCGCGATCGCAATGCTTCCAAATTGCTAGCCTCTAGGGAAAAGCCCCCTGCTGCGCGATGTCCACCGAACCTGCCAAGCAAATCGCTGCAAAACTGGAGCGCATCAAACACGTTGAATTCGGGAATGCTTCGTGCCGAGCCACGAATGTGGGTCTGGGCTTCATCTTCATAGGTGCCAATAAAGACGGGCACTCCGTACCGCTCCACCAAACGCGAAGCAACAATGCCAATGACGCCGTGATGCCATCCGGGTTGCACTACCACCAGAACACGTCCTTTGGTAGGCGGCGCAAAGGGACTGGCTAAACCGTTCGCTGTTTGGTTGATAGCATCTTCGACGATCGCGATCGCTTCTTGCTCAATCTGTTCACACAACTGCTGGCGCTGCTTGTTAATCTGTTCGCACTGCATTGCCCGCTCTAGCGCCTCACCATCATCGTCAGTCGTCAGCAACTCAATCACAATTTGCGGATCAGCCAACCGACCCACGGCGTTAATGCGCGGTCCTAACCGAAAGCCGATCGCTTCTGGCTTCATCTGCTTGGCACCGCTTAGACCTGTCACCTGAATTAAGGCTTGCACACCTGCCAACTTCGATTTTGGCAACAGTTGTAGCCCCTGCCTCACCCAGCGTCGGTTTACGCCCGTTAACGGTGCCAGATCCGCGATCGTACCGAGGGTAAACAGCTCCAGCAAGGAGTTACCTAACTCGTAGGTTTTGCCCAGGCTTTGTGCCAGCGAGATCGCCAGAATATAGGCAACGCCCACGCCTGCCACACCGCGATAGGGCGAAGTGGTAGCAATCAACTTGGGGTTGAGGATCGCATTTGCGTCTGGCAGTGTTGGCGGCAAATCATGATGATCGGTGATGATGACCGCAACACCCAGTTCGCGGGCACGGGCGATCGGTTGATGAGCCGCAATACCGTTATCAACGGTCAAAATCAGCTTTACGCCTTCGTCGTAGAACTCTTCCACAATGCGCTGGTTAATACCATACCCTTCACTCATGCGGCTGGGGATAGCGTAATCGACCTGTGCGCCCAGTGTTCGCAGTGCCCGTAGCAACAGGGCTGTACTGGTCATCCCATCCGCATCATAATCACCGCAAATCGCAATTTTCTGGCGCTGATTAATGGCATTGATCAGCAGTTCTAAACTGAGCGGCAGGTCTGTAAAGTCGTCCAGTGGTGACGTAAGCACCTCGGTTTCTGGATGCAAAAAGCGTTGCGCTTGCTCTGGAGAGTTGATGCCCCGGTTTAGCAGTACTTGCGCCAGCAGCGGGGAAAGCTTAGTCGCCTGGGCGATCGCCTTTACCTGGTCAGCTTGAGCGATCGCGATTTGCCAGCGTTGATCGGGTAATTTTCTGACGGTAGCGGCATCGGGGGAGAGTTGCTTGATCACAGAATTTGAGTTACAGGCTTTCAAAAAACAGACCAACCGTTAGCAGTGTTGGCATCGCTCAGTATGCACCAAGCGAGAAGCGAACTCCTACAGGCAAGAAAGTTTGGTACAAAGGTATTGCATCCTTCACCGCCATTAAATTTACCGCACGTTCACAGTACTTGACGCATGAATCTCTACAAAAAGGGGGAGCAATTCTGACTAAAAGTTCGTCACTTGAGTCCATTGTCAGCCTTTAGTAAGCACGCTTGTGATGCGACATAAAGATGACTATGATTCCTGTCAGCGTTGCAGAAAATTTGAGGGTGATTACACTGAAGCTATGCATTCGCGCCAATCTAGAGCTAACACTGTTTAATCTGATTGCGAATTAATCTGCTGAAGAAGCAGGTAATCAAAAACCCAGTTACTTACTCCAGGAGTTCACCGATGATGAGACATATTTTGGCAGGTTGTTCACTTCTGGTTGCGGTAGCTGTAAGTAGCTTGCCAGCACAAGCACAGAATACTCCCGCCCCTGCTGTAAAGCCAGCCCCAGCAGCACAGCCTGCTCCTGCAACTCAGCCCGCCCCTGGTGCAAAGCCTGCTCCTGCAACTCAGACTGCGCCAGCGGCAACCCCTGCACCCACTAAGCCAGCCACCGCTCAAGAAAAAGTGAGTCCAGAGGAGCTGAAAAAGTTTGCCAGTGCGACCAAGCAATTGTTGGCGATCGTGAATGACACAGAAAGCCAAATGGTGCAGGCTGTAGAAAAGCAGGGGCTCTCTCAAACCCGTTTCAATGAAATCTACCAGTCGAAGCAAAACCCCAATGCTAAACCAGCGACTCAAATCACCTCTAAAGAAGAGGCAAGCTATAAGCAAGCAGTAACTCAACTCACCCAGCTTCAGAAAGATGCTCAGACTAAGATGGATCAGGTTGTGCAAGCCCAAGGGCTACCTATGGAGCGGTTCAACCAGATCTTTGCGGCTGTGCAAAAAGACCCACAGTTGAAGCAAGAAGTGCGAAAAATGATCCAAAACTAACCGCGATCGCAGTACTCGAAGTCGGTAGCCAATATTAGGCTTAGGCTCAGAAAATTAGATCACCTGCAAACCTCACATATCGTTAGGGCATGGCAATCCCATGCCCCTACATAAAAAAGCTGGCTCTACTTCATCTGTGTCTCTTAAGGCTCTCATCTACCAACCCCTTTCCCCGATCAGAGACAGGTCAACAATGCGGCTTTCCGCACTTTCGCGTCAGCTCTTTGTGGATAAACTTCCTGGATGAATGTTACTAAAACAGCCCCATCTTGTCCCCCACTCTGGACAGGGGTGCTTCTAAATCTGCTTGGCTGGCTTGTTCTCAGCCCTACTCCTGCACAGGCAGCCGAAAAAGTTTATATCTCCTATGGTCTTTTGGAGCGATCGATTCCGGTTTCTTCCCTAGAAGCCTATGCCAAAGACGGTACGATCGATGATGACCTAGCTGTTTACGCGCAGTATGGGGATGCAAAGCAGCTCGCACAGCTTCAAAGTGCGCTTGTAGCACGGGCAGATGTTGATCTCGTGACTGTCGCGCAGTTTCTTTACACGCCTCAAGGCGAAGTGCTGCTGAAACGGTTGGGGCAAGTGATTCAGCCAGAAACGCGAGATTCCGGCTTTAAAGCCATTCGGGCAGCGCTGATTCTAGCAGCAGCCGATCCACAAGGGTTGACATTTCTCAATATTCTGCGTCGGTTCCCAACTCGTGCGTTGCGGATTGATGTAGCACAGAGCTTGCAGATTGCTGCTGACGTAGGGCAACTGATCGATCAAACCCAGCGAGCTACAACGGTGGTGACTCAAGCAGCACAGCAAGAGCAAGCGACAGACGGCATTACGATCCCATTTCCAGATCTGCGGCAACGAGGATCATTCACCTGGCAAAAACAAACGATCGCGTTGGTAGACCCTAGCCGTAGTGCGGTGCTAAATCCTACCCTTACGGGTACTGTTGCACCTTCGGCTCAAGCCGCTTTGCCAGAAGCGATTCCAAGTGATGTAGTTAGCGGGCGATCGATTCCTGTTGATCTCTATCTACCGACTCAAACGCAACCCCAGTCATCCGTCCCAGTTGTTGTGATTTCGCATGGGCTTGGCTCCGATCGCACCACCTTTGCCTATTTAGCTATTCACCTGGCATCCTATGGCTTTGCTGTGCTGGTGCCAGAGCATCCAGGGAGCAACGCCGCACGGCTTCAGGCTTTGGTCACTGGTACGGCTAGCGAAGTTTCGGAACCCGCCGAGTTTGTGAATCGACCACTGGATATTACCTTTGTACTCAATCAGGTCGAAAGTCGAATTAACGCAACACCAGAGCTACGCGGGCGGCTCAATTTTCAACAGGTGGGAGTGCTAGGGCAATCGTTTGGGGGTTATACTGCGCTAGCGCTGGCAGGCGCACCGATTAACTCGCAGCAGCTACAGGCAAGCTGTCAGAATTTAGAAGAAACGCTAAACCTATCGTTGCTATTGCAATGTCGGGCTGGTGCGTTGGCGCAGCCAGTACCCACACTACAGGATGGGCGCATTAAGGCAGTGTTTGCCATCAATCCCATCACAAGTGCTGTGTTAGGACAAGCCAGCATCAGCCAGATCAAAGTGCCAACACTGATGATGACCGGCAATGCCGATACGATCGCCCCGGCTGTCCCAGAGCAAATCCAGCCATTTACTTGGCTCACAACCACCGATCGCTATTTGGTGCTGATGGAAGGTGGCACGCACTTTTCGACCTTGGACCCAACTGCGTCTAAAGATGTGGTGCCGCTACCCCAAGAAGTGATTGGTCCTAGCCCTGCCACCGGTCGTCGTTATGTTAATGCGCTGGCGGTTGCTTTTTTCCAAACATACATTGCCAAGCAGCCAACCTATCGCAGTTATTTGAGTCCTTCTTATAGCAATGCTATTAGTGAAGCACCGTTGCCCTTAACCCTCCTTCGCACCTTAACAGCTGATCAGCTTACTCAAATCGCCGCTGGGTCTACGCAACCCGTTACAACTGCTGCACCGTAAGGAAGAGAGACGAGAATGAGCTGCGATCGCCTAAGGTTCGACCAACTCTGCTGCCAAGAGCTGTTGTAATGGGGCAATCAGCGGAGGCAGATTGTTGTGAATCGTTCGCCAAGCGAGGGTTAAATTGACGCGAAAATATTCGTGAGCGGCTATGTTTCGCATATCGTTCATCAAACGCCAAGGGCTATGAGGGTAGCGAGCCTGAATAGCCATCGGAATATTTCTGCTTGCCTCACCAATCACGATGAAATCAAAAAGAACGGCTTTAACGATCGTGTCATTTGACTCAAATTCCTCTAGCGTAAGGGTTGCAGTGCGCTGATGAATACCTTCAACGGCTTTCAAGATATCTTGACGGCGCAATCGCCAATCTCTAGAAGACATGGATTAGATCCCTTAAGATGGGTCCACGTAAGTCTTCCCTTAACGCCGCTTGAGTGCTTAAATCAACGCCACGTCCCAAAATAGCTTCCAGGTAATGTTGCACCTGAAACAAATCAAAAAAGCCAGCATGGATCGCAAACTCTAGTAAGAATCCACATCGCTTTCAGGACGAGCTTCATCGCGTGCAACAGAGCCAAAGAGGTCAAGTGACTTCACGCCCAGTTGCTTAAGTTCTTCCTGGTGAGCTGCCACTAGAGACAGCACTTCATCCCGTTTCATCACCATCTTTCCATACCACTCTTTCTTCAAACCATATCGGTTGTAAAGCTATAGATGGTTTGGGTTTGTAAGGTTTCGCTGAGCGTCGAAGGCCTTTGCTGGAGGGGAAAAACCTGACGATCGATTTGCACCTGTAAGCCTGTAAGTGGATCAGTGCCAGGAGAAACAATAAACTCAAGCGTTTGCAGGTTGGGCAACGCGACAAGGCTATCCAAAATATTGGCGATCGCTTGCACGTAGGGATGTCCAGGCGTATGATACCAGTCTGGGTTTCCCAAAAGCGGTTGGTCAAAGCCGAGATGAACAATCAGCGCAGAGTCACCAAACAACGCTTTGGCAACGGGTCGCACCTCTTCTTGCAACAGCAGATCGTGTGCTTTTGCAAGATAGCGTAGTTTTTGGAGGCGATCGTAGCGCTCTGCCACAGTATCAGCGGTTGCTTGCCAACGAATTGCCAGCGTCACTAAATACGTCCGTAAGAATAAATGACCCAGCTTTTCGGCTTTCGTTGCCAGGTAATCGGAATTGTAAGCGGTAGCCTCAATCAACAGCGGCACCCGTTCAACAATCTCTAATTCGTAGCCCTTCAGCCCAGCAACTTTGCGGGGATTGTTGGTAATCAGCCGCATTTGACGGATGCCCAGGTCATTGAGAATTTGGGCACCCATGCCATAGTTTCGCAGGTCAGCCGGAAAACCCAAATGCTCGTTCGCTTCGACGGTATCCAAGCCCATGTCTTGCAGTGAGTACGCCTTCAGTTTGTTTACCAGCCCGATGCCTCGCCCTTCTTGCCGCAGGTAAACCACTACGCCCTGTCCCGCATTCTCGATCATCTTCAGGGCGGCTTGTAGCTGCATCCGACAATCGCACCGAAGGGAACCGATCGCATCGCCGGTCAAACATTCAGAGTGCATCCGCACCATCACAGCCGCATCATGAAAGGTCGCTGGATTGCCTTTGACGATCGCTACGTGTTCGGTGTTGTCCAGAGTGTGGCGGTAGGCGTAGATCTGAAAGTGACCAAATTCGGTCGGCAAATCGGCGATCGCTTCCCGTTGAATCAGCCGTTCATGCTCCAGGCGATAGCTGATCAGATCGGCAATGCTGATGATTTTAAGCTGATGTTGTTTGGCATACTCGATCAGTTCGGGGAGTCGTGCCATGGAGCCATCAGAATTCTGAATTTCGCAAATGACACCAGCCGGATACAGTCCCGCTAACCGCGACAGATCAACAGCAGCTTCGGTATGTCCGGCTCGTTTGAGCACGCCGCCTTCTCTAGCACGCAACGGAAACACATGACCAGGGCGACGGAGATCGCTAGGGCGCGTTACCGAATTGATAGCAATCTGAATCGTACGGGCACGGTCTTCGGCAGAGATACCCGTTGTCACGCCAGCACTAGGTGACGCATCAATGCTGACGGTAAAGGCAGTTTGGTTGCTATCTGTGTTGTTCGTCACCATCAGCGGCAAATCGAGTTCGTCGAGTCGATCGCCCGTCATTGCCAGACAGATCAGCCCACGCGCCTCCACTGCCATGAAGTTGATCATGTCTGGTGTGGCAAATTGGGCAGCACCGATGAGGTCGCCCTCATTCTCGCGATTTTCGTCATCGACAACGACGATCGCCCGACCACATTTGAGGTCTGCCAGCGCTGTTTCAATGGCATCAAATTTAAAGGGAATGGGTTGAGAAGAATCAGCAGAGACGTTCAAGGCAGGAGTACCGTAAAGTTTTTTGAAGCGAACTTATCTTTAAATTGTAGTCTTTTTGCTCTGGCAGCATGAGGCTAGAATAACTGACTGAAGGAATCAGCTAACAGCTATCAGCTATCAGCCGTCAGCTATTAGCCATCAGCGAGCAGTGGTTGAGAAAAGCGTTATTGTTTCAGGCTTCCTTGTAGCCTGGACATCAAAGCACATCATGCATTGCTGACTTCTGAACGCTAGGCAGAGAGAGGAGGAAAGAAGGCTAAAGGCTGGCAGAAAGCTAAAAGCTGACCGCTGACTACTGCCCTCTGACTACTGACCGCTAACGCCTCCACAAAGTCAGCAATTCTTGGTAGATGGCAAACGATTTTCCCAAAAATGGGTGCGCTGGTACTACAATGCATCAAACATTGAGTCTTTTGATCCGCAAAGAAGGTAAATCATCATGGGTGATGTAGGACGCATTCCGGTTGGTATTGTCGGTGCGTCGGGTTATGGCGGTGTGCAGCTAGTGCGCCTTTTAATGGATCATCCGCGTCTAGAACTTGCCTATCTTGGTGGCGAAAGCAGTGCGGGAAAGCCGTTTTCAGACCTTTATCCCCACCTGGGACATTGCGTTCAGCAGGTTGTAGAGCCACTTGATCTGGAGAAGATCGCCGATCGCTGTGAGGTGGTCTTTCTGTCGTTGCCAAATGGCTTGGCGCACAAGATGGCTCCCACGCTACTGGCAAAGGGCTGTAAGGTGCTAGATCTGTCCGCAGACTATCGTTTTACCGATCTTTCTACTTACACAAGCTGGTATGGCGGCGATCGAACCGATCAGACGATCGCGGAAACAGCAGTGTATGGCTTGCCGGAACTGTATCGCGATCGTATTGCAGAAGCACAGCTAGTTGGTTGCCCTGGTTGCTATCCCACTGCCAGCTTGCTCGGTCTTTCACCCTTGCTAAAACAAGGTTTGGTGATTCCTGAGACTGCCATCATTGATGCAAAATCGGGTACGTCTGGTGGTGGCAGACAGGCAAAAGTAGGGATGCTGCTGGCAGAGGCTGACAATACTTTTGCAGCCTATAACGTTGGGGGTCGCCATCGCCACACGCCAGAAATCGAGCAAGTTTGCAGTGATCTGGCAGGACATGAGGTGCTGATTCAATTCACGCCGCATCTGGTGCCAATGGTACGCGGCATTTTGGCAACCATTTACGCCACCCTACGCGATCCTGGGCTGGTACGCGAGGATCTCTTGACCATCTACAACGCCTTTTACCGTAATGCACCCTGGGTCAGAGTCTTGCCCAGCGGCACCTATCCTCAAACCAAATGGGCAGCAGGCACAAACCTTTGCTACATCGGGGTAGAAGTTGATCCCCGCACCGATCGCGTGATTGTGATGTCCGCGATCGACAACTTAATGAAAGGACAAGCAGGGCAAGCAATCCAATGCGTCAACATCATGATGGGCTGGGATGAGACCCTGGGCTTACCGCAACTTGCCTTCTATCCCTAACCGAATCTAGCTAATAGCTAGTGGGTTCTTACACCCTCAGGGCACCAGAACTGAGATGGCTTTGGGAATGACGCGAAAATGAGCCGGAGTAGTGGTTGTAAGCTCGCCATCTGTGTTGATGGAGTGCTGTCGCAGCGTTTTGATCTCAATTTCTTGCCCTGAGAGCGATCGCACAAACGACCAGGAGCTATGGGTTCCTGATCGCATATTGGGCAACAGCGCTACCATTTGCCACCACTTCTGGATTTCTAAACTGTAGAGGTCGAGGCGCTGATCATCAATTGCTGCATCTTTGGCTACAGTCATGCCGCCGCCATAATAACGACCATTGCCGATCGCAATTTGCACAGTTCTCACTTGATAGCTCTCGCCATTCACGCGAATTTCAGCAGTAAACGGAACTGACTTTAACAACACCTGGATGGCTGCGATCGCATAGGCAAACACACCCCAACGTCGCTTAATATCACGACTTAGCCGCTGCGTAATCTTGACACCCAAGCCCAAGCTTGCCACGTTGAAGAAGTGGTTGCCGTTGACCCAACCCAAGTCAATCCGTTCCAATTGTCCTTTCGCAATTACATCACAGGCTTCGGCTAGTGACGTTGGCAGATGGAGCGTACGAGCCAAGTCGTTGGCGGTACCCAGTGGCAAAATTCCTAAGGGCAATTGGGTATCAATTAAGCCGTCGATCGCGGCATTTAGCGTGCCATCTCCGCCACCAATGATCACTAGATCAACTGCGTCCTTATGCTGCCGAATCACCTTTGAGATCTGCCCTGCCGACTGAATGGGCACTTCCACTAGCTCAAATTCAAGTTCGCGCAATCGTTCGATCGCCCGTGATAGATCTGTCTGTCCACGACGGGCATGACGGTTGACTAGGAGCAACGCTCGTTGGTTCATGGCAGAAGAGCTTTTAGGATGAATAGATACGTGCTGGCTGTTAGTTTACGCACAAATGCTGTAACAGTAACGTTCTCTAGCAACCCAGAAACAACAATTAACCCCTACGGCTTACGCCAAAGCTTATTTTCCAAGTCTCGAAGCTGTCGTTCTAAGCGATCGATGCGACCACGCAGTTCATCCACTTCTGACTGCCGGGGCACGCCCACATCTTGCATAATGTTACGAATCTGCCGCTGAACGACTGTTTCAAAGTTACCCTGCTCTGACTTTAGTGTCTGCATAAGGTCGTCTACAACGTCTTTCGCCTGCTCTGGGTTCAGCTTGCCGTCCTTCACAAGCTGTTCGCTCACCTCTTTCACCTTATCTGCAACTAGTGATGTTGTACCAACACCCAGCATCAACAGTTGCGAGAGCCAATTATTGTTATCCATGCGGTTTTCCTATAATGACGTTGAAAGTTAGCGTTGTGAGCAGTGGGATGATTGTCTCCGATCACCAACGCATAGTGCGAGGGTTAGAGAGGCGCGACTATGTTACACGGTACACTGCCATCCTGCTTTCCAGGCATTGTCCCTCACGTATAGCTTTATTCTGTCAAATTTGCGGTTACCTCTGTGTTGTTCAGGGTGCGGTTAACCGCATTCAACGCTACAACAGCGCAGTCTTACAGTAAAAAAGATTTACACTCAGCTGATTTCTGAGCGAATCATTCGCTACAAAGTACTTAGCGAGGGCATTAGTTGGTGCCTAATTCATCCAATCGAAACAAAAAACAGTGATTGATGCCGCTGGTTGCTAGTTGCATTCGTTAGCGTGCAGCGCTAGAGTACGTTTTCTCCATCATCACACATTGCTTTTATGGTTATTGAGTGGTTAAAAATCCAGGTTGACCCAGCATTGCGCGAAGCATTTGTTCAAAAAGACAACGAGATTTGGACAAAACAGTTGTCACAGCAACCGGGACACCTCAGCAAAGAGGTCTGGATCGACCCAATACATGCAGACATCGTTGTACTCATTAGTCGTTGGGCAACTCGCGAAGCCTGGAAAGCAGTGCCCGCTCAGGAACTAGAGGCAACAGAAAAGCGGTTCGTGCAGGCAATAGGTGAAGGCGTTCACAAAATTATTGAGGCAGGAGAATATCAAGTGCGGAAATTTCCTCAGGCACGATCGTAGCTTGGCGGTCGTAGCCTGACGTTCAATTGAACACGTGTCGGATAGACGCAGCCTATAACGACTAGCGTCCATCCGTCACGCTTCAGAGGTTCAACCGCTTTAAGGAATCGTGGCTTAGACTAATTAGCTGCACCAATGTAAGTTGCAGCTAATTAATTAGGGCTGTTAGAGAAGTTTCGACCGCCACCAGAAGGGCGGGCACCTTCACGCGGCTTGGCTTTGTTCACTTTAAGTTCGCGTCCCAGCCATTCAGCACCATCTAGCTCAGAAATCGCTAGATCTTCCTTCGCTTCGTCCTTCATTTCGACAAAGGCAAACCCTCGCTTTCTACCTGTCTCGCGATCAGTAGGAAGGCTAATGCGACCGACTTCACCATATTCTGCAAAGACTTCCTGCAAGTCTTCTTCGGTCGCTTGAAAAGATAGGTTTCCAACGTAAATAGTCACGCTTGTCTCCAACCAAATTTGAGGGGGCATCCCAAACTGGAGCGGTTGACCAAAGAACTTTGGCTACTCACCAAACCAACTTGGGATTCTTTTGAAAAATATTATAGCTGAATCTTTCTTAAGAAGCAGCACAAAGCTGGCAAAAAGTCTACAAACCAATTGGAGGAGACTGCAAGGGTAGTTTTCTAACGATGGCTCCAGCGCTTATGATGAGGTGAAGTCAAACACCGGGCGTGGTTGCAACCGAGGAAAAGTATGGATACGAGAGCCTTTAAGCGATCGCTAAACAGTTCAGACAATTATCACCGGAAGGGGTTTGGGCACGAGGCTGATGTGTCAGACCAGATGCAGTCTGAATATCAAAGCGATTTGGTGCAGCAAATTCGCAGCAATAATTTCACCATTCAGCGGGGTGATGTCACGATTCGACTGGCAGAGGCTTTTGGCTTTTGCTGGGGTGTAGAGCGAGCAGTCGCAATGGCTTACGAAACGCGGCAGCATTTTCCGACTGAGCAGATCTGGATTACGAATGAAATTATTCACAATCCTTCAGTGAATCAGCGCTTGCGGGATATGAAGGTAAATTTTATTGATGTTAAGGATAATGAAAAAGATTTTTCGGGTGTCGATCGCGGCGATGTAGTGATCTTGCCTGCTTTTGGAGCCAGCGTGCAGGAGATGCAGTTTTTGAATGAGCGAGGCTGCACGATCGTCGATACCACCTGTCCCTGGGTCTCGAAGGTTTGGAACACAGTCGAGAAGCACAAGAAGGTAGACTACACCTCCATCATTCATGGCAAGTACAACCACGAAGAGACTGTTGCTACTAGCTCGTTTGCAGGCAAGTACCTGATCGTGCTGAATATGGCAGAAGCCGAGTATGTTGCTGACTACATTCTCAATGGTGGCGATCGCGCTGAGTTCATGACAAAATTCAGCCGCGCTTGCTCTGCTGGTTTTGACCCCGATCGTGACCTCGAACGAGTGGGGATCGCAAACCAAACAACGATGCTTAAAGGTGAAACAGAACGCCTGGGCAAACTGTTTGAGCGCACCATGATGCGGAAGTATGGTCCTGACCAGCTCAACCAGCACTTCCTGAGCTTCAATACTATTTGCGATGCTACCCAGGAACGTCAGGATGCCATGTTTCAGCTTGTTGAAGAAAAACTGGACTTGATGATGGTTATTGGCGGCTACAACTCGTCCAACACAACGCACCTCCAGGAAATTGCAACCGAGCGCGGCATTCCCTCCTATCACATTGATAGCGCTAGCCGCATTGGTAGTGGCAACCGCATTGAGCACAAACCCCTGAATCGCGACCTGGAGGTAGTTGAGAACTGGCTGCCCGAAGGTCCGATCGTTGTGGGGATCACCTCTGGCGCATCAACACCAGACAAAATCGTGGCAGATGTGTTGGAGAAGATCTTTGAGTTAAAGGCAGCAGCGACCGTGGCATAAACAGTGCAAACCGCAGAGACGCAGCTTTTTGAGGTCTTCAGCGTCTCTGCGGTTATTGCCTTTGTCTAGGCTGATTGTCGCTAGACCGAGACGATGTACGGCGAATTGATCGCAGTTGATCGCCCTGCCTGGACCAGTCCCTGGTAGACGATCGCGGCAACCTCTGCGCGTGTTGCCTCGCGGGTCGCATTCAACTGCCGCACGTTAGGAAAATTCACGACGATTTTTGCCTTCGTTGCAGTTGCTACTTGAACTTGGGCATTTTGGGGCACGGTAGCACGATCGTCGTAGGCATTTAGTAGGCTGAGATCACCAGCAGGCAACCCCAAACCGCTTACTAGCGAGAGCCAAACCTGAAGCCGCAGCACATTTTGACCCGGCTGAAATGTCCCATCGGGAAAGCCAGAGATAAAGCCACCTCGATATGCCTGGTCGATCGCAGGCTTTGCCCAAAAGTTAGCCGGAAGATCCGCAAAATTGGATGCAGGGCGCTTGGGCGGTGGGTTGAAGGCTTTGGCAATAATGGCGGCATACTGTGCCCGGTTCATGGTGAGATCCGGCTTAAAGCTACCGTCTTCAAAGCCGCTGATGAGGTTTTGGTTTGCCAGCCCGGTGATGAAAGCAGCAGCCCAATGTCCTTGAATATCCGTAAAGACAGACGGCGTTACATCGGGTACAACAATGAACGGAGAGGCGATCGCCGGCACGCGATTCAACGCTACAAGCGTTTGGTAAATAATCGCGACGACCTCCGCACGGGTACTATCCCGCATGGGTTCTAGTTGACGGACGTTGGGATGGTTAACAATAATGCGGCGCTGCGTGGCGGTTGCTACCGTTTCAGTGGCGTAGCTGGGGATCTGAGCACGATCGCTGTAGACCCCTAACACATCCAACACGCCACCTGTCAGCCCAACGCCACCAATTAAGGAGACAATCAACTGCGCGCGCGTCAAGTTCTGATTAGGACGAAACGTATTGTCAGGAAACCCGGCAATAAAGCCCATCTGATTCGCTTTGGCAATGACTGCTGCTGCCCAAAAGTTTTGCGGTACGTCACTAAAACTCTTAGCAGGCTGTTTGGCAGGCAAATCAAAGGTTTTAGCTAGCACTGCTGCATACTGAGCGCGAGTAATGGGTGCCTCTGGCTTAAAGGTGCCATCGGGAAAACCACTGATAAAGCCTCGGCTGACCAAACCTTGAATAAAGCTCTCTGCCCAATGCCCGCGTGTGTCAGTGAAGCCCGCTGGGGTGGTTGGTGGTTGTGTGGGCGCAGGCGTGGGCGCAGGCGTAGGCGCAGGGGTAGACGTGGGCGCAGGCGTAGCTGTGGGCGCGGGCGTAGGAGCAGGCGTAGGTGCAGGAGCAGGGATCTCGTTGCCAACAAGGTCGATCGCCCCTTGCACTTTAGTCGGATCAATCTGATTGCCTACCGAGATCAGCGTCAGTCTCGTGCCGTTTTGAATATCGAACTGCCCATTTTGCCGAAAAATATTGCCGCCTGGAGCCTGACTGTTACCCAAATCGGGTAAGGCTGTTTCTGTTACGACCAAGCCAGTTTCGGTGTTGTTCTGGATCACATTGCCACGCAGTACAGCTTTTGATTGCTTGTTGATCACAATACCGGCGCGGTTCTCAGAGATCTGATTTTCTGCCAGCAGCGGCGCAGCACTATCCCCAACAGCAATCCCAAACCCGGTCTGACGACACACATTCTGCCGCCACTCGCCTTTAGAGTTGCGAGTAATGGAAAAGCCGCTGGCAGCATTTTGGATCGCAACGTTGCCGATTACGAGAGGGCTAGCGGTGCCTGTGGCAAACACGCCCTCTCGCTTGCAGTTGGTGAAGGTATTGTTGGCGATCGTGGGATTGCTGGACTCAACCCATACCCCTGTCCCACGAATCTCTGAATTAGTGACGGTTACGCCCTTTAGTTGGGCATTGTTTGCCAGTTGAAAGGTGACATTCTGATTCGCAAAGGTAGGGCTGGGAAAGATGCCACTACCAGACACCAAAATACCGCTGCCCTTGTTGGCTTCATTACCCACCACCGTTACGCCAGCAGGAACTTTGATGGGAAAGGTCTCACCAGTAGCAGCGCTGTAAGTGCCTGCAGCAAGTTGAATTGCCGTACCCGCTGGAGCGCCCTGAAGCGCACGAGTGATCGTTTTAAAGGGAGCCGCTTGGGTTCCATTGCTGCCGTCATTGCCGGTCGTTGCGTTGACAAACCGTGTGATCGATGGAGTCGCTTGCACCATAATGTTTCCTTGTTCTCGCCTCTTTCTCAAACGATTATTGCCTTCAATTAAAGATTCGGCGATGCCGCGTTGCATTCGTTGATATTTAACCTCCTTTGTACAGGGCGGTAGTTGAGAGGATGAGGGCTGATCAGCAGCGATCGCTCCTACAATAAGCGAAAGGGTTAAGCGTGACGATCGTCCCTTTGTTTAGCAAGCTGGGGACTCGCAAAAAGCGTTTGGTGACGCCTTGCTGACTATGCTTGGCGAACTGTGCCAGCAGAGAGTCACGCGCTGCAAAGGAAAACGCACACCAAAGGGACGTTCAGTTATGTGGGCAGTCGTCGTTATCAGCAATCTTGTGCTTGGGCTGCTCTGCCTGCTGGTGGCATGGCAACTGTGGCACTTTAAACGGCGGTTAGCAAGGGCAGCAGACACCCTTCTAGCGTTTGAGCGATCGGTGCAGCATGTACTTGAACGTGCCCCAGACGCTATTTACAGGAAAGATGGTGGTATCCAGCAGTTGCGAGCAACTTATCAGGGGTTGGAACCACAGTGGCAGCGTGCCCAAAAAGCGCTGGCACTACTTAGCTTGGGACAATCGCTGTGGCAACGTCGCTTGATGTTTCTCGCACCACGCTCACGATCGACCCGCCAAGCCGCACGTCGATCGCTTTAGAGTGTGGCGCGTTGTAAGGAGGCAAGCATTTGGCAAGTGTCTGCTAGCGCTCCGCTGACAGTCCTCATGCACAGACGACAAATGATTGAGGTATTGTTGGGGTAGATTAGAGGGGACAAGCCAAGCTGGTGTCATTGCTACTGTGTTTGTTTAACCTATTGGTCATCAATCTGTTGGTTATTTATGGCTCACCGTTACAGTCAGCGGCGGCTGTAGACTAAACACGTTGCTAACAGTCGTACTGTCCAAACGAGCGGTTTAGCAAGTAGTAGCAATGGGCTATCGTCGCAAATTATAAAGAAAGGGGAAAAGCAAACGATGTCAAACAATCGCTCTGGCGCGTTTTTAGGAGGATTGCTGGTTGGGACTGCGATCGGCACCTTAACGGGCATTTTATTAGCCCCTCGTGCAGGGCGTGAGACTCGTCAGTTTTTGAAAAAATCAGCCGATGCCCTCCCCGAACTGGCAGAAGATCTGTCGAGCAGCGTGCAGCTACAAGCGGATCGCCTGTCTGAATCAGCACTCCGAAATTGGGATGGTACGTTAGTGCGGCTGCGAGAGTCGATCGCCGCAGGGCTAGAAGCGTCTCAGCAAGAGCAGCAGATGCTAGAGACGGTTGACTTCAGGCGATCGCCTGACATTGAACCGCCTGTTCACGATAATTTGCGCTAGGCGAACCTGTGACTGATCCCTTGTTCTGGCTAGTACTGTCTCTGTTGTTTGTCACGGTCAGCCTGACGATCGTGCTTGTAGTAGCTATTCCAGCGCTGAGAGAGCTTGCACGTGCCTCCCGCAGTGCCGAAAAGCTGTTTGATACCCTGCGACGCGAATTTCCACCCACTCTACAGGCAATTCGCCTCACTGGTTTAGAGATCAGCGACCTGACAGAGGATGTCAGCGAAGGGGTGCAGAGTGCTGGTCAGGTAGTAAAACAAGTAGACCAGAGCTTAAGCGACGTGCGCCAACAAACACAGCGTATCCAGTCCAGCACCCGCAGTGTCGTTGTTGGCATTAAAGCTGCCTGGAGAACGTTTACACGATCGCCCAAACCATCCACATCTCGTCGTCCCGTTGATCGACTGCCATCCCCCCGTAGTGAAACTGACTTTAGCCCAGCTCTGCGAGAAAGCGAACGAATCAGCCAACCCTTACCGGACGGACGCATGAGTGAAAAGAGGGCAGAACCCTTAACAAGAGTCGAGCGATCGCGATCGTCCAACCCCAACCCACCCGCTATTTGGAACACACCCAACCAACTCGATCGCCCCCTGGCAGAACACCAGAGCTTAGATCCAGACGAGCATCCTGAGACCCAATTGCCTCCTGACCAGCCATAGCAGCAAGAAATCAAGCAAACCCTTTTTCCTAGCCTCCACTAAGTCGCTAGGATGGAAGCACGCTACCAGCCGTACTCAACTGCTTGTTGTCACCTATGTCTGAGCCAGCTCCAGCGCTAGGCGCGCCTCAAAGCCCTCATCCGTCAAGCTTCAGCCAATTTAGTCAGGAGCTTGATGAAGCCATTCTGGGCTTTGAAGACATTCAAGCAGAATTAAACTATAAACAAGCTCAAAAGGCACTTCACGATCTGGTCGAGAATCTGGACTTGACCCCCCAAGAGCGGCGTGGGCTAGAGCCAGAAATTGGTGGACTCGAATCGCTGCTAGACAAGCTCGATCGTCAGGTCGTTCATATTGCTGTCTTTGGCATGGTCGGTCGTGGTAAATCATCCTTGCTGAATGCCTTACTGGGCGATCGGGTCTTTGAAACGGGACCCATTCATGGCGTCACCCGCGACTCTCAAACCGCAAGCTGGAACATCAAGCGCGAAGCCATTGCTGGCAGTAACCGCCCCATTCTGCGCGTTGCCCTACCCAGCGTTGGTGACTCTCACATTGAACTCATTGACACTCCCGGCATTGATGAAGTCAATGGCGAAGCGCGAGAAGCCCTGGCGCGGCAGGTTGCAAAGCAAGCAGACTTGATCCTGTTTCTGATTGCAGGCGACATGACGAAGGTGGAATACCAGGCATTGTCGGAATTGCGTGATGCCAGCAAGCCCATCCTCCTGGTATTCAACAAAATTGACCAATATCCCGATGCCGATCGCCTTGCCATCTACCACAAAATTCGAGACGAGCGCGTGCGCGAACTGCTCTCCCCCGATGAAATTGTGATGGCAGCCGCATCGCCGCTACAGGCAAAGGCTGTTCGTCGTCCCGATGGTCGCGTCGCCGCACAACTCACTACAGGCGAACCTCAAATCGACGAACTCAAGCTAAAAATCCTCGAAATTCTCTATCGCGAAGGCAAAGCACTCGTTGCCCTTAACACAATGCTGTTTGCCGACGATGTGAACGAGCGCCTGGTCGATCGCAAAATGGTCATCCGTAATCAGAGTGCCGATCGCGTGATCTGGAATGGTGTGATTACGAAATCAGTGGCGATCGCCCTCAATCCCATTACCGTCGTTGACATCCTCAGCAGCGCCGTGATCGATGTCGCGATGATCCTTTCCCTCTCCAAGCTGTATGGCATTAGCATGACCCAACACGGTGCCATCAGCCTGCTGCAAAAAATTGCCCTAGCAATGGGTGGTGTAACAGCCGGTGAACTGCTGGCAACACTGGGACTCGGCTCCCTAAAAAGCCTGCTCGGTTTAGCGGCACCTGCAACAGGTGGTGTATCACTCGGAGCTTATATGTCGATCGCCCTTACCCAGGCGGGCGTTGCAGGTGTCTCAACGTATGCGATCGGGCAAGTCACTAAAGCCTACCTCGCCAACGGTGCCTCCTGGGGAAACGATGGACCGAAAGCCGTCGTTACCCGCATTCTTGCCTCCCTCGACGAAACCTCCATCCTCAACCGCATCAAAGACGAACTCCGTGCCAAACTCGATTTGAATCGACGTAAAGCTAATCCACACCCTGTGGCAAAGGAACTGTAGCTATTGTCTGCTCTATGTTGGGCTTCACAAGTCAACGTGATAAGCAGTAATCGCAATCGTCCCATCAGGACTTTCAGCAGGAAAAGTTGACCAGATTCTGAATCTACACCTCTTTCTTGTGCGCCACCTCGATCACCGTATGCACATTCCCACGTGGCAAGAAATCGCCTTTAATTTTGACCTCTAGGGGATCGCAGGCGGCAACGAAGTCATCCAGAATTTGGTTGACCGATTCTTCGTGAGAGATATAGCGATCGCGGTAGCTATTGATGTAGAGCTTGATTGCCTTCAGTTCCACAACCCGCTGGTTCGGCACGTAACTGAGGTAAATCGTTGCAAAGTCTGGATAGCCAGAAAAGGGGCACTTGCAGGTAAATTCTGGCAGCGTGATATGGATATCATATCGTCGCCCGATCCTGGGATTGGGAAAGGTAATAAGCTTGCCTTCGGTAATCAAACGTTCGCCGTACTTCGGTTCGTCGGCTTGGGTCTGAACATTCAATTCGGCAGTAGAAAACGGTTGTGTTTCGGGGTGGCTCATGGTCGTGCGTAAAAATGTTTCTAGCTTTTTGAGAATTTCTTGGTAAAATCCGCTTCGATTACCCTAATTGCGGCTATTGTGAGCGTAGCTTATCGACTCTCGCGTTCAGACATAGACCTATGACCTCTAGAATAAACGCCAAGCAGCCTCTGCGAAAGGCTCAAACTGCTAGTTCTCCAAAAACTCCAGCCAATCCCCATTCACCATCGGTGCCCATTTCGCTCTATCGAGAAGTTGCGACCGAACTGAAAGCGACCCAGGTAAAAATGGAGTCGCTAACCCAGCAAAACCAGCAGTTGACGCACCAAAATCAGCAGTTGCGTCTAGAGATCGAGCGGGTTGTGCAGTCTGCACTTCAGCTTCGCCAAGTGGCAGATGCTCATCTGCCAACGCCGACGCTACCGGCATCCCCGTCTTCGCTGCAAGGGCTAGAACTACACTTTCAAAACCCGCCTGCTGCACCGCCTCATGGTACCGATGCGATCGCGTCCGATCAAATAGATCCCAGATCGGCGGCACCTAAGTCTCTGTTTACAGAACAAGAAGCAAAACCGCGTCATGGGTCTAAAACAGAGCGAAACGCCGAAAAAATGGGTGGTTGGTGGCTGGCGATCGTCATCTGCTTTATTGTTGTGACAGCATTTGGCACCGGCTTTCTAATTGTGCGTCCGTTACTGCCATCACGCTAACGGTTAGCGGCACAAGGCAGAGCGCTGAGATAGCAAGAGCTGATTGATCACGCTCTTGCCAACAAGCTTTGCTTGTGCTGGTCAGGAATTGTATCTCAGTTTACAAAACACACGCTTTTGACGGTGATAGAAAGTGTTTTGCTAGAGAAGACCGAGTAGCTAAAAACAAGGAGTTGGGGAGTTGAAAAAAGTTGAAGCGATTATTCGCCCATTTAAACTTGATGAAGTTAAAATTGCGCTAGTCAATGCGGGCATCGTCGGCATGACCGTTTCTGAAGTCAGGGGTTTTGGGCGGCAGAAAGGGCAAACTGAACGTTACCGAGGCTCTGAGTACACTGTTGAGTTTTTGCAAAAGCTCAAGGTTGAGATTGTCGTTGAAGACGATCAAGTCGATATGGTGGTAGAGAAGATCATTGTTGCTGCCCGCACTGGCGAAATTGGTGACGGTAAAATCTTTATTACTCCAGTGGATCAAATCATCCGCATTCGCACTGGAGAGAAGAATATAGAAGCGATTTAGTTTAACGGTCACGCCTTGCATCTGCTTGGCGATCGACGATGTGGGTCTGCTTTTAAGTGGCTCCACTCGCTTTAGAAAGAGGCGCTCCTGCTTAGCAGTGAGCGCCTCTTTCTTTAAGCAGCTTATTAATATGGCTGCTTCTCCATAACTGCTGTTTCTCAATAGTTGCAAGGCGTTCTCTCAACTCCACTCTTCTGCCTCCTGTGCCTCTGCTTGCACGAGAGCTTGCCTGAGAGCTTGCCAGTCCATCTGCGTAGCTGGAATGTCTTGCAGCAACCGCCCTTGCTCAAGGTAAAGGACACGATTGCAACCTTGCTCTGCCAGCTCCAGTTGATGGTTCACCATCAAGACCGTCATGCCGTTTACTTGCGTGGTGTCCCTGAGTACATTCAAAAGCAACTCGCTCCGACCAACATCTAACGCAGACATAGGTTCATCGAGCAGCAGCACGCTAGGTTCTGTCACCAGCGCACGGGTGATTGCCACCAGCTGGCGTTGACCCACCGAAAGCTGTAGCTCTGTACGAGACAGCCACTCTGAGGGAATGTGCAGGCGATCGCTCCATTTTTGCACCCGCTCTCGAATCGCCTGTTTCGGCAGTTGACGGAGCACGAGCGGATATTCCAAGGCTTGCTGCACCGTCATACCCAGGAGCTTTGATTCTTGTAGTACCAGCACAATCTGCTGTCGTAAGGTCAGCGTTGGTATTTGAGTCAGCGCCTTCTGGTTGAAGAGAATCACACCACTCGTTGGCTCACTCAATCGATTTAACAACCGTAGCAACGATGTTTTGCCTGAGCCTGAAGCCCCAACGATCGCAATGCGATCGCCCTGAACTGTTTCAAACGAGATGTCCTTCAGCAAATAATGAGTCTCAGCAAACACTGTGGAGCGCTGTCGATGTTTGGCAGACGCAATAATTCCAGACGCAAGGCTCACCTGCTTCACGTCAAGCTGGTTAGTACGGGCAGTGTGCATTAGTTACCGCTCTCGAAGGCTCTTGCCCAGTTTATCGTCAGCGTGAGAAACAGCGCTAATCGCACTCATCAATGCTTATACCGTCTGGCTTAAAGCGGTCACGATCGTCCAAGCATCGATCGCTAGCAACAGCACCGTACAGCCAAGCAGAATGAAGTACATCCAGGGTTGCGCGAGTGGACGCACATCAGCCGTGTCAATGTTCGTTTCCGCTTGCACTCGCTGTACCATACGGTTGAAACCAGCAACCCGCATCGGTAAAAGATATGCCTTTCCCGACTTACTTAGGAGATAGTAAACTAGTCCGCCCTGCCCAGTAGAACGGGGCTTCAATGCCGTCACGTCTGCCCACGGTAACGACCACCCTCGACGAAAGAAACGCGGCACCCAAGCAGCATAGGTTACTTGAATGCCGTCGCTATCAAGTACAACCCGTTCACTTAACGCGGCATACAGCAAGATGCCACCCAAGCCAATGCTTACCCATAAAAGTGGGGATGGTACTACGGCTACCGTCATGTCTGCTAGAAACGGCAACGGTAGCGTTAAAGACACGTACAAGAGCAACAGCGTCAGCCGAATCAGTGGCGAAAGCTTGAAAAGTGAAGCCGCTGGATCAACGTTTGCACTCTGCAAAACACCGTCTTCCGATGCTTCAGAATAGCTGCCTGCCACAAGCTGAGATGCTCGATCGTTTTCCACAGTTGCCTCGCCTTCACCTTTTCTCTAATCTATAGCCTTTTTTGTCTGCGTACCATTTCTTGAAACACCTGTCTGAGCACCAAGTACACGTAGCCCTTCTAGCACTCTACGCTCGCAGCAGCGTACTGAGCTTTCAAGCTTAGAATGACTGATAGCGGAAGCAGCTTGTTAAGTGTGCTAAACACAAGCATATCTCAGTACAGCAGGTATGAAAAAATGCCAAATTAGCAGCAACAAATTAGCACTTTGAGCTTATGCCAAACAGCAAAAGCAGTGCAGAACAAATTATTTCACGATTGATTCTCGGTATATTTTCTAAGTTTTCTACCAAGCAAAGGTATTCAACAAGGGTTTGTATACTTAAAGTTCAAACAGCAACTTTATACCTGCTCAGAAGTAAACATTAAGCTCATTCTTAAAGATTAATGTTTACTTCAAAGGTAAGAATTAATTCTTCATCCGTTTATCTTCACGGCTCTGAAGCGACTGACACGTAGCCACTCAATGTATCCTTTGATCACAATGCAAGCCTCGCTATTACTGAAGCACTAACCAACGCTGCTAGAAAAAAACTGCGATGCAGCTTCTGACATAGCACTCTTCAACTCTCTAACCACCTTCTAAAGGATCTTTATAGCAGCCTCAGGTCAATTGCTTTGATAGCAAGATTAGTTCCAAGAAGGTTTACTTTAAAGGTCTGCTAATTGCAATTATGAAGAGTTTGCAAAGCAGGTTTAAAGTTAGGAATAACCCCAAGAACAAGCAACTTCAAGTTCAGCTATTTAGCGGATTTGAGTTATTTTGTGGGGATGTTAGCTTTGCAATGTAGTGAAAGGTTTCTACTGGAAGTAGTTGCTCAAACCACTCAAAATGTCCAACGAAAGGTTGGTCGTGTGTAACCTGAATTTTCTTTGCAGTGCTAGCGAGTCACCTCAACAATGAACCATGATTTAGAGTGTCAGCCGCCCACCGTTCCTGAGGTAGGTGTTTACGAATGCGAAATCCATCTCAAATTTAGGCTAATTGAGGAGAAGGATGCATTGAACGATCGCGATCGTCTTCTAGAACTGCTCATTGATGCTTTTACTTGCGGTACAGATGAGTATCTAGAGCCAATTCAAATTGAGGTTGCCGCTAACGAGCTGTCTGAGACTGAAGCCTCACCCCAAATGCGGCGGCGGTTGATTCGTCTACGCAACTCTAAAGATCTTGCTTAATCCGCATAACCCCGCATTAGGTAAGGAACGCCGCCACGCATCACACAAAGTCCTTATGGTCTGGTTATAACGTGTGAGTCTAGGTTGACAAACGCAGCAGTGTTCGTTATTCTTATAAAGGTCTGGTCAATACGCCCCCATCGTCTAGAGGCCTAGGACACCTCCCTTTCACGGAGGCGACGGGGATTCGAATTCCCCTGGGGGTATCGGAAAGACTAAAAAAAGGGAGAGCTATTAAGCTCTCCCTTTTTTATTTAAAGATCTACGTTCAGCAGAAGGCATTTTAGGGGTATACGACAGTTCTTACTTAGACAGCAGTACGTCTACGATTCAGTGTCTTAACGTTAGAAGCTGCATTACACCTATCCAGGGTGGTCCAACCGTTAGCAGTCAAATAGATCGAGCGGCAAATGTCCAAAGGTTTCATTCACGCCGCCATCATAGGCAGACTGGCAAGAAATAAGTACACCGCGATGGGTGCCGTTATAGGGAGCAACATGACACCCATTGCGGTTAGGGTTGAATTTGACATAGACGGCACCATCTAGGGTAGGCACTTCAGGCATTGCCTCGTAGCCCAACGCTATCTGATAGCGTTTTAGGGCGATCACTGCCTGAGCGATCGTCTCAGCACAGATGCCTAGTATCTGATAGTCAGAATGGGCTGCGACGAGCAAAAGTGCCTGCCGGACCAGAGGTGCTTGAGGCATAACGGCAGGCGATCGATCATTACAAACAAACTGGTTAAGGATACCTTGAGCTGCATCCAGAGTGAGATTTTCAGAGTCAAGCGCTGGCATAGATTAAAATGGCTTTCACTTTGTGCGTCTCATACATTACAGCAAAAGTTTTAGCTGATGTGATTGATTAGTCAATGCATACATTCTTCATCCTTTTATGCGGTCGCCTGCTCTCCCGGTTCCTAATGTACATACTTTTCAGGAGGCTTCAAACCTAGCCGTGTGCCTAGAACGCGAGCAAGCATAAGTGTGAAAGAACACACTGTTATCGTCAGCAGAGACATGGTCAGCAGAGAAACACGGCTGGCAAAGAATGCGTTTTGCTGTAGGCTAGAGCTAGAGTTTATTGAATAAGTTTCTCAATAAATTGTTGAGCTTCATTATGAAAACATCATGAGTAAACCAGCGCAACCAGTAGCGGTATGGCATCTTGAAGGGCGATTTCTGAGCTTGCTCGTTAAAGATGGTAAGCCTAAGTACATGCGGTTAATGACGGCTGATGGCGAGTACTGCATCAAGCTAGCAAAAGAATTACGTGCTTCAGTGAGTGCAACCCTAGTCCCTGGAGCCTGGATTCAAGTTTGGGGTGAAAAGAAAAGCGGCTATAAAGGCTATAAAACTGATGCTACAAAGCTGAAAGCCTTTAGAATTAGCACTGTCGCTCCTGGGCAAGCCGAACCACCACTGCCCGTGAAAGCAGAGCGTCCAGCCAGCGCTACCATTTTGGTCTGCCAAAAGTCTGATTGTTTAAAGCGAGGCGGTAAAGCGGTTTGTCATGCGTTGGAAGCAGCTCTGAGGGATCGCAACCTTACTGATCAGGTAACGCTTCGGGGGACAGGCTGCATGAAACAGTGTAAAGCAGGACCGCATGTTGTCTTTATGCCTGAGAAAACCCGCTATAGTCGTGTTGCTGCCCGGGACGTTGCCGCCCTCGTTGACGAACAATTTCCGCGTGACCCGCAAAATTAACTTATGCAAAGGCATAGCGTAATCGCCTCGTCTCGGCAAAAACGCGATCGAAAATACCCTCTTACCCTTTTGCAGACATACTCTTAATGTCGGTTGCTTAACGTGAGGTAGGCTCAACGTCAAAGGGGAAGAGGGCATTCAGAACAAATCGTGCACCGTTGTTCGTAGCTGCGATCGCTAGACCTTGGGTGCGCTTCTGCCTAAAACCTGATCTCTTAAGGAGCCAAAGCTTTGGGCTAGCTCTTCTCGGTTAGAGGCTCGCCATAAGTAACGATAGATAAACCAGGCAGTGTAGGCAAAGCCGATTAGCTCAAACGTTGGTGCTAGCAAAGGAATGTCGTTAATGGCATCCAGAAGCGCAAGGGTCAGCTTAACAGACACAATCGAGCCAAAAATAAGACCCAGCGTTATAAGAGGGCGCTTGTACTCGCCAAAAAAGTCTGACAAATAGTCAGGCAAGCCGGACAGAAACTTATAAATACGATCGCCGACTTGCTTCAGTTGTTGGCTCGTCTCGGATTCAGTGGCAGGTGGCAGCAACAGAGGCTCATCCGTTGGCATGCCTAGATCAGGAGCAAAACCAGAAGGGCTTGTATCGGGAAACTCAGATTCTTGAACGTCAGAACTCATACTCATAACCTGGAATTAACAACCTGGGCAAGGCTGGAGAGATTTCAAGCACTCTCAGCCATAACGGGACTGATTTGACAGCTTTTTTAACACTAACAACCTTAGAATCAGGTTTTATCATTAGTAAGACAGATTAAGCAAGAGTGCGTTGCTTCCACCAGCACTACTGGCAGAACATCTGTTCAATTACCTTTTAAGGTTAAAACGATCTGACTGCTAAAGCGTTTAGCTGTGAAGATCTCAGCTATAAGCGCCTGAATTATACCGCTCAATCGCCATTTTGCCTACAAAGGTTTGTCTTGCGCTGCTGCAATGCATAGACCACTGGTACAGAGACACCTACTGCCTGGGTTGCTTTTCTTTACACTTAGGGAACGTTAAAAAAGAACGCTAAAGCTGTCGCTGGTAGTATTGTTGCCGTAGTAAGCTGTCGCCAGATTATTGCATAGAAGGCTCACTTTAGATGTTATCGAGCCTCAACAGTAAAGCTGGCACTCTTACATATCGATTTCTAGAGTCACATCGTCTTCTAGAGCAGGCGCAAAGCTGTTTAGACCAGTGGGGGCGATCGCCCCAGTGCCTCACCGCGATCGCAGCACCGTTCTTGTCCAAAGAGAGCAAGGAAAATGACCCAGATTCTGGTGATTGAAGATGATGCACTTGTCTGCACTTTAATGCTCAAGCTACTGAAAGCAGAAGCCTTTGAGATACTCATTGCGAATGATGGTGCCACAGGCGTTCAGCTTGCACAGATGTATGAACCAGATTTAATCATCTGTGATGTGATGATGCCTGAGTTTGACGGTTACGAAGTCTTGCGGCAACTGCGGGATCAACCAGCAACAGCAACGATCCCGTTTATTTTCTTGAGCGCCAAAGCCGATCGTACTGATCTACGCCAGGGTATGGAACTGGGTGCTGATGATTATTTGACTAAGCCCTTCAAGCGGGCAGAGTTGCTGGGTGCCATTGCCGCCCGGTTGGAGAAACGCGATACCCTGACGCAGCCCTACATTCGTGAAATGAAGCGGGCAGCCAGTATGTTAGGGCAGATGGCGTATGTTGATCCCCTGACAAATCTGCCCAATCGCATTTCCTTTCATAACCAATGCCAGAACGCCATTCAACAGGCACAGGAAGCAGGTTATAGTGTCGCCGTTATGCACCTTAATCTAAAAGATTTTGGTGCAGTTAACACGGCGTTGGGGTACTTCAACGGCGATCGCCTGTTACAAAAAGTTGCCACACGACTCAAGCGGGCTGTAGGCGAAAGTGATGCGGTCGCACGGCTTGTTGCGAATGAATTTGGCGTGTTGCTCAATCAGGTTAGCGACGAAGTTGGTAATGAACGGACGATCGACAACCTTGTGCAGAACCTTTTGGCAAGCCTTACAGAACCCTACGAGCTGGATGAGCAGAGTGTGCAGATCCAGGTAAGGATGGGCATTGCTTTTTACCCAGAGCATGGCAGCAGCCCTGACCAACTCTTTGACCATGCTGAAATTGCCTTACGCTACGCCAAAGCGCAGAACAATCAGTACCAGCTTTACTCACCCGAACTAGCTGTGCTAGAGGCTGAGAAACAGCTCATGCAGAGCCAACTGGCACTTGCGCTTGAGCGGCAGGAATTTCAGGTTTACTATCAGCCACAGGTTAACTTGATCACAGGGCGGATTATTGGCGCTGAGGCACTGTTACGCTGGAACCATCCAACGCATGGGCTAATCAATCCAGACGTTTTTCTTGCTAATGCCGAAGATCCTGCCACAGAGCTGGCGATCGGACGTTGGGCGTTAGAAACTGCTTGCCGTCAGGCAACGGTATGGCAGTCAGCAATGGCTCTACCGCTGCGGCTGGCAATAAACGTTTCAACGCACCAGTTCCAGCAAGAAAATTTGGTCACGACTGTGACAAACACGTTGCAGCAGACCGGGCTTTCTGCCGATGTACTGGTGTTGGAACTGACCGAAGCCTGCGCCATGTCTGCGGTCGAACTGACTGTTTTGAAACTTAAGGAACTCAAGGCGATCGGGGTGCAAATTGCCCTTGATGATTTTGGCACCGGCTTTTCGTCGCTAAACTATCTCAAGCGCTTTCCCCTCGACAGCCTGAAAATTGACAAGTCCTTCATTCAAAACATGATGACGGATACTGATGATGCCGCGATCGCCAAAATGATTATTGCAGTCGGGCAAAGCCTTCAGCTTAAGGTCATTGCGGAGGGCGTCGAAACAGTCGCACAGTTTAACTTTTTGCGCCAAAGTGGTTGTCATGCTATGCAGGGTAGTTTGTTCAGCACTCCATTGTCGGGAACTGAACTCCAAGAACTGTTAGCGGCTGACAAGCGCTTCGATCCAGGTGCTGCAAAGGACTAGCGTTCTGTACGAACGACTACGGCGCTTTTCAATATAGAAAGTCACTTAGCCGTTTTCACGCAGTTCGATGGCGTTGAGCAGTTCATCTCTAACGGTATTTAATCGAAACCATGGCAACTTTTTTCCAGCTTGTGTCGCTGCTCAATCCACTGCGGCACGACATCACGATCGTGCAAGGCACTTTGCTGAAAGGGGTTGGTTTAGAAGCGCTGTGGATGCACGCTTTGGTGCTGGCAGTGATTGCGATCGTTCTGCTAACCCTTAGCGTCAACCAGTTTCGCAGCCAACTCAGCTGGAGGATCGGCAAATGAATGCTTAGATAACTAAGCTCACCTGAGAACCTTGTTCAGTTTTGAAGACTTCAATGCGTGATTGAAACGCCTCTTTAAAGTGAGGGACGTGGGTGACAGTGAGAATGCAGGCAAAGTCGGGGGCGATCGCGTTAATGGCGGCAATGAGGCGATCGCAACCTTCTGCATCCTGCGTGCCAAAGCCTTCGTCAACAATGAGCATTTGCAGCGCGGTGCCCGATCGGTGTGCCAGCAGCCGCGCTAACGCCAGCCGAATCGCAAAGTTAACCCGAAATGCCTCTCCGCCGGAATAGGTTTCATAGGGGCGGGTGCCATGAGCATCGGCAATCAAAATATCTAGCGTCTCAATCAGTTTTGATTGTTGCAGGGTGTTGCGGGCTTTGCTGGCTTTTGCCTGACGCGCCTGGTCACGACGGTTTGAGCGCTGGGTAACAAATTGAATATGTAGCTGGTTAGCGCTGAGGCGGCTAAGGATTTGATTGGTTTCGGCTTCTAGTTGCGGCAGCGCATTTTCGATCATCAACGCCTGAATGCCGTTTTTACCAAAGGCTTGGGCTAATTCTTGATAGATGCGCTGCTGTCGCTGAACGGCTTGTAGTTGAGTGTTGAGCGCTGAGTATTGAGTATTCAGTGTTTCAAGCTGCTGCTGTTGCTGCTGTAGGCGACCGAGGGATGCCAGTTGTTCATCCAGGTGCGATCGTTGCTGCTGCATCCGTGCTTCCAGGGTTTGCATTTGTGCCTGGCAGTCTGGGGTGCGCTCTAGCTGTTGTACCAGTTGCTGCAACTGCATTTGAGCCGCCTGCAAGCCACGCTGGCGATCGTCCAACGCCTGGGCTAATTCGCTGACTCGTTGCTGCATCTGAGGATAGTGCTGGCGGGCACGACCGATTTCTTGATAACGCAATTGCCAATGTTGCGCTTCGCGCAGGGCATGTCGTAGGGCGTTATGTTGCTCCAACTCGTAACCAATCCCAGCGATTTGACGATCCAACAGGGCAAGCTGGGTAGCCGTTTCGGCATTTAACTGCTTCAGGTTGGCTTGCAGTTCCGTGAGTTGAGCGTAAAGGTCGGGTTGCCGTTGCGACAGTTGGTCGTGTCGTCGTTGTGCCTGTTTGATTTCGGCTTGGCGAATTTCTGCCCAACGCCAGCGATCGACCTCGCCCCGCGCGAGTGCATGATCTTTCTCGTCGTAATGTAGCTCCTGCAAACTGCGATCGAGTAAGCGCAGTTCATCATGTAGCTCAGTCGCGTAATTGCCAAGCTGAAGGGATCGCTCCAACTCAGCCGCTTCTGCTACAACCTGCTGCAAGGTTGCCTGCACCGCGATCGTCGTTTGAAGCTGCTCTTGCAGTTGTCCCCGACGTTCCAGCACTGCACTGTATGGCTTTAGTTCGCGCTCCAGAGCACGGTATTCGTCTCGCAAAATTTGAATTTCGCGTTCGGATGCCGATAGCTGCTCCCGAATGACCCACACTTGGTCTAACACGGCTTGCTGCTCAATTTGATGCTTCTCTAACACCAGGTTCCAGTGCTGTTCGTCAAGGGGACGATCGCAAAGAGGGCAGGGAGGATAGGGAGTGGGGAGTAGGGAGTGGGGAGTAGGGAGTGGGGAAGCATTAGGCGTTGTGCCGTGCGCTGCTACGCTAGAAGACTCTGCGGCTTGAGTAAATTCATGTTCCAGCTGTTTACCTTTTGCCTTTTGCCTTTTGCCTTTTGCCTCTCCTCCCTCCTCTCCCCTGTCCTCCGCCACTAACAGTTGCATTTTTTGCTCTAATGCTGCCAGTTGCCCTTCACAGTGCCGTTGCTGTTCTTGAAGCTGCTCCATGAAGCTGCGACGTTCTAAGCCTTTCTCGCGCACTCGTTCTTGATAGGCGCGTCGTGCATCCAGGGCAGCGATGCGATCGCTCACTTCCTGTACGGCTTGTTTAAGCTGGGGTTGGCACGACTGCTGCGCTTGAAGCTGCTGCGCAGAGGCGTGTAGTTCCTCTAAGCGTGTGGTGAGACGAGTACTCAGGCGATCAAGCTGGCTTTGAATGACCTGACGACGCTGTAAAAGGGGAGAAGCCTGCACCTGCCGCTGATCGAGCTGGCTCAAATGGGCACGTGCCTGCTGAAGTTGCTGCACTGCTGCCGCTATGTCTGCCACTTTGGCAAGGGTCTGTTGTAACTCGACATCCTGCTGGGTGAGCGCCTCTAGTTGTGCCTGCACCTGCTGGATCTGACGCTGCTGCTCTGTTAAACGCTCGTTTTGCTGCTGCTGGTATTGCTGACGCTGTGCCTGCGCCTGCTGATGGGCTTTGAACCGAGCCGATACGCTTTCTTCTTGCGCCTGTAAGTTTTGAAACTGACGGTAGCCAGCCACGATCGCAGCTTCTTGCTCCAATAAAGCCCCTAACTCTTGCTGCTGCTGCTGGATTGCCGTTAGTTCTTGCTGCAACCGCTGACAGTCCTGCTCCAGGTGGCGCTGCTGCTGCTGTTGCCAGGTATGCTGCTGCTGCCAGGTCTGGCGTTGCTGCTGCATGGTCCGAAGCATATGTAACTGCTCGCTATCCGCCATCTGTTGCTCGCGCAGCATTGCCAGCGTTGACTCCAGCGCTGCTCGCTCTGCCACAACACGATCGCGTGTCTGTAGCTGTGACTGCATTGCTTCCAGACTGCGTTCTAGTAGCTCAATCTGTCCCTTAAACTGGCGTGATTGATCTTTAGCTTGGTCTGCAACCCGATCGTACTGTTCCAGCTTCAGCAAATCCGCGAGAATTTGCTTGCGTTCGGTGGGTCGCTTCAGCATGAACTCATCTGCCCGACCCTGCCGCAGATACGCTGAATTTACAAACGTCTCATAGTCTAGCTTTAGGTGCTCCAGAATTAACTGCTGCGTTGCGCGAACGCCTTTGGCAGTGAGAGTGCGGAAGCGTAGGGAATGGGGAGTGGGGAGGGGGGAGTGGGGATTAGACAGCCCTACCCTTCTCCCCTGCCCCTCTGCTTCCCATGCTTCCTCTGCACCCGCCGCTGCTGCCCCCTCTACTTCCTCTGCCCTTTGCCTTTTGCCTTCTACTTGCCCGTTGCCTTCCCCCTGCGCTACCTGAAACTCTAGAGACGATGACTGCCCTCGATAACGGCTGCGAAGAATGCGATAGGTGTGCTGGTTGTTGCTGAAGATGAAATCGACTTGCGCCTCTTGAGCGCCAATGTGAATGACATCATCCTCAGAAGCGGCGCGGCTTTGCCCCCAGACTGCCCACGCGATCGCCTCCAGCAACGATGATTTGCCTGCTCCATTGGCACCACAAATACACGCCGTATGCAGACCCCGAAAATCCAGGGTTGCGTAACGGTAGCTGAGAAAATTTTTAAGAACTAGCTTCAGGGGGATCATGCTGCCAATGCCGCAGAGCTACCTTCCAGGTTAGCAGTACACTTGCACTTTAATACGCCTGCACTGAACGATCGCACAACCCATATCCAATCCTGGATCTAGAGAAGCGGCTGCCACTAGTGTGATCGTCGTGATCGCACTAGCTGCCAGGAAAATAAAAGGAGAAAGGCGGGATTGTTAATGAGATAGCGCCGCCACAGGCGTGCTGGTTCCATAGCAAAGCGGTACAGCCATTCCAAGCCCCATGCCATCATCCAGCGTGGTGCTTGAGACACTTCACCACTATGAAAGCTAAAAGCGGCTCCCACGCCAACCATCACTGCGTTGAGCTTGCCCTGCTGTCGTGCCATCCACTCTTCTTGCTTAGGGCAGCCTAACCCTACGAAGACAACAGACGCACCAGACGCATGAATACGATCGCGATCAGCACGCTCCTCTTCTAAAGTCAGCGGGCGAAACGGTGGGGCATGAGTGCCTGCAATGATCAGTCCCGGAAAGCGCTGCACCAGATTTTGCTGAAGTGTGTCCAGCATAAGTTTGGTGCCGCCATAGAGATAGAGCGGAATGCCTGCTTGTGCCGCGCGATCACACCATGCCAGCATCAAATCGGGACCGTAGACCCGTTGTTGCTGCTTGACTCCCAACAAGCGTAAGCCCATCACCAGCGGCATACCATCCGGTGTTACCAGTGCGGCACCATTAATCACTTGCTGATACGATCGCTGCCAATAGGCAGTCATCACTACATGAACATTAGCTGCCACAACATAGCAGGAGGTTTTTGACTGTGCCCATGCCTGAATGCGATCGCACGCATCCTCATAACTAGTTGGATACACAGGCGTTGCAATGATCTGAATAGGATTGAGCGAATTAATCACAAGGGTTTTAGTTAAACAAGAGTGTAGTTAAAGCAAGCGGTTGTCAAATTTTGGCAAGCATTGTAGATAGCACAATCAACGCTTGGAGGTCGCACGTTTTGCCAACCAACGCAGCAGTTGAGTCGGCAAAGCCAGAGCAACTAAGGACGAAAAATGGATATTACCTTGCCAAAGAAATTTCAATAGTTTTTGAGCATAGGTGTTCGTCAAAGCGGTTTGATTAAGCCATTTGCTGCCAAGTAAGAGTAATTCGTAGGCTCGCCATTCTAAACCTACCTGGCGATAAATTTCAAAGTGCTTTTGAGAAATTTTGTACCAGGCAAGCGGTGTAACTTTGCGACTATTTTGACCCAAATATTTTCGCCAGATGTAAATTGGTTCTGCCAGGTGATAGTAAGGGCAACCAGAGGCGATCGCACGCATCCAAAACTCGACATCGTGCAAATCTTGTACACCAAACTCAGGATCGTAACCGCCGAGGGCTTCCCACAGTGATCGCCGTAGTGGTGTTGTACCAACGAGCTTCCATTGAGAGCTAAGCGAAAAAGACTTTGGACTCAGCATTGTCTGAAGTGAAATATTACCCGGATCAACTAAAGTACCAGCAGCAGTCGCTTCATTTTGCCGGATATAATTTCCGTAAATAAAGCCTGCATCGGGATGCTGATCGAACGCTGCTTGAATGAGTTCTAGTGCAGTTGGTGGCAACACATCATCGGCATCGAGCAAAACAAAAAGCTCGCCCGTTGCGGCACCAAAACCACGATTTCTGGCGATTGAAGGTCCTCCATTCGGCTTCTGCCAGATAACTTGAATAGCACCTTGCTGCTCTAATTCACGACAGGCTTCATTCGTTTTGGTATCAGTGGAGCCATCATTCACCAAAATTAAATCGTTTGCTGGCAACGTCTGTTTTAAGACACTGTTCACTGCATCAAAAATCAGCTCCCCTTCTGAGTAGCAGGTAATAACAACGCTAATAGTGCTAGTTGTTAGGCTCATGGGCTGATGTTAGTTTGCTAAATTGCTGACGCAAAGACAACGGTAAAAAGCGTAAAAGCGTTATGAGTAGAATCGAACTATACTTTTTGAGAAACATTACGATGCCCCAAACCGAGTAAGCTTCCCAGTTTAGTCTGAGCCAAACCCGCCAGCTTAATCCAGACTGTGGCACAAAGATTAACTTCAGCAGCTTAAGCGGATCGCCCGGTTGTAGCAGCCAACGAGTGGGATACAACGCTGACTCACCGGGAAGGTTAAAAACCGTTGTTGTGGCATCAACAAAGAGAGAAAAGCCTGCCTTTTTAGCACGAATGAGAAAAAGGGAATCGCCGCCATAATGAGGGACTAGCCTAGGGTCAGGATAGCCGATCGTTTCTACAACAGTGCGAGGGATGCAAACAATATTACCGCTGAGTAAATCGCAAGGAATGACCTGCCCGATCGCAGCCTCAAGAAAGCGATAACCCTGCCATGTTTTACGCTTGCCACCAAAGGCGATCACCCCAGCTGTACCTGCTTCAAAGCCTTGGCAGCCAATAATACTATTTGGATGCGATTGCCCAAAGTCAACTAAATGACTGAGCGTATCTGCCGCAAATTGACAGTCATCATTGAGCCAAATAAAAAATTCTGCCCCTTGCTCATAGGCGTATTGCATTCCTAGCGCGATCGCACCTGTCCACCACAGGTTGCCGTCACCGGATAAGATTTCAACCTGCGGGTATAGCTCACGGACTGTTTGCCCAGTGCCATCTGTAGAGCCATCATCTATTATGACAATGCTGTAGCGTTCTAGTACTTTATATTGTTTAAGACGCTCCAGACATTGCACTGTAATATTCTTCCGATTGTGAACCGGAATAATGATATAAACAGGCTCTTTTGGAGGCGTACTCATTGCAAATAGTGAATTGAGCTAGTTAGCCAATGGAGCTAAATTTGGTTTCTTGAAAGAGCCAGCGTTTGACCCGTCGCAGCACTTCTTTAGGTTCGGTAGAAAGCGGCAGAACCGGAACAGAAGCATTGATTGCTTGCAGTTGCCGCAACGCTGCTTTCAGTGCTGTCGTATAGTCTTCATACAATCCCAAGCCTTGCTGACCAATGCGGTACTGAGCATACAATTGAATGCGGTTAGAACCAACAATTTTCAACCCATGAAAATGGTAGAAAACAGGCTGTAGCTTTCCTTCTAACCGTTGTTCAAAAAATCTGACATTCCAGGGCGCTAACGTTCGTTCAACTTGTTCAACAATCTGAACATCCTCAGCAAATAATTCTGTCCAGGCATCTAGATAACGCTGATCACCAAATTTGCCATCCTCAACGCGGTTAAAGCACCATTCCAGACAACGATCTTGCCACCAATGCATGACCCTAGCTGCCTCTGGAGTGCGTTTAAACGTTAGAAACTGCACACAAAAACGTCCGCTGATTTTGGCTTGATCATATTCCGGTGCATAGGCGTGTTCTGTAAAAAGTACGTGCTGATCGGACGACAGTTCCTGAAGAAGTAACCTCGGATCGGCAAAGAAGAACAGGTCTGCATCCAAATACGTTACCTGCTGTACATGAGCATCTCGTTCAAAGACTGCCTGGAAGGTAAAAGATGTAAGCGTCCAACAATATTCACCACGGCTCCGCTCAGGTTTGACTGCCAGCAATGCGGGTGTTTCGACGTCCTTCAGCGAAATCAAGCTAACGTGTGGTAGCGAAAGTTGCTGTAACTGCTGCTCTACCTTTTCATCCATGCAAACAATCCAGAGATGAAACGGTAGCGCATGGGTCATTAGGGACTGATGCAATGCCATACCTAATGGCAAGTAGTTAGAGTCAAAGAGAGTGCAGAAATGCTCGATTGCGCGGGTGTCGTTCTTCACGCTATTTAAAGTCATTGATCACCTCAATTACTTGGGCAACGTCACGATCGCTCATTTGAGGATGGCAGGGAATGGATAGGCATTGAGCTGCATGGGTTTCAGCCTGAGAGAGTCCCTGTGGATCGCGTTGGATGTCCTGACAGGGGGACTGGTGCTGTATGGGGATGGGATAGTGACTCAGGTTAGAAACCCCTTGTTCGGTCAAATAGGCGCTCAGTCGCTTTCGTTGCTCACAGCAGATCACAAAAAGGTGATGGACGTGGTTTTCCTTGCTCAATGGCGGTGCTAGAAGTTGAATGTTGGAGTTCTGAATGCCAGTGTAGTAGGCGTGGGCAATCTGCCGCCGTCGAGCCGTAAATTCCTCCAGCCAGCAGAGTCGCACTGAAAGCAATGCCGCTTGTAATTCATCAAGACGACTGTTTAAGCCTAGTTCTGGATGCTGGTAGCGTTGGCTCTGACCATAGTTCCGTAGAATCTGTGCCTGTTGGGCGATCGCGTCTGTATTCGTCACCAATGCGCCACCATCCCCAACGGCTCCCAAATTTTTTGTAGGGTAAAAGCTATACGCGCCCCACGTGCCAAAGCTGCCTGCGACTTTTCCCTGCCAGCTTGCTAAATGAGCCTGAGCGCAATCTTCTAATAAATGAATGCCTTTGTCGGCACACAACGCGACCCATTGCGGCATGGCTTTTACCTGCCCATACAGATGCACCAACAGCACGGCTTTTGTACGCGATGACAGGCACCGTTCAACACTAAGGGGATCTAGCAGCGCTGTCTCAGGATCAATATCTGCCAGGACTGGCGTTGCGCCTGCCCGTATAACAGCTAGCACGGTTGCAAAAGCGGTCATTGGGGTTGTTATAACTTCATCGCCTGCACCAATGCCGATCGCCCGTAAGCCGATCTCAATCGCATCCATGCCATTGCCAACTCCAACCGCAAAGCCGACACCGCAGCGCTCTGCCCAGGTAGCTTCAAACGTTTTAACCTCGTTGCCTAGAACGTACCAACCCGAGCGCAAAACCCGTTCAGCCGCAGCAATCTGCTGTTGCTGGAGCGCTTCCGGTTCTGCCCGAAAGTCGTTCATTAAAATCATGGTGGGGCTACCAGTAGTGAGCATGGTGTTGGATGTAGTAATCCAGGCTGTGTTGGAGACCGTCGCGTAGTGAAACTTGGGGCGACCAACCGAGCGTTTGGTGGGCTTTGGTGTAGTCGCTGTAGTAATCGCCAATGTCGATCGCCTTCAGTTCCCCTGGAAAGGGCACAATTTCATAGTTCCCACCGGGATATAGCTCTACCATCAACGTTGCCAGATCTTTTAAGTTGATGTATTCACGGCTACCCAGGTTGAAAACTTCGCCATTGGCGGTTGGGGTGATCGCAGCCTTCAATAACGCATCTACCGTATCATCGACGTAGTTAAAATCCCGTAACTGCAACCCGTCGCCGTAGACCAGAATGGGTTTGCCCTCGATCAAATTGCGAATCCAGATGCCCAAAAAGGTTTGTCGTGCATCCTTGACGCGCATACCGGGACCATAGGTATTGGTTAACCGTAACGCGCAGGCATGAATATGATGCACATTGTTGTAAAGTAAGTGATACCATTCGCCTGCTAATTTATTGATACCGTTAACATCAACAGGGCGAATGGGATGGGTTTCGTCAACAGGCAAATAATCGGGTTTACCGTAAAGCTGGCGCGTACTAGCAAACACAATTTTAATGCTGGTGTTGTGCTGACGGCAGGCTTCCAAAATCGATAATTGAGCCGAAGCATTAATATCTAAATCAGTCCTAGGATCTTTCATCGAGTCGAGGTGGCTAGTCTGCCCCGCCAAGTTAAACAGAAAGTCCTGCCCTTGAATAAGATGTGCCATTGCGTGAGGATCACGCACATCAGTAATATTCACCCTCACCTGATCTTCAATGTCGTGAATGTTGAAAAGGTTGCCACCATATTGCGGAATCAAGCTATCAACTAAAGTTACTTTTGACCCAAGCCTAACCAAGCGACGGGCTAGCGAAGAACCAATAAACCCTAAGCCGCCTGTAATCAGAATATTGGCGCGATCGAAATCTGAGTAAACGTCTAAAGCAATCATGATAAATTTCCTGTTTTTCTGGCTAAAACAATGTTATCCAGGTATAAATCTTCATTCTTAGGCAGGATGATAGCTAGCAATTCACCTAATAAATTAAGTGGCGACATCAAAACAAGTGTAATCAACGAATTTAGAACATTACTTTTGGTTACAGTTTTCTTGTAAAGGTATCCATTGGCTAATTGAAATAGTGTTCTTACGTCTGCCATACTTTTACGCTGTTCCAGAACTTTAAAACCATTGGCTTCTAAAATATGTTTCAAACCAAAGGAAGAGTAACGAGCATAATCAACAGGCTGTTCATGCTCATCCCAAACGAACGGTACAGTAAGGAGCAAAAAACCTTCAGGCTTGAGAATTCGGTAAATTTCAGATAGAAACTGGTCAGGATTAAAGACGTGTTCAAACACTTGATTAGTAATGACAGAATCAAACTCTTGCTCGGCGAAGGGAAAATGAACACCATCGTAAAAGTAATCTGCTGCCCGATTGCAGTTCGTTTCAAATGAGCCGATTTCCAAACCAATATAGTCTGAGTTAGGATAGAGACCTTGATAAGGCTTTTGCCCGCAGCCAACATCTAAGGTTTTACCTTTTATTGAAGGTGAGAGTGCTTTAATATGTTGATAGAGACCTTTCCGGGCAAAGTAAAAAGGATTAATAAACAACCCAATAATTCCAGGCTTAAACTGTGCTTTGTAGTAAATTTCTTTTAATGATTTAGCTGAAATCACAACGATTTCCTCTTAAAATAGAAGCCCTTAAATTGAGAAGGAATATTTACCTTATCGTCTGAATCAAACTCAAGTAGGAGGTCATACTTCTCCGCAAAAAAACTGAGAAATCTATCCAAGCTGAAAAACCATGCAGGGTAACTCGCAGAATAAATTTCTGGTGGGACTTTTTGAATGGTAAGGCGATCGCTTCCTTCTTTTACAAATGCAGTCCGGTCAAATAAAATATGGTTAAAGTTATAACTCAACAGCTTTTCTAGGAACTTATAAGGATCTTCCAAACATTGCACAACACCTGAAAGCAAAATAACATCAGGTTTCTCTATATGTATACAAGAATCAATATCATAGAAAAACTTTAGATGTGTATCTTCAAAAAACTGTTTGCCAGTGGTTACAAAGTTTTCTTGCTCAACAATGCTCCACTTCAACTCCTTTAAACCTGAAAGGAAGTCTTTACACTGATAGTAAGACGTACCTAATGAGCCACCAAAATCTAAAACACTCAACCTTCCTTCATTTTCAACAGCAATTTTGAGTAAACTTGCTAACAACGGAAAAGAGTAATGGATTTTATCAAAGATGACGGAATCTCGTGCATATACTGCTTTACCTTCTTTAACTTTTAGGAGAGAATCTTTAACTTTTTCCAGAATAACAGCAGCATCGTACCCTGTTGTATCCTGATACGCGGCTTGCCAGGTTTTATAGTTACCAAAAAAGCCATATTTTCCTACTTTCTTATATGTAGACAAGAAGAAAGGCGGAATTAATTGTTTCAAAAACAGTTTAGGATTTTTTATCACTTCTTTTGAATTCCTTCTTTAATTAGTTCATCTAGCTGAATAGCGCGCTGAATAAATGTGTGATATTCTAAGGTTCGGTTTTGACCTGCTCGTGCAATTGCTTTTCGTTTTTCTGGGTTTTCTAATAACCACCTAACTTTTTCAATGCATTCCTCAAGGGATTTATAGGTGACGACTTCATAGTCTGGCTCAAATACTGTCTGAATATTTTTCTTCCAATCTGTCAATAAGCAAGTTCCACTTCCTGTTGCTTCAAATAGACGCATATTAGAAGCAGAATGTGGTGACACGTCAATGTGTGAGTTGAAAGTTATTTTTGAATTTTGCAAAGTTTGGTACATTTGCAGCCCAAATACGGCAGGTCTTATAGCGGCACGCAATTGCTGACTAAGGTTCAAGGACACCTGCTCGGTAGAGCCAACGAGCTTCCCAATCTTTGGAACTTTTCTAAGCCAAGATTCTGGAATCCCTCCATGACGAAACACTGTCAGTAGCCTTTGTGCTGATGTTTTCAACTGATGTCTTAGTTCAGCTTTCCAGCTCATATCGAACGTTGGCGAATAAACCTGAACTGGAAACTGTTCTACTAGCTGCTCTAGAATCAATTTACGCTGTAAATGATATTGGTTAGAACGCACAATCTGACCAACAAAAGAAATATTAATTTCTGGGTCTTCTATCTGAGGCAACCGCTTCAGTAAGCGTGGTTCAAAAGCATGGTTAATATGCTCACTCCAATGACCTGCGTTTCTAAATTTTTCGACAAATTCAGGAATGCAAGAAAGCACTAAATCGTGAGCGCGGAAAATTTTTGTATCTTGATATGGTGCACCACACCAACCTATTGTAAGCTTGATCGATGGACAGGATTGCTTAAGTGCTACTAACCAATCGGCAGTGAATGTGTAGAAATCATCTGGAAACAATACTGATGGCTGAAACTGTTTGACCTGCGCGAGTACAATTTCTAGAAGCCAATTCTCTTCTGTGAAAATTACGCTATTTTCTAGCGCCCACGCCTTCTGCAAAGGTTCGATGTTGGCAATGATTTCCATCACCTCATAGCCTAAAGGCGTTAAAGCGTGAGACCAAAAATCAGCCCAGCCGAACCCGTCATAGTCAAGCGCTTCTTTTTGAGTAGCATAGGATTGATTACCTAAGCCCGGACGCTTGCTATAGAACTTGCTCCAATAAGCTTGGTAGACCGTTGTCATCTTAAGGAGCTTCATTTAGCCACCTTCTTATACAGTCCTATCCAGCCATTAGTTTTGCCTATCACACCAAAACTCAAACGAAATAATAAGGCAAGCAAAAGATTAATAAGCTTTGGTAAACGCGAGTGTTTTTTTACATATAAGCCAGCGAAAAAGGTGAGTTTTAATGGTTCTCTCCGAAACCAAAGATCCTGAAGTTGAATGCAATTTCTGGCATAGTATTGAACTTGAAGTTCTGACCCTCCAAACACCATATCAATTCCTACTGGGTGATAAGGCTTAATGTGGTCAAAATCGTCATAAAAATAGGGTGAATTGAGCGGTGTTGCAATGATGAGATGCCCTCCTAGCTTAAGGCGATCGAGGTAGCTATCCATAAACTCCAATAGTCGCTCGGGCATGAAATGCTCAATAATATGCGACATGAGTAATACATCGTATGTGTCATCCGTTTGCTTGAACTCTTCTGATGTCATACAACTTAAACCAGCTTCTCGGTTACGTTGGATGAGTACAGCATTTGCATCAACACCAACAGCATTAATACCTAGAGCTTGAATTGGCTTTAGCTTATTCCCATAACCACAGCCAATGTCGAGTAATGCTTGAGTCGAAGACAATCGTAGCGATGAGATAAATTCAAGGATTTTTTCCTCCTCGCTACGGATATCTCTTAACCTAGAAATTATTTTTTTAATCACACCATTCATCGTTTTAGCCAGTTGTAAACAGAGAAGCGCTTAGATTCCCAAGCAATTCTTTTCTCTATAGAAGACGGATGTACACCAGGCATAGGCATTTATAGGTCCAATACCATGAAAATCTAGTCTTTTATAGCCATTTTCCAACAAAAAAATATACCCTTCTTTATAGATTTCTCTGTCACTATTATCCCAAATAATTACCCCATCTTCTTTAAGGGAAAGTAGAGCATTGACAGCGCAATTAACTCTATCGCGACCATCAATAACAACAATATTAAATTCTTCTGTATAAGCAGCTATTTTCTTACAGTATGCTCCGCCATGTTCGAGAGTAATATGCTCTAAAGCTACATTAGATGGAATACTTTTCTTGACTTTCTCAAACCATTGCAGATCATGCTCACAAGAAGTTACAGAATAGACTCGATCAGCCCACCAAAGTGTAGAGTTGCCACAGCCATACTCAAAAACAGACATATCTTTTCTCACCCTGCCTTCCATAAATTTAATGAAAGAGTAAGTCATCCAGGGTATGGGATTGCGATACTTATCTACTGGCTCACCAGCTTGAAAGCTTAGAAGCCAACCTGACTGCTGCAAGAATTCTTTCCTTAAGCAGTAGAGCGGAGTAAGATTTAACTTTTTAAGGATAGGGCTTAGTATGCCTTTAAAGATTCTTTTCACAATCGGCTTATCCTATTAAGAACATTGCTTTGGTTAGCATTGATCCAGTTTTGAATAAAGATTTGTGCAGAAAACACGCTAAGTAGGTTGCACATAAATAAGAAGTGAAAGTCGCTATAGCTGAACCAATACCGCCATAGCTTGGGATTAAAATATAATTAAGGATAATATTCAGTCCACATCCAAGCAGAACTGTAAGAAGATGTAACTTGGTCCAGTTCATTACCGTGAGAAATGAACTGCGGGCTACTCCTAAATTAACAAATAGACCTGTCCAAATGAGGATCGCTAACATTGGGCTCGCTTTTTCGTAGGTGGCCCCAAACAAGAGTTTAATAATTGGTTCAGCTAGAAACGTCGTGGGAATCGCAACTGTATAAGCAAGTAATGCCATCAGTCGATAGAGTTTTTGCAGCCGTTCATAAAAAATTGTTTCGCTAATCTGTCTTGCTTCCATAATGCTTGGGAAGGTAGAAGATACGATCGCCATTGGAATGAAGTACCAAACTTCTGCAAGCCGTACAGCAGCAGAATAAATGCCAACTTCTTGATTTCCTACTTGCTGTGCCAACATAAGTTGGTCAATTCGCATATAAACCATGATGGCAAGAGAGGAGAGAATTAACGGATAACTGTCGCCTAACAGTTTTTTAGCAGTGATGAGACGGCTGCGCCAAGCAGTAATCAATTCTCCATTAGCTCGATAGGCGATGACTAACCCCAATGAACCTAAAGCTGTCTCTGCTAGCCCTACCCATGCAAAGGCGATTAACGGCGCTTTTATCATGAGGAGCCAGACTTTAACGAAAGTTGTGCATACGAAGGCAATATTCTTAGCGTAGACCGTATATTTCGACTGAACTTGTGACTGAAACCAAAAATCGATCGTATCTAGTGACTGAAAAACCATTCCCGCTGCGATGACACCAACGAGCCAGTGCGTGAGGCTCTGCCCAGGATTTAATTGTGCGATCACTCCAATGGTGACCAACCAGATAGCAATACCACTGACCAATTTCAGCGTAAACGCTGTACCGAGAAGTTCATGCTTTTGTTCTGGATGATGAACAATCTCTCGAATAACAATGCTGTCTAGACCGAGTGTAGGGATAACAGAAAACAAGCTGACAAAGGCGATCGCGTAGTTAAATAAGCCAAATTGTTCTGGTCCTAAGTAGCGGGCAACCCAAACGCCAACCAGTAACCCGACTCCCATCCGCAGGATACGATCGGCAAACAGCCAGCCCGTATTGCTCAAAATCTTCTGTAAGGTGTGGCGTCCGTGTAGTTTGGAACGAAGGATGGGTGGCAGAAGCTGAATCCAAGCTTGATTCATGGGGGCGGAGGTGTAAGCCAAAAACTAGGATTGCTGGGAAAGGAGACTTGGTTCAGAGTGCCCTAAAGCATTGGCGGAGCGATCGTGGCTTTACAACTCCTTCATAAAGGTTGCAAGACTTTTGCGATCGCTTGTGTATATTTTCCGATAATGGTTCAAATCTGTTGTTTCCTTTAGTGGTAGAACCGTTATACGCAACGAGTTTGCTGTTCTGCTGGCTTTAGTCATGTTTTGGAGCATTGGTCAGGTTTAGGTTATGCAACTGTACCGAATTGTTTTTATTGTCGCTGTGACTGCGTTTTGCCATACAGCATTGGTGCCATTCGTCAAAGCTGACTCTCCTCTGGCTCAACAAAATGGCTCGCGGCAGACTGAGGCAGACCAACTGCTAGAGCAGGGGACGCAGCAGTATCGCACCGGGCAGCCAACGCAGGCGATCGCCACTCTTCAGCAAGCGTTAAAGCTCTATCAAGCACTGGCAGATCAGCCCAAGGTTGTCAAAACGTTGCGGAACCTGGGCAATGCTTACTCTGTGATGACGAATTACCCGCAAGCGGTAGCGTTTTATGAACAAAGCCTTGACCTGGCGCGAAAGACCAAAAACTTGGAGGGCGAAGCAGCAGCGCTAGGCAATTTGGGCGTGATTGCCATCAATCTGGGCAAGGCTGACAAGGCAGCAGAGTACTATCAGCAAGCGTTGACGCTCTATCGCCAAATTAAAGATCGGCTCGGAGAAGGGCAGATGATCGGCAATCTGGCTGAGATTGCGGTTAACCAGAGAGATTATCCCAAGGCGATCGCAGCGTATCAGCAGGCGATCGTTGTTGCGCGTGAAATCAAAGACCGTCGGCTTGAGGCAAATAGTTTGGGCGGCTTGAGCGTTGTTTATGCAGGGCTGGGCGATCAGGCGACGTCGATTGACTATTCGCAGCAGCAGCTTACTCTTACCCGCAGTTTAGATGACCGGCTGGGCATAGCGGCAGCGCTCAACAATTTAGGGACAAACCACTACGCACTGAGCAACTATGGCAAGGCAATCGACTATTTGGATCAGCGCCTTGTTATTGCCCGTCAAATTCAGGATCGGTTAGGTGAAGCGCAGTCACTTGGCAATCTCAGCACTGTTTACTATGACCTGGGTGACTATAACCAGGCGATCGACACTGCGTTCAAAGGGTTAGCGATCGCCAGAGACATTCAGAACCCCTTGCTAGAAGCCTCCTTTCTCACCAAGTTAGGCAACCTCTATCTCATCGTGCAGGATTTTCCCAAGGCGATCGAGTACCACGAAAAGCGCCTCGCAACAGGTCGAGCGATGAAGGATACCAACAGCGTGACGACTGCGTTCACAAACCTGGGCAACGTGTATCGCTCGATGGGTCAGTATGAGAAGGCAATCGACTATCATCAGCAGGCGTTAGTGCTTGCCCGTCAGTCAAACGACAAAGCGAGTGAAAGCAGTGCTTTGGCAAATCTGGGGGTGGAATATGACGAGCTTAGCCAATCTGACAAAGCCGTCACGTCTTACCAGCAGGCATTGGCGATTGCCCGTGCCACGAAAGATCGCGCTACTGAAGGCTTGGTGCTGAACAATTTAGGCAAAGCGCTGTTCCGTTTAGGCAAGCTAACAGAGGCAGAAAGCGCTCTTACAAGCAGTCTTACGCTTTGGGAATCGCTACGTGCGAATTTGGGCAACAACGATCGCAACCAGATTTCGCTGTTCGAGCAGCAAGCCCGTACCTATCGTCTCCTTCAACGAGTGCTGGTAGCTCAAAACAAAACCGATGCAGCGCTAGAAATTGCCGAACGCGGTCGAGCACGAGCTTTTGTGGCACTTCTCTCACGGCGGCTTGCTGGTGGAGAGACGAAACCTGCTGCCGTACCAGCAACGCCACCACCAACGATCGCTCAGATCAAGCAAATTGCCAAAGCCCAAAACTCAACTCTGGTGCAGTATTCCATCACCTATGAAGACATCCTGATAGATGGTAAGGTGCAACCACGCGAGGCGGAACTACTCATTTGGGCGATCGCGCCGGATGGCACTATCACCTTCCGTAACGTTGACCTGACAACTCAGGCAAAGGGTCGGTTTGCGCTAGGCGACCTCGTTGCCAGTAGCCGAGAAACCATTGGGGTGAGTGGTCGCGGTTCCAGTGCCCCTAAAAACACTGCACCAGCCGAGGATTTAGCAAAGTCTCAAGGGCTGTATCAATTGCTCATTCAGCCGATCGCCGATGCCTTGCCAAAAGACCCCAACGCTCGCGTCACCTTCATCCCCCAGCAATCGCTCTTTTTAGTGCCCTTTGCCGCCCTGCAAGATCCGGCTGGCAAGTATTTGATCGAGCGACATACCATTCTGACTGCACCGTCGATTCAGGTGCTGGCGCTGACGCAGCAACAGCGAGAGAGGGGAGGGGAGAGAGGAGTAAGCAGTGAGGGGGGAGAGGTAAGAAGAGCAGAGGGAGTAAGGGGAATAAGGGGTGCAGGGGGAGTACGGGGAGCAGGGGGAGCGAGTCGAGGGGAGGAGCAGGGGGTAAGAACGACTAATTTACCTGGTTCCCCACTTCCGACTTCTGGCTCCCTTGTGGTGGGTAATCCAACCATGCCGTTTCTGGCTACTCAAGCGGGAGAACCAGCAGAACAATTAGGGAGTTTGCCAGGAGCGGAACTAGAGGCGGCAGCGATCGCGCCCCTCCTTGGCACACAAGCCATTACGGGCGATCGGGCGACGAAAGCGGCGATCGTGCAGCGAATGCCTCAGGAACGCATCATCCATCTGGCAACGCATGGGCTACTGGATGATCTTAAGGGTTTGGGTATACCAGGGGCGATCGCGCTGGCTCCCTCTGGTAAAGACAACGGCTTCTTGACGGCTGACGAAATTCTCGATCTAAAGCTTAAGGCTGAACTGGTTGTCTTAAGTGCCTGTGACACCGGAAGAGGACGGTTAACAGGTGATGGAGTCATCGGGTTATCGCGCTCCTTTATTGCGGCTGGCGTTCCTAGCCTCGTTGTGTCACTCTGGGCAGTGCCCGATGCACCCACGGCGTTTCTCATGACCGCGTTCTATCAAAACCTTACCCAGACACCCGACAAAGCACAGGCACTCCGACGCGCCATGCTAGACACGCTCAAGCAGTACCCCAAGCCACAAGATTGGGCAGCCTTTACGCTGATTGGTGAAGCAGAGTAGGGATGGGTGTGACAGGGAATTGACATGGATTGAACAAGTGTTAGGTTGGCTGGGAATAGTTAGCATCATTTGTCAAAACTAAACCTAGTCGCTTAAGTCAAGATTTTATGAAAATTTCCCTTCTTGTTGGATTGTTTGCTGGATGCTCGGTGCTGATGGCTAGCGTGCCATTAAAGGCTCACGAGCTATCGTCTCTCAAGGCATCAGTAGTCAGACTAGGAGACGGATCAATCGATCGATCCAATCGCTTGTCTCTGTCTCCTAAACCACCACAGGGCGATCGCGTTCTGGTTGAAACTAAAACGGTGACGTTCGTTCGTGGCAAAAAAGGGCAGGAGTACCCAGATTACAAAGAAGCGATCGTCAAGTATCCCCAGGTAACAGGGCTGACAAATCCGGCTGTATTGCGAAATGTGCAGTCAGCCGTCAGTCTTAAAAGCGTTTTTGGGCAGTCGATCGCAGAACTACGGGCAGAGTTTTTGGCAAGCTGGTGGTTGAGCGAAATTGACTATACGGTGAACTACAACCAAAACTCGCTGCTGGATCTCACGTTTACCAGGAGCGGTAGTGGTGCCTATCCCAGTTCTTCTAACAAGCATCGGTTGGTCAACCTGAAGACGGGCAAAGTGGTAAAAGCGGCAGATGTGTTCAAGCGAGAATCACTGAGCACGATCGCGACGATGGTTAATAAAGCGATGCAGGCTGAAGTAAAACGGGCGATCGCAAACGGCGACAAGGAGGGTGCCGATCTGCGGGAGCAGCTCAAGAATCAACGCTTTCAAACCAAGCATCTCGATAGTTTTACGATCAGCGACAAAGGAATTACGTTTCTCTACGACTTCGGCTTTCCCCATGTCATTCTGGCGCTGCAACCCTCTGGCAAATACTTTCTCAGCCATAACCAGTTAAGGGCATACATTAAGCCAGACGGTGCGCTGAAGGTGTTTCTACCCAACACTACCGCTGGTAAACGTTAGGATTTAACTGCCTGACGCATCTCTTTGCTGGGCAGTCAGAACCATCGCTACAGAAGCACTAGCACAGCCATATAGCAAAAGGATGAGGAATGAAGGGTGAATAGAAGCCCTTGCTCAAAGGACATTTTAAGGATTGAGCCTGTCCTACCGTTCTCTTCGACTGCCATACCCAAAAAGCTTAAACTGCCTACGCGGATGCTCCAACCTTGATGCCTGCTAGCCTACGTAGGCAGCTTATGTAATGTCAGGCGCGAACGATCCCCACCCCTTCACCTCTGCCCTTCTTCACCCCCTCACCTCTGCCCTTCCTCAGCCCTTCACCCCTTCCCTTCTTCACTTTCCCCCTTTCACCCCAACGGTCCAGTCAGAATTGTCTTCGCAATACCGTCGATCGTCTCCGTGCCATCGTCATACTTCAGTTCTTCGTACCACTTTTGGGTTTTTGCGGGGTCTTTGCCGTGGATCATATCGGCACGTTTGCGGGCACGAGTGATGATATCGGCAACGCGCTCTTTACGATCGGCTTCATAGTGCTGGAGGGCATCAGCGACGCTAAGGGTCGTAGTTTTCAGACAATTTGTCAACACAAACGCATCTTCGATCGCCTGGCTGCCACCCTGCCCTAAATCAGGCGCAGCACCGTGTGCAGAATCTCCCAGTAGTGCGACGCGACCACGCACCAGAGTTTCTAGCGGTTCAATATCATGAATCAGCACGCGATTGGTTTTGTCTGGCTCCAGACATTGAATCAACGTTTGCACCGGGGTCGCCCAGCCAGCAAAAGAGTGTTCCAGCTCAGCACGAAGCTCACCGGACTCCTGAGCCTTCTCCTTGGACATAGGCACATCGAAGAAGAAGTAAAAGCGATCGTCCGCGATCGGCATCAACGAGGCGCGTTTGTGTTCACCCACATAGATGACCCAGCTTGTAGGGGGAGCCAGTTCATCCGTTGCAGGCACCAGCCCATTCCAGTTGACGTAACCCACGTAGCGACGATCGAGCGGTTGCCCTAACACGTAGGGACGCAGGAGCGAGTGCGTGCCATCGGCTGCAACCAGTACATCGCCTGTTGTAGTGCTGCCGTTCTCAAAGCGGGCAGTCACGCTAGTTGCATCCTGTTCGACACCAACACACTTCATGCCCAGACGTACATTCTCGGCTCCAAAGGCTTGCAGCAGCATCTGTTGCAGATCAGTCCGTGCCACCGGATACGGACGCTGACCCACCCGTTCAATTAAAGGGAGCAGGCTAAAATCATTGAGTTTTTCGCCGGTGTGGCTGTAGTACGCCATGCGATCCATTTGCCCGCCAATGCTAGCAATCTCCTGACTTAAACCCAGTTGATTTAGCACCTTCACCCCGTTTGACCAGAGCGAAATGGCAGCACCTGCGGGACGTAACTCACGGACACGATCGTAAAGCTCAACGGTGTAGCCCGCCTGCTGCAAGGCGATGCCTGTGGTCAAGCCACCCATCCCAGCACCAATCACAATCACTTTCAGATTATCCATGCTGCATTCCTCGTCTCATCCTTACCAGCACCGCATAGCTGCTTTAAAGGATCTGAATTGTTTGATACAAAAGCAGCCCATTGGAGAAAGTTTTTGCTTTCTGGCTCACTTAAATCTAGGAATAACAGATAGGGTGCGATCGTGCATAACTACAGCACTCCAGCCATACCTTAATGTAGGTTGGTTGTTTAAAAGTCCTGGTTATGGGCAAATGCCTGATGACTCAAGGTCATGATTAAGGTTGCTTGACTATGCAAACGTCGTGAATGGGCACGGTCAGGGTAAAGCTGGTCTTTCCACCGCTACTTTCGGCCACGATCGTACCGCCTAAGTAAGCCGTCATCTTTTGCACAAGTGCCAACCCTAACCCTGTGCCACCATGTTCCCAGCGATCGCTGTTGAGACGATAAAACCGATCAAAGAGCCGAGGGAGTTCATGGGCAGGAATTTCGACCCTTGTATTCATGATCGTTAGCTGCAACGTTTCCTTGCCTTTAGGTAGAGTTGATTCAGGGAAAAGTATCGTCAGCGCAATAGTGCCTCCAGGAGGCGTAAATTTGCAGGCGTTGGTCAGCAACTCACCTAAAATACGCCGTAGACTGATGGGATCGGTGATGATAGCGGTCAGGCGATCAGACACATCAACCTGAAAGTTATGTTGTTGGGTAGCAATGCGATCAAGAAAGGGCTTAATGATCTGTGGTAGCCAATTCTTAAGCTGAATGGTTATGTGGCTAAAGGCATACGTGCCTGCATCAAGCTGTTGTAAATCAAGGAAGTTGTTTAAGAGGTTAACTTCTTTATCGCACTCACGTTCTAAAAGTTGGATGTAATGTGCTGCTCTTACTCTTAATGATGATGAGAGTGCTTCACCAGTCCGTTTAGAGAGGTCTGTGGTGGCTTAGAAGCTGAAGCTGAACCTAGACGAGCAGTAATTGGTGGCGCTTGCAGATCGTCATCCTGAAAGAGGATTTTTAGCATCTGAGTCGCCATTTTGATATTAGTCACTGGCGATCGCAGTTCGTGTGAAACCGTGCTTAAGAAGTTATCTTTAAGTTGCTCAAGCTTTGCTTGTGTTTCGCTCGATGCTTTTGCACTTTTAATCATTATAATTCTCGACTGGATGTGTGGAATTTGTCAGCGCTCCTGGCACATGAGTTTTTGTTGCTCGTTTAGCTCTTAACTTAGTTTCTATAGGGCTGTAAGCAAAGAGCTTCGTTTTTCTGGTACGCACTAGATGCCGCATCATGCAGACTAACTCATCTAGATCAATTGGCTTCAACAAAAAGCCCTCAAAACCAGTGTTGAGAATTTGGGCAAGGCCATCCGTAATCAAGGTCGTAATGGCGATCGCCGGAATGTACTGACCGCCCTTTCGTTCCATGTCATGCAATTTTGTGACCAGGGTCTCAATGCTTTCGCCTAAAAAGCGCATCTCGCAAAGTAAAATCTGAGGTGAGAGCCAATCAAAGACAGTTAACGCTTCCTTGATAGAGTCGCAGCTAACGACATTTGCGCCACAACCTTTGAGCAAAGCATGGTAAAGCACTCTGCTGTCTTGATCGTTATCAACCACTAGCACCTGCACGCCTTTAAGTAGCTCAATTCGAGAAGATCGGGGATGGGTAAGAAGCATGTTAAGACCTCCAGATAGGCGTTACACCCGTGATGGAAAAGTAGAAAACCCAATCGGCTCAAGAGAGTAAACCGATCGGGTTAGCCAACAGTTAAGGAGAAGCTTTCTGCATGAACTTAGATGAGAAGCTCAATCTCTACACATTGGCAGATGACCGTTTGATCTCTTGAGTGAATTAGATCGGTTGAGTGAGTACGACACAAAATGTAACAAGGCTTAGGACTGACTTCAAAATGTCCTAACTTCTGGTGTACGTCTGCTCTAAAGCTTTGTAAGAAGCGCCTCTATAGCTCTCATTCTGAAACCGGAAAATGGACATATGGCAGCCGAAGAGAACGTTAGGAAGACCTAAACCTTGAAACTTTCTTTAAGCAAGGGCTTCGATTTATCCCTTAACCCTCATTCTTTTGCTAGCAGGAGGGTTGAATTAAGCACCACTGAGAGACCGGGTTTCGACTGCGCTTAACCCGCATATATGTAGGGCTGAGTGCCCCTCGACTTGAGCGCTTAGGTCGAAAACTCACGTCGAATGTCTCAATGCAGCTTACGAATAATTAAGATCAACTACTTATCTGATTGAAATGGCGTTAGGTACAGCGCCAATCTATAGCTGAGTGGGTACCAAAACGATAGTGGTGCTTAGTGAGGCAGAATCTACAAACAGAGAAGGTTTTCTAACACCATTCTTTGAAGCTAGAGACAGGGAGAAAACAAGTTTCTGGATCTAAACTTGGAGGTACTGATCTTTGTTTAAAGAAAGACAATTTTTGATCAGCTTTATGGATCCCCAAGCTTTGATGCTATTTTTTCTAGTCTCGTTCAAACCAATGTCGTTTTATAAAATTGGCATTTCTTCCTGGCAATAGCTACAGCGCCAATAAAGCCCACCTGAGCGCATATGACGTAGTAAGACTGCTGAACAAAGCAAGCAATGATGCCGATATGGGGTTGAGCGTTTGGCTACTGTGTCAGAAAATAACTGATGACTACGATCGAGCCTTAAATGCGTTGAGAATGAACTTGACGCAGACATGAATGTATTCACTGTAGATGACGTTTAATTTGACAACGGTATCGCTTTCTTACAAAAGCTTTTTATAACCCGGTTTCATTTCCTATCCCAAGCCAGTAACTTAATTTCCAATAAAAGACAACGTTTATGTAAGACAGATTTGCTGTCTGCACGTTGTCCTAAATTGACAGTTGTTTAGCTTCTACTTCAAGCGTAACAACCAGAGGTTAGAAATCGCGTATACCGACTGTTTGAATAAGGTTTAGATTGTATAAGTTAAGCTAAAAACTTGAACTTTCGGTAAAAAGAATCGCAAGCTAACCTTTATTCCCACTCTCTCTTCTCAAGTTCTTTCTGCGGCAATAATAATGTTGCTTCAATTTCTTGTCGCACTGCGGCTGTTACCTCAGAATTACTGCGTAAACAATCCAGCAGAAGTTGGTTGGCATCGTAATAACGTTGCAGCGTTTGCTGTTGCTCAGGGCTAAACTGCCATTGGTGGTGGATATTACGATAGTCTGCGATCGTACTTCTCAATTGTTCTACCCAGGCAGCGTAGTGTGTCTTCCACCAGAGTTGCCAGTGATGCTGATTTTGAGTGGCATTGGGTAATTGATCTTTAAGTTGTTGCAGTGATTTTTGAAAGCCAGCATCTAGCACAATCACCAAAAGGTTGTTGAGCGCATCGCTACAGGCATAAGCATGAGCAAAAGACTGGCTTTGCTCGATCGCACAATTGAGCAGCAAGTCATCCAGCGCCGCATCTAGAAACATTCCCTGATCAAGGGTGCTGGCGTAAAACAAATTGAGACGCAACATGAGGTGTCCGAGCAAGCGCCAGGTAAAAGGCTCGTCCCGTCACGACCTTCGGTGGGGATGGAACAAGTTGCGCTTTTTGGCTTGCCCAGGTCAAAAACTCCTGTAGGTAAGGGTCTTTCGCAACCAACGCATCAATCTGTTGCTTCATTAACTGCATGAGAGAGTCGGCGCTCCGCAGCATTGCCGTAGTCAACAAGAAGATTTCGCGCCAGTGTGGATCGGTGAGGTGGCTGACCAACCCACTGAGGGCTTGCTCAAATGCCTCTAAGTTATAGCTGGCAACGATGTTGCGCGCTGTAAAGTATTCTTGAAACGCCAGATAGGAGAAGGAAAACACCCCGCGTGCCCGTTCTACCAAGAGACCATGCTGTGCTTCGATCGCCCTTAGCGCTGCTTCGCTTTCAACTTGCAGGGCTTCTGGCTCAGGGGGAACCGCTGCCAAACTCCGTATGTAGTCTCCAATGTATTGTTCCAGCACGCGCTGCTCAAAGAAGTATTGACCTCGCTCAAACGATGCCGCTGCAATCTGGCTTAACAGCTTGAGCTTTTGGGGCAATAAAAAGTCTCGATACACATCATCGCGCTCAATGCCTCTAGCTTCATCCCATTTGCCCAAAAGCAGGTCTAGTCCTTGCTTGTAAAACTCTGTGCGCTTGGTCGGAAATTTTGCTTGACCATGAAACACCCAGCAGGCAAGATGCAAAAACAGGGGAGTAACAATCAGTTGGCGAAACTGCCAGTTTTCCGGCAAGTCCAGCTTCTGTACAAATTGATCGGACTCTGCCTGCCCAGCCTGAGCAGTGGTTTTGGTGAAGGCAACAAACCATTTTTGGGCAAACGCAGTGATTTGCCCCTGGCTGAAGGGGGCAATTTCAACATCGGTAAAGCCCCGCAGCCTGAGCTTTTGCGCTGCCGTGCGACAGGTCGCGACAAACTGATTGCTGTGGTATTTATCCGCAAAGCGACGCATTTCGCGTAAGACGGCAGTGCTCTCTTGATTCAGCACTTCATCCATGCCATCCAACAAGAGCATGACCCTGCCTGCTTGCAACAGCGTTTCGATCGCAGTTGGGTCGGTCAAACCAGCGGTGAAAAATTCTTGACGGATGTAGGTTAAAAGGCTGAACTCGCCGCTGCTTCTAGACTCGTCCGCAAAGTTTTTCAGCGCGATAAAGATGGGCACCCGGTCTGCGGCAAACGTGCCGTTATTGCACTGGATAGCGAGATGCTGTAGAAACGTGGTTTTGCCAACGCCTGGTTTGCCCAACACCCGGAGCTTAGAATACGTTTCGACTACCTGTATACCCGGTACTTGCTTTTGGTCTACCGTGCCAAGCCCAAAGCGATTGAACGCTTCGGGTCCCAAGTTTTTCAGGTCTTCGATCGCCACCGATTGCTGGCTCGCAATTTCCTCCAAGATATTGACATCAATATAGATGTCATCAATGCGGACGGGACGACTGATATCTAAGAGCTGCAAGATGCCGCACTGGTCTTGAATTTTGGCGGATCGGTGCGATCGCACCTTTTGTACAAGCGCCTCTAGATCAACGCCCGCAGACTGACTATTCCCAGACGTTTCTGGAAAGTCGGCGGGTGGATTCATGGCAATCTCGCGCCAAGCCAACCCCAGCACAAAGCAGATTTCGAGAAAAACATGGCGTTCTACAGACTGACCAGAGAAAAAGCGCCAGATCGGTTGGCGCGTCTTTAAGTTCACCTCGCCAGCGAGATTCTCTTGCGTCCAACCTTTCAAAGCAAAGGCTCGTTTTGCTTCCTGAATGCCTAGCTCTGATGCTTGGAGCGAGCGTTTAACCATAAAGTAAATTTAATCAATAAAAATTCATATCAATGCCTTCATACTAAGACCCCTCTACGGTGTGGAACATAGAAATGGCGGAAGATATACATCAGCCAAGCGATCTGGTTACAGCTTGAGCGAAAGACAAAGAATTCAACCAGCGGATTCACCTGCACGTTCTCAAGACTGCAATGTAATTGAGGCTATAAATGATGCCTAGAATGACTTTCAGCTTTTACAGGCTTGGCGTGCTGTCGCCTCACCAGAGGTGAAACTACCTGGAATGATTTTCTAAATTTTTGCAACGAATTCAACCATTACGGCTCATTTCAAACACCTTAAAGGCGTTGAGTCGAGCGACAACTCTAAAAAGGGCAGAGAGTATGAAACCGGGTTTGAGTAGCCGTTCAGCGTATGGTGACAGACAAACTAGTTAAAGCGGCTAGAAGGAAGACTAAAACCCCTGCTCTCTCGTTCAGTACCGCTGTACCAGATTATGAAGAGGCTCGTTGAAAACAAACAACCTTTTGTCCCTAACTAAACGATCCAGGTGGTTAGAGGTTGGCTAAACGTTTGTAAGGATAGTGGGTGAATGTGCGGTTCTTGCGCGATCGCGTTGCGTTCTGCTGGCGTGTTGTAACCCCAGTCAGCCAGAAAAAGTTTTACATCATTCAGATCTGGCTGCTGACGCACTGCATGAAGGGTTTGCAGCCGATCTTCGACGAACCAAACTGTTGCATCACTCCCATGCTCTGCTATCAGCGATCGCAGCGTTTCGGGTTTTGGTCGCTTTACCTCTTTGCCGAAGATTTGCAGCTTTGTGAAATCCACGTCGTGCTGTTGCAGCAGTTGTTGGATAAAGCGTCCCTCTTTAGTGCTGACGATTACCACTGCCGTCGTACCAGTCAGCCACATCTGTAATTGCGGAATGATGCCGGGGTAGAACTCTTGCTCAGCTAGCCAGCTACGCACGTCAGTAGAGATCCAGCGATCGCGCACCCCATCTACTTCAGCCGCAAGTTGCGTTGGTGCGATGCCTTCTTTGTCAGCCAAGGACGGAGCGATCGCAGTCCAATGGAGTAGAATCTCAGCTTCCGGAGTGCCCAGCAAGAGCGATCGCAGCAGTAACGGCATTTCCCAGCCTGTTTCCACCACTGGACGAGTGCGGTAAAAGCGTTCAGCCAAGCCCTCTGGCGGTGTTGTGTTTTCAGGTTGCCAGAGGTTGCAATACGCACGCCACGCTGTCTGAAAGTATTCCTTCATCCCGTTACAAAGCACACCATCAAAGTCGAGCGCAAGTACAGTGGGGGCGTTAACAGACATCACGAGTGGAAGACAACAACATCCGTTACACTACCGCACCTGCTTCCATCACAGTGCAACCTCAGTCACAGAGAGGAAAACTGCATACTACGTAAGTTTGGTCAAAGACAGAATTAACTAAGGTTTAGCAACGGTGTGACTGGCTATGGCTGTCGCTTTTTGGGGTTGGTATGTACTGGAGTGCGGCTTCAAGCTAACCGCCAACATAGCAGCAAGTAGTGTCATTAAAAAGAGGAGCAGCAGGGGCTTTAGCGATCGCCGGGTGAACCGAGTTGGGTCAAGGCTGTCTTTTGGAAACATATTTTGCTCTTGCAGGCTGATGAGTCGCTTTCGGCTCTGCTCTGGCTCTGAAGCGTCGTCAGATCGATCGTGCAACTCTAAATTAGCCACCGTTTCTGCCTGCTGTTGGCGAATGAAACTGACTAAATAATCATGTACAAGCTGGTAGCGATTCGCAGGGTTTTCGGGCACAAGAAACAGTAGACCAGAGCCAACCAGCACATCCAGCACCAGATCCAGCTTGTTAATTTCAGCGGTCAAACCCAGATCGACCAGATCGGTTTCCAGGTCTTCACGACTTTTGAGCGGACGAGTACCATTTTCGTTTGTCAGCAAAAAAAGGACATTACGCGCGGCAACCTCATTCTCGGTGCCACAGTCTTCCACTACATTGTCGAGCGATCGCGCCACCAGCTTTGCCTTGGGTCCTTTCTGACGATAGTCTGCCAGGGTCGTGATGCCTTCGGCTTGCAGTTGAGCACCCACCGCTTGCAGTTCGATCGCTCGTACCGCCCCGTCTTCTCCTGCCAGGTCATGAACCAACGCTTCTACCAGCGCCTCATCCAGGTAAAACTGAGCGCGGTTAGTCAGGCTTTTGATAATTGATCGCGCATCTTCTGGGGAAAAGTCGTTCAGAGCGTAGCGCACATCTTTCCCAAGAATATCGGTGATGCTATCCAGGTTGATGCCGTCTCGGCTGGCATAGCGGTGAAACTCTAGCAGATGATGAAGATAGTCCTCCCGCAAGGTCAGCACAACTTTTACAAAGTCAAGATGCAGGCAATCACGCAGAAACTCGTAAAACGGACGACGCTGCTGCACGGTTTCATGGACGAAGAAGAATTCTTCAAACTGGTCAAAAATGAGAACGGGGAGACGGTTGAGGCTAGTGGCTTGGCGAAGTTGGGCGACGAGGGAGGGGAGGGGGGATGAGGGATGAGGGAGGGCTTGAGTTGTGTTGTCTTCCGTCTCTTGCCTTCTGCCGTCTGCTTCTTGCCATCTCAGCGCGATCGCTAGTTTCGCTTCTAACGTTGCTTGCCAGTCGGTGTAGACATCGAGCAGGATGGGCAGCGCGAGACGATCGCCGATCGCTCGTTCTTTGAGCGCAGGCACCAGACCCGCATTGACGATCGAGCTTTTGCCCACACCAGAGGGACCGTGAATCACCGTAAGTTTGAAGTCGTTGCGTCCCATACGGGCAACCAAGCGATCGACATCTTGTTGACGACCAGAGGCTTTAATCTCCAGTGCCAGGGGACTTTCGGGTAGAGGTTGCCCAGGTAGCAGAGCTGGCAGGGGTTGCTGGGGTTCTAAGCGCAGCGCTCCAACAAAGGCACGAAACCCGTACTGATGCTCCAGCGATCGTCGCGTTTGCTTCGTGTAAAACGCTTCCAGGTAGCGCCCTTGCTGAAAGTAAAGCTCTCGTAGATGCCGCAGGATGTTGATATAAAGCTGGGGATCATCCAGTGGGTAGGTTTGGTTCTGCGCTGCTTCTAGATGGTCGATCGCAGCTTCTATCTGCCCCAGGTTCGCTGCAGCTCTACCCAACAGCAGCAGATACCAGCCCTGATGATACCGTCGCGCCATCTCCAGGCTGAATTCAAGATGAGGATTGGGTGGCGGATCTGCCACTTGCTCGATCGTGGCAGCGGTTGTTGCCAGGATTTGGAGTGCGGTTTCTGCCTGTTGCTTTGCCTCCGCCCAATCAGACCGTGCAAGCGCCACTTCTGCCAGAAAGCCATGATCACGAGCCTGCCGCACCGGATCGGCATAGAGTTTGTGCAACACGAGTGCCTTCTTTGCCATCATCTCCAGTTCGTGCCACTGTTGCAGCTTTTGCAGCGTTTCGGCTTGCGGGATGATGAACCGTGCCACAAGATCCTGACGGTTGGCTTGCTCAAACACTTCCAGACCGCGCCGAAAATAGTTGCGTGCTTGCTGGCAGGCGTTGGCATAGGCGGTGCGCTGTTGCATTGCTTGCGATCGCCACCACAGCCCCAGGTAAACCAGTACGCACGCCGATCGTTCTCTGGCAGAAGGCAGCAAAACAAAGGACTCTGACAACTTTTGCGCTTGCTGCCGCTTGCTTTCCTCTCGCCAGAACTTCAAGCTGTGTTCGTAACAGAGGCGTGCCGTTTCTAGTTCTCCTTGCGCGTGAGCATCCTGCCCTAGCAAAAAGTCGAGACTAGCTTGAAGCGCAGGATCGAAGGTTTGACCACTGGTCAGCACGCGATCGAGGGCAAATTCTAGCTCTGTACGTCGAAGTGAATTCGTACCCCACGTACCAGTATTGCCCGGTTGCAGCAGCGCCCAGTTGGGTAAAAACTGCTCATCACCAGCGTCCAGGATAGACGCAAAGAGGCGATCGGTATGCTGTCGCAAGCCTTCCACCACATCCTCTGCTGCCACATCAAACGAGATGACCGTATTGCCTGCCCAACTTTTGAGATCAGGTGCCAGTCGATCGAGCTTTGCCAGAATGCGATCGTTGATCCATAGCACCAGCGGAAACGGAAACTTTTTGCGCAACTCCTCGCGCACCAGATTAGTCGCTAACAACACCTGATCGATCGCCGTGACCGACTCTAATCCATAAACCATCAGAGCGTTCGGCGGTTGGCAGCGTGGGAAAGGGTTATCGGAAGTTTGGAGCCGCGAGTCAGGCGTTGTGTTAGCGTTGGCAGCACTTTGCACTTCTAAACTTTGAGCAAACTCTTCTTGCGCCCCTGCCTCCGCAGCCGCCCCACACGTCTGCCCGTCATCCTTCATCTCTGTCCGAATGCTCGTATAAAGCGTCTTTGCCGATTCGGGCAGAGTGTATTCACGGATGGGAAACGGGCAGTTTTTTTTAAACTGTTGCATCAAGTGATCGCGCAGTTTGGTGTAGTTGCAGCGCACCAAAATCAGCGCAAACTGATGCCGCGATAGCGTAATAGCGCGAATGAGGGTATCCAGCGATCGATCATTCTCCACATAGGCTTCTGGTCGCGGTCGCGGAGTCGTGCTCATAGCCTAAAGCCCTATTGTTGTACGTTACATCCTGGCACGTGGAAGAAGACGGCAAAAGGCAGAAGCTTGAGAAGCAGGAGCCAAAAATCGAACAGTGACAACGAAATTTACTGTATCTTCTACCCCTTCACTTCTCCACCGTCTCACCAATCTGCCGCTCTCTTCACCTTCCCACCCCTTCACTCCTTCAACTCTTCACCCCTTTACTCTTCACCTTCTTACTGCGCCGCCTCTCTCTTCACCCTCTCACACCTCTCCCCTCTGCCCACGTTTGATACTTCTTCGTTTCTGTCAGCATCGGATTGATGCCAAACCAGCCGCCCTGTTGATCCTGGTACTCAAACATAAACATGCTGCGGAGCAGCGTTTGATACTCCACTTCGCCACGTGCGCTCTGTTGTTCCACCACCTGGAGAATGAGCGCCCATTCTTGATCATCAATCGTCCTGACCAGCGCGTCACGCTGTCCGCGAATGACGTGTTCTATTGCATCGCGCGAAAAGGGTGGATCGCCTCGCTGGACGCAGTTACGCAACAAACCTAGCAGATTCCTGACGTGACCGCCGCTAATGAGACAGAGGCGATCGAGCGTTTCAACGCAATCAAACATTTCGGGAATACGGGCAAGACGTTGAGCGGCATCAAGCCCAGGGAACGCTCGTGCCAGCACCATTTGCCGCAGCAGCGCAATACCATCCTCAGCATGAGTCCCGTCGCGTCGCTGTACTGGCACCATCGGCAAAATTTTGGGCGACACGCCGCCGCCAAACCACTGCTTCAAAATTTCGACTTCGTTAGAAAACACGAGCGCCAGCGGAATAGTGTAGACCACATGACAATTGAGCTTAGAAAGCTGCTCGCCCCGATCGACAAACAAATATTCTGGCTGCGTCCGTCCGGAGGGGAGTTGCCTCGCGTCAACGCGATCAAGATTGTCAATAATCACAACCAAGCCCTGCTTGCCACGCTGCTTGAGTTGCAGATTGGCTTGCCCCAGCAGTTCTTCATTTAGCGACTGCAAAATGCCATTGGTGCGTGGCTCCATGTACTGCCGAAGCTGATTGCGTAAGCGCGGGCTATCTTTGGTTCTAGCAGTAATTTTGCTAATACCAACCGAAAAATCGACCTGCGAAATTTCGATCGGCGTTTGCAAGATGTCACCAATTTCAGCAAACAAATTGGCAAAATACTTTGGCTTGAGCCGGATTTGATCCGATTCTAGTTTCTCACTGACTTGATGGGCGATCGCAATCAAAATATCGGTGACATCCACATCCGACATATCTAAATCTTCGGTGGAGACAAAGTAAATAACGTAGAAGCCTTGTTGTTCTAGCTCAGTTTTGAGCCGCAATAATTCCGTCGATTTACCGCAGCCGATGTGTCCTGTAAAAAGCTGGCAGGTGCCTTCATCAGCAAGTAGGGCGATCGTCCGCTTTAGCTCCTGAATAATATTGCTGCCACGGACAGGTGCAAAATCGATGTAGTAACTCCGGTCTTGTGGATTGCTAATCGACAGCGCTCGACTCGGATCACAGGCTTTGAGAAATTGAGACGCATTAATAGTCATGAATCGTTATTGAGCGCGATCGAGCCTATCTAAAATTTCTGGATCTTGAGTAGCATCAAACTTTCTAGCAAAGAGTTTTGATGATGTTGTCATAGTCTCAAAATCAGCGACACCTAACACAATTGGATTTGCAGCAGCAGGCAACCATTTTATATACCAGTAGTTATCATTAATGATCGTGTGTTTTAAGGGTGAATTAAGAAGGATTGTTTGAAAAAACATTTCATCAGGAGCGAACGAAAAGCGGAAGAAGTTAATAAAGTTATGGTTGTGATGCAAAAATTTATCAATATACTCTATACATTCTCTAGATAAGCACCAATAAGCTGAACCACAAAACGGTTCAAGACCAGACGGGAAGCGTCGTTTGATGGAAAGATTGCTTTGTCGCTTCGGCACCATAAACTTTTTAGAAAAGAACCGTATGTGCCACTTTTCAATGCGCCATTGCCATGAGGAGGGCAGTGGAAAATGTTCCATTAAAGAAAAGCCCTGCTGTGCGTTTAAGAACATTTCAATAGCACTATTGGCTTTGAGCGGGTAACACTGACCAGTTACCAGAACGGTATAGTCAAAGACAGTTTTGCTGTTTAAGAGTGCTTTGATGCCCTCAATAGTAGCGTTAACATGACCCAGTTCTCCCCAGTAACAATTGTGCCGTTTAAGCAAGTAAACGTCAGGTAAATTACCAATTTCATTCACTATGGCATGGTAAATGCTTGGCGCTGCCTTGCGATCAATGTGTATAAAAAAGCTTGTGTTTTCAGTCTTGAGTTTATGGACTAGCCGCACCAACTGAGCAGGATACTGATGTACCAGCACGATGTAAGCAATTCGCATACTTGCATAAGTGAAAGTAGGTTAATCCAAAAAATTAGCGATAGAGCCAACGCTGAATGTTGTTAGATGCCAGTATATCTTTACTTCCAAAGGCAGTCGGAACTCTAGTTTTTTAAGTATTTATCCAATCGTAAGCCCCTTCGCTTGAGTCATGGTCTTACCTTTCAAACACCCTGTCAGAGCGGCTGTTTTTCGTTACACCTCAAGACCTTGACTTACAGATCAGTCACCTCACACCTCATACCTTACTTCTTCATGCGATGGCGATACCACGTCGAACCTGCGACCAACACACTTGTTAGACCCAATGCGCCCATGAGCGGCAGCACATCCCTGGTTTGCACTGCTCTCACACCATAGCTACCCAAGAGTACAAACGGTAAGACACTTGGGACAGTACCTAGAGCCGTACCCAGCAGATAATCTTTGAAGCTTACAGCGGTTAGCCCAGCCGCAAAATTGACCAAACCGTATGGCATGACAGGCACGAGACGAATCGCAAACATATAGAACAGCCCGCCGTGGCGCACTTCAGCATCCATTGCCTGCCAGCGCCCAGCCAGTCGTCGAGCAACGATTTCTCGCCCAACCGTTCGCGTAAAGGTAAACGGCACGATCGCGGCTAGCAATGCCCCAAGGCTTGTCCAGACCAAGCCCCATCCGGCACCAAACATAGCTCCACCGACGATGTTAAGCGGGGTAGACGGCAACACCACGATCGTCATCACAACGTATACCAGCACATAGCAAAGCGGTGCCCAGTTGCCTGCCCGTTGCAACCAATCCTGAAGCTGTCCAGGGTGAACGCCTCCACTGCGATACACAGCTACACCCGCGATCGCAATACCCATGCCTGCCAGTAGAAAAGCCACCATTCGGGATTTCAAGACCATTACGTTCGTTAAGTAGTGACGCTAGTAGCGATTAGTCGATGAACGTGAAAACAACTCTGCGTCGCCCTCGGTCGTTGTAGTAAAAAACTGTGCTGATCGCCTTAAGCTTTGGGCGATCAGCACAGATGGTTGCCAGAATGGTCAGCAGCAAATTTGGAATCAGGTTTTGCAGTTCGTGATCCATAAGGGTCTCATCCAAAGAAGGCAAGTCCTCATTGGTGGGAAGATATCGCAACGGGTCGTACCGTTGTACCATAACCAGTCCCCTATAGACTTATGAGCTGTATTCTAAGCTAATGCCGTGACGAGCATAGACGCTGAAGCCGTCAGAAAACTGGATTGCGGGTTCACCTTCAGCATGAAGGCGATTCTTGTCATCGAGAAGAATTTTGTATGGGCGCTCGCACACAAAGCAGAATTTTTTAACTGGAAAAATCCAACCACATTCTTCTGCTAATGATTTCCATACCTGCCATATTCTCCCTTGATGTGAATAGTCCAAGATGGAAATAAAAAAATCATTCCGAGGCATACAGATCGGTCTAAGAAATTGGCTCGATATTGAATTTAATATAGGGCTTACTTTTAGCGTTACTTGAAGCTGAAGCTCTAACTGCTGCACCATTTGAACGTTTAAATGCGTCAAGTCATTATACAAATCATTGGCTTCTGGAAATTTCAAGCCTCTTTCCTTGTGCTGAATCTCTGATGGTAGATCTATCAGCTCGCCAGAGATTTTTAGTGCTTGCCAAAGTTTATAGTACAAGCGATCTAATAGCCGATCTTCTAACCCTCGTTGTAGTAGCTCTGAGTAAGCTGCAAGTGGGCTATCGAAGAAAAGAACGTGAGGCTTTTGTTGAGAAAGTACAGCATAAAATTTCTGAATTATCCTCACTGTTTTTTGGCGATCGATCGGCTCCGTCGAAAGCGCTATCTTTCGCCACTTCTCCTGATAAACCAGTATCAGAGCTTCTTGCTCAGGTGTGAGGTAGCTCATCAGTTAGAAAGCTGTTTCGCTTAGTCTAAGCCTTGGGCGATCGCTCAAGTAATAATAAGGATGCTTAAAATCAAGCCTTGCTCAGGCATCAGTGTCGTTTCGTCGCACTTTTTCAAAAAATTCAGGGAAATTCTTCAGCTCATCCATTGATTGAACAGGCGGAAACTCGAGCCAGTTGGCTTCGACTTCAGATCGATCGACATAGGCATAAAAAGCATCCCGATCATCCCGATGGGTAAGCAAATAAACCCGTAACTCCTTGCGAGTCATAGCACTAAAGTCAGGCTTCATCATTCAAACCTCCACTGACCATTGGGACGAACTGAAATTTGTGTTTCTTCTCCCGACAGGATGACAACGTTTCCGGTTCGATCATCCACATCCACAAGATCGATAGACCGATAGAGCTGGGTGAGTGATCGACATAGAATGAAACACATTCGCATCTGTTCTTCAGTTGGAATAGTACATCTCCCATAAACTATCTATAGAATAACGCTACAGCAAGCTTCTAGGAAGGAATCTCAAGCTGCTTAAGCTTTGGGCGATCGCTTCTTCGGGCGTTTCCAGACCTGGCGTTCGGCTTTTTCGCGCTCGTAGGCAATGAGTTTGCCGTAGTATTCGTGCTTGCTCAGGTTCATTGATAGGTAGACGTGCTTGCGAATATTGCCAAAGCTTTGCGGGCGAAAAACTTCAGCGCTGGTGTATTTTCTGGGTCAGTGTCCACCATCATGAACCGTGCGCCATCATCAATCATGCGTTCAACTAGCCGATCAACCAGTTTGTCAGCAACGCCTCGCCGATGGAAAGCAGGACTCACACCCAGCCAGATGATATAGCCATACGTCCAGGATGCCTTGTTGATAATCGTGCCGAGGATGAAGCCCGCTAGTTGCTCTTGCACTTCGGCAACCAGACAATACTCTGGATCGGTGTTGTACAGCCCAATCACTTCCCACTGATCCCAGGTGCGGTAGATGTAGGGGTACAGGTCGCTAGTGAAGAGGTTTTCGCCTAGATGAAACACAGGCGCGAGGTCATCAATTTCCATCTCGCGAATGTCGATCGCTAATTGTGATTCGTCGGGAGATCTATCAATGTCGGTCATGGTCGAAGGAGTTGTTGATTGCTAGTTGTTAGTTTTTGGTTGTTAGTTGTCCTTGAAATCCTGACTGCTGACTGCTGAATTCTGCCCATTCACAAAACAACTTCCTGGATGTCGGCAAGATTGGGTAACGAGGAAGCATTTTCTTGATCGATCGACTGCTGTGATTGCTCCTTTTCATCTCGAAACGTCACCCGATCGCACCGGATGGCAAAGCTACAGCGATCGCATTCCTTAGAGGCTAACGGCACTTGTGGGAAGGGCTCACCCTGCTGATAGCGTTCTAGCCAACCCGTCAGTCGGCTCAACAAGTGGGTGAGATCCTTGCGGGTTTGCTCATGCTGCATCGTATCGTAGGCAACGCTGAACCGTCGGGCTTCTGGAGTTTGTTCATTAGAGGACTCAAAAAACCAGTAAATCATGGCAATGCGATCAGGGTCATAATCGCTCGTTTCAGCCAGCACAAAGGGATAGAGCCGTGTTTGCCAGTTTTGCAGCAGCCAGCGCGGATTTTGCGGACGGGGATAGGTCTTCCAGTCTAGAATTTGCGCCTGCTGACCGTTAGCTAATAACAAGTCATACACCACCGTCAGCAAGTAGCCTTCAAAGGCTAGTGTGCGCGAGTGTTCGCTTTGCCCCCAGGCTGGACGATCGACTCCTAGTGTCAGAATTTTGGGAGCCACTGCCATAAACGCACTAAACCAGGTTTGCAGTTGGGGATCTTCCTGCACCAGCGGCTCCACAGGCAACCCCAACAACCACTGCTGCATTAACAAGTGAAACCGTGTGCCCTGATTCTGCCGTTCCTGTTGATCTGGTTCACTCGGCGCTGCCAACTGCTCTAAATCTGTATGCTGAAATTTGCGTGGGCAAGCAGCCAAACGGTTCAACTGCGATTGAGACAGCCTGATTGGAAAGGCTAAAGGATAAGGGCTAAAGGATGCAGCGTTTTCGTTGGCTAATAGTCTGACTGTCTTATCTACTTGATCATTCTTATCTGCTTGATCGTTCATATCGCTTTCCTGGTCAAATGCTTGTGAGATGCAGCAGTCAGAGAGGAACTTTGAACAGCACTTCGAGCCATCCTGCCAAATTCTTTAGCATTGTGTCCTCTGCTTCTCCCTTATCCCTTATTCCTCCTCCCTCATCTTTTAGCCTTTCCTCCTCCCCTCACTTCTTCGCCAGCACAAACACGCTGCCTTCATTGCCACGACCAATCCGCAGGTCTTCATCGAGATAGGTGATGTCTAGCCAGCCTTGCCGATCGCTATTGCCAATGTTGAAGTCGATCGCTGCAAATTTTCTACCTGCTTCAATGTCTTGAATGAAGCGATCGGGCGATTGGTAGCCGATCAGCCGCGTGAGTCCAATGATGGCTCGTTCAAATTTCACATCCACACGCCGCTCTGACGCAGGGCTGAAGCGAGCTGCTACACTCACCAGTCCATCCAGGTACGGTAGCCCACTAATTTCAGCAATGTTGTAAATCGTTGCGGTTGCAGTCCGAATACACTGATAGATCTGCCCAAGTTTAGCTAGCGGGACACGATCAATGCCCAAAAGCTCTTGGCTGGTGGTGTAAAGCAAGCGCCAATTTCCCTCTAGCAACGCGGTTGCTTCGAGCGGTTTCGGTGTAGGGTTGTATCCTTCTAGTTGAGCGATCGCGACTGCAATAGCATTCTTGTCGCTGTCGGTGGCAAGTAGCCCACGATTTGTACCGGCGATCGCTTCTAGTAAGGATGCTTTACCAATCATTTCTGCCAACCTATATATGCAACAACTGGACGAGAATCTAATTTAATTTTGCTACGGATCAGCAGAGACAGCCCGTGGAAAGAGAAAAGAGGGCAAAAAAGGTCAGGTGCCGTATCATGCAGCCATGACGCTTCCGCCACAAGCCAAACTTGCCTTTAAGCAGCAAAAACTCTTGCAATTCTTTTCTATGGTGATACACTCTGGTTGTTTATTCATAAAGTCGAATAATGTTGTGCTAATTCTGGCTAAGATTTGAAAAGAATTGATTGCACGACTGAAACAAACCACAAGGCACTCTATGACATACAATCCCTCTCTTCGTGAAGAACCTCGTAGCCAACGAGCAGCAGTCATCCCCCTAAAGCAAGAATCTTCAATCCTGGATTGGCTGGAAAGCACTGGTCGCTTGCTGGCACGCGATGTTCAGGAAGTCAGTTACCGCGAGGCAGATGGCGAAGAACTCAACGATCTGATGGCAGGGGAAGATAATAGTTTTGACATTGACGACGACGATGATGAATTGGAACTAGAGGACTAAATGACCCTGGTTTGTTGAAAGCCTAGTTGTTTTTCCGAATCTTGACAGGAAACGCGTGTTGACAGTGTGTGTGGAGTGAAGTGAGAGTTTCGTGGACGCTAAGTTATTTTCAACTCAAACGTTAAATCTTTCCGGGACACGGCTATTTGTACTGTTAACGATGGGGCTAGGTGCCTTTGCCCTCATCGCAGATGAAATAGCAGGACGAGCCTTGACTCAAGTGTTTTCTTTAACACTACCGTTCTGGTTTTGTGCCCTAGCAGTGGCAGGTCTTGGTTTCTGGGCAGTGCCGTTGCTGCGAGCGCTCAAAGCAGGTCAGGTCATTCGTGAAGATGGTCCCAAGTCGCATCTGAAGAAAGCTGGTACCCCAACCATGGGCGGCATTTTCTTTCTGCCGATCGCGCTTCTGGTAGCACTGATCTGGTCTGGTTTTGCTCCGTCAGTCGTAGCGGTTTCTGCCTTGACTCTTGCCTATGGCGCGATCGGCTGGATTGACGATTGGCAGATTATTCGAGGCTGTTCTAACAAAGGCATTACGCCTCGGATGAAGCTCTTGTTGCAAGTTGGTGTTGGGGCTATCTTCTGTCTCTGGCTCGCTTTAACGCAGCCTGCAACTATTACAACCATAGCGCTCCCCTTTGGTCTTATGCTGCCGTTGGGTGTCACTTTTTGGCTACTAGCTGTCTTTGTGCTCGCTGCGGAAAGCAATGCCACTAATTTAACCGATGGGGTTGATGGGTTAGCGGGTGGTACAGTGGCGATCGCGCTCTTAGGTTTGGGTGCGCTTGTTGCACCAATAGCACCAGAGCTAATGCTATTTTGTGCAGCTCTAAGCGGTAGCTGTTTGGGCTTTTTACTGCACAACCGCAATCCAGCACGTGTTTTTATGGGCAACACAGGCTCAACAGCCTTAGGGGGTGCTCTTGCTGGTGTCGCGCTAATGACAAATAGTTTGTTTGCGTTGCTCATCCTCAGCGGTCTGTTTTTAATTGAGACGCTTTCGGTGATGCTCCAGGTTGGTTACTACAAGGCAACCAAGGGTTCAGATGGTATCGGTAAGCGCTTCTTTAAGATGTCGCCCTATCACAATCACCTGGAGCTTTCAGGCTGGTCCGAGACACGCATTGTAGCTGCCTTTTACGTTATTGCTGGGCTGTTGTCCTTTATAACGTTGGCAGTTTGTTAAGCATTCACTGATTGACTGATAATTACAGAGCGATCGTTTGATGTCTTTTGCAACTAGGGCACAGAGTCTTGCTCTTCGTGCCCTGAGCCAGCCGCCGTAAAAGAAATTACTTTGCGCTGGTGTGATGCAGGTGAGATCTGTTATTATGATGTTCCATCACCTGGAGAGGTGGCTGAGTGGTCGAAAGCGGCAGATTGCTAATCTGTTGTACGAATCGTAAGACCGTACCGAGGGTTCGAATCCCTCCCTCTCCGTTCTCATAGTCCATCGTTGTCTAGCTTGTTCTGTTTACATAACGGCTGGCAACACGTTAGCGGTAGTGGTAAGCGATATCAATAGGGTTAAGGCAGTCGCCTCTGAAAGCTGCCTGAGTCATATAGCAACAGGATAGGGGATGAATCGAAGCCCTTGCTAAAAGGAAGTTTCAAGGTTTAGGTCTGTTCTAACGTTCTCTTCGGCTGCTATGAAACTCAACGAAGCTAGAGCAGAATGCTGTACCGCTACGCTTGTAGCTTCTAGGGATTTCGTCGGTAGCTAACGGTTTAAGTCTCCATCCGAGCGTAGTAAAAGCCACCCGCGATCGCAGCTACATACAGCAGCGAACCTAAGAAGAAGGCAATGCCACCCATCAGTTGATCTTGAGTCAGCAGATGTAAGTCGAGCAGCAGAAAGTGCCAGTCATGCAACACACCTTCACCACCCAACAGCGGCAGTGAGCGCGCCTGCGCGTCTTTGATGTAGATGGATACATCCCAAAGGTTTTGTGCCGTCCAGCAGAGGGCGATCGCACTTGCATACATCTGACGTGTCACCACAAAATAACCCGCAATAACCGCTGGCACCATGACCTGCATCAGCGAGCCGCCTAGAATGTGTAGAAAGCGCCCAAAGATAGCCAGGATGGTGTGCCCAGCTTCGTGAAAAATCAAATTTACGCCGTGCAGAAACATCATGATGCGATCGGAACCTTCCAGGAAACCGTCTACCGTGTAGTTGGAAGCTCCAAAGAAGCCATAGAGCGCTAGAAGACTGACGAAGACCGCTTTAGGTGGGTCAAACGTTGCCAAAAACGTCAGGACATCGTTCACCGTAAGGGTAAAAGGTTTTTGACGACGCGAGCGTTGCGCTGCATAGGGCGATCGTCTCAGCGGTCTAGCAACAACTGGTACTGGTGCCTCAAGCTGAAGTTCATGCACCCAGGCTGGTTCACTAGCTCCAGTCTGGGTGCCGTTGATGACAACGGTTGTAATTGCAGCCTGTCTAAGACTTACTAGCTCTCGCTCAATCAGCGTCGTAGCAATCTGCTGGTTAGGAATGCTTGCCCCTTCCAGGCCAACGTGCAGACGATCAGCATCAAACGCTACGGTAGCAGCAATCTGCTTATGGGCAACAGCATAACTGATGAGTTGGGCAAGGGCAGCACGATCGCCCTGTTTGGCAAGCCGCTTGATAGTCGAAAGGCAATCGGGCTGTATCATCGAGTTTGCGCCTCCTGGCACCATCCCCCTACCCGCATTATTCCCTCCTACCGCCGGAACTACACGCCCGTTACCATAAAATAAACTGCCGTCGTTAATACAATGACGACGCCAAGCTTGAGAAGTTCAGAGCGTTGCTTGGCAGTATTGGAAGACTTAGCCAGCGATACGATTGGTTGCTGGACGGTGGTTTGATTAGGTCGTGTATTGGTATCAGGAACAGTTGTAGGAGCCAGTGGATGCTCCAGCGCTGGTTCTATCGCCCCGTTTGCTAGAGTGTGGAGCGGCTTTTGTGGCAGCAGAGATTGCTCCAGGGAAAAGGCTGCGATCCACAGCGGGAATGTATCGCCAACCATCCAGCCGTAAGCAACGACCTGATTGATCGCTTTTGGCTGAAGACGCAGTAAACCTCGCCGGATAAACGCAATGCAGTTAGCCTGATGCAATGGCATCTGTCCCTTTAACATAACCTGAAGGCAACTGCCGTCTAATATGGCTTTCACCCAAATATCTTGAGCTTGCAAGGCATCATTCATCAGCACTGCAATAGCCACAGCGTCTCCTTGCTTCGCGCGTTGTAGCAGGCTCAGTGGAGCATTCATACAGCAACCAAACGTAGGAAAACGATCGCCCCATTAGCCATGAACGATCGTTTCCACAATTATAGTACATCTGTACGATTCGTCGGCAAAAACTTTCAAGGGGCAGGCGTTTTCACTTGAACCAGTCTGGCTCTTGCTTAAGGCTACTTAAAGGCTTCGCTGCCTTCAACGCTTTCACTGAGGGCTTAGTATGCTTGCTCCAGCGTTGCACTTCGCTCAGTACAGGCGATCGCACACAGTTGTAAAAGTTGGTTAGGGTGCGATTGCCACCTTCACCACTTTTCGCTGCTTCATCGCCTCAAACACCTGACCTAACTGCGCCAGTGGTTGCTGCTCGGTAATCAGATGCTCAAAGGGCAACGCACGGCTTGCCAGTAGTTTTAGCGCGGCTCGAACATAGGTTGGGGTGTTATGAAAGACACCTTTGACCGTTAACTCACTGTAGTGGAGGCGTTCTGTATCCACCGTAATACTGGTATCACGAGGACAGCCACCGAATAAATTAACAGTCGCTCCCGGTCGTGCACAGGCGATCGCCATCTCCCAAACGGATGGTACGCCCGTTGCCTCAATCACAACATCGGCTCCCCATCCCTCTGTTAACTCCTTCACCAGTGCTGGCACATTTTCTACTTGACGGTAGTTAAACGTTTTGACCGCACCCAGCGTTTTGCCAAGCTCTAGCCGCTGGTCACTGCCACCAAAGAGAATGACCTCAGCAAATGGTTGACCGCTAACTGTTGATGGCTGGTTGCACCATTCGCCTTGACCGAATGCCAGCGCTGCTACAAACATGAGACCGATCGCACCGTCACCCAAAACCACAACGCGATCGCCCGACTTCACGTTCGATCGCGCTGCCCCATGTAGCACGCACGCCAGCGGCTCGGTCATAGACGCTAAAGCATCAGGCAAGGCATCTGGAATGGGCAACAGGTTATGCTGCACGATCGCCGCTGGAATTTTGAGGTATTCAGCAAACGTGCCATTGTTGAACAATAAGTTCTGACAGAGAGAATACTCAACCTTTTTGCAGAAAAAGCAAGTCATGCAGGGAGCCGAGTTGTTAGCAACCACGCGATCGCCAACCTTCCAGTGCGTTACATCGTGACCGATCGCCACAATCTCGCCCGCTGCCTCATGACCAAATAGCGTCGGCGGCTTCAGCATCCGAGCATGACCACCCCGCCGCCAGACCTTCAAGTCAGTCCCACAAGTTGTCGCTGCCCCGACGCGGATAACGACTTCTCCCGCCGCTGGAGTCGGGTCTTCAACTGTTTCTAATCGGAGATCTTCTTGACCGTACAATAATGCTGCTAGCAACGCTTTTCTACTCTATTGATCCAACCACCACTCATATTACTGGTTTACCTAGCCATAACCAGACTGACCGTCAGAGAGCCGTATAGAGATTGGAGTGAGAACGTGATTTGTGGCATTGCTATGGGCACACTCATGAATAATCTCTACAGAAAGCATTAGAAGCTATGAAAATTAAACAGTGTTTAGGTGCAGGGTTAGGATTAGCGATCGTCTTGAGTTTTGCATCTGTAGCAGAGGCGCGAGGGACAGGCGCGGGCACTGGCTATACACCAGCCAAAGATGGCACCTACTGTTCCACCAAACTGCGTGCTCAAGATGCCAAAGCACAGATTAATCTGCGGGAAGGACCTGGCACCACTTTCAAAGCTCGCCACTATGGACTTTCAGGAGACCAGGTTGACTTCTTAAGCCAGAATGGTAATCCCAAGCAATGGATGAGCCGCAAAGACAAAAGTGGGAAGGTTTGGTATCAGGTGGGCTTTCCTACAAGTCGTGCGTATGGCTGGGTACGTGCCGATTTTGTCCAACTTCCTCCTGTAGAATGCCGGGACTAAAGCCTTTCTAACCAAGTTGAAGCCAGTTAATGAGTCCTTTACGGTTTGAGAGAACTTACTTACGACAAACACTTAGGGACTTTCAGGGAATTGATGATCACAGTTCCACGCTATGCTATCTGCCCCCCCTGAAAGGTTTCAGCATTCTAAGACGATTTGAAATTTCAAATCCGTAGTCAAAATGTTTTTTAGCTAAGCCTGACATAATCCGGGAAAGGTTGAACCTAATCGAATCCTATCTAAGTCAGTTTGCTATTCGGCTCTAAATGCAAGAAGCGCTTCCTCCTGGGAGGGAGCGCTTCTTGTGTAATCAATTCTCCAGAAATCTAGCTGTGTTGAAACTGACCGTTGATGCTAGACACGGAAAGGGCAACTGGAGCCGCTTCACCCGCAGACAAATCCATAAGAACACAGAAGGGCACGTGGTCTACTGCTCAACATTAGGGTGGCAAGAGCCCAACAAACCGCTGAATAGCTCTCAAATATGACTGTACTCCAGGCTGGTAAAGCCTAACGTGTTCAGCGCCAGTAATGAAAAAGAGCTGTTTGGGCATAGGAGCGGCATCATACAGACGTTGGCTCATCTCAGGCGGCACGACAGAATCAGCAGTTCCATGCAGAAATAAAACAGGAATATGCAGCGATCGCAGTTTGGAAAGTGAATCAAAGCGCTCCGTCAGCAGCCAAGGTACAGGAAAAAACCGCGAGAAGCCCCGATGCTGAGACACATCAGCCATTGACGTGAAGGAGCTTTGCATGATTAATCCGTTCGCTTCAGGATGCTTCACAGCCAAGTCTAGTGCGATCGCACCTCCCAACGATTCCCCGTATAGCAAAATTTGTTCAGGCGGTATATGACGGCTCTTGTGGAGATAAGACCAGGCAGCCTCACTATCTTCATAAACTTGGCGTTCGTGAGGGAATGATCCCTTACTCTGACCATACCCCCGGTAATCAAACACAAAGACAGAAAAACCAAGCTGATGGAAAGCAGCAACTCTCGCAAGGTAGTTGTAGTCGCCCATGTTGCGACCTACTCCACAGAAATACAGCATGACTTTTGGCGCGGTCAATACGTTCGCAGGCTCATCAGGGATTACTGCATAGCGCTCTTGTATAGAAGGTGAGGGTATCCACCAACCATGTAGTTGATCATGCGTTCCTGCGATCGGCGTCCACACATCCTCATAGGGCAAGTTAAACGCCGTTGCATTAGGCAGCATCGTAAGCTCAGGCTTAGGACGATAGAGCAAGTAGCGTTGCCCAAAGAAGAGTAAAAGACAGGCTAACGTGTAAGCGATCGCAACTGCACCAATCAAGAGCAACACTTGTTTTCGTCTGTAAAAGCGCCTGTTTCTGCCGCTAATCATCGCGATCGTCCTGACTTTCAACCACTTTAAATTACACTGTACGCCTCCAAAGCAAAGAGCGCTTCCTCATGTGAGGAAGCGCTCTTTGCTTAATCAATCAATCAACTGAATCAGTGGAACAGTCGAGCCGTCGTCAGTCGACTAACCGTTGATAGCAGGAGCCGAGAGAGCAACCGGAGCCGCTTCACCCGCAGCCAAGTCCAACGGGAAGTTGTGCGCATTCCGCTCGTGCATCACTTCCATCCCCAGGTTCGCCCGGTTCAAGATGTCCGCCCAAGTGCCCACCACACGACCCTGCGAGTCGATGATGCTCTGGTTGAA